>JAXGNA010000030.1:0-2055 GCA_040768245.1 Methanomassiliicoccales archaeon | reverse complement strand
AGATGGGGCGACGCCCGCCCGGTGAGCGCGTACTACCGGCCGCTCTCCCCCCGGGCAGAGTACGTGCCCTACGGCGGCCCGTCGGCCGCGCCCACCTTCGGGTTTGTATGTAGACATTGCGCAGGAACGGAGGCGAGGTTCGTAGATGGGAAGTTCATCTGCTCCCGCTGCAGAAAGGAGAACTGATCACTCGAAGGCGGCCAATATTCCCCGCAGCCTATCGCGGGACAGCAGTGACGCCTCCAGCTCGCGGGCTTCTATGACGTACCTGCCCCGGTAGGGCCGGAACGCCTCCAGCCATCTGCGGAAGTCAATGTTGCCCTCCCCGATGACCATGTGCCGGTCCCGGTCGCCGATGTTGTCGTGAACGTGCATGTTGATGAAGCGGCCCCTTATCGCAAGAAAATCCGGAATGTTTCCGACGGTGTTGGCATGGCCGATATCGAAGCACACGCCCATCTCCGTCCCCTCCATGAACTCCAGGAGCTCCTCGGGGGTCTTGGCCATGGAGGCGGGCATCTCCGGCATGTTCTCCAGAGCGACGCGTACGCCCAGGTCCCTGGCACGGGCGTTGATGACCTTCAGCGATCTCTTCGTGGCTTCCACTGCGGTGCCCCGGTCCAGGACCGCCAGGGGGGACATGAAGCCCGGATGTACCGTGATCAGGTCGATGTTCATGCGGTGCGCCAGCTCGATAGCCTCCAGCACCTCGTTCAGGGCGGCCTCCCTCATCCTCGGGTTGATGGCCCCGATGTTCACATCGCTCAGAGGCGCGTGGACGGAAAATTCGAGATCGTAGGACGGGGCGAGCTTGAGAAAATCATCACATATGTCCCTCAGAAGGTGCTTCCCCTCGGCCACTATCTCCCATGCCTGGTAATGCTCGGCGACCCTCTCCAGAGCGTAAGGGAAGTCCCAGCGCGAGAGGTGCGGGGAGGAGATGGCGATCAAGGTATCTCCCCGTCCACGGTGCGGGGCGCGACATCGTCGATGAGCGCCTCCAGGTCGTCGCCCCTGATGACCACCTCGATATGCCCCAGGGGCGCGTTCCCCTCGGCGAAGGAGATCTTTCCGACGAAGGCCGCCTGCTTGTTGAGACCGAGCGATATGCGGTCGCCGGACATGCCGCGGAGCATGACCGCCCGGGTGCTGTCCAGGATCCGGTGGTTGCGGATCAGTTCCTTGAACCGCGACAGGCCTTGGACGGTGGCCGTGACCGTTCCATCCCTTTCCGTCAGGTCTGCCTCCGGGAAGATGTTCAGGAGGCAGCGGCGCACCCTCTCGGCGTCCTCGGTGGGGTACGACCTGGCATTGGCTGTGACCTCGACCATCGGGAATGGATAATTTAAGAAACTATTTAAAATGGGGGCGGCATGGCAAGGTCGGATGCGCAGCAAGGTCGTGGAGGCCCTGGCCAACGACGGTTTTCTTCTTGACCAGGAGGCCGAGGAGTTCATTCTGTCCCAGCCGTCGCCGCTGCAGTTCGCCCGCCAGATCATCCCCCAGATACCTTACCAGCCGCTGGTGGTGACCCTGCGCGACCTGAGGACGGTGGTGCGCGTGGAAGGACCGCGCCTGGAGACGACCGTGCGGCCGGAACCCGCTGCGGTGAGGAGGATGGGCGAGGTTCAGGTTCTGAAGGACATCACCGCCCAGTCGGATTGCCTGGCGTCAGTGGAAGGCTTCGCCCGATACTTCCAGGACCGCTTCGCCAGCCTGAAGGCGCTGCTGCTCCGCCGGAGGGACATGATGGGCGCCATATCCATCCAGCGGGCGATGGATCCTAACAAGCTACAGGCCGACGAGGTCAAGGTCATCGGGATGGTCAATGAGGTGCGGGAGACCCGGTCGGGGGAGAAGATCATCGAGCTGGAGGATGACACCGGCAAGATGACCATCATGGTGCCCAAGGACAACAAGGCGGCGAAGGATTCCGTCCTGCAGGACGAGGTGATCGGGGTGGTGGGCAAGATGTCCCGCCGGGACCGCAAGATGATACTGAAGGACCTCATCCGCCCTGACGTGCCGTTCAGCTCCGGCATGGAGGTGAGCGAT
>JAXGNA010000029.1:0-3205 GCA_040768245.1 Methanomassiliicoccales archaeon | reverse complement strand
ACATAAGGGCGGCCACAGCGATATCCCCGGTCCTGCACTGGCTCCTGGGGGTGGTGGACACCAAGGCCTTCTTCCGTACCGTCCGCCAGGAAACCCATTATGTGGATGCCTGGACCAGGATGGCCCTGGGACAGGAGACCTGGCAGCGGCTGCTCATGATGACCATACCGCGCTTCCACCGCCTGTTCTTCCGCTCCCTGGTCTAGATGAGGGAGAGGAAGCGGAGCGCCGCGTAGATGAGGCCCATCATGGCCAGCGACATGACCGTCCTGGACGAGCCGCTGGTATGGAAGCGCCATGCGGCCAGGGCGCCCAAGGCCGGGAACACGAGGAGGTCGGAGGCCGAATGGAAGAGGGTCAGCGGGGTGAGGGCCGCCAGGAAAATGAGCCCGGCGGCCACCAGCACGCCCCTCTCCATGCCCAGGACGGTGTATATGGTCCGGACGCCTCCGGCCAGGTCCTCGTCGCGTCCCTCGACGTCTGTGACCATCGAGCCGACCGCCAGGCCTGCGAACATGCAGGCCCCGACTAACAGCACCTCGGGACCGATGGATATGAGGGCGGTCTCTCCGGTAAGGTAGGGGATGGTCCCGGCATATCCAATGACGGCGTATGGCGTCAGGGCTCCATATATGAAAGCCAGGAACGTCCCTGCGCCCATCAGCAGCGGGCTGAGCAGGGCGTTCTTGAAGCGCAGCGGGGGGAACGAATAGACCAGGGACATGGCCAGGATGGCGGCCATCACCGCGAACATCTGCACGCTGAGCAGAAACGATGCGGCGAGCGAGGTGCAGGCCAGCACGATCGAGGCCTCCTTCAGCGCGGAGACGGGGACGATACCGGACGGCAGCACCCTTCCCCTTTTTCCCGGGGAATCCCACTCCCGGTCGCTCAGATCGTTCCAGATCACGCTGGCCTGCCAGGCGAGAACGGCGGAGGTGACCGCGGGCAGCAGATACGCGAGGTTCACCCAGTAGGGACGGTCGAGTATCTTCATCACCAGCTCAGTCCCTCCGTCCGCCCTCCAGGAGAGGGCCGCGCCCGCCAGGACGATGGCGGAGAAGAAGGCGGTCTGGCACGGTCGCAGCGCGGCAAGCTCCATCCAGAACCTGCGTCGGAGGGCTAGGAGGCTCATTACGAGCACTATCACGGCACCTGCCAGATAGTAGTAGGCGAAGATGAAGAGGTGATACTGGACATATCTGGTGTCATCGTAGTTGGGAAAGACGGGCACGCCGCCCGAGGAACCGACGGGAAGGTAGGCGCCAGGGGTGCCAAGGATGAACATGAAGAGGACGACGAAGAAGGCCATCAGCCCCATCCTGGCGGCCAGGAACAGCCTTCCCTGCAGGTCCGCAATATCGCCCCGGTGCTTCCAGAACACATAGGCGAAGAGGGCGAAGAGCACGATCACCACCTCCGCTCCCTGGCCCGGGTTGAAGGCCCGGCCCTGCATCTGGAAGAAGGCCGCCAAGAATTCCGTCCAGGAGAAGTAGGCGTAGTTGTGGTCCAGACCGAAAAGGAAGTGGTCCACCCAGGGCGGGATGAGCACGATCCAGTAGTACCAGTTCGTGTAGTTCATGCATTTCTTCAGACCGGTGCCGGAGAACACCTTCAACAGCAGCACAAGGCCGAGGTAGGTCAGGATGAAGAAGGCGACATGGTGGGCGATGCTGAACGCCCAGGGATGGGCGGTGCTGACAAATGCCTCATCAAGGAGGTAATACTCGGAAAGGTCGCGGGCCAGGGCGATCAGCAGTACATATGCGAACGTCTGCCAAAGGTTGAGGCGGTCCAGCTCCAGAAAAGCGGCCAGAGCGTCGACCTTGCTCTGGAACACATCCCAAGGCCCGCCCTCCCCCTCCATGCCCGATAGAACTCTTCCAGGCTATATATTGCCTATCTTCCCCGGCCCTCGGTCAACAGCGCCTTGACGCCGTCAGCCCGCTCCAGTTCCAGGAGCAGCAACACCCTCGAACGTCCCCCGGCCATCTCCTCGGCCGACCTGGCCATGTGCGCCTCCCGTTCGGCGTTCAGGGCGGACAGCCCCCTCCCCCCGTTCACCTTGCGGTCGTAATCCAGAACGAAGGCTTCGGCGCTCTCCAGGTTGAACCGCTTCCGGGCGATCCGATGCGAGAAGAACGATTCCTTCATCAGCTCGAGCCCTCCGACAAGCTCGCAATACCTGTCGGAGAAGAGATCTTCATTCATATCGATGGGAATGATCGGAACGCCCAGCTCGTCGCAGGCCTTGAGCGCTTCCAGGTAGCAGGGCGGGGGCAGCTGCACCTCCCCGAACTCCGACAGCCCGGCCTTGTACGCCTCCTCCAGGTCGCTGAGCTCGATTTCCTCCCCCTGATAGGCGCGCAGTCCTTCCAGCTCCTCCTTGGATATGGAAATGCCCACCGCGTCCGGCCTGATGTCCATTATCGCCGTTCGAACCTTCTCCCCGTCGCTGATCGGTCCCTTGATGACCGGGAGAACGAAGACCTGCGAACCGTTCAGCTCAATCTCTTGCATCCACTTCGCTCCGGGCGTTCACCATCTTGCGCAGGCGCTCCGATTCCTTTATCTTCTGCAGCTCGTCCCTTCCGATGAGCGCCGTGCCCTCGATGCTGTGCCTGGTGCGTAAACGCTCGATGAATATAACCGATTCCTTTCCGGTGATCCGCGACACGTCGGCCACCACCTTGGCCTTGTCCGCTAGCCTCGTCTCGTCCCTTCCCAGGCCGGTCAGGATCAGCAGGTCCCTGTCGACCGTCAGCGCCTCGAACGGGCACTTCTCCGTCGGCTTGACCACCAGCCCCATCTCGGTGAGCATGGTGTATATGTTACGGGAGAACTCGTCCTGCCTGTCCATGTCCAGAGGCCTGGTCTCCTGCGCCTGCGGATGATAGCCCAGGGGGTCCACCGGGACCACTATCTGCTTGCCCAGGTACTCCTCGAGGCGGAGCGCGGCGTCTATCATGGCCCCCATGCCCGCCTCGTACATCTGGATGGTGCGGCGGGAGACCCCGGCCACCTCCGCCAGCGTCCCGAGGCTGACGCTCCTCTCCTCCCTCAGCCGGTGCAGCAGGTCGCTGTCCAGCCGGACATACAGGCCGCCGGGGGCGGCGAAGATGAAGGGCGGCTCATCATCGACGAGGAGGTCCTTCATCGTGGAATGGGCGATGATCGGGATGTCGAAGCGCGAGTAAACGATGCC
>JAXGNA010000028.1:0-5122 GCA_040768245.1 Methanomassiliicoccales archaeon | reverse complement strand
GAGGCATACGACCGTTTGACCAACGGGACGGCCAACGCGACGGTGCGAACCACCTTGTACGTCCTGGAGGACTGCTTCACGTATGACGAAGGGCAGCTGAGCATTGGAGGGGGCGGCGGAGGAGACCCGATAATGAACCTGCAGCTCCAGATGGGCTCCTCCAGCCTGCAGGACCTGGGCGGTTCGTATCTGCTGAGGATACCTTTCAGCTTCCAGACCGATCCCTCCTACCAGGGTCAGTACGCGGATGCCTTCATCGAATACTCTGACTCCCATGGGTACTACACCAACGTCAACCAGCAGGTGTACCTGGAACAGAACGGCTGGGCCTGGGCGCAGATCTGGCTGTCTCAGGAGGCCTATGACAACGTCTACTTCAACAGCGATACGGTCCACGTCAGGGTGACTATGAACTATCAGTATTGGAGCGGCTACAGCGAACAGGACTACAACGAGCCGTGGGGGGTGAGCCCATGAACATCGGGGAGTTCGACAAAAGGCATTTCTCCCTGGTCAAAGGGGGAATGACCGCCGTCGGGCACGCCCTGAAGTATATGGCCATCCCGTACGTCCTGTTCGCTCTGGGGCTTATGGTCCTGGCCGGTCAGGACGGACCGCAACGGGTGGGCGACCTTATCGGCGAGCTACAGACCGTGGTGCTCATCTTCGGTATCGTCCTTACCGTGCTGGGATTCTTCAAGGGCGCTTATCCGAAAGGAAGCTACTCCCGCTTCCTGTTCGGCATCACCGCCTCGGTGCTGGTGATCGTATACGTCTTCTCGCTCCTGCTCAACGGACGCACCCAGGAGGTCATCTCCCGGGAAGCGTTCGAGCTGGACCTCAACGCCATCTTCGTCCTCTACTTCTTCCCGGCCCTGCTTGCCGTGCTCATGCCGTTCGGCGAGTTCGCCGACCACCGCCGGCCGTGGCTGGAGAAGGAGGGGAAGCTCGAGGCGAGGCCGGTGGAGGAGGCGGGGGACCATCACTTCTATCACGACTTCCGCCTGCGGTACGGCTCCCTGTACAACGGACTTAAGCTGGGGCGCTCCACGCTGATCGGTTTCGTGGTGATCCCGCTCATCATCATAATAGTGCTCAAGGCGGGGTTCTCCTCGCTGAACGTGGAGGAGGTGGACTCCATGATGTCCAACCTGGACGACATCTCCGCCTACATGGTGATGCTCGGCCTCCCCATGGCCGCCCTGGCCTTCTTCAAGGGCTTCTATCCCAAGGGATCCTTCTCCCGCTTCATACCCGCGGTGGTCATGGTACTGATCACCCTGTACTGGATATGGGTGCTGGGCCTGGAAGGGCGGTTCGTCTTCGACTCTATCGAGGAGATCTCCCTCGTGCTTGACTACTCCAAGCTGCTCATGCTGATAATGGTCGGTACCGCGCTCTGGATAGTCTACTACGTGCTGGAGCTGCTCCTCCACCGCCCGGAATGGAAGGCCGCTGGATTCCCCAAGGACCTGCGCGAGGAGCGCAAGGCACGAAAGGAAGCCCAGAGAAAGGCCAAGGAGGAACGCAAGGCCGCTAAGGAGAGAGCGAAGGAGGAGAAGAGGCAGGCCAAGGAGAAGGCTCAGGAGGAGAGGAAGGCCGCCAAGGAGAAGAAGGAGTGAGCCCGATATCTTCAGGCCGGCCATCCCTGATGCCCTGGTACTCCGGTGCATCAGTGATCCTTGGCCAAAGCCCAGTTCGTTCCGGTCATCACAGCGAATGATCGCAGATGGTTGAGACCGCGCAGCCTGGACGGGGGCGCCACCTGCCCTGGACCGTTGCGATGGCAGGACGGGCCCGGGTTGGTCGAACTGGTGCAGATTAAATAATTCGAGGGCGTTCCCAGAGCGAGCAGTATGTACGTCTCCATTATCGGTACTGGTTATGTCGGGCTGGTGTCCGGGGTGTGCTTCGCGGAACTGGGCCACCGGGTGCTGTGCGTGGACACCGTCAGGTCCAAGGTGGAGAGCATCAACGCCGGGTCGCCGCCGATATTCGAGGAAGGGCTGGAGGAGATGCTCCACCGCCATCTGGCGTCCGGTTCGTTCCGGGCCACCAGCGACTACTCCGAGGTCCCGGATACCGAGATGACCTTCCTATGCGTGGGAACGCCGTCGCACGAGGACGGCTCGCTGGACCTGAAGTACCTTTTGAGAGCGACCGAGGACCTTGGAAAGGCCTTATCAAAGAAGAGGGGGAGGCATACCGTGGTGGTCAAGAGCACCGTACCCCCGAACACCACCAGGGACGTGGTCGGTCCGCTTCTGCTTAAAACCTCTGGCAAAACAGCTACGGACCTGGGCCTGGCCATGAACCCCGAGTTCCTCAAGGAGGGGATGGCGATCAAGGACTTCCTGAACCCGGACCGGGTGGTCATCGGGGCCACCGACGATCGGACGTACCAGGAGGTCGCGTCCCTATACCAGAGGATAGGGTCACCGGTGCTGCGCACCGACCCATCCACGGCGGAGATGATCAAGATGGCCTCCAACGCCTTCCTGGCCGCACGCATCTCGTTGGTGAACGAACTGGGAAATCTGAGCAAATCGCTGGGACTGGACTTCCGTCAGGTGGCCAAGGGGGTGGGCATGGACCCCCGGGTCGGGCCGCTCTTCCTGAAGGCCGGCTGCGGCTTCGGCGGCTCCTGCTTCCCCAAGGATGTCAGGTCGATAAGGGCGCAGGCCCGCTCGCTGGGAGTGCGTACGGACATGCTCGACGCGACGCTCGCGGTGAACGAGAGGCAGCCCAGGCTGGTCGTCGAACTGCTGGAGAGGCGGACCGAGGTGTACGGAAGCACCGTGGCCGTTCTCGGGCTGGCCTTCAAGCCTGGCACCGATGATATCCGGGAAGCTAGCTCGCTGACCGTGGTGGGGGAGCTGCTGCGCAAGGGAGCGAAGGTAAGGGCGTACGACCCCCAGGCCATGGAAAACTTCCGCAAGGAGTACCCGCAGATAACTTACTGCGACTCGGCCAGGGAATGCTTGAAGGGCGCCGACTCCGCCCTCATACTCACGGAATGGCAGGAGTTCTCCGACCCCGGGCTATACGGAAGCCTGCTGGTCATCGACGGCCGTGGCGTGACAAAAACCAATAACTACGAAGGGATATGCTGGTAGCAATGAAGGCGGTCATTCCAGCGGCTGGATGGGGAGTAAGGTTCCTACCTTTGACCAAGGAGCAGCCCAAGGAGATGCTCCCGGTCATCGACAAACCGGTCATCCAGTATGTGGTGGAGGAAGCGGTAAAGGCGGGTATCCGGGACATCATCATCGTCACCGGCCGTCACAAGCGCACCATCGAGGACCACTTCGACCGGGCCTTCGAGCTGGAGAGCGTCCTGCGGAACGGGAAGCGCCAGGCGCTGCTGGACAGCATCAGCGAACTGCATGACCTGGCCGACCTACATTACATACGCCAGCATGAGCAGCGCGGCCTGGGCGATGCTGTCTATCAGGCCAGGCACCATGTCGGCAAGGAACCCTTCGCCGTAATGCTCGGAGACACCATCCATGTCTCCGAGGTGCCGGTGGTCAGGCAGCTCATGGAGGTCCACGCGCGCACCGGACGGTCGGTGATCGCCGCGGAACGCGTTCCCGGGGAGAAGGTCAAGGACTACGGGGTTCTGGACGCGGTCAAACTGGACGACCGGTTATATGAGATAAGGGACCTGGTGGAGAAGCCCAGACCCGAGGAGGCCCCCTCCGACCTGTGCATCGCCGGGACGTACGTGCTCACTCCAGGCATCTTCGAGTGCATAGAGAACACCCCGCCCGGTTACAACGGGGAGGTCCAGCTCACGGACGCCTTGCGCATGCTGCAGAAGAAGGAGGGGATGCTGGCCTGGGAGTTCGTCGGTAAAAGATATGACATCGGGGACATCCCGGGATGGCTGAACTCGCAGTTCGAACTGGCCCTCAATCACCCGGTGTACGGGGATAAGCTCAGGCAGCGCATCCGGGAGCTCAACGAAAAAGAGCATTTCATATGATCACGAGGGGACCAGCAGCAAGGGTCTGGTCGAGCCCTTGACCACCTCTTCCGAGGTGGAACCTAACGTGGCCCCGCGCAGGTAACCTTTTCCGGTGGTCCCCAGAACGATGAGCGTGGCGTCGATCTCCCGCGCCGCCTCCAGGATGTTGTAGGTCGTGGTCCCGAAGTGCAGATGCACCTCGATCTCGCAGTCCTTGGCGTCCAGCTTGGCCTGGTAGGCCTCCATCTTCTGTCTGACCTCCTGGAAGCGCCGGTCGTCGGCCATGCTGTATCTGGACGATTGAACCACATGGAAGAGGGTGATCGCTTTGGCCCCGGCGTCGATTAGCTGCTGGACAAAGGGCAGCAAGGCCTTGGAAGCCTTGCTCAGATCGATGGTCACCAGCACCCGGTCCAGCAGGGGAGGGCGTCTTTCGCAATAGCCTTGCGGGTCATCGCTGGCCTCCAGCGGGAACTTGTCCAAGAGGACGGGGAGCTTGGAGCGGCGTATGACGCCCAGGGAGGTGCTTCCCACGATGAACTCCTTGACCCGTCCTTTTCCGGAGGCGGCCATGGCGATCATGGTCATGCCGTGGGAGTCGGCCGCCTTCAATATCGCCGAGGCCGGCTCCTTGCGGACCTCGGTCACCACCTGATGCCTGAGACCGGCCTCGCCGATCCGCTCCTCCAGGGTTTTCAGAAGAGGGTCCCTTTTGGAGACGTGGTCGAGGGCGGAATAGATGAGCACCTCCTCCACCCCGTAACGGTCCATGCGGGCGGCGATATCGACCATCATCATGGACTGCGGCGAGAGGTCCACCGGAACCAAGAGCTTCTTGAACATCGCGACCCTATAACCCAGGGACTAGGATATTAGGTTTTTCCGCTCGCCGGCAAAGGCATTTTCGGGAACGTTCCCGCAAGCTTGATGACCGGGTACCTGTTCACCGCTAAGCTGGAAACGCAAGATGACCGCAGCCATGGACCGAATGACCGACCGAAGGACCGGGGCGGTGCTCACCACCCTGTTGTCCAGCCTGATGCTTGGCACGTCCTACGTGGCGGTCAAGATGACCGTCGGGGCGGTGAACCCGTTCCTGCTGGGGGCGGCGACCATGGCGGTGGGCTCGGCGGTGCTGCTGGCCTACATGAT
>JAXGNA010000027.1:0-5877 GCA_040768245.1 Methanomassiliicoccales archaeon | reverse complement strand
TCGGTGCGCCTCGACCTCGGAGCATCGACCGAGGTCGATGCTGAAAGTGTCGAGGCGCGACTGACCGTCAAACTTGAATATCTCAGATGTTATTTCTACGACCGTGGCAACCAATCCAGTCACCTTCCTTGAACAGCTGGCGAATGGATTGGACCACACTTAAATATTTTGTAATCAATATTGGTAACAATATAAATTAATTACAATTTGATTTACTGACATTGGCAAAGTGTCAGGTTGGATTTTGCAACAAGGCCAACATAAGATCAAATCAATTACCGCATCGAGGCGATCGTATCCCTTGGAGGAGGAAAGAGCATGGAACCACTTGACCTATCCCTGAAGATCGTCCTACTGGGTTTGAGCGCCATCCTGTTGGCGATCAGCTTGCTGGCCGTGCGGAGGCCTGATGGTAAGAAGATGATCTGGATATTCGCATCCTTCCTTGGCTTCGCCGTCCTCTCGAGCCTTGCGCTGCTGGGGGAGGTGACCGGTGATGCGACGTGGGACCTGGACAACCTCGTGGTGCTGTTGCTGATTCTGATCATCGGAGCCAATTACCTCGTGGTCCTCAAGGGATGATCATTGATGGAGAAGGCCTTGGAACTGGAGAGCCGAAAGATCATACTCGAGCTCATCCGTTCCAAGCCAGGCACCTATCTGAGAGAGTTAGAGAGAGAGCTGGGGATGGGGATCGGCATGCTCACCTATCATCTCAAGGTGCTGACCGAGGCGGGAATGATCAGGACCGAGAAGGAAGGGAACCATATCCGATATTTCGTCTCGAACGATTTCGTCCCCCAGGACCGCAAGGCCTTGTCATATCTGCGGAACCGCTCCTCCCGGAACATCCTCATCCATGCCCTGGACCGCGGCATGGTCGGCCTGGCGCAGATGAGCGAGCTTACTGGCCTGACGCCCTCCACGCTCAACTATCACCTTAAGCGCCTCACCTCGGCCGGGTTGATCGTGCTGCATAGGGAGGGAGGGATCACGGTCAGCGTGGCGAAACCGGACGAGCTGCTCAACATGCTGGTATGGGTCAGGGAGGATATCGAGAACGACCCGGTCGATTCGTTGACCGCGGCGTGGGACAGGCTCCGGGTCAGAGGACCGCCGAAATAGGACGGAATGGTTCATCCTGGCTTCCGATGATCCCCGACCGCCGTCCGGGCATCGATTCGTCGAGGCCTGGAAGAGCGGGAGTCGCGAAATTTCATTCCCATCGGATGATGGAATTAATAAAAAAGGAAGAGGGTTGAAAGGGTTTTATTCCGCCTTACTGCCCGAGCATGGCCTTCAGATCGGCGTCCACGTCACCGATGGGCATCCAGTTGAAGTTCTCCGCGATGAACTTCCAGTTGTTCGGGGAGATGAAAGCCGGAGCGGTCGGTCCCACCCGGACGTTCTTGACCCCCAGAGCCAACAGGGTGTAGACGATGGCCACCGCCTTCTGCTCGAACCAGGAGAGCACGATGCTCAGCGGCAGCTCGTTGACACCGACGCCGAAAGCCTTCGATAACGCGATGGCGATCTGCAGCGCCGAGTAGGTGTCATTGCACTGCCCTACATCCAGTAGCCGTGGGATACCGGTCCCCTCGATGGTCCCGAACTCCCGGTCGTTGAAGCGGTACTTGCCGCAGGCCAGGGTCAGAATGACGCAGTCCTTGGGCACCTTCTCCGCCAGCTGGGTATAGTAGTCACGTCCAGGCGTGGCGCCGTCGCAGCCGCCGATCAGGAAGAAGTGCTTTATCTTGCCCGACTTGACGGCATCGATTATTTGCGGTGCCAGGGACAGCACGGCCTTGTGGTGGAAACCGGTCATGATGTTGATGCCCTGCCTCTCGGCCAGGTCGCCGATGCGCTTGGCGTGCTCGATTATTTCCGAGTAATCGTTCCGCTCCAGGTGCTTGACGTTGTCGAGAGCGGTAATTCCAGTGGTGTACAGGCGGTCCTTGTAGCTCTCCGGCGGGATGAGCACACAGTTGGTGGTGGCGAGGACGGGTCCTCCGAACTCCGCGAACTCGGTCTTTTGCTTCTGCCAGGCGGAGCCGTAGTTACCTACCAGGTGAGGATACTTCTTCAGCTTGGGGTAGGCGTGGGCCGGCAGCATCTCGCCGTGCGTATAGACGTTCACGCCGGTGCCCTCGGTCTGCTTCAGCAGCGCTTCCAGGTCCAGGAGGTCGTGCCCGGTGACCAGGATGCCCGGTCCCTTCTTGACCCCGGTGAAGACGCTGGTGGGCGCCGGATCGCCGAAGTGCTCGGTGTTGCCCTCCTGCAGCATCTCCATGGCCCGGTAGTTCATCATTCCCGCCTTCAGCAACAGGTCCCAGTGGTCCTGGGCAGAGAAGTCCACGTTGGTGAGCGTTTTGAAAAGCGCCTCGTGCATGAAGGCGTCGACCTGCTCGTCCTTCTTACCGAGAATGCGAGCATGGTAGGCGTAGGCGGCGATGCCCTTCAAACCGTAGATGAGCATCTCCTGCTGGCTCTGGATGTCCTCGTTCTTTCCGCAGACGCCGCGAGTGGTGCAGGCGACCCCCTTGGCGGTCTGTTGACACTGGTTGCAGTACATCGACATGATTCACACCTTGTCACTAACAATTAAATTATAATATATTAAGTCGATTACTATGAATAATAAATAGATATGGAGTATATCCTATCGACAATAGGCAAGGATGAATTACATGCGTTTCGATGCCAAGGACAAGATCATCATCTCCATGTACGCCGAGGACCCTGACGTCTCCCAGGAGACCATCGGGAAAAAGGTCAATCTCTCGCAGCCATCGGTGGCGGCCAGGATCGCCAAGCTCAAGGAGGCGGGGGCACTTGCCAGCCAATTGGGGATCAACCCGTTGAAGATGGGTCTGTACGTAGCGAAGGTCGATATCTCCTCCACCAGACCGGACGAGATCCTTGGCATGTTCCGGGGCTGTCCGTACTTCGCCAACGGGTTCACCATCTCCGGGAAGAACAATCTTTGTCTCTTGTTCTTCAGCGAGAGCATCGCGACCTTGGAATCTATCGTCAACGGGCATATCCGCTCCAATCCGTCCGTGACCGACGTCGATTTCAACATCGTGATCACCTCCGAACGGGATTACATCGTACCGTCGGTGCTGAACTTCGAGTGCAGCGATCACCCGCCCTGCGGGATAAACCTGCAGTGCCGGGACTGCCCCTCCTTCAAGTCCCTGAAGTGCATGGGCTGCCCGGTGACCGGGCAGTACCAAGGGACCCTGTACTGATGGACCGGCCATCGGGGTCCCGAACCGTTCTTTTTAATTCATTATGAAAAAAAGGAAAAAGGAAAAGGTTTGCTCTCAAGCCTTCAGCAGACCGAACTTGTAGTTGGTCGGGCCGGCGTCCGAGGATACGATGATGAAGACCTCCTTGTATCCTGAGAACCCGGCCAGGCTCTGCTCGATGGTCTCGGTGGCGTCGTTGAGGTCCAGCCTCATCAGCTTGTAGGGGAGAGAGAACTCCTCGTTGTAGTACTCCGGCGCGTAGATGATGACCGAGAAGTCCACCTCCACCGGGGGCTGCAGGGACTCGAAGGAACGGACGTTGTCGCCGTTATCGATGATGACCCCGTTCAGGGCGATGTTGTCCACGAACCAGCCCTGCTCGGTGTATCCCCAGTCGGTCATGTAACGGAAGGCCACCATGACCTCGCCGCCGACATAGGCGGACAGGTCGAAGGCCAGGTTGCCGGAGCCGAAGCCGGTGAGCCCGGGCAGGTTATCGGCTATGTCCGGATGACCCTCGGAGACGATATCGCTCCTGGTGTAAGCGTTGGCCAATGAGGTCCAGGTCGCTCCGTCATCGGTGGAGATCTGCACGAAGCCGAAGTCCCACTGCTCCTCTATGGCGTAGTAGGTGTCGAACGACAAGGTGGCCTCGGTCATTCCGCTCAGGTCTAGGGTGCCCACGATCTGAACGTCCCTCAGGTCGCTCGCCCCGGAGTACCAGGCGTTCCCACCGGTACCCATCGGGGAGGCGGTCAGCTTCCAGCCTGGCTCGTAGTTGTCGTTCCCGTCGAACTTGAGGAACAGCTTTTGCAGCTCTCCCGCCCGGACCCCCTGCACCTTCAGATAGTCCGTCCCGTAGGGGCCGAGAAGATAGGTCCCGGTGTTGTAGCCATCCTGCGTCCAGGTGTACTGGAACGCATAGGACTGGGTGACGAAGCCCATCCCCGGCTTGATCTTGTGGACGGTGAGGTCCCCCGCTTGCGGGTCGTTCAGGTCGATGGAGGAGTAGTTGTACCATCCGTCCCCGAAGTCGTCGGAGTGGATCAGGTTGGCCAGCGTCCAAGCCTCATAGACCTTCTTGAAGTCCCAATCGGAATAGCCGGAGGCGGCCAGGGTGCTGGTCACACCTTCCTCGCCATTGTCCAGGTTGGCCGCCAGGGCGGAGATGAAGTCGGCCCCGCCGAAGTGGTCGTTCAGGTAGATGGCGAACATCGCCGCCGCGCCGTAGTCGGCGATGATGTTGATGTCGCCCTGGTCGCCCCACTCGGTCAGCGAGTTGTCCGGGGTGAACAGGAACTGCTGGATGTACCCCCAGGGCTCCCCATAACCGCACAGCATCTCGGCGTACATGGAGCATCCCTCGTTGATGAAGGAGACCTCGTCAGCGTCCAGGTCATCATGCAGAAGGTGCTGGTACTCGTGGGCCACGGTGGACTCGTACACGAACGGACGGGCCACGTCGGCGCCCAACCGGTTCAGCCAATCGTAGCTGTCGATGTGGATGACGTTCCGGTCATAGTAGGCCTCGATGGACGGCGAATAATAACCGACCACATAGCTGGGATAGGTAGGGTCGTAATAGCTGTCGTCGACCATGTTCCAGACCATCATCATCAGCTTCCCGTCCCCGTCCTCGAAGTAGGGGTAGCCCCAGCTTTCGAAGAGAGAGTTGGAACCGTCATGGAAGGTCGGGATGCCGAAGTATTCCGATTCGATCGGGTATATGACGTCCTCATATTCGGATATCAGATATTCGATCTGCCAGTCGTATATGGTTATCTTGCTGGGGATGTCGTTACGGGGGTCTCCGGCCGGGAAGCTCAGGTCGGTGGCGACCCATACCTCGACCAGAGAACCCTCGCCCCTCTTCTCGAACTCAATAAATCCCTCGGTCCCGTATCCATTGACATAGTAGTATTCCGACTCGCCGACATCATAGACGTCGGCCGACCCGGAACGGGTGGAGACGCCCGAACTGGCGGCCAATACCTCCGCCATACTGGGCGCCTGCGCCCGGACCTCAACCCCTATGTCCTCCTTATCAACATCGGCAATGCTTGGCGCGTTATAAGGCGCGGCCGCCCCGGAGGCGGCCATGGCCGAGAACGCGCCCAAAACCATCAACAATGCCAATGCTGAACATAGCAACTTGATCAGTTTCAATCGATTCCCCCCTTAGTACCCTTTTAGGGTAGGGTGTTCTCATTCTCTCAAAAGATAATTAATGGTTCTGATTTTCCTCGCTGCCCTTTAAAGCAGTATTTACCAAGTTCACCGCGAGACCGGTCTGGCCAAGGACCTCGGATCGAGCCTGGACGGATGCCCGCAGCAGGGTGAACGGGGAGCCTTAGCGCGACCAGACCCTTGGATGAGAAGCAGGACGCACAGGAAGACGACGAACGATGCCGACCGTCTCGACATCTTTACCCCCCGTTGATGAACTAGAACATGCTGGGATATAATGGTGGCTGTTCGGTCTTCATTCGATTAGTAATGAAATAAAAAGGACCGGGCCCGCGTTGGGCGGACCCGTGGGTTTTTCCTCAGCTCTTCCTTCTGCGGCGAAGCACCAGGACCACCGCTACCACGCCCACCACCGCCAGCAATGCCACGACGATCAGTA
>JAXGNA010000026.1:0-7017 GCA_040768245.1 Methanomassiliicoccales archaeon | reverse complement strand
GGTGGAAGCGACGACGTTCTCGATCTGAATCTTGGCCAACAGGGTCACCTTGCCGTCCTTATTTATATACCCCTTTATAAACGTTTTCGGTAGAGACTTATATTAGAAGGCCGAGGGGCGATCCGAGGATCATCTACCGGTCCGGGCGGTCCAGCAACCTCCTCGGTCCTGGCCAACCGCCAACTTTTATATATCTACAGAGATATCATCTAAACGTCAGACAAATATTGAAGTTTTGTCGGACATAAGATGGTCAGGGCTGGGTCATGAGCGACAGCGAGAGGATAACCGTAAGGATCCAAGCGGACAAGCTGGGAGCACTGCAGGCGCTCGTGGATGGCGGCAAGTTCCCGACCATATCCGACGCCATCCGAGCGGCCATCGACTCCTTCATCGAGACGAACTTCACTCCCGAGCACATCCAGAGGGTCACGGTGGAACTCCCCAAGGTGAAGGTGGTGGAGCTCGAGTCATTGATAAAGGACGGTGATTCGGTCTCCATCGACGATGCCATTCGCAACGCGGTGCGCGAGTATGTCCGCATGAGATTGGACAAGGCCATGGGCGAGATGCGGTGACCTCCCGCCCGTCGCAGGAGCTGAGGGATGGGGTCGCGCTTCGAGGGGCTGGATGAGCCGGAGGTCGAGCTGCACGAGCTCAACATTCTGGTCGTTGGTTGCGGCGGAGGCGGGTGCAACAGCATCCACCGTCTCAATCTTCTAGGGATAGAGGCAGCCACGACCATAGCCATCAACACGGACCAGAAGTCGCTTAAGGCCACCCAATGCCCCAACCGCCTGCTTCTGGGCGTGGAATACACCAAGGGGTTGGGCACCGGGGGCCGGCCGGACATAGGCGAGGAGTGCGCCCTGAACGCCGCCCCGATGTTATCCAAGATATTCCAGGACGCTGACCTGGTCTTCATCGTCACCGGGCTAGGCGGCGGCACCGGGACCGGTGCCTCGCCGGTGGTCGCCGACATCGCCAGACGCTCCGGTTCCATGGTCATATCCATAGCCACCACGCCGTTCTCCTTCGAAGGGGCCAACCGGCGGAACATCGCCATGAAAGGCCTGAAGCGGCTGAGGGAATCCTCCAACAGCGTCCTGGTGATGGACAACGACCGGCTGTTGGAAATAGTGGAGAACTTGCCGGTCGATCACGGTCTGGCGATCATCGACCAGCTGATCTCCGAGCTGATCAAGGGCACGGTGGACATATTGACCACGCCGTCGCTCATCAACCTAGACTTCGCCGACCTCAGGACGATAATGGAGCAGGGTGGAATATCCACCATTCTCTACGGAGAGAACGCCGATCCCGAAGGCGTGGTTCGAGACGCCATAAGCAGTCCTCTGCTGGACGTGGACATCAAAGGCGGCACCGGCGCCCTCATCCACATATCCGGGGGCAGCAACCTCACCATGAGGCGGGCCAACAAGATAGTCTCCAGCATAACCAAGATGCTTGATGACGAAGCCACCGTCAAGTTCGGGGTGAGGGTGGAGGAGGGCATGGAAGGCAACATCCGCATGATCGCCATAGTCACAGGCATCTCCGATGTCGCGGAAGGATTCCCGCCCGCCGTGGCCCCCGGGGACGATCTGGGGAAGGTGCTGGGAAAGTACGGCCCGTGATCACTTCTTCCTGATCAGCTTGGCCGCGTCGCCGAAGACCCCCATTATGGTATGGAACTCCCAGCGGCTAGGCATGGCCCTGCCCATCATCCTCCGGAACATGATCGACGTCCGTTCCCTTCGGAAATCCGGATAGTTGATCGCGTCCAGCAGGTCATCGAAGAACTCCAGCAGCTTCTCCCGCTCATGCTCGCTCGCTTTCTTGGGGGAGCCGACATGGATCTGCTTCTGGTACAGCTCATAAAGGACGATGGTAGCGGCGTGGGAGAGGTTCAGTACCGGATAGTCCTCGTGCGACGGTATGCTCACCAGAAGATCGCATCTGGCCAGCTCGTCCTGCCTCAGTCCGGTGTCCTCCGGCCCGAAGACCACGGCCACCTTGTCCTCCACGTCCTCGAGGCGCTCGGCGAACTCCTTGGGCGTCAGCGGGATACGGATGTAGTGCTTCTCCCCGGCGGTCACGATGCCGCTGGTCCCGACCACATGGAAGCAGTCCGCGATGGCCTCCTCGAAACTGCCGACCACCTGCGCCTCCTTCAGGATATAACCGGCATGCTTGGCGCGCTTGAACGCCTCGTCCGTGAGCTCGCAGGGTCTCACCATGCACAGCTCGGTGAAGCCGAAGTTGGCCATGGACCTGGCGACCGCTCCCACGTTCCCATCGACCCGGGGTTCGACAAGCACGACCTTGACCTGAGGCATCGTATCCGGGACGGGAGCCTCGTTTATTTATTTATCCTCGTCCACCGGAAAAGCATTTAGTCAACTGTCCAGATATGACGTCCATGGGCAGGGTGGCGGTCAAGTTCGCTTACGACGGTACCCGATTCATGGGCTCCCAGAGGCAGCCCGGCGAGCGCACCGCGGAGAGCGAGCTGCTCCGCGCTTTGGTCAAGATCGGAGCGATAGTCTCCGCCGATGAGAACCGCTTCCGGGTGGCCAGCCGAACCGACCGGGGGGTCAGCGCGCTGGGCAACGTGTTCGCGGTGGACACTGATTTTCGTCGCCATGAACTGCTGGCAGCGCTCAACGCATCCTGCGATGACGTGCACTGCTACGCACTGGCCGAGGTGCCCAGGAACTTCTCCCCCCGTCGCGCCCAGGGCCGCTGGTACCGTTACCATCTGCCGTACCGGGGACAGGACCTGGAGCTGATGGCCGAGGGCGCCAGGGAGTTCGAGGGGGAGCACGAGTTCCGTCTTTTCTGCAAGCCGGACGGCAAGGTCACCTTGCGGACCTTGGGCTCGGTCACGCTCCGCAGGGAGGACGAACTGATAATCATAGACATCCGGGCCCGGGAGTTCCTGCGGAACATGGTCCGCCGAACCGTATCCGCCCTGGACCAGCTGGGGCGGGGGAGGGTGACCCTGGACGAGGTCAGGTCCGCCCTTCAGGGCCAGGGTAGGTCGATGGGTCTGGCGGAGGCCCAAGGACTGTTCCTGATGGAGGTCGATCTCGATGTGGACTGGAGATATCCGCCGACGGGCAGGCTGCCCTCCGTGGCTAGGGAGAGGGCGCACCGGGCCAGGGTAGGCCTGCGGTTCGAGGAGGGGCTGCTGAAAAAAACCGAGCTGGCCTCAGAACTCCGGGATAATGCTATTTAACCGTGACGGTAGCATGCTCTAACCCCATTCATATACCCCGGTGTAGCTCGACAACCTGTCCCCAAAGGCAAGGAGAAGGTCCGCGGGGTACGGGGGGACGGTGAGGGTCCCCTCGGCATCTCTTTTTTATACGGGAAGCGATGGCCTAGGGATGTTGATCGCTTTGACCGGCACCCCCGGCACAGGCAAGAGCACCGTGGCCCTAGGATTGCAGGCCAGGGGCTGGAACGTCCTGGAGGTCAACGACCTGGCCAAACGGCACGGTCTGCTCCGGTGCAAGGACCCGACCAGGGACAGCTACGACCTGGACCTGGACGAGCTCCAGGAGGCCTTGGAAAGGGAGGGGTTCCAGGACGGCGTCCTGGTGGGTCATCTCTCCCACCTTTTGGACGTGGACATGGTCATCGTCCTGAGATGCCACCCGGAGGTGTTGGCAAGAAGGTTGGAATCAAGGAAATGGTCCCTGGCCAAGGTGAGGGAGAACGCCCTGGCCGAATCACTGGACATCATCCTGGCGGAGGCGGTGGATTCCGGCTCGCCGGTGTTCGAGGTCGACACCACGGAGCTTTCGCCCCCGGAGACGGAGGGGGCGGCCCTCGAGATACTGGCCGGGGAAAAGGAAAAGTACGCCGTGGGAAATATCGACTGGAGCGAGGAGGCATTGAGATGGTCCTAGATTCCCACCGCGGCAAGGTCGACTTCATCATGGACCCGGTGGCCAGGGCCATGGTCAGGGTGCACCCCAACACCATTTCGTTCCTGGCCATCATCCTGGCCGGGGTGGCCGGGGTAATGCTGTACTTCTCGTTCGATAATTGGGTCCTCCTACCGATATCCGCCGTGGTGGTCCTGGTCAGCGGATTCCTAGACGGGCTGGACGGAAAGGTCGCCCGCCTGGCCGGCATCGCCGACCGCCGGGGCGATTTCCTGGACCACGTCCTTGACCGATACGCGGACATGCTGATGATCGGCGGGGTCGCCGTGAGCGCCTGGTGCTCCCCCTACCTGGGAATGATGGCCTTGATAGGTGTTCTGCTCACCAGCTACATGGGCACCCAGGCCCAGGCCGTGGGCGCCAAGCGGATGTACGCCGGCCTGCTCGGAAGGGCGGACCGCATCGTCCTCTCGTTCCTGGTACCCTTGGTGCAGATGGTCATGGTGCTGCTGGGCCACCCGTCCCTGGAGCTGCTAGGCATCGAGTTCAACGCCTTCGAGGTGATGATGCTGTGGTTCGCGGTCGTAGGGAATCTCACGGCCATTCAGAGGGCGGTAATTACCTACGACTGGCTCAGGAAGGCTTAGTTCCCTTGTCGGCCTTCTTGTCCCGGCTCTTGTCGTAGGAGCGGATGCGGTAGTAGGTCAGCGGATGATTGACCCTTCTCCCGTTGCACAGCTCGTCCGGTTCGAAGCAGATGCCGTTGGTGCGCATGGTGGCGCACTCCGGCGGGGTGTACTTCTTGCCGTAGCCGTCCCCGGTGATGTGCCTGACCTGGTATGCCGTCTTGGACTGGTCGAAGTCCGGGGACGAACAGAACAGCTTGATGATGTCGTCCACCGACATGCCGATGAAGCTCAGGAAGCTGGCCAGAGCAAAACGGCCGGCGTGGGGCATGTTCTGGCCTGCTTGAGCCGTAGCTACCAGCTTCTTCATGCAGGGAGGGAACTTCAGTATGCTCACTTCTCCGAAGCCCTCGTCACGGTACTTCTCCTTGTACGCCTCCAGGGCGGAAATGACCTCCTCCAGGTCGGTTCGGACCGCCTCCAGCAGTTCGTCGTTCACCGGCAGCGGGAGCTCGTCCTCGATCTTCTCGTCCAGGGCCTGCTCCAGCACCCGGACGAACTTGTTCTTCTCCAGGAGCACGAAACCACCGCGCAGGTCCTGGTTGACCAGCTTCCATTCCGGCCCGCGCAGTCCCGAGGTGTAACTGAGAAAATCGGTGAAGTGCATGCGCAGGGTGCCGTCCTCCAGGGACGCCTCCACCTCCAGCTCTCCGGCCAGGGCGATTATGGTCGCCACATCCTCCTTCTTCAGGCGCTCGTTGAATGTCTTCGCCTCCGCCAGAGCGTATCGGCGGACCAATGCCTCATCGCCAATGCAGGAGACCAGGATGCGCGCGTACGGATAGCTCAATATCTCCTGCACCGCCAGTTCCTCGGAGGTGACCGGGTTGTTCGGCACGCTCAGATCGCTCAAGGCGGTGAGCACCCTGGCCTTCCCCCTTCTCCTGGCCTCGGCGGTTATGGTATGTCCGATCAGATCGTCCAGGCCCAGCTGCCGCTCCTTGACGAACTGGGTGGCCTCCCTCAGGAAGGGGTACAGGGCTAGGTCGCGGAACTGCATCGGCAACACCGCATCCGCTTGCTTGATAATTAGTGTTCGGGGTGCTCGAAGCTCAAGAAGGGAAGCACGGGATCGGCCACCTTCGGGTCGTCCAAGGCATTCCTGAGGTCCTCCACCCCGTTCAATGGTCGGGCGCGGAACAACCGGATGGCCCGCTTCCTGCCCAGGCCGGGCAGCGCCTCCAGGGCGGTGATGTGGCAGCCGTTGACGTTCAGGGGATGCTCCACCGCGCTGATGCTCCGGAAGCCGTGCCCGACCACCGCCACATCGTAGAACCTTTCCAGCTCCACTGGGTGAGGTATTCCGATCAGCAACGGATACGTTCCGATCTGCCTTCCGAAGGTGACCTTGCCCTCGCGCATCTCGGTGTAGACGGAACGCAGCACCGTTCCCACCGGCACCAATCTTTCCAGCAAGGGCCGGTCGATCTCCTGCCTTATCCGGTCCTTGAAACGCAGGAACTCGGAATGGCTCACCGTCGGCGGGAACTCCCTCCGCACCGGCATGACCTGGCGGATGTTTATTCGACGCAGGAGCAGCCCCTCGTCCAATATTCCCTTGAGGAAACGGTAGTTGATCTCCAGGGTCTCCCGTCTCTCTCCCTCCAGCCCCACCAGTATGTTTATCCCTGGCAGGAGGCAGGGAAGACCGCTTTCGCCCCGCCCTGCCCCGACCCGGTTTATGGCCCGGACCGACCAGAGCACCTCCTCCGGGGTGGCGTTGAGGTTGTTCAACCTACCGACCTCCGGGTCGGCCGTCTCCATCCCCAAGGCCAGGACGTTTCCGGAGGTGCAGTGCCGCACCAGCGACGCCAATATACTCTCCGCCTCCTCGGGGTGACGGGCCATCACCGCGGGGTTGGCGTTGTCCACGTGCAGGACGTTCGGTGACAGCGAGGACATGCCGGAGAGCAGGGACTCCAAAGCATCAGGGTTCGGCCGGGGGCAGTCGGTGCCGTCCAGTTCCGCCTTGTATGATATTATGCAGGTCTGCGATCCCAGGCGGAAGTTGACCACCCCTCTATCCCGAAGGGCGCGGGCCTCCGCCACGATCGCCTGGGGCTCCCGGAAGACCGGCCGGCCTTTCAGCGGCTCGACGCAGAAGGAGCAGCCGCCGTTGACGTAACGCACACAGCCGCGATAGGTCTCCAGCTCCGCGGTCAGCGGTTGAGGGTGGTCCGGGTGCGATAGGACGCAATCAGCCCCCAGGAGCATCCAGCGGTCCCATTCGTCGTTCGAGCGCCAGCGGTCCTTGGCCTTTCCCTCGTCCATGAGGTCGCGGACGGCCGCGGCGGCGTCCAGGTAATGGGGATGATGGAACCTTTCCTTAAGGACCGGGTCCAGGGCCGCCGGTCCTCCGAGAACGGTCTCCCCGGGGTATCCTTCGAGCAGCTGCAGAAGTTCCCGCCGCGAGGCCGGCATACCCCGGAGATACC
>JAXGNA010000025.1:0-7917 GCA_040768245.1 Methanomassiliicoccales archaeon | reverse complement strand
ATCACCTCCATCGCCGGCGCCGCCGAGATCGCCCCCATACTGGGCGTGGCCGATATAATCGTAGATCTGGTATCCAGCGGTTCCACGCTCAAGATGAACCACTTGCGGGAGCTGGCGGTCATCGCCGAGTCACAGGCGGTGGTCGTCGCCAACCGCAAAGCGTACGAGGGATGCGAGCAGCAGGTGCAGGAGATCATCAGCGCCATGCTCAGCGTGACCGAGGCGGAGAACAAGAAGTATCTCATGGCCGATGTTCCGAAAGCTTCCCTGGAAGAGGTCAAGAAGGCCTTCCCGGGCATAGCCGGGCCGACCATCATGAACATCATCGGCCGCGACGATGTGGTCGCGGTGCACGTGGTCATCGAGAAGTCGGAGGCGTTCGACGCCATCAACAAGCTCAAGCGCATGGGCGCCACCGGCATCCTGTTGACGCCGATAGACCGCATGGTCCCCTGAGGTGTCCAGATGAACAAGGACTGGATACGGACGACCTGTCGGGACCTTCAGCTTTACTATAACCCCAAGGTGGGGAACAAGCTGCGCATGGACACCAGCACCAACGCCCTGGGCGCCAACCCGGCCGGGCAGCGGGAGCTGGTGGAGTGCACCAAGCTGAACGTGGGGCAGTACCCCAATACGTACGGCGATGACCTCCGGGACGAACTGGCCAGGCTCTACGGCATGAAGGCCGACAATTTCGTCGTCGGGAACGGTTCGGACGAGGTGCTGGACATCATCATGAAGACCTTCGTCGAGCCGGGGGAGACGGTGATAACCGCTCACCCCGCCTACGTGCTGCACTCCTTCTTCGTCAAGATCAACGCCGGGCGCACGGTGACGGTCGATCTGAACGACGAATTCCAGCTGGACGTGGAAAAGATCAATTCCACCCAGGGCAAGCTGGTGCTTCTCTGCACCCCTAACAATCCGACCGCCAACACCTTCCGGACGGAAGACCTCAAGGCGGTCATCGAAGGGGCCGACCGACCGGTGGTGGTGGACGAGGCTTATGGCGAGTACACTGGCAGCTCCTTCCTGCCATTGGTGGACAGGTATGACAACCTCATCGTCACCCGCACCTTCTCGAAAGCGTACGGTTTGGCCGGAATGAGGATCGGCTACATGGCCGCCGGGCTGGAGATGGCCGAGGCCATGCAGAAGGTCAAGATCCCCTACTCGCTGAACATGATCGGCGAACGCGTGGCCATAGCCGCCCTGAAGGACCGGGAGTTCCTGGAGAGGAGCGTGCGGACGGTGGACCAGGAGCGGCCGTTCCTTTCGAAGGGGCTCAGCGACCTGGGCTTCAAGGTGTTCCCGTCGGAGGCCAACTACATCCTGTTCCGTTCGGACGTTCCCTCCGGAGAGCTGACCTCCAAACTGGCGGAGAAGGGGGTGCTGGTCCGGGACTTCGGCAAGGTTCGCCGCCTGGAGAACTGCATCCGGACGACGATAGGCACCAGGGAGATGAACACCGTCCTGCTGGATAGGATGCGGGAGGTGCTGAGGGAATGCCGCTGAAGGTGTCCCTGGCCGATTACGGCGTGGGGAACCTGCACTCCATCCGGAAAGCGCTGGAGAACTGCGGCGCATCCGTGAACGTGGTGGAGGACATGTCCCTGCTGACGGAGGCGGAATGCATAGTGCTTCCAGGCGTGGGCGCCTTCGATAGGACCATGGAGCGTCTGCTGCCGTACCGCGAGGAGATCGTGCAGAGGCTGAACGAGGGCGTACCCTGCCTGGGCATCTGCATCGGCATGCAGATCATGTTCCAGGGCAGCGCCGAAGGGCGCGGACCCGGACTGGGGTTCCTGCATGGGAACGTGGTTCGGTTGAAAGCCCCGCGCATACCGCACATGGGCTGGAACGTGGTGGATACGGACGACGAGATAATGAGCGGCGTGGACGACGCCCACTTCTACTTCGCCCACTCCTTCCACGGCCGACCGGAGGACGGTTCCGACGTGGGGCACACCGATTACTACGGACGGATCCCAACCCTCTTCCACAAATCGAACACCTATGGCACGCAGTTCCACCCGGAGAAGAGCTCCTTCGCCGGAATGTCCTTCCTGAACAACTTCGTGCGCTTCGCGGAGGAGAGGAAATGAGGATCATACCCGCCGTGGACATACTGGACCACCGCGTGGTGCAGCTGGTCGGGGGGGTCCCGGGAACGGAGCAGGTGACCCTGCCCGACCCTTTGACCGTCGCCGCGGATTGGGTGGCGAAAGGGGCCGAACGACTGCACATCATCGACCTGGACTCCGCCCTGGGCCGGGGACACAACGCCCCTGTCATCCGTGAGATCATCGAGAGGGCCAAGGTCCCCGTGCAGGTGGGGGGCGGCATACGCTCCACGGAGGTGGCCGAGTACTTCCTGGACTGCGGGGCCGACCGGGTCATCGCCGGCACCAAGGGGCTGAAGGACCCCGCCTGGCTCAGGGAGATGTCCCTGAAGTATCCCAAGCGGATGGTCCTGGCCCTGGACATGAAGGGCGGACGGATACAGACCCACGGCTGGAAGGAGGACTCGCCGCTGGAACTGCGTAACGTGTTCGACTCCATAGCCGAGCTGCCCCTGGCCGGCGTCCTGTTCACCAACGTGGACGTGGAGGGGCAGGCCAGAGGGATCGACGAGGGGGCGGTCCGTTCCTTCGTCACCGAATGCCCGCACCTGACCATCGTCTCCGGTGGCGTCACGGACGAGAGGGACGTGCAGGCCCTTGAGCGCATGGGCGTGCAGGAGGCGGTGGTGGGATTATCACTTTATACTGGAAAATTGAATCATAACGCAATCTGGAGATGAGGCCATGGACCGCAAGACCGAGGTAGTGCGCAAGACCAGGGAGACCGAGGTCCGGCTGAAGCTGGACCTCGACGGCGAGGGCGTGACGAAGGTGGAGTGCGAGGAGCAGTTCCTGCGCCATATGGTCGAAACGTTGGGACGCTACGCCGATTTCGATCTCACCCTGGAAGCCAAGGGGGACGACGTGCACCACCTGGTGGAGGACGTGGCCATCGTTCTAGGGAAGACGCTCAAGCAGTGCCTGGGCGAGACGCCCATCGAGCGGACGGCCTTTTCCCTCATCCCCATGGACGACGCCCTGGTCCAGGTGGCGGTGGATATAATCGAAAGGCCGTACGCGGACGTGGACTGCCCGGACGATCTCTACGCCCACTTCTTCCGCAGCTTCGCCATGTCCTCCGGGATAACCATGCACATCATGGTCATCCGCGGCTACGACCAGCACCACATCGTGGAAGCGTCGTTCAAGGCCCTGGGCAAGGCGCTCCGGTCCGCGGTCAGACCGCGCCGGAGCGAGCTGAGCACCAAGGACAAGCCCAAGGTGAGCAGGGGATGAGCCTGACCAAGCGCATAATCCCCTGCCTGGACGTCAAGAACGGGGCGGTGGTCAAGGGCATCAAGTTCCTGGACCTGAAGGACGTGGGATACCCGCCGGAGATGGCGGAGGCGTACGAAAGGCAGGGAGCGGACGAGATAGTCTTCCTGGACATCTCCGCCTCGGCCGAAGGCCGCAAGACCCTTCTCGATATAGTTGAGGAGACGGCCAAGCGCCTCTTCGTGCCCCTGACCGTCGGCGGAGGCATACGGGAGAAGGACGACATGCGTTCCGCCCTCAACGCCGGGGCGGACAAGGTGTCCATCAACACCGTGGCCGTGCAGCACCCGGAGATAATCTCCGAATGCGCCAAGGACTTCGGCTCGCAATGCGTAGTGGTGGCCATCGACGCCAAGCGCCAGGGCGGCGATTGGACGGTGTACACCCACGGCGGGCGGAAGGACGCCAAGATGGACATGGTGCGATGGGCACGAAAAGTGGAGGACCTGGGCGCCGGGGAGATACTCCTGACCAGCATGGACGCCGACGGTACCAAGGACGGCTACGACATCGCCATGACCAGGGCGGTGGCGGAGGCGGTCAACATACCGGTCATCGCTTCCGGGGGATGCGGTTCCCCCAAGCACATCCTGGACGTTCTGACGGGAACCAAGGCCGAGGCGGCCCTGGCCGCGTCGATCTTCCACTACGGCCAGTGGACGGTGAGGGACGTCAAGACCTATCTGAGGGAGAACGGAGTTGAGGTGAGATGAGCAGCCCCAAGTTCGGCGAGGACGGCCTCATCCCTGTCATCGTGCAGGACCATGAGACCAACGAGGTTCTGATGATGGCCTATGCCAACGAGCAGGCCTACCGGGACATGCTGAGGACCGGGTTCACCCATTTCTATTCCCGTTCCAGGCGGTCCCAGTGGAAGAAGGGGGAGACCTCCGGGCACGTGCAGGAGATCGTCTCCATGCAGCTGGACTGCGACAACGATACATTGCTCGTCCGGGTGAAACAGACCGGGGTGGCCTGCCACCTGGAGCGGATGTCCTGCTTCGATGAGGTGGTCTACGGCGACATAGAGGGCACCATGGCCGTGCTGCCGCAGCTGTTGCGGGTCATCCGGGACCGCCAGGCCAATCCGAAGGAGGACAGCTACACCTGCAAGCTCTTCGCCGACGAGAACAAACGGCTCAAGAAGGTGGTCGAGGAGGCGGGCGAGGTCATGCTGGCCGCCAAGGACCACAAGCCTGCCGAACAGTCCTGGGAGGTGGCCGACCTGGTCTACCACCTGATGGTGGCGGTGGAGGGCATGGAGGTCGAGTGGGAGGACGTGTACCGGAAGCTGGCGGAGAGGAGAAAATGAGGGCCGAACTGCACACCCACACCCTGTTGAGCGATGGTGAGCTGTTACCGATCGAGCTCGCCCGCCGTGCCTTTGTCAAAGGGACCAAGTACCTGGCCTTCACCGACCACGCCTCCCTGAGCAACCTGGAACGGGTGATAAGCGAGGGACGCCGCGATGCGGAACTGGCGGAAGAATGGGGCATGAAGGTCCTAGCCGGCGTGGAGATCACTCACGTTCCGGCCCGGCGCATCGACGAGGTGGTGTCCAAGGCCAGGAAGCTGGGCGCCGAGATCGTCGTCGTTCATGGCGAGACCATCAGCGAGCCGGTGGAGAAGGGCACCAACTACGCGGCGGTCATGAACCCTGACGTGGACATCCTGGCCCACCCTGGATTTATTACCCTGGAGGAAGCACAGGCGGCCCGGGACAACGGGGTGGCGCTGGAGATCACCTCCCGGGGCTCGCACTGCAAGACCAACGGGCACGTGGCGCGCATGGCGCAGCAGGCCGGCGCGCTGATGGTGGTCAACACCGACGCTCACTCGCCCGGGGACCTCATCGATCTGGCCACGGCGACCCAGATCGCCCTGGCGGCCGGATTGACCAGGGAAGAGGCCGACCGTGCGCTGATCGAGACGCCCAAGGCCATCATCAAGAGGAGGTGGCGCAGCTGAAGGTGCTGAAGTTCGGAGGCTCGTCCCTGAAGACCGGGGAGTGCATGCGCCAGGTGGCCGAGATAATCATCGCCGAGAAGGAGAAGAAGGCGGTCGTGCTCAGCGCCGTGACCGGGGTCACCGAAATGCTGGTCCAGTTCATTTCTCGCACGCGCAGCGAGGAGGACGTGGACGCCTTCATCAAGGACATCACCAGATTGCACACCGACCTGGTCAAGGACGCCCTGCGCACGGAGAAAGGTCAGGCCAAGGCCATGGAGGAGCTCATCGCCAAGCTGGTGAAGCTGGAGCGCATGCTCTACGGTTCCTGCTACATCGAGGAGGTGAACCCGCGCATCCGCGATTACGTCCAATGCTTCGGTGAACGGCTGTCGGTCATCATGCTGGCCGCCCTGCTCAACGAGATGGGGTCCAAGGCCAGACCGGTGGACGCGGACGAGCTGGGCATCATCACCGACGGGCTTTACGGGACGGCCACCGTCAACATGGAAGCTACCCGCTCCAACATCCGGCCGAAGCTGATGAAGATGCTTCAGGATGATGTTACACCTATAATCACCGGCTTCTTCGGGCGCGCCCCGGAAGGAAGCGTCACCGTCTTCGGAAGGAACGGCAGCGATTACAGCGCGGCCGCCGTCGCCAACGCCATGGGCGCCTCGTCCCTGGAGATCTGGAAGGACGTGGACGGGTTCATGAGCGTCGACCCCAAGATCGTGCCGTCGGCGAGGCCCATCCCCCGTCTCAGCTATGACGAGGCCGCTGAGCTCGCTTACTTCGGGGCCAAGGTCGTGCATCCGATGACCATGGAGCCGGCCCGTTCGGGCAACATCGAGATCCGGGTCAAGAACGTCTTCCGGCCGGAGGCCCCGGGCACCGCGATAGGTGGCACCGGGAACGTGGACAAGAGCATCAAGTCCATATCCTGCATGAAGAACCTCTCCCTGGTGAAGGTGTTCGGCGAGGGCACCGGCTATAAGCTTGGAGTGCTCGCGGACGTGGCGTCCACCATGCGGGAGGCGGAGATCAACATCTACAGCGTGGTGACGTCTCTGACCTGCATCGCGCTGCTGGTGGACAAGAAGGACGTGGCCAAGGCCCAGAAGGTGCTGGCCGATTCCGGCGCCACCCGCGTGGAGACCCACACCAACTTCGCCCTGATGTGCATCGTCGGTGAAGGTCTCGGTCATCACAAGGGGCTGGCCTCCCGGGTCTTCAAGGCGGTGGCCAAGGAGGGAGTGAACGTGGGGCTGATATCCGCCGGCGCCTCGCTGGTGGCCTACCACTTCACCGTGGACGAGGGAGACCTGGAAAAGGCCACCAAGGCCGTCCACGAGGAACTGTTCGGGTGCTGAGATGATAGTGGCGTTCCAAGGGGTCAAGGGCGCGTACAGCGAGGACGCGGTGTTCAGCTGGAACCCTGACGCATCGACCATGGAATGCGCGGAGTTCGTGGACCTGTTCGACGCCGTCCGTTCCGGACGGGCCGACCTGGGAATGCTGCCGGTGGAGAACAGCATCGAGGGCAGCGTCACCGCCGCCAACGATCTTCTCTTCAGAAGCGAGCTGAAGGTGGTGGGCGAGGTCATGGTGCATATCCGACACTGCCTGATCGGCCATCCCGAGGCCGAGCTTGAGGACATCAGCCGCGTGTACAGCCACCCCCAGGCCCTGGCCCAGTGCCGGGACCTGCTGACCTCGCACCCGGAATGGCAGAAGGTGCCGGCGTTCGATACCGCCGGCTCGGTGCGCATGGTCAAGGAACGGGGGATGAGGGAGGAGGCGGCCATCGCCTCCCGCCGGGCCGCCTCGACCTACGGGATGAAGGTGCTGCTGGAGGACGTGCAGAGCGTCAAGAACAACATCACCCGCTTCTTCGTCCTCTCGCGTGTAGCATCCAGCGAAAAGGGCAACAAGACCGCCCTGGCCTTCACCACCAAGAACCGGCCGGGAGCGCTGTTCGAGTGCCTGAAGGCCTTCGCCACGCACGACGTGAACATAACCAAGCTGGAGTCGCGGCCGTGGCACGGCCGGACCTGGGAGTACGTGTTCTATCTGGACCTGGACGGTGACGCCCGTGAGGGAAAGGTGGCGGAAGCGCTCTCCGTTCTCCGGGAGAGCGCCTCCTGCGTTCGCATCTTCGGCTCCTTCGCCAAGGCGGTCCAGCCCTCACTCGGGCCTTAGCACCTTGAGCGGCTTGGCGGCGGGGGTCCAGAACTCCCCGTCCCAGTAGAGCAGCGCCTGGCTGCGGTCGTATTTTTCCACGATGTCGGTGTGCTTGATCTCCCCCAGATACCAGGTGTGATCGCCGACCTCGAAGGACCGGGTCTTCTTCACCTCGATGTTGATCAGGCACTCGGCGATGCGCGGCGCCTTGGTCCTCTTGCCCTTGACCGCCGTGAGCTCAGTAAGCTTGAACTTGTCCGTGTCCGCCCCGCTCTTCTCCCCGCAGGCGATGACCTGCTCCATCAGCTCCTTGCCCGGGATGTTGATGGTGAACTCTTCGTTCTCCTCCAGCAGCTTGTAGCTGTGCCTTGAGGTGGTGACCGCT
>JAXGNA010000024.1:0-13797 GCA_040768245.1 Methanomassiliicoccales archaeon | reverse complement strand
CGGATCGATTACGATAACTACCAGCATCTGGACCTGGACGGGCTTCGCGGCCGATTGCGCTCTTCGTCCTACTGCCCCCGGCCTGGCGATCCGGCCTTCGCCCCGCTCATGAACGCCCTGGAAGAGCTTTTCCAGGCACATCGGAGCGACGGGACCGTGCCGATGCTCTACCGCACCGAGGTATACCTAGGCAAACTGGAATGAGCGCCGGGAAGTGCGGCGCCATCATTCCTCGTACTGGAATATGTCCTCGATCGATACCCGGAAGAACTTGGCCAGCTTGAACGCCAGCTCCAACGAGGGATCGTACCTCTCCTTCTCGATGGCGATGACCGTCTGCCGCGTGATGCCCAATTTCTCGGCCAACTCCCCCTGCGTGAGGTTGGTCATGGTCCGGTACACCCTCAGACGGTTTCTCATGCGCTCCCTTTTTGTAAAGTTGTAGTTACATTTTGAATATTAAGCTTTACTTTTTGTAAAACAAATAATACATTTTGTAAATTAATATATACATCAATCAAATTAAATATTCTTTAAAGACTCAAATTCATTATTGAATCTTAGCAATGGCATTAAAAAATAATCGTTACATATATTCATAATAAATTATAGTTATGGCCTGTTGGCACCGAAATGTTTTAAAGTTCACATCGCGTCATCGTTCTCAGACGAGTGGCAGCTAAGGGCTTGAAGCGCCAGCGGCACCCGTCCGAGGCCCCTCCATGAAATCATTCATCAGCGACGCGATGTCAAGAGCCGGTCCGGCGAACGAATCCAGCATGTCCACGTATAAGGCCCAGACGGCCGAGGACGAGGAGCTGGAGAAGATCCTGCTGAGCCTGAAGACCAACATCAAGATACTGGGCTGCGGCGGCGGAGGATCGAACACCATAGACCGCCTCTACCAGACCAACATCAAGGACGCTGAGCTTTACGCGGTGAACACCGACGCGCAACACCTTCTGATCACCAGGGCGCACAAGAAGATCCTGCTGGGTCGCCGGAGCACCAAGGGATTGGGCGCTGGAGCGCTCCCGCAGGTGGGAGAGGAAGCGGCTAGGGAAGCGGAAGAGGACCTGCGCAAGGTGCTCATGGGCGCCGATATCGTCTTCGTCACTGCCGGCCTGGGAGGAGGCACCGGCACCGGTTCCGCCCCCTACATAGCGCAGCTGGCCAAGGAGATGGGCGCTCTTACCATCGCCATCGTCACCTCGCCCTTCAAGGCCGAGGGTTCGATACGTGCGGAGAACGCCGAGTGGGGAATGGAGAGGCTGCGGTCCGTGGCTGACACTGTCATAGTCATCCCCAACGATAAGCTGCTGGACCTTGTGCCCCGCTACTCCATCAACGCCGCCTTCAAGGTGGCCGATGAGGTGCTGATGCGGGCCATCAAAGGAATAACCGAGCTGATCACCCGGCCCGGGCTGGTGAACCTGGACTTCAACGACCTGAAGACCATCATGAAGGGCGGTGGAGTGGCCATGATCGGCATGGGTGAGGGCGAGGACGAGGACAAGGTCGAGCAGGCTATTAACGAAGCGATCAACTCCCCGCTCATCGACGTGGACATCACCGGGGCGAACGGCGTCCTGATCAACGTCATCGGCGGCGAGGACATGAGCGTCAGCGAGGCGGAGAAGGTGGCCGAGGTCATTCAGGGCAAGGTCAACCCCAACGCCAGGATCATCTGGGGCGCTTCCGTCGACCCGGCCCTGGAGAACAAGATCAGGGTCATGGTCGTGGTGACTGGCGTGAAGTCCAAGTACATACTCGGGCCGAAGGAGAACGTCATGCCCAAGGGGATGGCGGTGGACTTCATCCGGTAAAGAAAGGATTATTTATAAGGAAGGATTAGGGCGTAATCCAAGAGTGCGTGTAAATGGACATAGTCGACAAATCCTGGGAGATCCAAAAAGGGATCGAGGAACGGGTCAAGATGCTCGGCAAGGGCAAGTATGGCCGCGTCCTGAAGATGGCCAGGAAGCCCACTACCGACGAGTACACCAAGACGGTGATGATCACCGGACTGGGTCTGACCCTCATCGGCGGCCTGGGCTTCGCCATCTACCTGCTGGTCACCCGCCTTCCGGGATGGCTCGGCCTTTGATGCCACTCCAGGAGGGCTGCAAATGAACGATCAGGATACCAATCAAATTCCCCAGTACGGGAACGGCCCGCTCACCCTGTCCGGGGAGAGCAACGCCCAGAGGGTGACCGCCGGAAGCAGCGCCGTCTGGAAGCTCATTCTCAAACCTCGCCAGGCCAACAAGATGAAGGTCAGGATACTGCTGACCATCGCCTACGGCAGCGAGGACGAGCCGGAGTGGGACATTATTCTATCAGACAACTCTGGAAAGCTCTGGGAGAGCGCTAAGCTGACCCTCCCCGATGTCGAGTTCAACATGGAGGGGATGGGCGGCAAGGAGATCACTTTGTCCGCGGAGGCCCCGCGCGGCGCCCGCCTGGACGACAGCGTTCGCATCAAGATGCAGGTCTTCGCCGAAGGGCAGGAATGCGGAAGCATGGAGTTCTTCGCCAACACCATGCAGTCCATCCTGATCCTGAAGACCTCCATAGGTCACGAGAGAGCGGTCGTGGACGGCGTGGCCGGCAAGGCCAAGACCGGGAGCGACAAGGGGATATTCGCCCTGCTCGCGCCGGGCAAGCTTGACGGTTACGTCTTCATGGAGGCCATGAACACCGACCTGGTCAGGGAGACCTGCCGGGGAGTGCGCAAGGCCAAGGGACTGGTGGACGGGGAGACCAAGCTCTCGGAGATAGAGCACTTCCTGACCCCCAAGCCCCTGGTGTCCGGAATATCCGAAGGGGATGTCGTGGAGCTCGTCGCCGGCCCCTTCAAGGGCGAGAAGGCCCGCGTGCAGAAGATCGACGAGAGCAAGGAAGAGATCACGGTAGAGCTTTTCGAGGCCACCGTGCCCATCCCTGTCACCGTCCGCGGCGACAGCGTGAGGGTCCTCGAGAAGGAGAGATGATAAAATGGCAGAGACTATCGAAGTGTTAGTGGATGGCGGCAAGGCCACCCCCGGCCCGCCGCTGGGACCCGCCTTGGGCCCGACGGGCATAAACGTCGTTCAGGTCGTAGGCGCTATCAACGAGAAGACCAGAGGATTCGTCGGCATGAAGGTCCCGGTGAAGGTCATAATCGACCAGAAGACCAAGACCTTCGAGATAAAGGTCGGCACCCCGCCCACCTCCGCCCTGCTGTTCAAGGAGCTGGGGATAGAGAAGGGAGCCGGAGCCCCCAAGGCCGGGAAGGCCGGCAACATCACCATCGAGCAGGCCAAGAAGATCGCCCACATGAAGCAGGACTCCCTGACCGGCGCTGACGTCAAGGCGCAGGTACTGGAGGTCATCGGCACCTGCGTCTCCTGCGGCATAACCGTGGAAGGCAAGGAGGCCAAGGACATGCAGGCGGAGATCAAGGCCGGCAAGTGGGATGCCCAGCTCAAAGCCTGAAACCCCTTACTTATCAAACATTTTCACCTCACTTTTACGATATCTTTATAAACGGCAGGGTGTTTAGGGGGCCTTACCAAACTGTAGGAGAGCCTTCATTGGCTCGATGGAACTACAGGAGGGATCGAATTGGCAGAAAAAGCAACCGTTACGGCCGTTAAGAAAGCCTTGGAGCACTCTCCAAAGCGCAATTTTGTACAAACGGTCGACCTGTCCATCAACCTGAAGGATGTGGATATGTCCATACCCAAGAACAGGATACAGGAGGACATCATTCTGCCGCACGGAAGGGGAAAGCCCATCAAGGTCTGTGTCTTCGGTAGCGGAGAGATGCTGCTCAAGGCCAAGGACGTGGCCGACCGGGTCGTGTCCGTGGAGGAGCTAGGCACCATCGCCGACGACAAGAAGCAGGCCAAGAAGATGGCCAACGAGTTCGAGTATTTCATCGCGGAAGCTCCGTTGATGCCCACCATCGGTAAGAGACTGGGTATCGTACTGGGTCCCCGCGGCAAGATGCCGAAGCCGATCCCCCCGGGAGCGGACCCCAGGCCCATGATCGACAACCTGCGCAAGTCGGTGTCGGTCAGGAGCCGGGACAGATTGACCTTCCACACCGCCGTCGGGACCACGGACATGACGCCAGAAGACATAGCCGAGAACATCGAGCTCATCGTCAAGAGATTGGGGATGAAGCTCGAGAAGGGCACCATGAACATCCGGTCCGCTTTCGTGAAGACCACCATGGGACCCTCCGAGAAGGTGATTTGAGGAGGTTCCAAGCATGGCACATGTAGCGAAGTGGAAACGGGAGAGGGTGCAGGAGCTGGTGGACCTCATGGTCAACAGCCACGTCGTCGGCATCGTCGATCTGCACGGCATTCCCGCTGCCCAGATGATCTCCATGCGCGCCGTGCTGCGCGGTAAGGCCGATGTGAACATGACCAGGAACACCCTAATGGACCTGGCCATCACCGAGGCCGCCAAGCAGAGGCCGGGCCTGGAGCAGCTGAAGCAGCTAGTGGACGGACAGTGCGCGATCGTCACCACGGACGAGAACCCGTTCAAGCTATTCCGCCAGATGGAGGGCACCAAGACCCCGGCCCCGGCCAAGACCGGAGACATAGCGCCGGAGGACATTGTGGTGAAGGCGGGGGACACCCCGTTCAAGCCTGGCCCGATCATCGGCGAGCTGCAGAAGGCCGGCATCCCCGCCGCCATAGAGGCGGGAAAGATCATCATCAAGAAGGACAAGGTCCTCGTCCCCAAGGGCGAGCCGGTCCCCGATGAGGTCGCCAAGGTGCTGGTCAAGTTGGAGATCCTGCCCATGATCGTGGGTATGGACCTCCGCGCCGCCTTCGAGGATGGCGTTCTGTACGGGAAAGACGTCCTGGACGTACCGGCGGACTACTACACCAACATGTTGGGGTTGGCCGCCAGGAATGCACTAGGCTTGAGCTTGTCTATAGCTTATATCACACCTCAGACTGTCACGCCCTTGCTATCCAAGGCCTATCGCGAAGCGATGGCCTTGAGCGTGGCTGGCGCGTTCCCGACCAAGGAGAGCATCGGTGCCATCCTTGCGAAGGCTGACGCGCAGATGATGACCTTGGCTTCGATCACCGGTCTGGAAGATGACCGAATAAAGAACAGGATGGCTGCGGTCCCCGCGACCAAGCCGGTGAGCGAACCCAAGGCCGCTGAGGCCAAGAAAGAAGAGGAAGAGGAGCAGGTCAGCGAGGAGGAAGCCGCCGCTGGTCTGAGCTCGCTATTCGATTGAGGAGGTAAGGAAATGGAATACATATACAGCGCTTTGGTCCTTCACGCCGCTGGAAAGCAGGTGTCCGAGGACGCGGTTGCCGCTATCCTGAAGAGCGCCGGTGTCGAGCCGGATGCAGCCAGGATAAAGGCCTTGACCGCTTCCCTGGAGGGTGTGAACATCGATGAGGCTATCGCCTCCGCGATGGTCGCGTCCGCCCCTGCCGCCGCTGCCGCCCCGGCTCACGCCGCCGCAGCCGCTCCGGCCAAGGAAGAGCCCAAGGAAGAGGAAGCTGTTTCCGAGGAAGAGGCCGCCGCCGGTCTCTCCGCTCTGTTCGGCTAAAAAGGCCAGAAAAGGGCCGGTCTCCAGTTACCGAGCCTTCTCAGGTCTTTGAAACCATTTAACTTTTCCATATTTTTTACTAACAGCTGCGGCTATGAGCCCAAGCAGAACAATTATCAGCTTGCCAGTCTTCTCGGTCATGATGAAGCTAGGTGAGATCTACCGGTTCGCCGTTCAATTGGCCAAGGAGAACGACCCCCGGACCGCGGAGGAGATGGAGGACGATCTCCGACGGACCGAGGAGCGCTACCGGAAGATGGACGAGGCGGAAAAGGAACGCTTCGACCTGGACTCGCTGTGGAACCCCTACCCGGATTCGCGCCTGGTGTGTGGAGATGCGGAGAGGGAGATAGAGGGCGTCCTCTGGGGCATCGACATCTCTACCGGGGAGATGGTCCTGGCCGATAGGCTTAGGGAGAAGGGACGAATGATAGATGCGGTCATCGGGCACCATCCCTTCGGGCGAGCGCGCCCGGCCTTCGGCGAGGCGTTGCATCTGCACGAATACATCTATACCCAGCTTGGAGTGCCGGTCAACGTCGCCGAGGACATCATGGCCCCGCGCATCCGGGAGGTGCACAACCTCAGCGCCCCGGCCAACTACGACCAGGCGGTGGACGCCGCCCGGCTTCTGGACATGCCGCTGATGTGCCTGCACTCAGTGACGGACAATCTCGTGGACCGCTTCCTCAACGATCTGGTGGAGAAGGAATCACCTAAGAGAGTGGGGGACGTGGTCGATCTTCTTTTGACGTTGCCGGAGCACCGGCGCGCCGCCGGTAACAATAATCCCCCCGAGGTGTATGTGGGGGACAGGAAACGCAAGGCCGGCAAGGTGGTGGTCAGGATGACCGGCGGCACCTCGGGACCGAAGGACGTCTACGAGAAGCTGGCCCAGGCCGGAGTAGGCACGGTGGTGTTCATGCACATCCCGGAGGCGCACCTCGAGGAGGTCAGGAAGCACCATCTGAACGTGGTGATCGCCGGGCATGTGGCCTCCGACTCCCTGGGCATGAACCTGCTCGCCGATAAGCTGGAGGAGAGGGGGGTCAAGGTCACCCCCTGTTCCGGATTCATAAGAGCAAGAAGGTAATGCAGATGCGAAACCCACGCCTGTTCAAGGACCAATCCAAGCTCTCGTTCGATTACGTTCCAGACAAGCTGTGCCACCGCGAGGAGCAATTGGAGCGCCTGGAGATGCTCTTCCGCCCGGTTCTCGACGGAAGCATGTCCCAGACCGCGTTCCTCATCGGCAGCGTGGGTACCGGGAAGACCGCTACCTCAAAGCGTTTCTGCCTGGACCTCATGAAGGCCGCCCAGGAAAAGGGCCGGCCCATGGACTACATAATCGTGAACTGCCGGCAGCGCTCCACCGAGGTGGCCGTGCTCCGCCGCATCGTAATGCACTTCGATGAGAACTTCCCGGACCGCGGGTTCTCCACCGAGGAGATGCTGCGGTCCATCCGCAAGCACCTGGAGAAGCGCAAGATGCATTTGGTCGTGGTGCTGGACGAGGCGGACGTCCTCTTGGTGAAGGGCGCCAGCGATCTGGTCTACCAGCTCACCCGCTTCGACGAGGAGGTGGTCGGCGGTCGCCCGTCCATGTCGGTGATCATGATCTCCCAGAAGAACGTGCTGGACATGCTGGACGCCGCCTCGTCATCGACGTTCCGCAGGGCTAACGCCATACGCTTCGACAGGTACGGCGTGCGGGACCTGGCGGACATTCTGAAGATACGCGCCGACCTCGCGTTCTTCCCCGGGGTGGTGCGCCAGGATTCCCTGGACCTCATGGCCGACATCGCCGGGGAGTTCGGGGACGCCCGGTTCGCCATCGAGCTCTTGGATAAGGCGGGAATGCTGGCCGAGGAGGAGGGCTCCGAACATCTGGCCCCAGAGCATGTGCGAGGGGCCAAGGCGCTCACCTACTCCGTGGTCACCGAGAGCAAGATCGAGGACCTGGACAAGCAGCACAAGATGGTGCTCTTAGCGGTCGCCAGGGCCATAAAGGACCAGGCCTACGTGCGGACCCCGGAGGCGGAAGCGATCTACAAGCTGGTTGCCGAGGAGTACGGCGAGAAGCCCAGAGGCCATACCATGTTCTGGTCCTACCTCCAGGACCTGACCAACCAGGGCCTGGTCGGGACCAGGGTCACCAACGAGGAGACCGGGGGGCGTACCACGTACATATCGCTCCCGGACGTCCCGGCCAAGGTGGTCCGGCAGAGGCTGGAGGAGATCCTGGGGGCCTGACGGAAAGCTATTGATAATGTTTCCGCCATTTAACGGTTGAAAGCATGAAGAGGACGCCGCTTTACCAGGAGCATCTGGCCGCCGGGGCCAGGATGGTGGAGTTCGCCGGATGGGAGATGCCCATCCAGTACTCCGGGATCATCGAGGAGCACTTTCAGGTCCGGAAGGAGTGCGGGGTCTTCGACGTGTCGCACATGGGAGACCTGCTGATCAAGGGACCGCAGGCGGCCATCCAGCTTGACGGCCTTTTGACCAACCCGATAAGCAAGGCCCCGGTGGGCAAGGCCGTCTACGGGCATCTGCTCAACACCGATGGCCAGATCATCGATGATGTCATCACTTACCACATTTCCGAGGGGCAGTACCTGATGGTCCCCAACGCCTCCAACGTGGACCGGGTGCGGGAGTGGGTCAGAACGAACACCCGGGACCTGGAGATGGTGGACCTCTCGACGCGACTGGCGTGCCTGGCCGTACAGGGTCCGCTGGCGGAGGTCATCATGCAGGGAATGTGTTCCACGGACCTCTCCACCCTGAAGCGCTTCCAAGGCCGTTTCGCCTTCCTATCCGGAAAGAGCTCGCATTTCCTGGCCGACCACTTCGCCACCAAGGGGGAGGGGGTGGGCTGCTACATCGCCCGGACCGGCTACACCGGGGAGGACGGTTTCGAGGTGCTCGTGGAGGATAGGGACGCCGCCTGGCTCTGGAACAAGTTGTTGCAGACCGGCAAGGTGAGGCCGATCGGACTGGGGGCAAGGGACACCTTACGTTTGGAAATGGGCTACCTGTTGTCGGGAACGGACTTCGACGGCAGCCAGACCTCGCTGCAGACCGGCCCGGCCTGGGTGGTCAAGATGGACCACCCCTTCATCGGCCGGGATGTGCTGATATTGCAGAGGGAGCGCAAGTACGACGTGCTGGTGGCGCTCAAGCTGGTGGGGAGGGGCGTGCCCAGGCACGGTTACGCCATAACGCACGCCGGAAAGGTCGTGGGGAAGGTCACCAGCGGGAACATGTCCCCCTGCCTCAAGGAGGGCATAGCGCTGGGCTACGTTCCGCAGAAGCTCTCGGCGACGGGGACCGAGCTGGCCGTACAGATCCGAGAGGAGGCCGTTCCGGCCAAGGTGGTGGAGCTTCCGTTCTATCGAAAATGATCACATGACCCGAGAACTGGTCCGCAACCTGATCGAACTGCTCAATGTGCGCAGCGATACCAACGAGGGCAAGAAGGCCCTGTTCGAGCTGGTGCGCTCCAAGCTGGAGGAACTGGGGTTGAGCGTGGTCGTCGGTGGCGCCCACGACAGCCCGGCCATGCTCGCCTCGAACGGAAGCGGGGGCATCGCCTTCGCCGCTCATCTGGACACCGTCCCCGCCGGGGATGACTGGACCAAGGAGGACGGGGAGGTGGAGGCCGGCCGGGTGTACGGACTGGGGGCGGCGGACATGAAAGGGGGAATGGCCGCCATGATGGCCGCGGCCCGCGTCCTCCGGGAAGAGGAGGTTCCGTTCACCTTGCTGATCACCACCGACGAGGAGGAGCTGATGACCGGGGCGGAGTTCCTGGCCAAGAGACCGGAGGTCCGCCGGGCCAGCGGCATACTGGTGGGCGAGCCTACGGACCTCAGGGTGGCCTGGAAGGAGAAGGGCATATCCCGTCTGACCTTGACGGCGCATGGTGTAGCTGCTCATGCCAGCATGCCCTGGAACGGGGACAACGCCATCATGAGGATGGCCTCGCTGCTGGATAAGTTGGACCCTATGCTCAAGGTCCCAGAGGGACCGACGGACGACCTCACCCTGGTGGTCTCGACCATCAGAGGGGGCACGCGCAACAACATCGTTCCGGACAGATGCGACGCCCAGCTGAACGCCCGCTTTCCTTATCCGCTCACGGCCAAGGAGGTCAGGGAGCGCATCATGCGCACTCTGGAAGGCGAGTCGTACGACATGATCATGCAGTACGAGCTTCCGGCCTTCGAGACATCGCCCGACACCGCCCTGATCAAGGAACTGCTGGACGCCGGTGCGGACGGCATATTCGCCGTGCCCTACGCCACCGAGGCGGCCGTATACTCGACGGTGAACCCGCTGGTCGCGGTGTGCGGCCCGGGCAGCCCGAACATGGCCCACACCAAGGACGAGTACGTGGAGAGGTGGCAGCTGGAACGAGCGTTCCGCCTCTACTGTGAAATGGGCCGGCGCCTTCAGGGATAGACCCTGGCCACCGTGCGCGGGTAGGGGATGGCGTCCCGGATGTGCTCCAGGTTGCAGACCCATTTGGCGATACGCTCCACCCCGAGACCGAAACCGGAGTGTGGAATGGAACCGTAGCGTCTGAGGTCCAGATACCAGCGGTATGGGTCCTCAGGTATACCGGCCGTCTCCAGCCTCTGCAATATCTTGTTCAGGTCGGTCTCCCTTTCGCTGCCGCCGATGACCTCACCGAAGCCGAAAGGCGCCAGAAGGTCAGCGCACTTGTAGGTGCGCGGGTCCTCCGGGTCCTCCTTCATATAGAAGGCCTTGCACTCCTTCGGGAAGTTGGTGACGAACACCGGGGCGACCTCGTCCTCGGTTATCGCCCTTTCCTCCACCGCCCCAAGGTCCGCCCCGAACTCGATGTCGAACCCTTTCTTCTTGAGCAGATCGATCATGTCCGAGTAGCGCAGGCGCTTGAACGGCGGGACCACCGCCTTCAACGGCTCGATGTCCCGCTTTAGAAGCTCCAGCTCCTCCCGGCGCTCCTTGAGGACCTTGGCCACCATGGCCGAGACCAGCTCCTCCTGGATCCTCATGTTTCCGTCGTTATCCACCCAAGCCTCCTCCAGCTCCATGTGCCAGTATTCCGTGAGATGCCTGGGGGTGCGGGACTTCTCCGCGCGGAACGAAGGGGTTATGGAATAGACCTTCTCCAGGGAGAATATCAGGGACTCCAGGTACATCTGGGCGCTCTGGCTTAGGTAGGCCTCCCGGTCGAAGTACTTGAGCTTGAAGAGCGTTACGCCTCCCTCGCAGGCGTTCTGGGTGAATATCGGCGGGGTGACCTCGGTGAAGTCGTTCTCCGCAAGCCATTCCCTGGCCCCGGCCAGCAGGGTGGCCTTGACCTTCATCACCGCGGTCTGCTCCCGGGACCGTATCCAGAGATGGCGGTTGTCCAGAAGCAGCTCCTCGCTCTGATATTCGGTGATGGGGAAGGGAAGGGCGGAGCCCACCACCCGGTAGGCGCTGGCGCGGACCTCGTAGCCGCCGGGCGCGCGTCCGTCCTGGTGCATGGTCCCGGTGACCTCCACCGAGGATTCGATGGAGGCGGAGACCGCCTCCTGGAACTGCTCGTCGGGAAGGTTGCCCTTCTTGATGGTGACCTGGATGATCCCCGTGGAGTCCCTGATCACGGCGAAGACGATCTTCCCGCTGCTGCGGGTCCGGTAGATCCAGCCCCTCAGGGACACCTGGCCTTCGGAGACCGGGGACCTGAGCAGCGAGCTGATGCTGGTGTATTGAGACATTTGACCACTGGCTGGTGAAGAACTGCATCTATGTATTCCATTATTTCGGTCCTCGGCAAATGGATATAACCCGGGTGGCCGATGCTGTGGCGTGCGCGTTCGCCGGGCGGAGATGACCGACCTGCCGTCGATAATGGCCGTGGAGGCGGGGGCCTTCGGGCCGCGCCGCTGGGACCAGGAGTTCGTGCGGGAGCTGATGGGGCAGGAGGACGTCCTGACCCTGGTGGCCGAGGACGGAGCGGTGGTCGCTTACGTCATGTTCTCCATCTCCCGGGCCTATGAGACCGCGGAGGTGCTTTCCCTGGCCGTTGCTCCCGCCTTCCGCAGGCGGGGAATAGCCAGAGTGCTCATGGCCGAGGTGGAGTCGATGGCCGAAAGGGACGCGGGGACCGTTTCGCTCTGCGTCCGTCCCGACAATGCCGAGGGCGTCAACCTTTACCTATCCCTGGGCTATAAGGTGCTGGCGCTCTGCTCCGGCTACTACGAGGACGGTGGCGACGCCTACATGATGGTCAAGCATCTGGGGTGATAAGATGGTCAAGGTCAAGGAGGCCAAGAAGGGGGACCTGCTGGGAATGGACGGACGGCCGAACGTGCTGGGCGGTCCGAGCTTCTCCTATTCCGCGCTGGAGATGTTCATGATGGCCCCGGACTTCGCGGTGCTGGTGGCCGGCGATTCCGGGATCGTGGTCTATCACGAGGGAAAGGGGGGAAAGAGCCGGGTCCTGCTGATGGTCGGCGGATCGGCCACCGATCTCCTGAGGTCGGCGGAGGGATCGGCCCGAGGAGCGGGCACGGTCAAGATCACCCTGGAGGTGTCGCCGGAAAGCCCGGTCCTGCCTGACCTGGAGTCCGCCGGTTACCGCAAAGCAGGGGATGTGGCCAACTATTTCGCCAAGGGCCGCCCGGCGCTGTTCTTGGAGAAGATCTTGTAAACGATTTATTATATAATATTAATTGAATCAAATACTGATGCCAGACATCTGGATAGGGGTTGGATGCCCTAAGACAACTATTATATAGGGTACCGTTCATTCGCCAAAACAGACCAACGCTCATGGATGTTGGACTGGGGTGAACGATCATGGAAGAGTCTCTTTGCAATGTTGAATTCCTCAAAGACAACAACAACTTCGTAGCGCGGGTGCAAAGCGAAGTCGGGGGCCTCCGGGAATACCAGAGCAGCAGCCTGGAAGAGGTCCTTGAGCAGGTCATAATCGACCTGCAAGAGGAATTCGAGAACACGATGTGATCGCTTCCGTTTTTTCACTTTCTGAGGTCCAGCACAGCCGCTTTAGCGGCCTGCCACGAGCGTGCGAGGAGGGTTGCGCGTGCAACAGAGCGAGAACGATTCGATATTATCCTCATATTACGGTGATGAGGAGGTCACCGCGATCATAACCCTCAAGGTCGAGACCAAGGACGCTGACGCGGTATGCGAGAACGTCTCCTTGCTCAAGCCGACGGTGGACGTGTTCCTGGTCACCGGGGACACCGACATCGTCGTAAAGGCCAAGTTCCGTAACTATACCCAGCTCAAGAGGTTCCTGGTGGAGGAGCTGTCCGCCGTGAACGGGGTCAAGGACACCAAGACCCTCATGGTGGTGGCGGCCTTCAAGGAGAGGGGCGAACTGAGGCCCGCCCCGGAGTAAGGGACCGTCCGGATCGAACAGGAAGTGATTGCATGGAATATGATGCGAAAACGAAACTCAAACAGATCATCGATGTCTTGGACCAGCTATCGGAGGACACCTCCGTACCCCGCAACATAAGGCGCGGCGCCACCGAGGCCAAGGGCAGGCTGAACCAGGACGGCGAGGCATTGGACGTCAGGGTCGCCGGGGCCATCGGAAAGCTGGACGATCTGGCCAACGACCCTAACATCCCGATGCACGGAAGGACGGTCATCTACCGGATCATTTCCGAGCTGGAGAACTTGCTGAAGGCCGTCAGCAAGTGAAAACCTTTAAACGAGAATTTGTAATCTAGTAGCTCTAAGGCGGACATAGTCTAGTGGTCAGGACTGGAGCTTCCCAAGCTTCGAACCCGGGTTCGAATCCCGGTGTCCGCACCTTGCTCATTTATTGTAATTACATACCTGCTTCGAACGTTCCCTGGAGAAAAAGGATCTGGAAAGGGTTTTGATACCTTGGCTCATGGCAGCTTGATCTTCCTGGTGTAGACCAGGGCGAAAAGTACCAGGGCCAAGGCCCCCATGATAAGCCCAGCTACACCTAGCATCAGCGGTAACCGGTCCTCCTGGAGATCGTTCACCTCAACCTGAAGAGATTCCAGCTGGTCCTCGGCCGATGAAAGGTCAGCTATCGCAGCGTCCAATGCCGCCCCTAAGGCCAACGCCTGCTCGTCGGTGAGGTTCAATGAGTCCCGCAGATCGATCAGGGACGCTCGCAAGGTGGAGACCTGCTCCAGTAACGAGTCGACCTCCTCTGCGGTCAGATTGAGGTC
>JAXGNA010000023.1:0-13912 GCA_040768245.1 Methanomassiliicoccales archaeon | reverse complement strand
GGAGATCGTGCAGAAGGAGATCGAGTACGTTCAGAGCCTGGGCGTGGAGTTGAGATTGGGGAATCTCATCGGACGGATACACACCATCCCCGAGCTCATGGAGCAGGGTTACGACGCCGTGTACATCGCCAGCGGTGCTGGCCTCCCGCAATGGACCGGCTGCCCGGGCGAGAATCTGGGCGGCATATACTCGGCCAACGAGTTCCTGATCCGGGTCAACCTGATGAAGGCTTACAACTTCCCGGAATCGGACACCCCGATACGCATCGGAAAGCACGTGGTCGTGATCGGAGGAGGAAACGTGGCCATGGACTGCGCTCGTATCTCCATGAGGCTGGGTGCGAAGGTCTGCCTGAACTACCGGCGTTCGAGGAACGAACTTCCAGCCCGTCGGGAGGAGATCGAGAACGCTGAGGAGGAGGGGCTCATATGCAACTTCCTCAACGCCCCGGTGGAGTTCTTCGGGGACGAGAAGGGGTGGGTCAGGACGATGCGCTGCACCAGCATGGAGCTCGGTGAACCTGACGAGAAGGGCCGGTGCAGTGTTTCGCCCATAGCCTGCTCGGAGTTCGACGTGGAGACCGATACGGTGATAGTGGCCATCGGCCAGACCCCCAATCCCATCATCCAGCGGACCACCGGGGGATTGAAGACCAACCCGCGCAACGGGACCATCATCGTGGACGAGGACGGGCGGACCAATCTGCCCGGAGTGTTCGCTGGCGGCGATGTCGCCACCGGCGCGGCCACGGTCATCAGTGCCATGGGCGCCGGGAAACGGGCGGCCAGGGCGATGCACGATCACCTTATGAAGGTCAAGAAGGAGGACCGGGCATGAGCAAGCTGAAGGCGGCGTTCTACTGGGGGGCCAGCTGCGGAGGCTGCGAGATAGCGGTCCTGGACATCAACGAGCGCATACTGGAACTGGTCCAGCATGTGGACATAGTGTTCTGGCCGGTGGCCATGGACATCAAGTACAAGGACGTGGAGGCGTTCCCGGACGGCTACGTGGACGTCACGTTCTTCAACGGTTCGGTGAGGAACTCGGAGCAGGAGCACATGGCCAAGCTGCTGAGGGCCAAGAGCAAGGTCCTGGTGGCGTTCGGGGCCTGCGCCTACGAAGGCTCGGTCCCCGGGCTGGCCAATCTGCACGACTCTAAGGAGATACTGAACCATGTCTACCGGGAGCTGGGGGACGGCAAGAGCGGTTCCCATGTCCCGAAGCCGGAATCTGCAGTGAAGGAAGGGACCCTCCACATCCCGGTCTTCTACGATACGGTAAAAACGTTGGACCAGACCGTGGAGGTCGATTACTACTTGCCTGGGTGCCCGCCGCCGGTGGACCTGATCAACAAGGCGCTAGATGCCATATTGACCGGGGACCTGCCGCCCAAGGGATCCATACTGGCGCCGCTGCCGGCGGTATGCGCTGAGTGCCCGAGAAAAAGGGAGAACAAGAAGATCACCGCCATCCACCGTGTGTACGACCTAGTTCCCGATCCCGAGCGGTGTCTCATGGAGCAGGGGATAATCTGCATGGGCATGGCCACCCGCAGCGGCTGCGGGGCGCAGTGCCTGAAGGTGGACATGCCCTGCACCGGCTGCGGCGGGGCCACGCCTAACCAGTCCGATATCGGCACCGGAATGATGACCGCCCTGGCCTCCATCCTTAACCTGGACAAGGAGCCCGGGACGTATACAGAGGAAGAGGTAATGGAGCTCATAGCGCAGATCAAGGACCCGGCCGGCATATTCTACATGTACAGCCTGCCCGCGTCCATCCTGAGAAGGAAGGTGATGAAATGAGGAAGGAGATCACCATCGATCCCATCACCCGATTGGAGGGTCATGGCAGCGTCTCGATATTCCTGGATGATAAGGGAGAGGTAGAGAACGCCTATCTCAAGATACCGGAACTGCGGGGGTTCGAAACCTTCTGCGTCGGCCGCCCGGCTGAACTCATGCCCCTGCTGACCACCCGAATATGCGGCGTATGTCCAGTGGCGCATCACTACGCTTCGGTGAAGGCCTTGGACGCCGCGTTCCACGTGGACCCGCCGTCGGCGGCGAAAAAGCTGCGCGAGCTGCAGTACATGGGCTACATATGCTACGACCACACCCTGCATTTCTATTATCTGGGCGGACCTGACTTCATAGTCGGTCCGGACGCCCCTCCGGAAAAGAGGAACATCCTAGGCGTCATAGAGAAGGCCGGCCTGGACGTGGCCAAGGAGGTCATCAAGCACCGGGCGTACGGTCAGAAGATAACCGAGATCATCGGCGGGAAAGCGACGCACCCCGTCAGCGGCCTGCCCGGGGGAATGAGCAAGCCGCTGAGCGAGGAGTCCAGGAAGGCCATATTGGACATGTCAAGGTCGTTGGTCAACTTCGCCCAGTTCTCCCTGAAGGCCTTCCACGACATCGTGCTCGGGAACCCCAATTACGTCGAGCTGATCAAGAGCGAGATGTACACTCAGCGGACCTACTACATGGGAATGGTGGATTCGCATAACCATGTCAACTTCTACGACGGGAAGATAAGGGTCGTGGACCCCTCCGGCAAGGAGTTCGCGAAGTTCGATGCACAGGATTACCAGGAGCATATCGAGGAACGCTCCGAGGAGTGGACCTATTCCAAGCTGCCCTTCCTCAGGAAGGTAGGCTGGAAAGGCTTCGTCGACGGACCGGGGAACGGTGCTTACCGGGTCGGACCGCTGGGAAGGCTGAACGCGGCGGACGGCATGGCCACGCCTCTGGCGAACAAGGAATATCAGGAGATGTTCTCCCTTCTCGGCAAACCTGTGCATGGGACGCTGGCCTTCCATTGGGCCCGTCTGATCGAGCTGCTGTACGCGGCGGAACATGCGGTGGAGCTGGCCTCGGACCCGGAGATCACCTCTTCCGATGTCAGGAACAGACCTGGAACGCCGGGCGAGGGCATCGGCATCGTCGAGGCGGCCCGCGGAACACTGATCCACCACTACCATCTGGACCAGGACGCTCTCATCAAGAACGTCAATATGATCGTAGCCACCACCAACAACTATCCGTCCATCTGCATGAGCGTGCGGGACGCGGCGAAAGGGCTCATCCATGATGGCAAGGTCGATGAGGCCATACTCAACAAGGTGGAGATGGCCTTCCGGGCGTATGACCCGTGCTTCGGCTGCGCCACGCACTTCGCGGTCGGGCAGATGCCTCTGGAGGTCAAGGTCTACGACCGGAAGAAGGAGCTGCTGTGCCAGTTGAGCCGCTGATGCTCGTCGTTCAGAGGGAGTGATGGACCTGCGGGATCGGACCAGCTCGCTGGAGGAGGAGCTCCGGACCTGGTTGAAGGGCGCCGGTAAGGTGGTCGTCGCCGGGATAGGGAACGGCATTCGTCGGGACGACTTCGTTGGCGTCAAGGTCGTGCAGGACCTGGCCGGTAAGGTCTCGGGGAGCGTTCACCTTATCGAATGCGAGACGGTCCCGGAGAGCTTCGTGGACGAGATAATCGATATCTCCCCTACGCACGTCCTGCTCATCGACGCCGCCCTGCTTGGACTTGAGCCGGGAACCGCTCATCTTTACGGGGTTGAAGAGGTCGTCAACTCCACCAGCATATCCACGCACACCCTGCCGCTCAGGGTGTTCTGCGAGTACGTTTTTACTTTGACGGGAGCGAAGATCGCCCTGCTCCTGATCGAGCCGAAGGACACTGATTTCGGGGAAGGGCTGTCGCCCGAGCTGGAGAGAGCGGCCGGAACAGTGATCCATACCTTGATGGGCCAGCTTCCGTGAGACATTGCGTGGATTACGCCAGAGCGGGAGCCTTCTTCAGAATATCGTAGAAAACCAGAGAAGAAAGGGTTTGATCGATGGTCGGGGACCACCTTGAACTTACTTGGACAAGGCGCTGTTGGGGCACTCGTCAATGCAGGTGCCACAGTCAGTGCACTTCCCGGAGTCCACGACGGCGACGTCATCGACGGTAATAGCCCCGCTGGGGCAGGCATCCTCGCACAGGCCGCATCCAACACACTCGTCAACATTAACCTTTACAACCATTGTAAAGCACCTATGGGAAGGTGGAAGAAAAGTTACGGTATTTATTCTTTGCCCAATCTGGATAGCAATTCACCTAACGATAAGAACTGAAGTGCTGGCCCGCTTGGAAAGGGAGGACGATACGCTGCCGATCAACGCGCCCTTGGCCGCCCCCATGCCCCTGCTCCCCGTCACGATGAGGTCCGGCTTGAACGTCTCCGCGAACTCCAGTATCTTGGTCACCGGAGGGCCGTGAAGCAGGTGCGTCGTCGCGGATACCCCCTCCGAGGTCAATATCTCCAGGGAATCCTGCAGGACCTTCCTCGCCTGCGTTTCCAGCTCCTCGGTGTCCACCTCGGCGATCAAGGAGGCGAACTCCCTGACCTCGACGACGCAGACCACGGCTATCTCGTATGCCGGGGAGGACAACGCCAGCAGAGCGGCCTTTCTCAACGCCTTCTCGCCATGGACCGAACCGTCCACCGCCACCAGCAATCTCAGCTGCTTCCCCTCCATGGATCGAACCACCTCTGGGCCGCCAACGTAGGAGCCAACGCCCCTATGATTATGGTCCCCACCAATAATGAGAATTGCGTCGTGTCTATGAGCCCTTGCTCCAAACCGAACTGCAGGAACACCATTCCGAAGGTGAGCGATGTTGACATCAGCAGAGCGACGTACACCCGGTCCTTGCGCATCGGCGCGCTGACCGTCGGAAGCACGAACAGCATCTTGAGCAACACCCGGCCGAAGCCTAGGGCGATGATGAACAGGGCGCCGGCCAACAGCGCCTCCATGGAGACGTTGGAACCGGCGGCCAGGAAGAACAGGGAGACCATGAATCCCAGGAACACGGTCCGAACTTTCGACCAGGCCTCCTTCCTTTCGTTGAGCGAGCGGGACATGGCGAAACCGAGCAGGTAGGCCGGGAGCACCGCGGCGACGCCGGCGACGGAAGCCAGACCGGCCAGCAGCAGTAATGGAAGAAGCACCAGCTTGACCTCCGGTTCACCAGGACGGCCCTTGAAGCGGTCCAGGACCCTTCCCGAGCACCGGAAGGCCAGGGGCACGATCAGCAGGGCCGCCACGATGAGAACGACGACCTCGATGCCCGGGGGAGCGAACAGGAACGCTAGCGCGATGGATGCTATGAGGTTGGTAAGGAAGCAGGCCGCCAATATCACCGAGCCGACGTCCGTTCTCGCTCGTCCGCCCTCCACGAGCACCACGTACACGATGGCCACTGACGTTTCCGATAGGGCGATCCCCGCCAGGAGCGCGGGGTCCCAGGACCATCCGGCCAGGTAATGCAACCCCAGCGGCAAGGTGATGAATATGGAGAGGAAAGAGGCCAGGGCCAGAGGGAGGCTGCTCCTCCATTGCCTGCGCACCCGCCCCGCCTCCATTTCCGTTCCCGCCAGGAAGGTCAGGCCTATACCGCCGAGCACCGCCAGGAAGGAGAACCACTCGATCTCCGAGGAACGGAGGCCGAGCGCCTGACCGACCGCCAGCCCCAGCAGTATCTCGAATATCGCCGCCGACAGCCCGAAACGGGAGGCGATGAGCTGGGCGCTGACCGCCAGGAACATCAGCAACGCCAGTGCCAGTAGGTCGTTCACTATCGCACTTCCTCTCGCTCAACGCCAAACAACAATTTGGTCTTTACCACCAAGCGGTTGATATATCGACAAGACGATGAAGAGAACATGCGTTACCTCTCCGGCCTGGTGCTTGGCCAGAACGGTTTCTTCCCTGGTCATGTCGGCATCGAGGACGGGGTGATAGCCGAGATCGGCCGGGGGAAGAAGGGAAGCGCCCACGCCCGCGGCCTGATCGTTCCCACCTTCGTCAACGGCCACACCCACATCGCCGATTACATCGTGCCTGTGGACCCGACCATGACCTTGGAGGAGCTGGTCGCCCCGCCCAAGGGGCTGAAGCATCGGGTCCTGGAGCAAACGTCCCCGGAGGACCTGATGCGCGGAATGCTCAGCATGAAGCGCTTCATGGCCCGTCGCGGCGTCTCGCATTTCCTGGACTTCCGCGAGGGGGGCTACGACGGCTCCGAGTACCTGCGCCGTTTGGACGGGGAGGGCGCCGAGCCGATCATCATGGGCCGGCCCAAGCTGCTGGAGTTCTGCCGTTCCGGGACCAGGAGATTGCTCAAGGTGGCGGACGGCATCGCCGTCTCGTCCATCTCCGACTGGGAATACCCGGAGCTGCAGAAGCTCGCCAAGGAAGTCCATGATCAGGGCAAGCCCTTCGCCATCCACGCTTCGGAAAGGGTCAGGGAGGACATCGACAAGGTGCTCGACCTCAGGCCGTCGCACATAGTGCACATGACCGAGGCGACCGACGAAGATATGCGCAAGGTGGCGCAGGCTGGTGTACCGATAGTCGCCTGCCCCCGTTCCAACCTGTTCTTCGGCAAGACGCCCCCGTTGGCGAGGATGCTGGAGAACGGCCTCACCGTGGCCTTGGGAACGGACAACGCCATGATCAGCCTCCCAGACATGCTGGCCGAGATGGAGGCGGCCGCCCGGGTGCTGCGCTCGCAGGGCCGGAACGGGGTCAAGGACGCCCTGGACATGGCCATGAACGGAAGAAAATTATTAAATCGCCAGGAACCGTTTAGTATAGAACCGGGAGCACGCTGCGAGCTGATGGTGCTCAGGCAGCGGGGCGGCGATCCGATCACCGACCTCGTGCTGCGCAGCGCGGCTGACGCGCCTGAGCTGGTATGCATAGGTAAGAATTGCTGGAGATGATAGGATGGCTCTGTTCAAGAAGATACTGATCCCGACCGACGGGAGCGAATACACCAAGGCTGCCGTGAGAAAAGGATTGGAGATGGCCAAGGCCACCGGTGGCGAGGTCACCGCCCTGTACGTGGTGGACCAGACCTCCTTCATCAACTTCCCCATGGACTCCACCATCGTGAGCGTCTATACGCTTCTGGAGAAGGAAGGCGAGGAGGCCATGGAGTTCGTGAAGAAAGAGGCGGAGGCGCTGGGCGTGAAGGTCACCACCCGCATCGAGGAGGGTTCCCCGTCCCGCAAGATCGTGGACCTTTCCGCCGATCACGACCTGGTGGTCATGGGCACCCTCGGAAGAACGGGATTCTCCAAGTTGCTGTTGGGCAGCGTCGCTGAACGTGTGGTGCGTTTCGCCAAATGCCCCGTACTGGTAGTTAGGTCCCCGGGGGAGGAAAACTAGATGGCCACCGTCGGGGACGTGATGACGTCCAATCCTATTGTTGCCCAGGTCCCGGGTTCCCGCCAGGAAGTGCTCAAGATAATGGTGCAGCACAATCTGACCGGCCTGCCGGTGGTGCGCCGCAGCGACGGCTCGCTGGCGGGAATGATCACCCGGCAGGACATCTTCGACCGCCCGGAGGAGGAGCAGGCGGCGATGATAATGCAGAGGGAGCACCCTTCCATTTCGCCCAAGGCATCCGTGGAGGAAGCGGCCAAGATATTGGTCGAGGGCACCATGCGCCATCTGCCGGTGGTGGAGGGAAAGCGCCTGGTGGGCATTCTCACGCCGACCGACCTATTGTGCATAGTGGAGAAGAGGAACATCGACCTGCCGGTGGAGAAAGTAATTCGTTCACCCTGCGTCCCGATATTCCAGGAGGCCCCGCTGGCCGTGGCCAACGTCACCTTGAAGGTTTCCAAATCGTCCGCCCTGCCGGTCCTGGACGAGCATGGACGGTTGACCGGCATCATCACCGACCGCGACATCTTCAACAAGAGCTATGTCGACGGAGCGGACGCCGCCACCGCCATGGGCTTCGGCGAGGACGAGGACCACTGGTCCTGGGATGGCCTGCGCAACGTCATGAACCTGTGGTACGAGGTGTCCAAGATCGAGCTTCCGGGGCTTCCGATCAAGGACATCATGGTTCGCGATCCGACCACCGTCTTCAAGAAGACGGCGATCTCGGAAGCGGCGCGCATCATGCGCAAGAACGACTTCGGCCAGCTGCCGGTCCGGGACAATAAGGACCGGTTGTTGGCGATGATATACGATCACGACATCATTTCCGTGCTCATAAAGGAGTAGACAAGAATGAAGGAGGTCAGCTCCGGGGAGATGCTCTCCCTATGCAAGAGACGCGGGTTCATCTACCCCGCGTACGAGATATACGGCGGGATCGCCGGGCTATACGATTATGGTCCGTTAGGCACGGCACTGAAGGCCAACATCGCCGACCTGTGGCGCCGGATATACGCGCTGCAGGAGGGTTTCGTGGAGATCGACGGCGACAACGTGGGACCGGAGGCGATATTCAAGGCGTCCGGGCACGTGGACAATTTCGCCGATCTTTCCGTCACCTGCAAGCAGTGCGGCGAGTCGTACCGGGCGGACCATTTGGCGAAGGGGCTGCATCCGAACCCTGATTCCCTTTCCATCGAGCAGCTGCAGAAGGTGCTCCGCGATAACAACGTCAAATGCCCGTGCGGCGGGGATTTCGCTGACGTTGAAGAATTTAATCTAATGTTCAAGACCAAGATCGGCCCGGGCAACGGCCGCACCGGCTACTTGCGCCCGGAGACCGCCCAGTCCATATTCGTCAATTACATGAACCTCTACCGGCACTGCCGCGAGAAGCTGCCCTTCGGCTGCATTCAGGTCGGCCGGGGCTTCCGCAACGAGATATCCCCGAGGCAGGGCGTTATCCGACTTAGGGAGTTCAACATGATGGAGGCCGAGCTGTTCGTCGACCCCGACGACAAATCGTGGCCTCGCTACCAGGACGTCAAGGACAAGGTCGTCAAGCTGGTCCCGAATTCGGACGAGAAGGAAGTGGAGATGACCATCGGGGAGGCCGTGGAGAACGGTACCATCGGGAACCAGACGCTCGGTTACTTCATCTGGGTAACCTACGATTTCCTGACCTCCGCGGGAATAGACCCGGCCAAGCTGCGCTTCCGCCAGCACCTCAAGACCGAGATGGCGCATTACGCCGCGGATTGCTGGGACGCGGAGACCCTGATCAGCTTCGGTTGGACCGAGATAGTCGGTATCGCCGACCGGGGCTGCTGGGACCTCTCTCAGCACATGAAGTACTCCAAGGCGGACCTGACCGCCTTCAAGCGCTTCGACGAGCCGAGGGACGTGGAACGCGACGCCGTCAAACCCAAGTTCGGCGCTCTCGGTCCGAGGTTCAAAGGTGCGGCCGGGGAGATCAAGAAGCAGCTGGAGGCGATGGACGCCTCTGCAGTCCACGATGGACTGGTGACGGTCACCGTTGACGGCCAGCCGGTGGACCTGGATACCACCTATTACGAGGTCGTCCGGGTCAAGGAGAAGGTGAACGGCGTCCGCGTAATACCGCACGTCATCGAGCCGTCGCACGGCCTGGACCGCATTCTCTACAGCTGTCTGGAGCACGCCTATTCGGAAAAGGAGGATGGCTACATCACCCTGCGGCTGAAGCCGGTCGTGGCGCCCATCAAGGTCGGCGTGTTCCCGCTGATGGCCAAGGACGGGATGGAGGTGGTGGCGCAAGCCCTGGACAAGGCTCTCCGCGAGGAGGGCGTGGCCACCTACTATGACGATTCCGGTTCCATCGGAAGACGCTACGCCAGAATGGACGAGGCCGGGACGCCGTGGTGCGTCACCATCGATTACGACACCCTGGAGAAGGGGGACGTGACGATACGGGACCGGGACACCTCCGAGCAGCTCAGGATGTCCGCTGATGACGTGGTGCCCTGGATCAAGGAACAGCTCAAACGCAAGCTTTCATGCTGAAACAAACCCTTTAGGACGAGGAAGGTGAGCCAAAATGGTAGGAGAAAGCATCGAGGGATTGAAAAAGAGGGAACTGCTCAGGTCCCTGATCGACGCCAACAAGGTCGGCGACCTGATGAGGAAGAAGTTCGAGACCGTAGACCCGGAGACCGCCCTCTCCGATGTTGTGGCCAAGATGAAATCGTCCGACCTGCACGAGATACCGGTGGTCGACGGCAAGAAGCTGCTTGGGGTGATCAGCTACGGGACGGTCATTCGAAAGAAGAACCTGGTCATTGGGACGAAGGCCAAGACCATGGTCGAGAGCACCCCCGAGATATCCCTGGAGACCCCGCTGACCGAGGTCGCGGAGCACTTCCTTTCCTCGGGATACCGGCACCTGCCGGTGACCAAGGGAAAGACCATCCAGGGGATCATCACCCGAGCCAACGTCATTTCCGTCCTTCCCAAGCTGAAGGAGATCAAGTCGCTCAAGGTATCGGACGTCATGAGCGACAGCGCGCGTTCCGTGCACGAGAAGGACCTGATCAAGAACGCCATGGGCCTGATGCGCGACCTGGAGGTGCGCACCGTGCCGGTCGTTGACGATTACGATCGGCTCGTTGGTATCATTGGCATCAAGGACCTGGTGCAGTACTCCTGGTCCGGGGCGGGAACGCCCAACCAGGGCCGCAAGGACATGGCCGGGAACAACAACCCGGTGGAGCTGGAAGTTCGTTCGTTAATGCACGACTCGCCCATAACCCTCACGGCCGATGACGCTCTGACCAAGGCCATCAACACCATGGTCGACAAGAACATCTCCACCATCCCGGTGGTTTCCGGGGAACGCATGGTGGGCATCGTCACCAAGTACGACATACTGGAGCTGGTGGCCTCCGTTCGAAACCGGGACATGGTCTACACCCAGATCTCCGGATTGGAGGAGGAGGACCGCTTCTCCCTGGACACCATGGAGAAGGAGATCCAGTCGGGACTTGCTAAGATAGCCAAGTTCACCCGGCCGCTGCTGTTCACCATCCACGTGAGCAAGTACAACAACACCGGGAACACCGCCAAGTACTCGTTGATCGGCCGTTTAACCACCGAGAACTCGCACTTCATGTCGAAGGCGGTGGACTGGTCCCTGGGCCAGGCGACCGTGGAGCTGATGGACAACTTGGACCGCATCGTCACCGAGAAGAAGGAGCACAACCTGGACGTGCGGATGAAGAAGAACCTGCATAAAAAGGTCTGAGGCGCTCAGCAACCTTTTTTAAACCTCTTCCCATTCCCTTTCCAGTCCATGGCGCAATACGAGGCTATACAGACCGAAAGGAAGTGGCAGAAGCAGTGGAAGGACTGGGAGCTCTACAAGTTCGATCAGGTGTCCGACGCGCCGGTCTATTCCGTTGACAACCCTCCGAGGTACGCCTCCGGATCGCTTCACCTGGGGCACGCCACCGGTTATTCGCTGATCGATTTTGCGGCGCGGTATCACAGGCAGCGCGGCTACAACGTGATGTTCCCGCTGTGCTTCGACGTCAACGGCACTCCGGTCGAAGTTCGGGTGGAAAAGAAGTACGGCATCAACAAGTACTCCGTGCCCAGGCAGGAATACATCAAGCTGTGCGAGGAGTACGCCAACTCGTTCATCGAGTCAATGACGCAGCAGTTCGAGATACTGGGGGAGAGCATGGACCCCTCGGTGTACTATCAGACCGATGCGCCTTATTACCGCAGAATTACACAGATCTCCTTCCTGAAGATGCTGGAGAAGGGTCTGGCGTACAAGGGCGAGTACCCGGTCAACTGGTGCCCCCGCTGCATCACCGCGCTTGCGGACGCTGAAGTGGAATATGACCAGAACGTCACTAAGCTCAACTACGTCAAGTTCTTCTTGGCCGATGGGACCGGGCACATCGTTATCGCCACCACCCGCCCGGAGCTGATTTGCACCTGCCAGACCATCGCGGTCCATCCGAACGATGAGCGGTACAAGGACCTGGTGGGCAAGGACATAATTACGCCGGTCTTCGGAAAGAAGGTCAAGGTCATCGCGGACGAGAAGGTCGATCCTGCGTTCGGGTCCGGCATCGTCATGATCTGCACCATCGGCGACAAGACCGATCTCGAGTGGGTCATGAAGTACAAGCTGCCCCTGGAGAAGGGATTGGACGAGGAAGGCCGAATGACCGCGTTGGCCGGCCCATACGAGGGAATGCCGGTCAAGGACGCTCGGGCGAAGATAATCGAGGACCTGCTGGCGCAGGGCACCATCATCAAGCAGGAGGACCAGCAGCAGAACCGGTCCATCTGCTGGAGATGTCATACCCCGATCGAGTTCCTGCAGGTCAAGCAGTGGTTCATCCGCATAATGGACTTTAAGAAGGAAGTTCTGGCCAAAGCGGACGAGATCGAGTGGTTCCCGGAGTTCATGAAAGTACGTTTACAGGACTGGGTGAACTCCCTGCAGTGGGACTGGGTCGTATCGCGTCAACGCTACTTCGCCACCCCGATACCGGTGTGGGAGTGCCAGAGCTGCGGTTACGTGCTCCCGGCGAAAGAGAAGGACTGCTACATCGATCCGACGATAACGAGACCGTACGTGGAGAAGTGCCCGAAATGCGACGGGGAGCTGGTGGGCTGTCCGGACGTCTTCGACACCTGGATGGATTCCTCTGTATCGCCGCTATACAACACCTTCTGGCAGCGGGACGAGGAGAAGTTCAAGCGGCTGTATCCGATGTCCCTTAGGCCGCAATCGCACGATATCATCCGGACGTGGGCGTTCTACACCATTTTACGCGAGCACCTGCTCACCGGACAGAAGCCCTGGGACCACATCATGATCCACGGGTTCATCATGGCCCCGGACGGGACGCCGATGCATACGTCCCTAGGGAACGTCATAGACCCAATGCCGCTGCTGGAGTCTTACGGCGCGGACGCGCTGCGCTATTACGCCTGCACCTGCTCGCTGGGCGAGGACCATGCTTTCCGCGAACGCGACGTGGTCCACGGGAAAAAGCTGTGCACCAAGATCTGGAATCTTGGTAAGCTCATAGAGATGACCGTCACGGAGAAGCCGGAGAAGGTCCAGCTCAAGCCGATAGACCGCTGGATCATGTCCCGGTACACGAAGGTCCTCAAGACGGTCACCGAGCATATGGACTCCTACAACTTCGACAAGGCGATGAGGGAAGTGGAGAACTTCGCCTGGAAGGAGTTCGCCGACCATTATGTGGAGATGATAAAGCACCGCACCCGGGCCAACGATAGGTCGGTGCGGTACACGTTGTACACGGTGTACCTGGGCATCCTGAAGATGATGGCCCCCATGCTGCCTCACGTGACCGAGGACGCCTACCAGGCCTTCGCCAAGATGGATGGGGCGAGGTCCATCCACGTCAGCAAGTGGCCGGAGCCGGAGCGCGTCGATGAGGATGCTGAGCGCAAGGGCGACCTGACCAAGGAGATAATCGCATCCATACGCACCTGGAAGGCGGAGAAGAAGTACCCGCTGAACAAGGAACTGGCCAGGATAGAGATCGTGGGCAAGGACTCTCACCTGCTGAAGGGATACGAGGACGACATCGCCCAGACGGTGAGAGCTACGGTGCTAGAACTGCTGGAGGAGGCCCATCTGGACAGCCACCCGGCGGTGATCAAGCCGGTGCACGCCAGGCTAGGTCCGCTGTTCAAGAACCACGCCAAGGAGATCGTCGGGCAGCTGGCCACCATGGACCCTGAACAGGCCCTGCTGATGCTCCAGAAGGACGGCATCGACCTGCTGATGAACGACGGTCGGACGGTGCGAATAACCAGCGACCTGGTGGAGATCGTCTGCGAGCTGCAGTATCAAGGCAAGGCCGTGGAGACCATGCAGGTCGGGGACCTGCTGCTGGTCATCGAGGTCTAGAAGGGATCTCCGGACCGGCGATCTGCTTGCTGGACATCGATAACCTTTAAATGCAATCAGTGCATTCCCGAAAAAGCGCAATGCGGGTGTAGTGTAGCTGGTTATCACTTGAGCTTGCCAAGCTCATAACTCGGGTTCAAATCCCGGCGCCCGCACTTCTGTTTTATACTAAATTATTGGGTCCATTCGATTTTCGTATTAATCGATTTGGTTGATGGTCCTCAT
>JAXGNA010000022.1:0-15750 GCA_040768245.1 Methanomassiliicoccales archaeon | reverse complement strand
AAGGGCTCATGGTCTAGCGGTTATGACGTCTCCCTGACACGGAGGAGGTCTCCGGTTCAAATCCGGATGAGCCCACTTCATTTCTCCATAGTGCTTTGTCAACCATCCATCTTCAGCTTACCATTGGCATCGACCGGAGTGAACGGATTATGAGCGATCTCCCAAATATGACCGTCGAAATCCTGGAATTTGGAGGAGTAACCTCCCCAGAACACCTTCTCGGGCGGCCTGATGATCTTTGCACCTAGTTTCTTCGCGTTGGCCACGAACTCGTCCACCATCTTCTCGTTCTGAAGGTTGATGGCCAGGGTGACCCCTCGGAATCCCGAACCCTCCGGCGATACCCCCGAATCCTCGGCCATGGCCTCCCAGGGATAGAGCCCCAGCACGGTTCCTCCAGTGTGAAACCATACGATGTCGTCATCGCTTTTCGCGGACCTATCGAACCCTAGCCCCTCGTAGAACCTGGCGGACCGCTTCAGGTCGCTGACCCCTAATGTTATGATGCTCACGCTGCGGGAGGACATGGTTTGTAAATCGTTTTCCTTCGTGTTATTGATTTTCTCTTTCGCAGAAAATGTGGAAAAGGAAAATTAGCAGTATCCCATGGCTAGTTCCCGGCCTTTGAAACGGTATTATATACGCATAACCCATATAATATCTTCATGGGGGGTCGCTGAGAACATGCGTATTTGCATGCTGTTGATGAGAACGCCCACCTCCGAGGAGGATAAGGCCAGGATCTTCGGGGTCCTGAGAGGTCCTCAGGGCAAGGAGGTTTCCATATATCTGCTCGGAGACGGGGTTCTTTGCGCCAGGAAGGGACAGTCGCCCTTGTTGGGTGGAGGTGTGGAGGACGCCATCCGTTCTGGCGCGGAGGTCGTGGTGGGATCCCGCGACCTGAGGGCCAGGGGGATTCCCATATCGGAACTTATGGATGGATTGGAGGTCATCGAGGACCTGGAAGGATCGTTCATCGATGATGCTATGGAGAAAGCGGACCGGGTGATCACATGGTGAACGGGCAGAAGACCTTGGGAGTGATGATAATCTCCCCGCCGTTCGGCAACCAGTACGCCGACCATATGTGCCGGTTGGTCTCCCGCGCTTTGGACAAGGGCTACCGCGTGGAGATGTTCCTTTATGGCGATTCGGTGCACGCCCAGATGAACGCCCAGCGGCCGAAGACCTTCTATCCGGTGGGCAAGGTGCTCAAGGAGCTCATCGACCGGGGGGCGGTGGTCTACAGCTGCGAGATATGCTCAATAGCCAGGGGATACATCAGCGGGGAGCTGAAGGACGGGAAGAAGGACTACTCGTCCACCAAGGTGATCGAGGGCGTCCAGTTCACCACCATCTTCGGCTTCGCGGAGATGTTGGGCCGGGCGGACAAGGTCGTGTGCTTCGGAGGTTCCTGATATGGCCAAGCTGATAATGGACGTCGGGCACGCCCCCTTCGGGCATGAGAACGCCTACGCCGGGTTCTTCGTCATAATGGGCTGGGTGTCCATCGGCAACCAGGGATTCGTGCTGCTGCGCGGCGAGGGGGTTCACGCCGCTCGCAAGGGCCAGGGGGACACCATGAAGGAAATCGGCCTGCCGCAGACCGAGAAGCTGGTCAACGACATAATCGGAGAAGGGGCCAGGGTCATCGCGGAGAAGGAGGCTCTTCAGGCCAGGAACATGGGACCGGATCTGCTCATTAAAGGAGTGGAGATAATGAGCTCGGCTGAGATGGATTCGTTCGTCCTCGAGAACGGCGAACGCGTTCTGACGCTGTAGGTGCGACATGGCCGACGAGCTGGTGGACTGTATGGGGCTGATCTGCCCCCGCCCTCTGTTCGAGACCATCAAGCGCCTGAAGAGAATGCAGGCGGGCCAGACCCTGGAGGTGTTCGGCGATTACCCGCTCTCGCTCCCGGAGATCACGGAGAACATGGAGAAGCAGGGCCAGGAACTGGTCTCGGTGACCAATGAGGGCGGTGTCTGGCGGATAGTCATTCGGAAGCTCAAGTAGAGGTGGTCATGACCAAGCTCACCCTGGTGGTCTTCTCTGGAGAACTGGACAAGGCGGTGGCGGCGTTCCTTATCGCCAGCCGGGCGGCCGTCGAGGGCTGGGACGTAGTGATGTTATTCACCTTCTGGGGACTGGGGATAATCAGGGACCCCGACCGCAGGCTGAATAAGAAGGTGCCCGCGGAGAAGGTGTTCGATATGGTGATGCCGCGTGGTGCGGATGATCTGCAATTATCGCACATGAGGATGCTTGGCCTGGGTACATCGATGATGAAGGGCCGGATGAAGGCTAAGAACGTCCTCACGGTCCGGGAGATGATGAAGGAGGCCAAGGAGTTCGGGGTGCGGTTCCTGGCCTGTGGACTTCCGATGGAACTGATGGGCATCCAGAGCGGTGAGCTGGTCCAGGAGATCGACGAGGTCTGCGGGATCGGAAGGTACCTGGAGGAGGCCAAGGACGCGGACGTGAATCTTTTCTTCTGACGCCTCGCCTCCGCGCAAAGACCGAAGGTGGGACCGCCTTGTCCACCTCATTTTTGCCGTGCTCACCGTTTGCATTATCTGCCTCCCCGCAATTTGAGATGCCATGGAAAAAATGAGAGTCGTCCTTCACATCCAGACCAGCCTGGACGCCCGGGCCACTGGTTTCGATATCGATATGGGCACCCATTACCAGTTGGCGGAGACCTATGAACCTGACGGGATAATCTCCGGGGCGGACACCTTTTTGGCCGCTCCGATCCCGGACGAGGTGCCGGAGTGGTCCTACGAGGTTGCCAAGAACTTCCCGAGCTGCTCCCGCTCAGTAATGGCCATCGTGGACAGCAGGGGAAGGGTACGTAACTGGAGCGCGATCAAGAAGCAGCCCTTCTGGAAGACCCCGGTGGCGCTTTGCTCCCGGTCCACTCCCAAGGAGTACCTGGAATACCTGAAAGGGGAGGACATCGACACCATCATCGCCGGTAAGGACCGCGTCGACCTCAAGAAAGCCTTGAAGGAGCTGCAATCCAGATACACGTTGCGTACCCTGCGCATCGATAGCGGAGGTACGCTATCCGCCATCATGCTGAAGGAAGGTCTGATCGATGAGATCAGTGTCATCCTCAGTCCCTGCATCGTCGGGAACGCTGACCGCGCCCATCTCATCAACCCGGCCGTGTCCGAGCTGCCCAAGCCCTGCCAGCTGAAGCTCCGGCATGTGGAGGAGATGGAGAATGGGCTGATCTGGCTGAGATATGACGTGATCAAGAAAAGGAAAAGCTGAGCGCTCCCTTCACAGGGACGGCTCGATCACGTACTTGCACATGTTGAATCCTGCTCCGAACGTATCCTTCTCCACCACTCGCAGGGGCATGTGCAGCCGCTCCTCGAATATGGATTCCAGTATCCCCTCGTTCAGCAGGCACAGGGTCTTACCGACGTCCGGGGCCTTGGAACAGTCATACTCGTCACGAATGATCAGGGTGACCGGGTGCAACGAGAACACGACCACCTCGCCGAGCTCGTGCATGGCGTAGAACTCCTTTATCTCCCTGATCAGCCCCTCCACGTCGTTGGCCTTCATGCGCGTCGATATCTCCGCGCCCATCTGCCGGCCGATGTCCTTCAGCACCGGGTCCATGTTGAAGCCGATGGCCTCCATGCCGATGACTATGGAGCGGATGGTTCCTTTCAGGAAAGTACTGGAAGTGCCGATGGACCTGCCGATGGTGTTCGACACCGCCTTCTTCAGCTCCTCCCTTGGGACCACCGAGCTCCCTACCGGCCTGGAGATCACGTAGAAGATCTTGCGGCGGTTGTCCTCCGGGTCGTCACGGTAACCGATGAGCCCTTCCTTCACCATCTTGTCCAAGTGCACGGACAGAGTGCTCTGCGCCTTGCTGGTCAGAACCGCGATCTCGGAAAGACTGAGGTCCCTCCTCTGCAGCTCGCTCAATATCTTCTGGCGAACCGGGTTGGATATCTGTCTCAGTCCGGTGGTGGTCGAATAAACGTCGAAATCGGTGTTCCTGCTGGGCAGAGGTATCGCCGGCTATCTGATTACTGCTCTCGCTAATTAAATCTATCGTAAGGTTACGAACTATCGCCTCCGGCATAACTTAATTAGATTGCCAACCCTCCCGTGGATGAGAGAAGATGAAGATCAGGATCGACGGCAAGGTCAGCGATATCAGGGCGGTCTGGAGCGAGGAAGGTACGGTCAGAATGTTGGACCAAAGGATACTCCCGCACCGGGTCGAGGTCCTAGGTTTCCGGGACCATCACCGGGTGGCCGAGGCCATCAAGGACATGACCGTGCGCGGGGCCCCGGCCATCGGCGTGGCGGCTGCCTACGGGATGATGCTGGCCGCCAACAACGGCGAGGACCTGGAGAAGGCCGCCAAGGAGCTCAAGGGAACGAGGCCGACCGCCTTCGACCTCTTCTTCGCGGTGGACCACATGCTGTCCAGGATAAGGGAGGGCGAGGACCCGGCGGATTCCGCCGAGGAGTACGCCGAGACCATCGTGGAACGCTGCCGCCTGATCGGGGAGCATGGAGAGAGGCTCATCAAGGACGGCGACCGCATAATGACGCACTGCAACGCCGGAGCCCTGGCCACCGTGGACTGGGGTACGGCCTTGGCGCCGATAAGGGCGGCCTGGCGCAACGGGAAGGAGATCTTTGTCTATGTGTCCGAGACCAGGCCTAGGCTGCAGGGCATGAAGCTCACCGCGTTCGAGCTGCTGAACGAGGGCATCCCGCACGCGATAATTCCCGACGGCGCTTCCGGTCACTTCCTGAGGGAAGGCGTGGACATGGTGATCGTGGGGGCGGACCGCATCGCCGCCAATGGCGATTTCGCCAACAAGATCGGGACTTTCGAGAAGGCGGTGCTGGCCAAGGAGCTCGGTGTGCCGTTCTACACCGCCGCCCCGCTGTCCACCTTCGACCTGGGCATCAGGCGAGGGGAGGACATACCTATCGAGTACCGGGGGGAGGAGGAGGTCACCGTGGTGGACGGCGTGCGCATAGCCCCGCAGGGCTGCAAGGCGCTCAACCCCGGCTTCGACGTAACCCCGGCGAAGTACCTCACCGGCATAATCACCGAGAGCGGGGTCCTGAGACCTGAGGAAATCGAGAGAAGACTGAAGGGGGCGAAGCTTTGAAGCAGGCTAGCATGGACGTCGTTCGTTACGGAAGGTTGCTTTATGAGAAGGGACTTACCAGCGGGACCGGGGGCAACATCAGCGCTCGCGTCGGGGAACTGATGGTCATCACCCCCTCGGGCTCATGCAAGGGCATGCTGGACCCCACTGAGCTGGTGACCGTGGACATCGCCACCGGGAAGGCGGTCAGCGGAAGACCGTCGATGGAGACACCTTTCCACCTCACCGTTTATCGCCGGAGGCCGGAGGTGAACGGGGTGGTGCACGTGCACCCCCGCTTCTGCACCGTGCTGGCCTGCGCCAGGGTACCGGTCGATCCGGCCCTGACCCCGGAGGGGCTGATGGTGCTCGGCAGGCGGGTTCCGCTGATACCCTACGCCACGCCCGGCACCGACGATCTGGCCCAGAGCCTGGGTCGGGAGGTGGAGTCGGCCGATGCCTTCCTTCTGGAAAGCCATGGAGCGATAGCTGTCGGAAAGGACCTCAAGGACGCCTTCCACCGGATGGAGACCCTGGAGGCCCACGCGGAACTGCAGTACCATCTGGCACTGCTTAGGAAGGGAGCGCCGTTGCCGGAGGACGAGGTGCGGCGGATATTGAGGGAGTGATCTGATGATACTAATTACCAAATGGTTCGGGGTTTTCCTCTGCGAGGGCGATGAGGTCCGCAGGTTCAAGCTGTTCGAAAAGGAGCCTAAGCTGGTGGCCAGGAAACTGGCCGCCGTGCAGCGTGGCGAGATACTCCCGGAGGAGAGGGAGCTTGCCGTAAAGCGCATGAAGGTGGCCGACGCGCGCCTTAAACCGCTAGGCAAACCGATGGTCTTCGATTCCTCGTTCATCAGACCGGAGAGCTACGGCCTGACGCCCGACCTGATGCAGAAGGTGATGCTCGAGCTCGGTAAGATCCGGGTGCGGGAACCTCTCAGCGAGGACCGCTCCATCGCCCAGGCCATACGGGCAACGGACGACCTGATCGAGGAGATCAATCTTCTGAGCGAACGGCTGCACGAGTGGTACGGGGTTTACTTCCCGGAGCTGGGGGATTTCGCGGTCGACGCGGAGTACGCCCGCCTGGTGTTCGAGATGGGGGACCGCCAGGTCATAATGGACCACCTGGGCGTTTCGCTGGAGTCGGTGGGGACCGACCTGGTGGACCGGGACCTGGAGGTCATCCGCGGTCTGGGCGGCACCCTGTACGAGCTGTACAAGAGGAAGGAGGCCCTGGACGCCTACATCCTGGAGGGCATGGACCGGGTGGCGCCGAACCTGTCGGCGCTGCTCAATCCCAACCTGGCCGCCAGGCTGATATCCTTGGCTGGCGGACTACAGCGTCTGGCCAAACTTCCCTCCTCGACCGTCCAGCTCCTGGGAGCGGAGAAGGCGCTCTTCCTGCACCTACGCTCGGGGAAGCGGCCGCCTAAGCATGGTGTGATATTCCAGCACCCCTGGGTGAACCGTTCGCCGTACTGGCAGCGGGGAAAGGTGGCCAGAAGCCTGGGGGGAAAGATAAGCATAGCCGCCAAGGTCGACGCCTACCGCGGCGAGTTCATCGCCGATCAGCTGAAGGAGCAGATGGAGAAGCGGGTGGCGGAAATAAAGGAGAAATACCCCGATCCGCCGAAGAGGGAACCACGCCAGCAGGGCCGCCCGCAGCAGAGGCAGGGTCAACGCCCTAAATATTACCAGAACCACCGGCGATAAGAAATTATATAAACGTAACGCCAATTCCCTCCACTGGTAGCTATGTCGTGGACTCAACAGGAAGTCAGGGAGCTCAAGGAAGGCAGATACATGCTTATCGACGGGGAGCCCTGCAAGATCATCAGCATATCCACCTCCAAGCCCGGGAAGCACGGAGAAGCGAAATCCAACATCGATGCCATAGGCATCTTTGACAACCGCAAGCGGCAGATCGTTCACCCGGTCAAGCACAAGGTGCAGGTCCCGATGATCGACAAGCGCAAGGCCCAGATCCTCTCCATCTCTGGCGATGAGGTTCAGTTGATGGACCTGGACAACTACGAGACGTTCCAGTTGCCCATACCCGAGGAGTACAAGGGTCAGCTCACCGCGGGGGAGGAGATCATGTACATGATCGCCATGGACCGCCGCAAGATCACTAAGGTGTGATCCAGCCGGATAATCATGGCCCGAAGCGACTCGTTCGCCCTGGCCAATTCCACCTTCGAGGAGGCGGAGTTCGTCATCCTGGGCGTGCCATACGACGGCACCACCCGCTTCCGCTCCGGGACGCGCAAGGCACCGACGGCCATCCGTAAAGCGTCCCGCCTTTTTGACCCCTACCTGTTCGAGCACGACCTGGACGTTTCAACGGTCAAAGTGCATGACGCCGGCGACCTGGATTGCGGCTCGTCCTGCGAGGACATGTTCAAGGTCGTGGAGAAAGAAGCATCGAAGATAGTCAAGGCCGGCAAGTTCCCGATCATCATGGGCGGGGAGCGCAGCATCACCTACCCCTTCGTGAAGGCCTTCCAGGAAGTTGGCGTCGTCTCCATCGACGCCCATCTGGACTTCGAGATGCAGGGCGACCGCAAGTTCGACCACGCCTGCACCATGCGCAAGGTGGCGGACGTGGTCGGCATTGAGAACGTGGTGCCTTTCGGGGTCCGTTCCATCTCCAAGCGGGAGATCGGGCAGGAGATGCCGAACTACGTGGACGCCTACCAGATCCAGGAGACTGGAGTGGTCAACTCCTGGAAGAAGGTCTTGAACATGATGCGCCGGGAGCGCGTGCTCCTCAGCCTGGACATGGATGGAATCGACCCCGGTTTCGCCCCAGGTACCTCGCGCCCGGAGCCGTTCGGCCTCACCGGCTACGAGGTCAAGCGCTGCATCGATATGCTGGGGGGCCGCATGGTCGGCTTCGACATCTCGGAGGTGCTGCCCTCCCACGATCCCGGAACCACCGCGGCGCTAGCCGCCCGCATGATCATGGAAGTGGTGGCCATAGTCCACACCCGCCGGGGTGAGTGATGGACCTCGCCCCGCTCATCTCCGCCTTCGTTCTGATATCGCTGACCGAACTGGGCGACAAGACCATGATAGCCGTGATAACGTTATCCTCGAAGTACCCCAAGCGGACGGTCTTCCTGGGCTCCTTCCTGGCCTTGGCGACCGTCACCGCAATCGGCGTGGTCATCGGCGAGGTGCTCTTCCAGTTCGTGCCTTCCTGGATGGTCGGACTGGCGGCCGGAGCGGTCTTCATTGTTTTCGGGATAATCACCCTGGTCCGCAAGGAGGACGAGGAAGAGGAGGTGGTGAAGGAAAAGGGCCGCTGGGGCGGGTTCCTCACCGCCTTCGGGTTCGTGGCGCTCATGGAGCTAGGGGATAAAACCCAGCTTTCCGTGATCACCCTGTCCGCCGAATCGGGAGCGGCCCTGATGGTCTTCCTCGGCGCGGCCCTGGGATTCCTCTGGCTCGTGATATTGGAAGTATCGCTTGGAAAAGTGATAGGGGAGAAGGTCCCCAAGGACTACATCCGCATCGGGAGCGGGTTGGTCTTCATCATCTTCGGGATAATATTCCTGGCCCAGCAGTTCCTGTGATCACTCCTCTAGGAGCTGCCGGACCACCTTCTCGCACTCGTCGCCGCAGCGCTTGGCGGTCATATCGTCCTTACCCTCCGAATAGATGCGGAAAATAGGTTCCGTTCCCGAGGGCCTCACCAGGCTCCAGCCGCCGTCGAAGAAGATCTTGATACCGTCCGTCGCATCCGTCCGCTGGTCGGCGAAATACGCCTCCACCTGCTCCAGCACCCATTCCTTCCTGTCCTCCGGGCAGGAGAGCTTCCTCTTGTCCAGGCAGTAGCGGGGAATCTCCTTTAGCAGTTCCGAGAGCGGGCCCTTCTTGGCGATTATCTCCAGCATCTTGGCCATGGTCATGGCCGCGTCGCGGCAGTACTGGTGCTCCGGGAAGATCAGCCCCCCGTTCTCCTCCCCGCCGAAGACGGCCTTGACCTCCATCATCCGCCGGGCGACGATCGGAGCGCCCACCTTGGTGTATATGACCTGGCCGTTGTGCTTCTTGACCACCTCTTCCAGGCAGGAGGAGGTGCTGACCGGGGTGACCACGATGCCGCCCTCGTTCTCCTGGACATAGTGGGACGCCACCACGGAAAGGGATTGGTCTCCGTAGACGTAATTGCCCTGGTCGTCCACGAATATGGTGCGGTCGGCGTCGCCGTCGTGAGCTATTCCTAAATCCGCGCCGGTGGCCTTGACCACCGCCACCAGGTCCCGGAGGTTATCGGGCGTCGGCTCGCTGGGATGCCCGGGGAACGTGCCCTGAGGGTTGCCGTTGAGGGTTATGGCCCGTACGCCGAGGGAATCGAGCAGGCCGGGAGAGGTCACCGCACCGGCGCCATTGGCGCAATCCAGCACCACGTTCAGCTTGGCCTCCGAGATCTTGAAGCGGTCCACCGCCCGGCGGATGGCGTTGGCGTAAGAGGCCCCGACGCCGTCCAGATGGGTTATCTTCCCCACGCCCTTCCAGGTGGGCGTGGCGAACTCCCTGTCACCGTATATCCGTTCGATGACCTCCTCCTTCTTCCTGGGCATCTCCGTACCGTCGTGGTCCACGCACTTGATCCCGTTGAACTCCGGGGGGTTGTGGGAGGCGGTTATCATCACCCCTCCCTTCACGCCGGAGTTCTTAACATAGTATTGAAGGGCGGGCGTGGGCAACATGCCCAGGTCCACCACGTTCGAGCCAGCGGAGGTCATGCCGCCGGACACCAGCGCCCGCAGCATGTCGCCGGAGGTGCGGGAATCGGTGGCGATGGCCACATTGCCCTGCATGAAGGTGCCTATGGCGCGTCCGACATCCAGCGCCAGTTCGGCGCTCATGTCCTGGTTGATCACTCCGCGTACCCCGTTGGTGCCGAAAAGCTTGGTCATCACATCACCTGGGTCGGTCCCGCTGGGCCACGATCAGGATGTGGATGATGTCCGCGGAGTCCTTGAAATTGTCGGCGGAGTTCTCTATCCCGTGCAGCAGGTCGCGCATCAGGTATATGGCGCGGGCGTCCAGGTTGGAGAGGAAGAACTCCTTCTTCATCATGAAGTACATGTCGTCCATGACGTGCTCGGAGTCCTCGATGTCCTTGCGGGTGCGCAGCACCAGGTCGTTGTTCACGCCCAGGTTGTCCACGCAGACCTTGAGCCCCTTGGCCATCTTCTCCAGCTCCAGGGTCATGGTGTTGAACTTCTTCCATATCTCCAAAGGGACCGGGATGCCTATCTCCAGCACCAGTTGCAAATTCATCCCGGCCTCCTTGCACCAGTCGGCCGCGTAGTCCATGCGGCGGACCAGATGCAGCAGGTCCTCCCGGTTCTTCTCCTCCAGGTCGCCCCGGGATAGCTCCTCGGATAGGGATTGCTCGCGGGCGTCGGCGGCCTTCTCGGCCAGGAAGGAGCGCTTCAGGGCGTCGAGGGCCTGTTCCTTCTCCCCGCGGCAGAGCATGCTCATGGCCCGGTTGAACTCGATTATGGTGTCGCCCACATCCTGGGCGTGGCCGCGCATGTCCCTGGATACCACTGACTCTCGGCGCGAATAGAACCATTCCAGCAACGATGTCCTGTCACTCAAGCTTGATCGCCTCTTGCACTCCGTCTTCCGGTCTGGGATAGAGCACCGCGGCTTTGGGATTCACCGCTAGATACACTTCCTTTCCGATAGTTAAAAGGTTTTCGTCCAAGGTGGTCGAGTCGAAGCCCACCTCCTCCTCGTCCTCGGTGTTGGCCGTGATCCTCCAATATGTTCCCATGTAGGTTATAGCGGTTATCCTGGCCCTCATCCCTTCGTCGGCCAGGAACACGAACTCCGGACGTACGGATATCACCACCGCGTCGCCCACCGGGTGGTCGGACTGGTTGACCTTGACCCGGCCGCCGTTCCTCAGCTCCACCACCGATACGCCGTCCCTGATCTCCAGCACCCAGCCCTCCAGCAGGTTCGTTTCGCCGATGAAGTTGGCGGTGAAGATCTTCCTGGGGCGGGTGTAAAGCTCCTCTGGCGTTCCGGTTTCCACCACCGTCCCGGCGCGCATCAGGACGATGCGGTCCGAAACGGACTGGGCCTCCTCCTGGTCATGCGTAACGTGTATCGTGGTCAGCCCAAGCTCCTTGGCCAGGCGGCGCAGCTCGTAGCGCAGGTCCACCCGCACCCGGGAGTCCAGGGCGGAGAGCGGCTCGTCCAGCAGCAGAAGCTTGGAACCGGAGGATAGCGCCCTGGCCAGCGATACCTTCTGCTGCTCCCCCCCGCACAGCTCGCCGGGGAACATGCCCATCTTGTCCAGGAGCTTGACCATCTCCAGGAACCGGCGGGATATCCGGTCCTGGTCCTCGGGGGGAAGGTCCCGAGCCCGCGGCCCATAGGACACGTTGTCCTGCACGGTCAGATGCGGGAATAGCGCTATGTTCTGGAACACGTAACCGATGTCCCGGTCCTCGATGGGCACCCTGGTCATGTCCTTTCCGTCGATGAACACCTTGCCATCCGAGGGTTCGATGATCCCAGCTATCATGCGGATGAGGGTGGTCTTTCCGCAGCCGGAGGGTCCGAGTATTGTCACATACTCCCTGTCCGCGACGGTGAGGTCGACCTTGTCCACGGCGGTGACCGAACCGTAACGCTTTCCCAGACCCACCAGCTTCACCTCGACCATCATTCCACCTTCAATTCGTTCTCCAGGCCGTTCGGGGGCATGGGGAACACGGTTCCCTTGGACTCCTCCCAGTAGATGTCCACGACATCCCCGGGGGAGATCTTTCCCTTGCGCCACGACGGGACCTTGGAGGATATCCTCTGCCCGTTGTCCATCATCAGGTCCACATGCAGGTTGCGACCCTCGAATATTATGCGTTCCACCTTGGCCTTCAGATAACCCTTCCTTTCCTTCGATATGTCCGTGTTGCCTATCTTCACACCGAGCACGGCCATCGATCTGGGCCTGAGCTCGGAGGGGCGTCCCTTGAGGACGGTCCCTTCCGGCGTTCGGATCAGCGTATAGGGACTGGACTGCAGCACCTCCCCGGTGAAGAAGTTCGATTGGCCGACGAAGTTGGCCACGAAGGGCGTGGCCGGTTCGTCCCAGACCTCCCTGGGCGTCCCTATCTGCAATATCCGCCCGTCCCGGATCACGGCCACCCGGTCGGCCATGACCAGCGCCTCGTCCTGATCGTGGGTGACGTGGATGGCGGTCATCTTGAGCGTCTTTACCAGCGAGCGCAGCTCGGTGCGCAGCGATATGCGCAATCGGGCGTCCAAGGCCCGGAGCGGTTCATCAAGAAGCAGGAGGTCCGCTCCGGAGGCCAAGGCCCTGGCCAAGGCGGTGCGTTGCTGCATCCCCCCGCTGAGCTCCCGGGGATAGGCGTCGGAACGCCCCGACAAGCGCACCAGGTCCAGCATGCTGATCAGCACCTGTTCCTTGAGCTTCTCGTCCGACCCCCGGATGTCCAGGCCGAACATGATGTTCTCCTCCACGGTCAGCTGCGGGAAGAGCGCGTAGGTCTGCGACAGCAGGGCGGCCTTGCGGTCCTCGATCTCAGTCCTGGTGTAATCCTTGCCGTCGAAGAATATCTTGCCCTTGTCCGGAGCCAGCAGACCGGATATCATGCGCAGGAGGGTGGTCTTTCCGGCCCCGGTCGGTCCCAGCACACAGAGGTACTCACCATCCTTCACCTCCAGGTCCAGCCCGTCGGCGGCCTTTATGTCGCCATAGGACTTCCTGAGCCCGACCAGCTTCACGTCCGGCATCAGCGGGACCTCCGGTTGGTTATGTAGCGCAACGCCAACATGAACACGAAGGACACGATTATCAGCACGATGCAGGCCAACCCGGCGGTGTAGTAACCAGAAGCGGTCTGCAGTTTGATCAGGTTCACGATATACACAGGGGCGGTCTGGGCACTTTCCACCACGGCCTGTGTGGCGCCGGTCTCACCGAGGCTGCGGGTGAAGGCCATGATGGCCCCGGCCAGTATGGAGCTCTTGATTATTGGATAGAGAACACGACGGAAGGCCTGCACCGGTTTTGCGCCCAGCGTGCGCGCCGTTTCCTCGAAGGCGGGGTCCACCTCCTCCACCGCCCCGGCCACGTTGCGCACCACCAGGGGATAGGTGAAGGCCACGTGGGCCAGTATGATCAGCAGCACATCGTATGTCGGGATGATGTTCTGCCCGGTCCAGAATACGCCCAATGAATAGCCGAGGGCAGCGGTGGGTACTATCAACGGAACGTTGACCAGAACGTCCAGCACCTCGGACAGCTTTCCGGTCCGGTTCTTGGCGATGTACAGAGCAAGGGGGACCCCGAGCGCGATGTCGATGACCGTCACCACACCGGCCACCAGGAAGGAGAACAGCAGGCTCTCCATGAAAGGACCCCAGTCGAAAGAGGTCGGCTCGACGGAACCCACATAGGTGAAGATGAAGAACGAGGGAATGAGAACGAACAGCACCAGGAAGAATACGGCCAGACCGTCCTTGGTCTTGGGGAACCAGCCCCGGGAGAACAGCTTCTCCGGGCGGGGCCATATGCGGCCCATGGGCAGGTGCACCTTCATGATGACCAGTTTGATTATCACCAGCAGGACCAGCGATAGCAATATCAGCATTATGCTTACGAAGGCCAGCGGGGCCGCCAGATCGGAATTGTCCTCCACCAGGGGCTTCCACATGCCGATGATGGTCGGCCCGGTCTGGAACCCCTGGGAGTTGGCCATGGTGGCCAAGGCGATCATCGTCCCTCCGGTCTCACTAAGGCTCCTGGCGAAGCAGAGGATTATACCGGTCACCAGGCCGGCGCGGAACAGGGGCAAGGTGATGGTCCTGGCGGCGGACAGCGCGCTCGCCCCCAGGGTCCTACCGGCCGTCTCGTAGGTCTGATCGATCTGGATAAGGATGGCCGATAGCGAGCGGACCATGTACGGATAGGAGAACACCACGTGCAGCAGGATGATCAGAAGGAAAGGAGAGCTTACCGCGTTCAAGGCGAACGAGGGAGCCTGCAGGGTCTCCGGGGTTATGGCGAAGAAAATGGCGCTGGAAAAGCCGAGCGCGGCCGTGGGCACCGCCAGCGGCATGTCGATCAGGGTGTCCAACAGCGCTTTTCCACGGAACTCCTTGCGCACCAGCATCCAGGCCATAGGCAGTCCGACCAGGATGTCTATCACCGTCACTATCCCGGCGATCTGGAATGAGGCGCTGATGGAGCTCAGGATGAGGTCCAGCATGTCCGGGTCGTCCAGCACGTACTGCTCGATGGACCCCCAGTTGGTGAACGCGTAGCTCAGGATGTAGACCGTGGGAAGTATGACGAAGAACAGGAAGAACACGATTATGAAGGCGGTCCAGCCAGTACGGAACCTCTTCCGACTGATAACCGTGATCAGGGAATCCATTTTGCTTCCTGCCAGACGTTCACCCCGAAGCTGTTTGGAGAAAAGTGTGATGGGATATATACCTAGTGCAAGCGGTCATATCGACGGTTGAAGGGAGGCCAGGACCTTTCCCAGCACCGACTCTCCGTCGGCGACGTTGGCCCCGGGACCGATCAGGCTGTCCTTGATCTTGCAGCCCTTGCCTACCGTGGCGCCCTCCATGAGCACCGAGCGCTCCACCGTGGAACCTTCCGAGACGGAGGAACCGGCCAGGGCGCAGACGTGGGGACCGATGACGCATCCGCGGAGGTCCGCCCTATCGAGATAATTAAGGCCGATCGTCTTCGCCCCTTGCTTGCGAGCCCGGTCCATCGAACGACCGTGCTCTAGCAGCTCTGACTGCGCCCGCAGGTAGCTCTCCGGGGTGCCGCAGTCCACCCAGTAACCCTGGAAACGGTAGCCGTGCAATCCCCTGTCCAGGATGTTGGGGAACACCAGCCTTTCCAGGGAGACCACCCCGGAGGGGATGTGGTCCAGAAGCTCCGGCTGGAACACGTAGACGCCGGCGTTTATCAGGTCGGAGATGGCCGTGCCGGGGGCGGGCTTCTCCTGGAAATCGATGATGCGGTCGCCGTCAAGACCGACCACGCCGAAGGCCGAGGGGTCCGGGACCTGCCAGAGCGATAGCGTCCCTATGCCCCCGTGACTTCGGTGGAAAGCGAGCAGGTCGCGCAGGTCCAGCGAGCTGATGATGTCCCCGTTGAAGCACAGGAACGTATCGTCCAGATGCTGCCTCACGTTGCGTATCGCCCCGCCGGTGCCCAAAGGCTCGTCCTCGTTCACCAGGACCACCCGTCGGCCGCAGTCGTGCTCGCGGAAGAAGGACTCCAGCTGATCCTTCATATAACTGACCGCCAGAACGACCGTATCGACCTCCTTGGGAAGGGAGTCGACGATGTGCATGACCATCGGGCGGTCCAGAAGGGGAAGCAATGGTTTGGGCGTGGAGAACGTCAACGGCCTAAGCCGGGTGCCCATGCCCCCGGCCAGGATCAGCGCTTTCATGAAAATTACAGGGGGGCGATGCTGACCACGTTGTTACCGCGCAGGATGACCGTGCCAAGGCGGCGGGTCTGGTCCGCGGTACGCTCCTCGGTCTCTTCCAGCACCATGTTCATGTACTCGT
>JAXGNA010000021.1:0-17136 GCA_040768245.1 Methanomassiliicoccales archaeon | reverse complement strand
GGTCCAAGCCCAAGGAGGACTGAGATGGACAGCAACATAGAGACCAGGATGGTCTTCATAGCGCCGACTTCAGACCTCACCCCTGACCGCATCGCCCGCTTCGTGCACAACCTGGGCAATGACGTCTCGGTCAAGGAGACCTGCTACGGGGTGGTGCTTCAGGGTCCAAAAGAAGCAGTGAAGCGCACCCTGGACGAGGTCCGCAAGATGGACCCCAACCGCATCTATTCCAAGATACGCGCCTTCCCTATGGGGGACATCCGCCGCTGCCGCGCCCATCACGGCTCCCGGCCCGGGTTCGCCCAGCTGGAGAAGGAGTGGAAGGACCTGTGCCTGGTGGAACAGGGCCTGATCTGCGTGGAGAAGGGAGAGATACCCCCGACCCCCAAGAAACGCCAGAAGATCCCGGTCAACGACCTTAAGAAGCTCATCGACGAGGTGTCACCATGAAGATATTCATAATGCCGCCGAACAGCCTGATCCTATTCGATCTGGTGGAAAGGTTCGGCCACGAACCGCTCAGCCTGATGAAGGCCCTCCGCGACCGCGTAACTTCCAACGAGATCGAGGCGCCGCCTCTTAACGTGACCGTGGAGGACGTCAAGAAGGGACTGAAGTACGCCGGGATAGAGGTCCCCTCCGGGATACGCGGACGTTTGGCCATATATGGCCCGCTCATCGATGAGGCGGAGGCGGCCATATTCATGGAGGACGCCCCCTACAGCTTCGGGTGCGTCGGCTGCCAGCGCACCAACGAGCTGGCCAAGTTACTGGTCCGTAAGCGGAAGGTTCCCATCCTGTCCCTGGACTATCCGGCCAACGAGGAGGAGGCCAAGGACATGGTCTACAAGGTGAAGGAGTTCCTGGAGGGTCTGAAATGATCAAGATAGCCCAGCTTTCCTGCGGAACGGAGTACAGCTCCGTGCAGTCCGAGATCGAGCATGCCGCGGAGACCGTGGGGGCCAAGATGGTCTACCCGGACGTGGACATGGACAAGATCGACAAGGCGGTCCAGGAGTTCGGGTTCAACCCCAACAGCCCCCAGCTGAAGCTGATGATCGCCCGGGCCATGGAACTGGCCAACAAGAACTACGATGCCGATGCCATATTCATCGCCACCTGCTTCCGCTGCGCCGAAGGCGCGCTGGTCCGAACCGAACTGAGGAAGTTCGTGCAGGAGCACGTGCGGCTGCCAGTGGTCACCTACTCCTTCACGGAGAGGACCAAGGCCGCCCAGCTTTTGACGAGGATGGAGGCGCTGGTGACCATCGTGGAGCGCAAGGAGCTGCTGGCCAGGGAGAGGCAGGTCGGCCTCACCGCCGGTCTGGATTCCGGTTCCTCGACCACCAAGGCGGTCATCATGCGCGACAACGTCATCATCGGAAAGTACTGGCTGCCGACCGGGGATGTTTACTCGTCCGCGGAGACCGCCCTTACCAACGCTCTGGCGGAGGCGGGCGTCAAATACGAGCAGCTGGAGGGCATAGGCACCACCGGTTATGGCCGTTACACCTTGGGCAAGAAGTTCAACGCCAAGCTGGTGCAGGAGGAGCTGACGGTCAACTCGAAGGGAGCGGTCTGGCTGGCCGGAAAACAGAAGGGAGAGGCCACCATCATCGATATCGGCGGGATGGACAACAAGGCCATCACCGTCCGCGACGGCATCCCGGACAACTTCACCATGGGCGGCATCTGCGCCGGTGCCTCCGGACGTTTCCTGGAGATGACCGCCAAGCGCCTGAAGGTGGAGATAACCGAGCTTGGCGCGTTGGCCGACCAGGGCGATCACGGCAAGGTGAAGATGAACTCCTACTGCTCCGTGTTCGGCATACAGGACCTGGTGACCTCACTGGCGGCCGGGAACACCCTGGCCGACGTGGCCTCTGCCGCCTGCCACAGCGTGGCCGAGCAGATCTACGAGCAGCAGCTCCAGGAGATAGAGGTGCGCCACCCGATCATCCAGGTCGGCGGCACCTCGCTCATCTCCGGCCTGGTCACGGCCATGGAGCATACTCTGGGCCAGCGTCCCATCGTCCCCCAGGACTCGCAGTACATCGGAGCGGTCGGCGCGGCGCTGCTTGCGTCCGGGCTACTGGGGTGAGAGCTTGGTGGAATTCGAGCTGGAGGGCACCGAGCAATATGCGCTTGAGTCTTACCAGTGGATGCTGGAGCGTATCCTCATGGATATGGGGATCAGCACCATGGTGGAACGCGTGCGCTTCGTGATCCGCCCGGACCAGACCCTGTTCATCATATCCATGCGAATTAAGCAATCAGGCAGCAAGCGCCCGGTCCACGACATAGCGGAGATGGAGTCTCAGGAGGGCGGTACGTTCATCAACATCAAGGACGAATCGTACGCTCCCCGCCTGCTATCCAGCCTCTGGCGCCTCTATGGTCGGGAGAGGGTGCAGCAGCTGACCCGCCTGGAGATCTTCGTGGAAGGGGTCCCGGTGGAGGAGCTCTCGGACATGAAGCTGGACCCGGAGGAGGAGGTTCGCTCCCAGCTCCTGGACGCCATGTGGCGTCTTCTCCCTGAGGGGCTGAAGGTGAGGAACGAGTACTACAACGACAACGTGATGACCATCGTGGCCACCGAGCATGGCATGACCGTTGACTTCCTGGCCGAGGCCCAGAAGGTCCACGCCAATATGATCAAGGGTCCGGAGGAGGACTGATGTACGAAGTTCTGATGTTCGACGGCGGGGTCCATAAGATAGAGGAACTGCTGGACCTCATCGAGGACGTGGGCGGCTTCGTTCTGCAGCGCACGCAGGTCCAGGTGATGGTGACCCTGACCATCGCCATCCCGGCCGAGGACCGTCCGCTCATCGAGAAGAAGACCGCCGAGCTGGGGGGCAAGATAATCGAGGTCCCCCTGGCGGGAACGGAGATAGCGGTGATCGGTCCCACCCTGGGCAGGCATCATATGCCCCACCCCATCTGCGATATCGCCGAACACCTGCGGAGATACGGGGCGATCACCATCGTGATGGGGCTGGCCCGAGGACGCGGACGTAAAACGTGCCAGATATCCGCGGCGGAGAAGGCCATCATCGAGGAGTACGACGCGGCCATCTTCATGCTCGGGAATTTCAAGGAATGCGTGACCCATGAGAAGATCGATCTCTACAAGGACATCCAGATCCCGGTGGTCACCGTCATCGGCCCGGAGCTGGAGTCGCTGCCCCACTGCGAGGCCCTGGTCTGCGGGGTCGGACGCAAGGTGGAACGCATGCGCCGCTCCGAGGAGATCGCCAAGCTGGAGGAGATCGCTGACCGGGTAAAGGAGGTCATCGACAAGCGCCGCAAGGAGATCGAGGAGGACCCCCTGTTCGTGCATCCGTCCGAGGTAAAGGACGCCCTGGAGGATATGGACGCGGTGCAGGAATGCCTGCGGCCTGCGCCGGTGGTGCTGCACGTCGATGGCCTGCGGGTCAAGATACCCTACAAGAAGCACGTCAAGGAACTGGAGGAGCTGGAGGTGTACGGCCGCAAGCTGAAGGACATCGCCACCATCTCCGATTGCCGCCTTGGCGACAGCACCATCATCCGGATCAAGACCAAGGCCGAGGTGGAGGGCAAGGTCCGCTAGCGAGGGAAGATGCGCTCCTCGGGGGCTTATGTTCTGATCGTGCATCTTCCTGCCCCGGTGACGCTCCGGGTCGGGAGCCTCGGCCCTCGATCTTTCAAGGAAGGGCATTATCTGTACTGCGGCTCGGCCCAAGCTGGCCTGATGTCCCGGCTGGCCAGGCACATGCGTGTCGACAAGAGGAGGCATTGGCACATCGATCATCTGACCTGCCACGGGGGAACGGTCGGTGCCCTCGCCTTCGAGGGGCGGAAGGAAACGGAATGCCTCCTCGCCTCGACGCTCGCCGCGGTCCCCGGGGTCCTGCCCGCGGTCCAGGGGTTCGGTTCATCGGATTGCGGTTGCCTCACCCATCTATTCCTGGTCAAGGATGGGGTCCCGCTCTCCATCGTCCTCGACTTCCTCCGTTCATCGTTCTCCGAAAGGCCGCGGGGCGGACAATCTATTTAACTGATGCCAGCCGATATTATTCTGGGAGAGGCATGTTCGGCTCCAGGAAATCCAAGCTCGAGGCCAAGATAAAGCAGCTCAACGCCCTGCGCGCCGAGTACCGTTCCGAATTGGACGAGGCGGAGCGCCTTCACAGGCGGAGGGAGATGGGCGAGGACGAGCTGCAGCGCATCCGTCGGAGATGCCAGGCGAAGATGGACGAGATCGCCGAGAAGGTTCGGGCGGCCCGGGCCGAATTGGAATCCCTCAAGGAATGAGCCGCTCCCTTATTTTGTACATCCAGGCATAAAAACAATTTATTTATACTGAGGACGACCAAGTATAATGTTGCCCGTGGAATGGAGAGGGCAGGACCTGCGGATGAACTCCGCCCGCCTTCATCGGCCGATAAGGTCAACCGTGGTCACTCGGTCAACCACCGCGTGAATGCGACGGTTCCCCCCGCGCCCTACGTGCGATCGGCGGGAGATGAAGGGTTGGTCGCCCGAGGAACTTCTCCATTTTGAGGAATGGGTCGGACCGAAGGTCGCCTTACTCCTCCCCTCCGCCCGGGCACTTTTGACCTGAATTAATTCACCTTCTAGCTATATTTTATTAATATATGATGAATAATATTCTGGCTAGCACATTAAACATACAAATTTATAAATACTAGATACGCTCATAGTAATTATTGCCCGAGTCGGAAAGGCTGTGGGGAAACCAGGATGGATCCAGCATGATTTGAGGATCATGCCCGTAGGAAAAGGTCCTATCCGCGCGCTCCTTCGGGGGCGGGTCCGCCCATGCGCTTCCTGACTTAAGACGGGACAGCGGTGTGACGGATAGCGATCGAGACCCTTCGGGGATTCGAAAGCTAGGAAGGACGTCATCGAGGTGACGAAACTCCCATCTGCAGATGCGGGTTCGCCAAGTAGGGACGAAGTACCTTCGAGCACCGATCTCGGGCACCCTTCTACAACCCATAATCGAACAATCCTCATTTTTCATGTATGGCCAAGGAATAGGTTTAAAATACTTCACAGACTTCACGGTATAATTTCATTTATATCCTGGTAACAGAGGTCTTCACATGTCAGCTGACGAGGAAAATGTGAGCAAGGCGATGGCACCCGTGGTGTCCAAGCTGCAAGATGCGATCGGAATGGAGAACGTCAAGACCAGCAAGATGGAGAGGCTTCTTTACAGCCATGACCTCGCCCCGCTGCCCAGTCTTGCCCAGATCGCCTTCAAGAACGTTCCGGACGTGGTCGTCCGCCCTCACACCACCGAGGATGTGGCCAGGATCGTAAAGATCGCTGCTGAGGAGCAGGTCCCGATCACCCCGCGCGGAGCGTCCACCTGGGGATTGGGCGGTTCCACCCCGGTCTTCGGCGGTATCCTGATCGACATGTCCGGCGGCATGAACAAGATCATAAAGGTCGACAAGGAGAACCTGTGCATAAAGGCCCAGGCCGGCTGCACCTGGAAGCAGGTAATGGAGGCCGCCGCGGAGAACGGCATGATGCTGGGCGGGTACCCCAGCTCCTTCCCCTCCGCCACCCTGGGCGGATGGATATCCGTAAACGGGGTTGGAATGGGCTCCATGAAGTACGGTACCAGCGGGGACCTCGTACGCAACATGGAGGTCGTCATGCCCGACGGCACCGTGGTGGAGACCGGTTACGACCTCATCGTTGACAACGAGACCGGCTACAACCTCAACCGCCTCATCGTGGGCGCCGAGGGAACGTTGGCCCACATCTGCACCGTCACTTTCAAGCTGGAGCCTGCCCCGGAGGTCATGAGGCCCCTCACCTACGCCTTCCCGACCCTTAGGGAGGCCGGGAAGCCGATGATGGAGATCCTGCGCTCCCGGGTCCGGCCGCTGCACATCGGGTTCAGCGACCCCAACCACTTCGAGCTGCTTCGCAAGGCCGGCAAGCACGCCATCGATGACGGCGCCGTGCTCAACATCCAGCTGGAGGGTGACAAGGAGATCGTGGCCTGGGAAGAGAAGAAGATCGACGAGATCATGGCCAAGTACAACGGCAAGAAGCTTTCGGACGAGGTAGCTGCCCATGAATGGGACGAGCGCTGCTACGAGTACCGCTGCCGCGAGGTAGGTATCGGCAGCATCCCGGGAGAGGTCGTCGTGCCGGCGAACAAGTTCGAGGAGGTCGTGGACTACTGCTACGGCCTGCACAAGGAGCTCAGGCTGACCGGGGCCATCATCGGTTCCGTGGTCGACCGCAACACGGTCATGTTCATGCCCTACTACCTGTTCAACCCGGACGACCTACCGCAGATGACCGCCTTCGGGTTCAACGCCAAGCTGGCCAACTACTCGCTGACCATCGGCGGTCGCCCGCTGGGCTTCGGGGCGTTCTTCGCCTCCAACCTGGACCCTATCCGCGGCTCGGGAGCGAAGTACATCCGGGACATCAAGAAGCTCATCGACCCGGACGACATCATGAACCCCGGGAAGCTGACCGGCACCACCCTGCGCTACGGGATCAAGATCCCGCCCGCCCTGTTCAACATCGGAATGGGCGCCATGGGCGTCATCAAGAAGATAATCCCCACCGAGGGTGTCGTTGCCGAGCGCCAGGAGGCCTACGCCCAGGAGCGGGACAACAAGGAGCGCGACGGCAGGCACAAGAGCCACTGAAACTCCAAAACGGGCCAGGGGCCCGTTCCCTTTCTTTTTATAAAAAAATGACTAAGGCGTTTCTCTAGTTCTTGGCGTACTTTTCAGGGTTCGCGTCGAACTTCTTCTTGCAGCCAGGGGCACAGAAGTAATACTTCTTGCCCTTATGGTCGGAGGTCCACTTCGCGCTCTTCTCGTCGACCTCCATCAGGCATATCGGGTCAATAGCCGTTCAATCACCTCCCTTTCTCTTGATCTCGGGCGTATAGCGTTTCAACAGCGCGGCGTTCGATACCACGGACACCGACGAGAAGGCCATGGCCCCCGCCGCGATGATCGGTGAGAGCAGTATCCCCAGGAACGGGTAGAGCACCCCGGCCGCAACTGGTATTCCGGCGGTGTTGTATCCGAAGGCCCAGAACAGGTTCTGCCTGATCTTGCGCATGGTCTGCCTGCTCAGCTGTATCGCGGCCACCGCGTCCCTCGGGTCGTCCTTTATCAGCACGATGTCCCCGGCCTCCACGGCCACGTCCGTACCGGAACCGATGGCCATTCCCACGTCCGCTTGCGCCAGCGCAGGAGCGTCATTAATCCCGTCGCCGACCATGGCCACCTTTCTGCCTTCCGATTGCAGGCGGGAGACCTCCTTGGCCTTATCGCCGGGCAGCACCTCCGCCAGCACCTTGTCTATGCCCAGCTTCTTGGCGATGGCCTGGGCGGTCCGCCGGTTGTCCCCGGTGATCATGACCACCTCGATGCCCATCCTCCTCAGCTCGGCCACCGCCTCCGCCGAGGTCGGCTTCAGGACGTCCGCTATGCCGACGGCGCCGCAAAGCTTCCCGTCGATGATGATCAGGACCGCGGTCATCCCCCGCTCCTCCAGGGAGACCACCTCCTTCTCCCGGTTCCCGAGCGGCACGCCCATCTCCTCGATCAGGCCGCGGTTTCCGACCACTACCTCCCGGCCTTTCACGGTAGCTTTCACGCCCTTACCGGCCAGGCCCTCGAAGCCCTCCACATTGAAAAGCTCCAGGCCGTCCGCCTTGGCCTTGCGGACCATGGCCTCCCCCAGGGGGTGCTCGGAACCCACCTCGGCGCTGGCGACCAGCGTGAACATGTCCAGGCAGGAGGGGTCGAAGGACAAGACCTCCACCACCTCCGGCCGGCCCTCGGTGAGCGTGCCGGTCTTATCGAAAACCACGGTGTCCACCGTCCCGGCGATCTCCAGGGAATCGCCTCCTTTGATCAATATTCCGTTCTCGGCCCCTTTGCCGGTCCCGACCATGATGGCGGTCGGCGTCGCCAGGCCCAGAGCGCACGGGCAGGCTATCACCAGCACGGTGATGAAGATGGTCAGGGAGAAGGTGAAGGCCTGCTCCTCGGGAGCGAAGGCCGGGACCCCCAGGAAGTACCAGGCGAAGAAAGCCACCAGCGCTATGGTGATGACCGTGGGAACGAATATCGCGGAAACACGATCGGCCAGCCTCTGGATGGGCGCCTTGGCCACCTGGGCGTCCTCCACCAGCTTGACGATCTGGGCCAGGGCGGTGTCCTTGCCCACCTTGGTGGCCCTGATCCGCAGGAGGCCACCGCCGTTGATGGTGGCCCCGATGACCTCCGGCCCCTCCTCCTTGGACACCGGCAGGCTCTCCCCGGTGATGATGCTCTCGTCCACGGACGAACGGCCGTCGATCACCGTGCCGTCGGTAGGTATCTTCTCCCAGGACGAACTCATCACGTCTCCCACGTCCAGATCGTCCACGGCCATCTCCACCTCCTGGCCATCGCGTAGCACCCGGGCGGTCTTGGCCTGAAGACCCATCAGCCGCCTGATGGCCTCGGAGGTGCTTCCCTTGGCCTTGGCCTCCAGATACTTGCCAAAGAGGATTAAGGCCACGATCATGGCCGAACTGTCGAAGTAAACATGGTCCAATGCCACCAGGCCGGGGGCGAAGATGACCGCCACGCTGTAGAAGTAGGCGGCCGATGTTCCCACGGCGATCAAGGTGTCCATGTTGGCGCTGCGGTTTCGAAGAGCCTTGTACGCGCCGATATAGAACTGGTACCCGGCGACGAACTGCACCGGCGTGGCCAGGGCGAACATGATGAGGTTCCCCCATTCCATCAGGAAGTGATGCCAGAGGTCGGTAAGGTCCATGATCAGCATGATGACCATGGTGGGCACCGCCAGGGTCAGGGAGAGCACCAGCAGCGAGCGCTGTCTTCTGGTCTCCCTCTCCCTCATCTCCTTTTCCAGGTCCAGGGTCTGGGCTTCCAAGACCTCATAGCCGGCGTCGAGCACCGCCTTCTTGATCTGGGCGACCCGGACCCGTTGCGGATCATAGCGAACGGTAAGCTTTTCCGTGACCAGGTTGACCGAGGCGGAGAGCACACCATCCAGGTCCGCCACCGCCTCCTGGACTGTGTTGACGCAGGAGGCGCAGCTCATACCCCCGATGGAGAGGGTCAGCTCGTTCATGATCACGCCATACCCGGCGTCCTCCACCGCCCGGCGCATCTTGGCCACGTCGACCTTCTCCGGGTCGAAGGTCACCGACGCTCTCTCCGTGGCAAGGTTGACATCGGCCTGCAGTACGCCCTCCAGCTCGCTCAGGGAATCGGTGATCGTGCCCGCGCAGGTGGCGCAGGTCATGCCGGTGACCGGAAACGAGGCGCTCTTGCGCTTGGCGTCGGAACCCTTCCCCTGGTCTGCGCTCATCGGGAGTTCAACCAAGCTGATGGGTCAAAAAGCTTTGGACAGAACTATCGCTCCGCTATGACGTCTATCTCCACCATCGCCCCCTTGGGCAGTGCGGACACCTGGATGGCGGTGCGAGCGGGGTAGGGTGGTACAAAGAAATCGGCGTAGACCTCGTTCATCTGCGGGAAGCAGGACAGGTCGGTGAGATACACGGTGACCTTGAGCGCATGGTGCAGTGAGCTTCCCGCCCCTCGCAAGACCGCTTCCAGGTTGGTCAGGGCCTGACGGGTCTGCTCCACCGCTCCTTCCTTGAGCTTGCCGGTCGATGGGTCCAGGCCCAACTGGCCGGAGCAGAATACCAGGTCCCCATGGACGATGGCCTGGGAGTAAGGACCGATGGGCGAAGGGGCGTCGTCCACCCGCACCTCCTTCATCTCATCCCCTCCAGTAGCCCGGGCAGCTCGGCCACGCTGTCCATGATGACGTCCGGGCTCAGCCGTTCCCACATGTCCGAGGTGAAGGTTCCGGTGAGCACCGCGGCGAAGGGGCTTCCCGCTCCCTGCGCGCACAGCAGGTCGGTGTCGTGGTCCCCGACGAACAGGCACTCTCCCGCCCCCAGGCCCAACGCTTCGTACACCCTGCGCAGGGCTAGAGGGTTCGGCTTAGCCTCGGTGAGGGGATGGTCGTCACGACACATGATCACCTCGAAGCGGTCGTCAAGACCGGCAGCCCTCAGCGCTCTCTCCGTATACGCCCGGCTGCCCCTGGTGAGCACCGCGGTCCGGATGCCCTTTGAGCCAAGGTAGCTCAGGGCGTCGGCGGTGCCCGGCACCTCACGGCTCTCCTCCACCCGGGCCATCTCCACCTCCAGGGAGACACGGTTCAGGTCCTTCTCCAGGGCTTCCGCCCAGCCGTCATGGCTGTGGATCTTGAAATAGGAATAGGCCCGCACTATGCTCTCGTTAACCTTCCCGTTCGGGTCCAGGATGTCCCTCGGCAGGCCATGCTGGAGAAGCGTCACGGCGATGCCCTGGTTCATCCTCCGGAAATCGATGGTCGTTCGGATGAGGGTCCCATCCATGTCGAAGACGACCGCCTTCAGGCCGTTGGAGCGAAGGCCGTTACGTATTATCGGGCTCATGATCGGGGTGCATCAAGCTATGTTGATAATTAATTGTTCCGCCGTCTGGGAGAGGGCAGAAATAATGGCAATCCAGTGTTCTAAATTTATATTCGTTCCTGATTGTAATTATATAAGCTTATCGGTAGCATGCTCAAAAACCCATTTTATATGCACAAGTCGAAACGGGTCCCAATATAATATTCAGGTGTTAATGATGATGGTGAGGAAGAAAGTACTGATTGGGGTGGCGGCTCTGTTCGCCATCTCTGCCTGCCTTCTGATCGGGGCGAGCGCCTTATCGCTCACTGGTGTTCTGTCCATACCGTTCCTGGACCCGCACGCTATACCGTTCCTGGATCCCCACGCGATATCCCTATAAACCTCAAACTGTGCACATGATCATGTGCACAATCTTTCCATATTTTCATCCACCTGCTCCCTAAGTCTCTGATGACCAAGGCGTTCAGCGATACCCTGCGCCTCGTCCAGCAGTTCCTTTGCCCGGTCACCTTCGTCATTCTCCATGCATATCTTGGCGATCTCGATGAGAAGCTGTCCGAGCCTTACCGGGCTGTCATGTTCCCTCAGGATGGCGATCGCCTTTCCGAAGTGATCATCGGCCCTCGATCGGTCACCCCTTTTGGAGCTGACGTACCCCAGATAGAAATGGAGCATGGATACCATCAATGGGTCATCCAGTTTCGTGGAAATGGGCAGACACTTGAGGGCCATTCTCTCAGCCTCGTCCAATTGCCCCTGCACCAGACGGCAGCCAGTAAGGTTGGCCAGAGCATGGCCGACAGTGCTAAGGTCACCCACCGAGTTGGCAAGCACCTGCGCCCTGTCCAGATAGACCATCCCCTGCAGGTTCTTACCCACCGAGCACAGGTCGTTCCCTAGGCTGATGCAAGCCTTGGCCATCATGTTGGTGTCACCCCTTCTCTCTAGTACTGACAAAGCATCCTCCTTGTATTGGATGGCCTTATCGTAGTCCTCCAGGGTAGAATAAGCCCGTCCGATGCCATACAATGCTTTTCCAAGGGCGAGGTCGTCTGCCAGCTCTAAGGCGATACACCGGGCCTTTTCAAATCTATCGATGGCTTCCGTGATCTTCCCCCGACGTTCGAGCAACCCGCCCATATCGTAAAGAATGTCGGCCTGCGTGGGCAGATCACCATTGCTCAATGATATGTCCATACTCTCGTTCAGCATGGTCCAGGCAACGTCATACTCTCCGCGGTTAAGGTGAATCACACCGATCATGCGGGTGACCTCCCCGAGGACCCGGGAATCCATCCAGATGCGGGTCTGCCGTTTCAGCATCCTCAGCACCTCCAACGCTCGGTCCCACTCCCCCTGCAGATAGAGCACCTCGCCCTGCAGGAGGCTGATCTCCACCAGGTCCTTGCGCTCGGTCCCGTCCATATCCCGGGCCAGGCGGTCCAGCAGGGGGGCGAACTGCGTGGCGTAGCCCTTGCTGATTATAGAACGTCCATCGCCGGCGGCGATGGAGACGGCGGTCTGAAGGTCTCCGGCCATCAGGGAATGGTAGAGCCCCTCCACCCGGGCGGGGGCGGAGCCGTCCTGCAAATAGTATCGGGCGGCCGCCCGGTGGTACACCCTTCTCTGCCTGGGAGTAAGGCGCGATAACGAGAATTCCCGAAGAAGGTCATGCATTCCGATCAGCCGTCCCACCGACTCGTAGATTATGGATTTGGACAGCAGCGCATCCACCGCCTCATAGCTGACGGCGTAATCGGCGCCCTCCAGCTCCACCTTCTCCATCCCGGCGGCGAGGTGGATCTCCTCCTCCATGATGAAGAACGCGTCGATGAGCACCGGGTAACGGAACACCGCGGCGATGCTCATGATCTTGCGCTCGGCCACCCCTAGTCTGGAGAACACCTCCTGCTCGATGAATATCCGGATGTTCTTGCCCAGCGCCAGCTTGGGGTCGTCGATCAGCTCCAGGAACAGCGGATGTCCGCTGGTGACCCGGAACACCTCCTCCACGTCCGTTGCCGAGAGGCCCCGAGAGCGCATCATCTGCAGGCTGCTCTCCTTGTCAAGCCCCTCCAGGTTGAGCTCCTCCACCAGTCCGCGGAACACCGCGCTCCTCGAATAGAAGGTGGGGATCTCGCGAGCGGTGCATACAGCGCGCACGCCGTCCATGCCTTCGGTGATGGTCAGCAACGCCCCCAGGAACTCCAGCACGGATGGTTCGGCCTTGTGCACGTCATCGAAGATGAGCAGCACCGAAACATCCTTCAGGTCCGTCTCCAGGATATGGGTGGCCTCCCCGACCAGCGGGGCCTCGGTCTGGTTCAGGTACCATTCCAGGTTCCGGCGCCCCATCTGAGACAGGAACTCCGCCAAGGGCCTGAGCAGGGCCTTGAGGTTGGCCCACTCGTGCACCTTGTACCAGAAGACGTTGGTGCGGTCCCGTACGTTCTGGGCGAACTTAGCCAGCAGGGTGGTCTTTCCTATTCCAGGTATTCCGTTGATGACCACCATGCGTTTGTTCTCCGAGGTCAGCAGGTCGGACAGTATCCGGATCTCCCGCTCCCTTCCGTAGAAGGCTCGTACCGCCGGCTTCTTGTCCGTGAAGTCCACGTACCGACGCTCCTCGCGCATGCGGTTCTCGTGGAAGTTGCGGCAATCGATGCTCCCCTGAACGATGCCGTTGATCAGTTCCAAAAGGTCATAGCGCTTGGGAAGGTAATTGCCCAGTCTCCCGATCTCGTCCTTGGTTCGCTCCCCCTGCAGGTCGATTATGTCCACGGTGGTGGATTCCACGTCCTGCTTGACCGCCTTGGCCTTCTCCAGGCCCTTGGCGCTGAGGAAGTACACCTTGCGCACACTGGGCAGTCCCTTCACATGGCGGGTGTAGGTGTCGACCGTACCCTCCTTGCCCATCTCCGCCAGTACCTTGGCCACGTTGTTGCGGCCGACATCCACCGCCTTGGCCACGCCTTCCTGGGTCACGCTCTTCGGGGAGTCGGAGTCCAGCACGAAGCGCTGCTGGAACAAGAGGTGAAGAAACACACGTTCCTTCACGGTGAGGAGGGAGCGCCCGGAGGTGTGGTTCACGGGGAAAAATCACTTTCCCATATCAATAGTCTTCCACCTGCCACACGCTCCCTGATTCTCACCGCGCGAAAGTAGCATGCTCAAAACTCCTTTAAATACCGTTAAAGCGAAGATAAGGTGCAAGCAAAGGAGGAATGCGGAATGACTGGAAATATGGATGCCAAAGTGTCTCTCCTCATGGAAGGCTACCCTCGCAACGGGTTCACGGTGTTCTCGAACTATCTGGGAAAGGACCAGGGCGTGTGCATAACCCGCCTCCACCCCGAGTACGTCGTGGAGAAGTATGGCCTGAAGAACTCCCGTTTCCACTGGTTGAGCGGGGTCAAGCAGCAAGGAACGCTCTCCCCGAAGAACGTCTCAGGGCTGGTCAAGCAGGTCCGGGGCGAGATCAAGGACGGTCGGCGCAAGTTCTTCCTGGACGGTCTGGAGTACCTTCTGCTCTGGAACGACATGAACGGGATCGTATCCTCGCTGAAGGAGATCGAGAAGGAACTAGAGGTGGCCGAGGGCAGCATGATCGTGTCCATCGACCCGCTCACCTTCGAGGAGAAGGACCTCAGGAAGCTGAAGGATTCCTTTCCCGAGCTGTCCGAGATCAGCGCAGGATCTCAGCAAACCGGCGCAGACGAGCCAGCTGGCAAGGGTCGAATAGACGCGGATCTACTGGTATCAAGAGGATTGCCCGCGACGCCATGACCGCGTCGTTCAATTCCTCCAAGAATATGTTCAAGGTCCGGAAGTCGGTGAAGAGCGAAATGTACTCAAGCCCGTCCAGGACCGCCGCGGCGTTCTTGCGGGAGGAGACGAAATCGGTGATCTCCTCCACCACATTTTCTAGATGGTCCGGCGAAAGGCGGGGACTGCTTCCCGTCTCGCTCAGCCATACTCCCTTTATGTCCTGCAGCGGATAGCGTTCCCGCAGCAGGTCCGGGTGCATCCGGCTGATGCACAAGATCTCCTTGCCGGTGGAGGCCAGGCCATTTATCAGCGAGAGGGTCTTGTCCAGGCGCTCGTTTATGACCATGTATATGCGCCCGTGGTCCAGGCTGAACAGGCCGTAGTCTGAACGAACGTCGATGGAGTAGAACGTACCACTGGAATCGAGGTCGGCATTCATGCTATCGGTCCGGCGCACTTCCCCTCGCGCCATTTAAGGTAAGGCGATGGAGGATAAATAATGGTATTGAATAAAATACGACGATTAAAAAATGAGGTTTAGGGGGTGGGGCCCCCGGGGTCTCAGACCATTTTTCCGCTGAGGTATTTCTCGTAGGCGGTCATGTCCAGCAGTCCGTGCCCGGACAGGTTGAAGACGATGACCTTCTCCTCGTTCCGGCGCTTGGCCTCCTTGGCCAGGTCGATGGCCGCGGCGATGGCATGGGTGCTCTCCGGCGCGGGGATGACCCCCTCGGCGTTGGCGAACATGACCCCCGCCTCGAAGGTCGCCTTCTGCTCCACGGCCACCGGGCGGACGTAGCCCAGGTCCTTCATCAAGCTTACCGTCGGGGCCATGCCATGATAGCGCAGCCCGCCGGCGTGTATGGCCGAGGGGATGAACTCGTGGCCCAGGGTGTACATCTTCAGCAGCGGGGTCATTCCCGCGGTGTCGCCGAAGTCGTAGCGGTAATCGCCCTTGCTCAACGAGGGAACGGACGCCGGCTCGGCGGCCACTATATCGGTGTGCACCTGGCCCTTGATCTTCTTGGCCAGCATGGGGAAGGAGAACCCGGAGAAGTTGCTACCTCCGCCGACGCAGGCGACCATGTGGTCCGGGACCACGTCGGCCATCTCCAGCTGCTTGATGAGCTCCTGGCCGATGACGGTCTGGTGCAGCATGACGTGGTTGAGCACGCTGCCCAGGCTGTACTTGGTGTTCTTCTCGCTCACCGCCATCTCGATGGCTTCGCTTATGGCTATCCCCAGGCTACCCGGGGTGTCCGGAAACTTCTCCTTGATCTCCCGGCCGAACTTGGTCTCGCCACTGGGAGAAGAGTATACTTTGGCGCCATAGGTCTCCATGGCGAACCGGCGGTAGGGCTTGGAGTCGTATGAGGAGCAGGTCATGAACACCTTGCAGCTCATGTCGAACATGGAGCAGGCGAGGGCCAGGGACATTCCCCACTGCCCGGCACCGGTCTCGGTGGTCAGGTGTTCCGTTCCCGCCTTCATGTTGTAGTAGGCCTGCGGGACGGCCGTATTGGGCTTATGCGACCCGCAGGGGCTGAGGTCCTCCCGCTTGTAGAAGATCTTCGCCGGGGTCTTCAGCATCCGCTCCAGTCTCACCGCCCTTACCAAGGGGGAGGGGCGGTTGAGCATGATGTATGCCTCCCGCACCTCCTCCGGGATATCGATGTAACGTTCCGTCGACACCTCCTGCTCGATAAGGTTGCGGGGGAATATCGCCTCCAGGTCCTTGGGGCTCACTGGCTCGTTCGTCGCCGGATTATGCGGTGGCGGGATGGGGACTGGGGTGTCGGCCGCGATGTTGTACCACTGCTTCGGAATATCGTCAATGTCCAGAGAGAACTTAATGTCCTGTCTCATGGAAGATGGGGAAGTTGAAGTCAATATATATCATTTATGGTCATTAATGTACACATATGTCCAATTAATGGAAAATCAAAGTAAAACCGGGCGAGTCTTGGAACGAGATGATGCGCCTGCAGTTCACTGAACTTTCATAGGATTTCATCCCGGTGTCCATCACCTCCAGAGGCCTGGACGGGAAAAGTTAGTTATCTCCAAGGGGCATTCACGGGGGATAGCATGAGATACGGCGCCACCACCAGGCTCAGCCCCCAGAGGGCCTTGGAGAAAGCCCAGGAATACTTTGGCAAGCTAGACCTGGCCCTGCAGGAGAGCTCCGACCGCCATGCGCTCTTCAGCAGCGTCGCCGGTCACGTTCTGGTGACCATCACCACCGAGCACGGTACCGAGCTGGACATCGAGACCATGGGATACGACAACCAGGTCAAGACCTTCCTGCAGCGGATCGGCTAGCAGGACTGGCACTCGGTGACCTTCATATTGCCGCGGTCCTTCAGCAAGCGTTTCTTCATTTCCTCGCCGGACAGAACGCCCTCGTCGGTGACGACCGCGGTGACCATCTCCAGCGGGACCTGCTCGAAGATGACCTCTCTCATCTGCACTTGATCTTTAACGGAGCCGCCTTCCACGGCCTCCATCTCCAGAACCGGGATGAGCTTGGAGGTGGCGCACACCACCACGAACGGTTTTCCGAACTCTCGGGCCGCCAGGGCCAAGGACATGGTTCCCACCTTGTTGACCACTCCTTCCGGGGACACGCCGTCCGCCCCCACCAGCACCAGGTCGGACGTCCGGACCTCGGAAGGTATCATGGAGTCCCTGAACAGTGTGGCGCGATGACCTTTCCCGAGCAGCTTCTGGCAGGTGATTAATCCCTCCCCCATGGGCAGCGACTCGGCGACGGAGATATCAACGTCCTTAGGGAGATGGGAAAGAGAGCTCAGCACCGTCCCGGAGTAGGACAGGGTGACCACCTTGGCGGGCTGATACACCTTGGCCAGGTC
>JAXGNA010000020.1:0-18139 GCA_040768245.1 Methanomassiliicoccales archaeon | reverse complement strand
GGGCCGGCGGGGTGTGAGGGTTTTAGTCACCCCAGCAGGTCGGCTCCTCGCCCTCGTAGCTCACGACCTCGTAGACCTCGGCCACCTTGATCCCCACGAAACCCTGTATCGGAATGTAGACGATGAACAGGATGACCGCTATGTACCAGTGAGGGAAGTAGTAGGTGACCGCTATGATCGGTATGTTCGTGATGAACAGGACGATTAGCAACAGCACGCCATGAACGAACCTTGAGATCGGCCTATAATCGGTCTTCATTTCCCAGATCGCCTCCGCAAGATAGGAATTGATGTAACCCAGGCCCAGGGCTAGCAGGCCGAGACCGACAAAAAGCCCGATTATGAACCCAAGGACGACCAGGATGCCCAGCACCAACGTCCAGCCGATGATCAGAAGAAACATCAATATGCTCAATCCAAGCCCATGATTGCACACGTTCCAGAAATCGGACGGATCGAGATCTAGCTCCATGAACGACCCCCCACCGGGGATGGAGTGCGTTTGGTCCAAGATATAATTTATTCAATTCATTCAAAGAGGGATGATCAGCGGGTCACCCTTTCCAAAGCCTTCAGAAGCTCCTCCACCTGGTCGGCGCGCCTTCTGGCCGAGGCGCGTATGGCCTTCTTGCCGCCCCGGTCCCCGGTCAGCTTCATCGCGCTCAGGTACGAACGGATCATATGATCGTCCAGACGGGACATGCGCTCCCTAAGTCCGGCGAGCTCGGGTCGGGGAATGTCCTTAAGGTCGCCGGCCAGCAGCTTCCGCTCCATCTTCTCCAGGCGCTTGCGGCAATCCCCTATGGATTCGCCAACGCTCTCATCGAAGGAGCGCCTGGCGCCTTGGCGCAGCTCGGGAGGGAGATCGTCCATGATCTCCTCGGTCTCCCGCAACACCTCCATGACCTGGAGCACCAGCCGCCTCAGCTCCTCCTCCGGGCGCGCGGCCTCCTTCCCCCTGAACCGATCTAGCAGTCCCATGTCCGCCTGAAGATGTCCTAGCTGAAAATAAAACCTGCCGCCCGGCCTAGGGGTGCCCCTGGAGGTGTCGTTCTTAGCTCGCCCGGCATCACGCGTCGGAACCGTACATGCTGCGTTGCAGGGTGTTCTCGCCCGTGATGGTCTGCAGGCGGTGGCGCTTCAGCATGGCCTCGGCCTCTTCCTTGGTCGGGGCGCTGAAGGTCTTGCCGCAGGTCATGCATTTGACCTTTCTCATAGGGGCTGCCTCCGGTATATCCTCGGGCGCAAGCCCTAATATAACTTGTCGAGCGACCACGCCCGCGAACGAAGCTTTCAGTCGAAGACTATCTGGGAACGGTTCTCGATGGTCACCATAGGCTTCTTGACGTGCTTTGCCCTGGTCATGGCGTCGTATGATTCCCTGCCGCCCATCTCCTCGATGAGCTTGTAACCGTCCTGGGACATCTTCTTCACGTTGCAGCTGACCCTTTCCACGGAACCGGGGGCCAGGGTAATCATCAGCTTCCCGAGGAAAGGAAGTCCATAAGGAATGGACTCCCGCAGCATCACCGTGCCGGGGATGGCCTCGAACCAGTTCTCCAGGGAGGTCTCCCCGAGCTTGCTCAGCGGGTCTCCCATCGTCGCCTGCCATCCGTCGTCCGGGCCGACCACGGCGTCCATCCACTTGCCGTCGATGAATACCTGGACCTCGGCCTCGATCAGGAAGTAGCCTAGAGAATCGTACCACTTCTGCATGAAACTGTCCGCGCCCAGCATCTTGTCGTACCAGACGGCGATCATGTTCATGGCGAAGACCTTGTACCTTGCCTTTATTCCGGCGGCGCGGCAAAGCGCCACCATGGTGTTGGCCAGGTGGAAACAGGTGCCGGTGCCTCTCTCCAAAGTGTCGCCCGCGGTGTCGAAGGGCACGTACTCCACGATCATCTGGTTCTTGGCCAGGTCGTGAGCGCGCCTGGCGAACTCCAGGTCGGAGACCTGGAACGCGCCGAGCTTATGGGCCATGGCCACGATGCGGGGGTCGCAGGGATCGCAGAAGCGGGTGGCGGACAGATACTTCTCGTCCTGGGCCCCGCAGCGCATGCCTTCCTTGAACTCAGGAACGTCGTAAGGACGCTTGGGGCGCTGGTACCGCGCCTCGTCGGGCGGGAGCACCCTCATCTTCTTCACCTCGCCCAGGTGGAAGGCGCTGGTCTTGAGGACCGAGGCCACGCCCTTGGTCAGCAGCTTGATGAACGGGGTGTTGGGCAGGAACTCATGCCTCTTCATGTAACCGAGCGAACGCAGATCAATCCCCTCCGACGTCGTTGGCCATCATCTTGCGCATCTCCTCGCCGCAACCACGGATCTCCTTGCCGGCCATGCGGGTGATGCCCGATTCCAGCACCGGACCGGGACGGTCGCAGTGCGGGCAATGCTCCAGCATCCTGACCTTGTCACTGGTGACTATGAAGCCAGGGTAGGCGTTCATCGAGCCGTCCAAGAAGGCGAAGCGGCCATACTTGCCGAAACCGAGGTTGTTGCCCTCGTCGTCCAGCACCATGGGGTGCAGGTAGCTGGTGGGAATGTGGAAGTGGTGGCCTTCCGGGCATTGCAGCATCCAGCCGTTGCCTTCCACCATGCCGTACATGTCCAGGCAGTGCTCTGGATGAACGCCGAGAAGCTCCTCCACGTCCTTGCGGAACTTCTCCTCGGGGATGCGCTCGTTCTCGTGGGCCTTCCAGCCCCCGCCGGTGAGGATCATGGTCCTATCGCCGAAATTGAAGGACCTGCCTCTCTCCTTTAGCTCGTTAAGAACGTAGTGAAGCATGAACGGTACTCCGACCAGGGCTATGCGCGAGCCGTCCTTGGACCTCTCCTCCAGCCAGTTCACGATGCGGTCGATGGACTTCTGGGTGGTGCGGCTGACCACGTACTTGGTGATCTTGCTGACCAGGGTGTCGCCCTTGGCCATCGATTGCCGCACGGTCTCGGTGTTCACCTCGCGGTCCAGGGCCACCTCGACATCCTTCATGATATCGTACATGACCGTGCCCAGCCGCCCGGCGAAAAGGTTCGTCTTGAAGGGGTTGGGCATCATCAGGAACGAACGCATGTCCGGCCCCCAGCGGGGGTAGAACATGGTCAGCGCGCCTTTGGATAGGGCATACTCATTGGAGAAGAAGGCCTTCATGTCCCGGGGGATGAAGGTGTGCCTGCCGGAGGTGCCGCTGCTGTACGAGACGGCCATGCCAGCACTGTTGAAGGAGTTGATCACCTCGTCCGGCGAGGGGTCCTTGCTCTTGATATGGATCTTCGGCAGCTCACCGGTATAGATGTTGGCCAGCCACAGGGCGAAGTCCCTTCCCGTGGGGTAGGTCTTGAAGAAGTCGGTGGAGACCACTGGGACCTTGTCCAGATCGTCCGCGGACCTTATCGACGCGGAATCGAACTTAAGCTCCTCGCAATAAGTACGGTAGGTCCGGTTGCTCTTGTAATGCCTGTCGAGCTGGTACCTGACCGCCTTGTAGCGGAGATCGTTCGCCTCTTTGGGGTCCAGACGGAAATAGTCAGTGGGACCGTATACGGCTTGGTCCGAGGGGGTCCAATCCGCCTTTTCAGGAATATATTTGGCGGTATGGGCATCGAACTTGCGGATGTACTCGGCGAAGTCCATTTAGCTTCTCAACGACGCCCCCATTATAAAGATTATGTTTTTTATTTGAGGTGAAAAAATCGACGATTGCAGTAAATGATCCAAATCTCTGAAAATCTGGGGTCCTGCGAAACTATATGTATGCAAGTAATTACTTGCTATAGTGATGCCGGCACTTAACAATGAGGTAAGGACGCCAAGAAGAGGTTCGAAGGAAAGGATATCCACCGCCGCCTTCACCCTTTTCGCCGAGAAGGGGTTCGACGGGACCACCACCCGGGCCATCGCCGAAAGGGCTGGCGTCAACGAGGTGACCATATTCCGCACCTTCGGGAGCAAGGACGCCCTCTTCCGCCAGGTGGCCAGGGAGATGCTTCCCTTGCGCCGCATCAAGGCGGGCGTGGACTTTCGGATCGAGGGAAGCGCGGAGGACGTGCTGGTGCAGAACGCTCGGCTCGTCCTTGGCATCCTGAAGGAGAACCGGCACATCTTCATGATCCTGGTCGGGGAGCTGTGGCGGCACCCGGAGCTCGAGGAGGAGGTCGGCTTCGAGGTCTTCGAGCAGGCGGTGGAGTTCGTGGCGGCGCAGATGACCATCATGGTCCGGGACGGCCGCCTGCGAGAGGTGGACCCGTTCGTGGCCGCCCGGTCCTGGATGGGGACGATACAGTCGCATTTTCTGCTCAACTATCTCCTCGGGGCGGGGACCATCGATCCGGACGCCGAGGAACGGCTGCTGAGGGGATGGGCGGACATCTTCGTGAACGGGGCGGGGAGGCGATGAGCTGGACCGCGAAGCGTACGTGGTGAGGACGGAGGGACTGAGGAAGGAGTATGGGAAGATACTGGCGGTCCAGGACCTGTGCCTGAACATACCTTCCGGATGTATCTACGGGCTTATCGGTCCCAACGGCTCGGGCAAGACCACGGCCATCAAGGTGCTGATGGGGTTGGTGAAGGCCACCTCCGGCACGGCCGAGGTGCTCGGACGCAGGGTCCCCGTCCAAGGCAAGGACGGGAGGGTCAGCTACATGCCCCAGGAACTGGCGCTGTACACGGACCTCACCGTGCGCGAGAACCTTCAGCTGTTCGCCGAGCTGAACGGGCTGGAGCCCGCCGCGTTCGCGGAGAGGGAGAAGGAGGTGCTGGAGGTGGTGGGCCTATCGGAAAGGAGGGACGAACTGGTGGGACGTCTGAGCGGGGGGATGCAGCACCGGGCATCGCTGGCCTGTGCCATGGTCAACCGTCCGACGCTGATGTTCCTGGACGAGCCGACGGTCGGCGTCGACCCGGAGCTGCGCGCGGGGTTCTGGGAGCATTTCCGGGCGCTCAAGGCCGAGGGCATGACCGTGGTGCTAACGACGCATTACATGGACGAGGCGTCCCGCTGCGACCTGGTGGGAATGATGCACCGGGGGCGCCTCATAGCCGAGGGCACGCCGGACCAGCTGCTCAGGGATTCGGGGAGCGAGAACCTGGAGGACGCCTTCCTGGTGTTCATCAGGAGGTGCCAGGAGTGAAGGCCCGGAGAACCTTGGCCATAACCAAGAAGGTGTTGCGCTCGCTCCGGCACGACCGGCGCACCGCGGCCTTCCTGGTGCTCATGCCCATCTTCATGATCGCCATCTTCGGCTATACGTTCGGAGGGGAGGTGGAGGACGTCGAGGTGTACGTGATCGATCTCGATGAGGGCGTGGGGCCGGTGGACCTCTCCGACCTCGTCATCTCGCACCTGAGGGAGGACGACTCGCTCCGGGTGGTGGACGTGGTGCGCACCGGAGATGGGATAGATGACCCGGTGGCCTACGGCCGGGAGAAGGTGGCTGAGGGGGAAGCCTGGGGATGCATCGCCTTCCCGGCGAACTTCACCATGGACATGATCTCCTTCTCCCCTGGCAATTCCACCCAGTCCGAGGCGGCCACGGTCACCCTGTTCCTGGACGGGAGCAACTACAACATCGCGCAGACCGTGACCGGCGCTGTTCGTTCCTCGCTGTCGCAAATGCTGGTGGATGACCTGGGAATCGCGCAGCCGGTCAGCGTGGCACAGGACATGGTGTACGGCGAGGGGCGGGACTTCCTGGACACCTTCGCCCCGGGGGTGATCTCCCTGGCGGTGATGATGGTCACCTTCATGATCTCCATCATATCGTTCATACACGAGCGGACCACCGGAACCTTGGCCAGGCTGCTCTCCACCCCGGTGACGGAGGCGGAGGTGGTGACCGGTTACGCCTTGGCCTTCGGGCTCATCGGGCTGGTCCAGTCCGTAGTGGTGCTGGCCACGGCCTTGCTGCTTTTCGGGGTGCAGGTGGAGGGGTCGCTTCTGCTGGTGCTGCTGACGGTGTTCCTGCTGGGAGTGGGCATGCAGGGGTTGGGTTTCCTGTTGTCCGCCAACGCCCGCACCGAGTTCCAGGCGGTGCAGTTCATCCCCATCATCCTGTTCCCTTCCATCCTGCTCTCCGGGGTCTTCTGGCCCCTGGAATCGGTGCCGGAGGTCCTGCGCCCGATATCCTACCTTCTGCCCTTGACCTACGCCGTGGACGGCGTACGCTCGGTGATGGTGCGCGGCTGGGGGCTTGAGGAGATCTGGCCGGACCTGACGGTGCTGCTGCTCTTCGCCCTGGCCATGCTCTCCCTGTCCGTGGTCCTCATGCGTCGGAGGTGAGCACGTCGATCGACGAGATCGGCCCGATAATATTCTATCATTTTTGATAATCCAGATTTCGTATCAATGAAAAGTTAATTATAAAATATAAATCAAAGAGGATGGCAAGGTGAAATAAGTTGGTCGACCTGTTGGACGAACTGAGCACGATGTGGGACAGCTTCCTGGTGGCCGTACCGGCCATCCTGGCGGCCATCATCGTACTGATCATAGGCTACTTGGTGGCCTGGGTTGCAGGAAAGATAATCAAGAAGGTGGTGCAGAAGGCCGGGTTGGAGAGGTTCTTCAACCAGACCGCCACCGGCCGGGCGTTCCTGTCGTCAGGATTGTACGCCTCTAATTTGGCGAGCTTGCTGGTCATGGCCTTCGTCATGATCTTCTTCATCATCCTGGCCATCCAGGTCCTGGACATGAGCGGGGTGTTCGGCGAGTACCTGAACGGGCTGGCCGATTACCTCCCCCGGGTGTTCATCGGGGTCCTGGTGCTGATACTGGGAGCCTTCTTCGCTGACTTCCTGTCCTCCTTCATCGGACGCATCGTGCGGCCGATGTTCCCGGAGGGGAAGCAGAACATCGCCGAGATGCTGAAGAACCTGCTGTTCATCGGCCTGATCGCCTTCGTGGTGCTGCTGGCCCTGAACATCTTGCTGCTCACCGGCGCCTTGGTCTACACCCTGGTCCTGGGCTTCGTGATCATCGGCGTCGGGATACTCCTGACGGACGCGTTGGTAAAGTCCGTCGCCGACGAGCACCCCGACTTCAAGGAGGTGGCCGGCTACGCCAAGTTCGTGCTGTACGCCATCTTCCTGATCATCGGCACCGGCGCCATCTTCGCCACCTTCCCCGGGGTCACCGGCATCATCGCCAACATATCCTGGGCCTTCGCACTCGCGTTAGCGTTGATGCTGGTCCCGGTGGCCTTCGCCATGACCAAGAAGATGACCAAGCAGTGAACGGGGCCCCGCCCCCTTTTTCACCTTTGTTAAAAGGTTCCCCGCGCTGTCGGGGATATTTTCTTTCTTCCTACATCTTCATTTCTGCCTCCGTCCGACCCGCTTTTCCCCGGCACCCTTCGATCGCGACGATCTGACATTCACCTTTCCACGGTCAAAGCCGTACGATGACGCGTCCGTCGTCTTTTCTCATCGACCTGCCACGATCATTTAGAGGTGCTCAAGGCACGGAAAAGGACAGGTGGTCCGGTCAGTGAGCGTGAAACGATTCCTTCCTCGTCACCATGAAGTACATCGCCTCCAGCAGCTTCCTGCTCGAGGCGACGACCGCTTTCTTCCTCCCGATGGAATCCCTCTTCCTCTCGTAATAGCTTGATATCTTCGAATCCCGACAGAAGTGATAGTGGAACAACGTCGCCTCGATCAGCACGTGCTTCGCGCGGTTATTACCGCGCCTCGTCGGCCCTCCCCACTCCTTCTCGCCCGACTGGTACGTCGTCGGCGATACGCCGACGTACGCCGCCAGCTTCTCCGGCGAGGAGAATCTGGCGATATCGCCGATCTCCGCCTTGATGACCGCGGCCGTCACCAGGCCCACGCCGGGGACGGTCATCATCAGCTTCACATCATCGTCCTGCCCGTACCGCTCCTCGATGACCTGTTCGATGCCCTTGATCTTATTGATCACCAGCTCAAGGACGTCCAGCTTGTCGCTGACTATCATATCGTTCAGCGAACGCAGCCAATCGTTGTACTTCTGCGAGAAGTTCGTGCGATGCTCCTCCGGCACCTTGACGCCGCGCTGATCCAGCGCGGAGATGATCTCCCGCTTCAGGTCGCCCTTCTTGCGCACCAGGGACTCCCGGTGCCTCGTCAGCTCCCGCATCTCCCTGACCTCCCGGTCAGGGACGTAGATGCCCTCCAGGCAACCCATGCGGAGAAGTTCGGCAAGCATCAGGGCGTCGTTCCGGTCGTTCTTCGTCCTCGCCCTCATCAGGGGCTTCACCCGTGTCGGATGCACCACCTTCGCCTGGTGACCCCGTTCCACGATGACGTCATAGATCCAGAAGTAGAAGCCGGTCGCTTCGATGACGACCGAGAGGTCGTCATCGTTCATCCGTTCTATCTTCTCAAAGAAATGACCGATGTCCTTGACATCGGTCCTTATCCGTTCCCCGTGAACGAACTTCCCCTTCTCATCCAGTACGCTAGCCTGAGTGTCCTTTTTATGTATGTCCAATCCTATGTACTTCATCGGTTCTCCCGCCTCGGGTTTTGTAGCTATCACCCATATCGGCGGGGAACCTCTTTTAACACGCCATCATTTATTTTTGTTTTTAGGGGCCTGCCGTAGAAACCCAATTATAATCCGGAGGGCCAAGTAAGTAATCGAGGTCTGACCTTGGCTGATGTACCGGTTCAAATCAACGACCTGTTGGACACCTTCCTGGAGGTCGTCCCCACCGTGGTCACGGCCATCGCCACCATCATCATCGGTTATGTGCTGGCGTACGTGGCTGGACAGGCGGTTCGAAGCGTTCTCTCCGGCATCGGCGAGGACCGCCCGATCGGCCTGTCCGGTTTGAAGCCCTCGGTCATCGCCGGCAAGATCACCCAGGCCCTGTTCTTCGCCTTCGTGGCCATATTGGCCATCCAGATCATGTCGGACGGGGGAGCGTTCAAGGGGCTCAGCTTCATCCGGAACTACGGCATCCGTTTCGTACTGGGTATCGTAATAATGTTCTGCGGGGCCTTCCTGGCCGACCTGGCCTCAGCGGCCCTGGCCAGATGGCTGCATGGCGGGGTCTGCCTTCCCGAGGAGACCGACCCCACCAGGGACCTGGTGTTCCTTGGATTGATCACGGCGGTGGTGCTCATGGGACTGGGCATCATGCTTTTGGACAGCCTGCCGGTGCTCGTGGTGTACCTGGCCTTCCTGGTGATCGGGGTGGTGGTCATCCTGCTGGGGTCGCGACGCAGGCTTTGCCGGGTGACCTGAGAAGCTCCGGTTCAATTGGAAAGTGCTTTCAGCGCCCGCAGGGCGTTCAGCGTGACCCACTTGCTGTCCTTTCCGTTCGTCTCGATGGCGGTGATGAACCGGCCGTGGAAATGGTTCTCCTACTTCCAGCGGCCGTTCTCATCCCGCTTGGATAGGACGAGATCTATCGCCTCGTCCATCCTCTCGTCCCTTACCCCCAAACCTCCCAGCACACCGAGGATCTCCACCAGGTCGGTGTTCCACATCAGCGGGAAGCCGAACTCAAGCCAGTTCTTCCGGGAGATCTCCTTCAGTTCCGGCGGCCGATAGAGGATGCGCTGCGCCAGAAGGAACTCCACCCCCCCCCCTCGACCTTCCTTCTCATCCCCGGCGTTCTCTCATGTTCGGGAACTTCCGCTATCGCCTTCAGCACCTTCACCGCCCCGGAGCGGCAGGTGTGCTTCCTCCAGCACAGGTCGTACTGGTAGGGCCATTCCTTGTTCTCGTACGGTCCAAGATCGAACCTCTGATGGCGGGAGATCCACTCGAAGCCCTTGGCCACCCTCTCGTCCCTTCCGTATCCTAAACGAATAAGGGCGAAGAGCATGTTCGCGGTGAGGCAACTGAAGACGGTGCGGTGACCACCGTTCGCTTCCGACCCCCGGTGCGAGAAACCTCCGGAAGGGCGATGCTGGCTCCAGCGCAGCACGAACTCGCAGGCGTTCCTTATCCGTTCGTCGGCGGGATCCGCGTTGAGCTCTGCGAGCAGTATCAGGTTCCAGACCGTGCCCTTGTACTTGGAGTTCTGGTAGAAGTGCTCCGGATCGCCCCAGTGACCACCAGGCTCCTGCTTGGCCAGGACCTTGGGGACGAACCCGACGTCCATTATCCGGCTTTTGGCCTCCTGAACATCGGCATCGTCCTCCCCTCCATCGAGAAGATCGGTAAGGGCCAGATACCGGACGGATGGATTGTTGTCCTCCAGAAGCCAACCCAGAGCATCTCCGGACGGATCGCCAATTGGTTTCTCCATGTGATTACTTCTTATCAGAAATATGAATGCAACCGTAGATAATATATTCCGATCTATTGAATTGAAATCCGTTGCATAAGAAAGAGAGAATGCTGGTTCTATGCCAAGCCTACCCAACCATCAGTTCGAAATATGAACTGCTGATCTGCATGGCAGGGATCACAGAAGAGGGGGAACTGAGGAGAATCTATCCTGTTCCTTTCGTCAAATGGCAGAGGGACCCGATCTCCAAAAGAAGATGGATCGAATATGAAATGAAGGATGACCGAAGCAGCGACGGCAGGAGGGAGAGCCGCAAGATCGTTCCTTCCTCCTTATCGGTGGGAGATGAGGTGAGCTATGACACGGTAAGGGGAATGATATTGGATAACCTGTCAAGTATTGAGCGGTTGAGCGGTGAGGGGAGCTCGCTGGGAATCATCAAACCGATCGTCAATGATCTTGGTTTTGAGTGGAAAGAGGCGCGACAGAGGAAGGCCGATCTCATCTCTAAGCAACGTACATTGGATGGCGGCAGATTGGATTTCTACTTCCCTCCAGAACTGATCAAGTATCGCTTCAGATGCAATGGATCAGATGTTTGCTCTGGCCACCACATCATGTGTGAGGATTGGGAGGCGATCATGCTCTACCGGAACATGTGTGATAGGGCCTCAACGTTGGAGACCGCTCATGATAAGGTTAGAGGCAAGCTATTCGATTGGATGTTAAAGGAGCGCGACCTTTATTTCATGATGGGGACCGACGCGCGTTACGGAAAATGGCTGATAATATCCCTGCTCTACCCCAGGCCGCCACGCATACCTACCAGCCGACTTATGAAACTGGATGATTATTAGATATGAAGCGGCTTCAGACCGAACCCGAACAGCCTTTCCGCGAGGATCTTCCGATGACATTCCCGGAAATCCTTCTCGAAGCACATCAGGACGGACGGCCGGACCATGACCAGGCCGCGCAGCTCATCGAATACCTGGGACTGAGATTCCAGATAGGCCGAGTATTGATCGAAGAAAGAGTCCAATGACCCACCGTTCCGTAGATCGTTCCGGATAGCGTTGGGAGATCCCAGATCGGGCATATGACGATAGATCAGACCTTCTTTTTCCAGGCGAGCGCCCAGGGCGGCCTTGGAGAAGCCGGCCTTTCGGCTGATCGGATTCTTTCGAACGTCTATGAGCTGCGTGATCCCTCGATCCCTCAGATTACCCACGAGGTCATCGATCGCCATCCCTTCATATCCGATGGTCCAGAATTGGGAATGGACATCATTGCCTTTGGGAGCCCGGAGCAAAAGACCGTCCTTTCTGGCCTCCACGAGGATCTCGAGACCTGACCTGAATCCGTACTTGTCACAATACTCCCGGGGAATGATCATCTGCACGCATTCCCGGTTCTTGGTAAGCTTGGCCTGGCGCATCTCTAACTTAAGTATAACTTAAGTTTAGATAAATATATGGCCATAATCAATACTGACCGATCCTCAGCGAACTATCTACTCACTCCTGACCGGACCGATCACCCTTTCAGATGACGGTGGATCAGGACACCTCTTCCTGCCGGAACACGTAGGCGCCGGCCAGCACCAAGGCTATGGTCAGTATCACCAAGGCCAGGAACGACACCGCCCAGTCGCCGGAGGTCCAGGCCACGGAGCCGAACTCGGTGAGCTCGGAGGCGATCACCATCAGCTGATGCCGTATGGTGAGATTGCCGATGGAACCGGGAACGGAGCCTATGAAGCCCTCCCAGATGAAGATGTAGATCAGCCCCAGGTATATCGGCTGCCTCATCAGCGTCCCTATGAGCAGGAAGAGCGCCGAGTACACCAGAACTCCCAGGTACTGCAGGGCGATGAAGGTGACCATGAGCTGAGCGCCCCCTTCCCGCTCCGGAGAAAAGGCCAGGAAGGCCAAGCCACCAATGAGGGTGACCACGGTGACCAACAGGCACAGCACCATCACCAGCCCGATGTAGTAGCCGAGATAGGAGAACCGGCGGTCCAGCGGGGCGGTGATCACCTGCACGATGCTGCGGTCGTCCATCTCGTTCCGGATCATCGAGGCGCCGTAGATCAACGACAGCACCGGAAGGAGGAAGGCCAGCAGCAGGATGACCATGAGGTCGCTGGCGAAGTCCATGTTCGCCCCGTCCTCGGTCGCCGCGTAACCCATGACCAGGGCCACCAAGCCTCCCAGGAGCATGACCAGCATCCAGCGACGGTTCATGAGCAGCTTGCGGGCGGAGAAGGAGGCCACGGTGCGAAGACCGATCAGGTTCAAGGACATCTGTATCACCCCACCAGGTACCGGAATACCGACTCCAGGTCGTCGTCCAGGCTTTCCACTCGTTCCAGCTCGGCCCCGGTCCCGGCCACCAGCTCCGGCAGGGCGTCGAAGAACTCTTCGGGGCGGTCCACCCTTACGTACATCCCAAGGCGGTCCGGTCGGAGCTCGATGGACGAAGTGTACTGTTTCGTCAATAGCGTCTGCGCTAGCGGCAGCAGCCCCCGGCCTTCCAGCACGATGTTGTGCGGGTGGTCGCTCATTAGCCTACGGATCTCGGAGATGTCCCCGCTGGCGACCGAGCGGCCTTTATAGATCAGCGCCACCTGGTGGGTCATCCTCTCTATCTCGTGAAGAACGTGGGAGGAGACGATGACGTCGTGACCGTGCACCTTGTTGAGATCCTTCACCAGGTCGATGATCTCCTTGCGTATCAGCGGGTCGGTGCCGGTCAGCGGCTCGTCCAGTAGGAGCAGTTCCGGATCGTGCAGCAACGCCCCGGCGATCTTGATGCGCTGCCTCATGCCCTTGGAGTAACCGCCCATGGCCCGGTCGGCGTCCTTGGCCATGGTGACGATGCTCAGCACCTCGTTCACCCGGTCTACGGTCCTCAGGCCTTCCATCCCGTGCAGGCCAGCCACGAAACGAAGGTACTCCCGGCCGTTCAGGTCGGGGGGCAGGAAGTCGTAATCGGGGCAGAACCCTATCTTCGCCAATAGTGAGGGGTTCTGCCACGGCTCCTCGCCCAGCACCCGCAGGTGCCCCACGTTCGTTTTGATGTTGCCCGTGAGCAGCTTGAAGAAGGTGCTTTTACCGGCGCCGTTGGGACCGACTATTCCGGTGATCCCTTTGGGAACGTCGATGCTGAAGTTGTTGAGGCCGATGACCTGGCCATACCACTTGGAGAGCATCCGAGCTTCCACCACGTTGCTCATTTGCCCGCCTCCTTGCGCATTATGCGATAGTAGACGAGCGCCATCGGCGGTACGGTGAGCAGGAAGCCCATTACCGCCAGCAGCGCGCGGTTCACGCTCTCGTTGAGCTCCAGCCCGTAAAGGACGGTGTGGCTCTGATACAGCACCTCGGACGGGTTGAGAAGGCTCCAGTCCGAGGACAGCTCGCTGAATATCCCGGAGACCAGCATCATTCCGAAGAAGAACATGAAGGTGCCCACCGAGGCGTAGGTCTTTTTCTTGGTTAGCGACGAAACGGCCAGACCGGCCGGCACCAGCAGCGCGGCTGACCATACGCCCGCCAGCAACGTCTGGCCGATCACGGCCAAACTGCCAAGGTAATCGGAGCCGGACTGGGTTGCCGTTATCGCCATGGCCACCACCAGCGGCGGGAGCAGGGTGAACAGGCCGACGGCCACCATGGCCCCGGTCCATTTTCCCAGCAGGTACCCCTTCACGCCCATGGCCCTGGAGACGTAGAGGATGAAGGAGTTGGAGCGCATGTCCTCCGAGATAAGGTCGGAGCATACCAGCGCGACCAATATCACCTCGAAGATGAAGTACAGCCCATTGCCCATATAGTCCCGCATCACTGATGCCTCGAGCTCGCGGTGCGGCATGAGCGAGTAGATGAACAGCGGCATGACGTGCACCAGGAAGGTGCCTATGATCAATAACGCCAGGAACCACTTGGCCTTGAGCTTGTGCCGCAGGATGCTCTCCGCGACCACCAGAAAACGTCGGCCATGCTCCGTCCGCTTGCCATTCCAGGGCTTGTAGCCGATCGGGTTCAGCCCCATCAGGCCACCTCCTTGACCGACCGGATGAACGCCCCTTCCAGGGTCAATTTGTCAGGAACGTAGGAACGCACCTGAACTCCGTTCCGCTTCGCCATTTCCAGCAGCGTCGCGCTCGGTCCCGCGTTCACCAGAATGATGGTCATCTGCCCGAACTCCTCGGAGACGGAGAGGACCTGGTAGTTCCTCCGCAACTGTTCCGTGAACGCCAGCAGCGCCCTGGGATCGCCGCGCACCTGCATGCGCTTGCGGTCCTTCCCCTGGTCCAGCAGGACGGACATCGGCCCCTGCGTGATAGCTCGTCCACCGTTGATTATCACTACATGCTGGCACACCTTCTCCATGTCCTGCAGGATGTGCGATGAGACGAGAATGGACTTGTTGGAGGCGGCGATGCGGGAGATGAGCTCAAGCATCTCCTCCCGGCCCAGGGGGTCCATGCCGTTGGTGGGCTCGTCCAGGAAGAGGATCTCGGGATCGTGCACGATGGCCTGGGCCAGTTTGACCCGCTGCTTCATTCCCGTGGAGTAGGTGGCCGTGGGACGGTACCGTTCCTCGCCAAGACCGACGAAGTCCAGCACCTCATGGCTGCGGGGTATGGAATCCTCCTTGGTCATTCCGCTCAACCGGCCGAAGTAGGTCACCAGCTCCAGGCCGCTCATGGTATCGACCAGGCAGTCATGCTCCGGCATGTAGCCCACCCGGTCCCGGATGGCCATCACATCCGTCCTAGGGTCCATGCCGCTGATGCGCACGTCACCGGACTCGAAGCTGACCAGGCCCAGCACGGTCTTGATGAATGTGCTCTTACCAGCACCGTTCGGTCCCAATAGACCGACGATGCCCTTGGGAACTTGAATGGAGAAGTTGTCCAAGGCCAGAATGTTGCCGAACCTGACCACCACATCCCTGGCGGTTATGGTGTGCTCGACGCCGTCCTCTTTGGTCCGATCCAATTTCCCCCTCCCTGCGCCCCCAGGGCATTGGATTGTGCCTATATAATGCAGATAGAACCTGGGAAGAGGATCCTGCTCAGGCCTTCTTGCCCACCTTCTCAAGGACCTCTTTGGCGAAGCCTTTAGCCTTGGTTATGCGGGACTCGTCCGGTTGCCCCTGACTGTTGTCGATCTTGGCCCAGTTGCGCAGCTTCTTGTCCCTGGACAAGCGCATAATCAACTTGACCGGTTTGGCGATCTGCCCCTGGCAATCGAAGAAGCCGACCATCTCGGCGCCGGAGGCGGCGTTCTTGAACTTGTCCAGCCACTCCTGCAGCTCCGGCTCGCTCTCCGGAGCGCCGTGGGTTACGAACAACGCCACCTTCCTTCCGGGCACGCAGTGCTGGGTCATGCGCATGATCGCCTTCTTGTCCGGCCCGGACTGGTGGACCGGGAATCCCAGGAAGATGAGGTCGTAGACGCTTGAGTCGGGGACGTCGCAGATGGGCATCACGTCCTTCTCCCCCGGTATCTCGCCGTAGATGGCCTGGGCCACCTTCTTGGTGTTGCCAGTTTCCGATATGTACGCTACAAGGGTTTTCATCTAACCTTCCCCCTGAGGTTTTTTAGGTGGAGCGCAGATAAAAGGATTTGCGCGGTCGCAAAAACGTTTAATTCACGTCCGGCCTTCACCAGGACGTGAGACGCAGGCAGCTGGCGGGCATCCTATTGTTCGTGGCCATAGTCCAGTTCGCCTTCCTGGCCAACATCAGTCAGATCCTGTACGAGGGGTACAGCATCACGGACACCTTGCTCTCCGACCTAGGCGTGTGGGAGCAGCCTTCGGCCCCGCTCTTCAACACCTCCCTGGTTCTGTTCGGCATCCTGGGCATAAGCATAGGCGTGGTCCTCTGGCCGGACAAGAAGCTGAACTTCATCCCGCTGCTCTTCGTGCTCTGCGGGATGGGAATGCTGATCATGGCCGCCTTCCCGATATCCATCGAGTGGGCCCATGACGTCGGGGCGTTCCTTTCGTTCGTTCTCATCGCCGTGGCGGCGCTCTGCTGCTACTGGACCTTCCCCGGACCGTTCGGGTACGCCTCGTTGATACTGGGCATCATCGGTTTCTTTACCGAGATAACGTACAAAACGGAGATCTACTTCGGGCTGGGAGCCGCCGGCTCGGAGCGGATGATCATCTACCCGCTCTTCTTCTGGATGGCCGCCTTCGCTGCGGTCCTGTTCTATTCGGACCAGAACGCGCCCCGGACTAGCTTGTTGGACCGCTTCTTCGCCTGGGTCGCCAGCAAGTTCTGAAGGTTCAGGGGAGGTTTATCATCCCCCGGTCCCATCACCCTGGGGATCGACCATGAGGGAGAAGGAGCGCATAGTGCTGGAAAGAGAGAAGAAAGAGGAGATGGTGAAGGCCATCGTTCATTATTTCAAGAAGGAGCGGGACGAGGAGATCGGGCAATTGGCCGCCGGGATGGTCCTGGACTTCATCATCGAGAAATTGGCGCCCGAGTTCTACAACCAGGGAGTGCTGGACTCCTGCGCCTATATGAACGAGAAGGTCGAGGACCTGCAGTCGCTGCTGCTGTGAGTTACGGGATTACTGAAAAAAGCTCACTCCACCTTCTTGAAGTTCCCACGTTCGTCGTAGACGAAGCCCAGGAGCTCGATCTCCCGATCGGTGCCCTGGCGCGCCTCCTTCAGAACGCTCTGGTATATGGATGAGGCGAGGTCCCGGGTGAACTTCGACTCGGGGAACAGTATGGCCAGCGAACCGACGGTCCGTGCCACCTCCACGTAATCGGCGAAGTGGGCCTGTTTGCCTGCCGTCAACGTCGATTCGATGAACTCCAGGCGCACCAGCTCGCCGTCCCTGGTCACCTGCAGCGCGCAACGGAGACCGGAATCGTCCATGGTCAGTTCGGCCTGCAGCTCCGGGGAGGACTCCTTTAGCTTATCGATCCTCCGCTTGGCCACGAACTCCAGGAACACCTTGGTCTCTTGGCGCATGCCTCTTACAGGCGATTGAAGGCACTTCACACTTTGCCTTCGTCGGTTACGGAGCCATCCTTGAACACCCAGTGCGAGAGGTATATGAGCCACGCTATGTCCACCACCGCGCATACCGTCGCCGGAACGGCCGCCTCCGGTCCTAAAAGGGCTATGGCCAAAGTGGCGGCCATGCCGGTGTTCTTGTGCGAGGAGAAAAGCACCTCCGGCACCCTGCGCCCCCTTTCCACCTTCTTACCGCGCAGGTAGCGGTCCCAGAGCAGCCCGACGCCGAAGATGCGGACCACCGCCGCGGCGAGCAGTATCGACAGAAGCCTCCAGTCGTTGAAGAAGATGTCCCGGTTCGGTCCGGCGACGGCCACGATGAGAACGAAGAAGGCCACGTTGATCATCGCCGTGCGGTCCCTGGGATCGATCTCCAGCATGCGCAACGGGCGGGAAATGGCCATGGGCAGCAGGAGAAGTATGGCGACGTAGGTGACCAGCACCATCACCTCCACCGCCTCGCCTAGGAAAAGGAAGGTTAGGAGCGGCGTGAAGGCCAGAGCGGCCACGTAGATGACCGCGGTGGAAACCAGGGTCGGTTCCAGGTCGCCCTTCATTAGATAGGTGAAAGGAACGACCGAAACGGCCGAGGGCACGGCGGCCACCATGATCCATCCGGCCCGCAGGTCGCCCTCGAACAGGAAGGAGACCAGAACGCATACCCCGGAGGCTAGGACCATGGACAGCAAGAAGGCGCGTACTATGAAGCGGGAGTGATCGCCCACCCGGAGGCCGCGCAGCCTGAGGTTGGTCAGGGACAGGGACATCATGACCATCAGCGAGAGCATCGCTATGTTGCCGTTGGTCAGCGGAAGGTCCTCGGGAAATCCTCCCAGGGCCAGGGCTGTGATGAAGGA
>JAXGNA010000019.1:0-19618 GCA_040768245.1 Methanomassiliicoccales archaeon | reverse complement strand
GGCACCACGGATAACCGGCATACTCCCCGTCCGGGTCCACGTAGCGGAACATGACCTGGTCGTTCTCCAGCAGCCTTTCCAGCATCTTCTTCTGCTGGGCGCGGGGGAACATCAGCTTGCCCTCGGCGTGCGCCGACGGGTACATGACCACGGCGCCTTTGGGGATCTCGGAGGTGAAGACGCTCTTCCCCCTCTTCTCCTGCTTCAGCAGCGTCGGCCGGCACTCGAAGCGGCCTGAGTCGTTCGTATAGAGGGCCGCCTCCGGGGCCTCGGACATGGTGCCGTCCATGGCTGGAAGAAGCCCTAGCTCGACCAGTATCTGGAACCCGTTGCAGACGCCTATCACCGGCTTGCCGTCCTCCACGAAGCGGACGACCTCCTTCTTCAGCCCGCTCTTCATGCGGGCGGCGAATATGGCCCCGGCGCGAACGTAGTCGCCGGCGGAGAAGCCGCCCGGAAGCATCAGGATGTCGTAGCTTCCGAGGTCCCTCTTCAGATCTTTCGGGCATTGCCCGAGGAGCTGCTTCAGGTGGACCTTCTCCGGGGACGCGCCGACGGCGGTGAACGCTTGAGCGGCCTCGTCCTCGCAGTTCGTACCCTCTATCCTAAGCACGCAGACCTTGACCTGTTTCATCAGTTCACCCCATCAGCTTCGGGAGCGCGCCGCTCCAGGCCTTTCTCATTTGGTTCAGGCTTACGTTCACCAGCATGCAGCGGTCCTTGATGCGCAGGGACTTTCCGCCGACCTTGCCAAGCTCCATGACCGGCACGGTCATGCTGGAAAGGAACTCCTTCTTCTTGGACGGTTCGACCTCCACGATCCAGCGGGTGCTGCTCTCCGAGAACAGGTACCATCGGTCGTAGCCGGTGCTGACATAAGCGCCGATGTTGCCGCCCAGGCACATTTCGGCGACGGCTACTGCGATACCTCCGTCGGACACGTCGTGGCAGGACCTGATCAGCCCCTTCTTCATCACGGCATGCATCTCGTCCATGGACCTTTTCAGCCGCTCCGGGATGACCTCCGGGACCACCCCGCCCTTGCCGCCGTACCGGCGGTAGACGGCCGAGCCGCCGAACTCCTCCTTGGTCTCCCCGACCAGGAAGAGGAGGTTCCCCTCCTTCTTGAGGTCGGTGGTGATGCACCTGCGCACATCCTCGACGATCCCCAGACCAAGCACGGTGGGGGTGGGAAGCACGGAACCCTTGGCGGTCTCGTTGTAAAGGGAGACGTTACCGGACGGCACCGGCAGGTTCAGGAACCGCGCGAGATCGCCCATTCCGGCCACGGCCTGCTTCAGTTCCCCCAGCCGTTCCGGTTTCTCCGGGTTGCCGAAGTTAAGGCAGTCGGTGAAGGAGTCGGGGTAACCGCCCACGGCGATGATGTTGCGGCACGCCTCGTCGATGGAGGCCATGCCTCCGCGGTAGGCGTCAAGGCCGCAGAACCAGGGGTTGACGCCTAACGCAAGCGCCAACCCTCTCTCCCGGTCCGGGAGCGGCTTGATGACCGTGGCGTCGGACGGACCTCCCAGGTTCATCACGCCCGAGGCCGGCTTGACCACGGTCCCGCCGCGCACCTCATGGTCGTACATGCGGAACACCCACTCCTTGCTGGCGATGTTAGGATCGGCCAGAAGGTCCAGCAGGACGGTCTTCGTGTCCGGCAGCAGCGGCCTCTGCTCCTTGATCTTCTTGGAGGGGACCTCGATCTTGCACGGCCGGCAATACTCAGGTCCCTTGGTCAGGAAGTCCAGGTCCACCTGGAAGACCTGTACGCCCTGCCATTTGAGCGTCACATGCTTTCCCGGGACCACCTTGCCGATGACCGTGGCGTCCACGTCCCACATGGCGAAGAGGTCCAGGATGCGCTTGACGTTCTTTTCGGAAGCGGCAAGCATCATGCGCTCTTGGGATTCCGAGACCCATACTTCCCAGGGAGCGAGCCCGCTCTCCTTCAATGGAACTTTGTCCAGGTCCACCTCGGCGCCGCATCCGCCCGACAGGGCCATCTCGCCGACCACGCACGATAGACCGCCGCCGCCCAGGTCCTTCATTCCGTTGATGAGCCCGAGGGAGTTAACTTCCAGGCAGGCATGGATGAGCGGTTCCTTGGTTATCGGGTCACCCAGCTGCACAGCCCCGCGGCTCTCGTCCTCGGACTTGTCGCTCAGTTCGGCGGAGGCGAAGGTAACTCCGTGAATGCCGTCGCGGCCGGTGCGCCCGCCGCAAAGTATGAGATGATCGCCCACCCCGCCCACGGCGTTGTCGCGCAGGTCCTTCTTTTTAACGATGCCGACGCAGCCCACGTTCACCAGGCAGTTGCCCAGGTACGATTCGTCGAAATAAAGGCCGCCGCAGACGGTCGGTATGCCGATGCGGTTGCCGTAATCCCTAATTCCCGCTACCACCCCGGACACCAGGTACTTGGGGGTCTTGGCCCCGGCCGGAAGTTCGCCCTTGTGATCGATGGGGCCGAAGAACAGCGGATCGACCAAGGCGATCGGCTGCGCTCCCATGCACAGCACGTCACGGACGATGCCGCCGATGCCGGTGGCGGCGCCGCCGTACGGCTCTATGGCCGAGGGATGGTTATGGCTCTCTATCCTGAGGGCGTAACCATACTCGTCATCGAACTCCATGACCCCGGCGTCACCGCGCGACAGCACCTTGCCGTTGTCAATGCCGAAGATGTGCTCGCGCAGGATGACCTTGGAGGACTTGTAGCAGCAGTGCTCGCTCCAGGCCTGGGCGATGGATTCCAGCTCCACGTCGGTGGGACGTCTCTTTAGCGAGACGAAATGATCGCGGATGCGCTTCATCTCGTCCAGGGAAAGGGACAGCCCCATGTCCTTGCTCAGGACCTTTAGCTCGTTGTCCGTGGCCTTGGCCAGGTCGATCTCCACCAGGCGGAAGGGCACGTCGCGCTTGAAGAACAGGTGGTCGAGGGCCATGACCTTCACCTGAGGTCGACCCTGAACTTCTGTATGACCGGGTTGGCCAGCAGCTTGCGGCACATCTCCTCGCACTCCTTGCGGGCGACGGCCGGGTCGGCGTCCATCTCGATCTCGAACATCTTGATGGAGCGTACCCCTTTGATATCATTGAAACCAAGCAGTTCCAGGGCCTTCTTGGTGTTCTTGCCCTCCGGGTCAGCCACTCCCGGCTTGAGCTCGATCCTTATCTCTGCCACAACCATTGATGCACCGGTTGAGGAATCGCTCTCCAGTAATTAATCCTCTGCCTTTTACTCAGATGCCCCAATAGTGGGAGACCGCCTCGAAGGTCCCGGAGAGGATGAACTCCACGGCCATGGCGGCGAGCAGAAGACCCATGATCCTGGTGAAGGCCATGGCCCCGCTCTTCCCCATGCGCGAGAAGAGGGGATCGGCGTACTTCAGCAGGAAGAAGGAGATGACCACGGTGGCAAGTATGCCCAGGAATATGAATATGAAGTTCGAGGTGGGCGAGGGGGAGTTCAGAGCGTAGGAGACGTAGATCATGACCGTGGTTATGGCGCCCGGCCCGGCGAAGAGCGGTATTCCTAACGGAACTACGCCTACCTCCTCCTTCTCTGAAGCCTCCTTGGCCTCCTCATCGGTCATCTTGGCCTTGGTCATCTGCCCCCTGGTCATGGTGAAGGCGATGGAGAACAGCAGCGCCCCACCGGCTATCTTGAAGGCCGGGATGGTGATGCCGTAGATGTCGAAGATGTAGTTGCCGAAAAGGGCGAAGACCACCAGGACCCCGCCGGCGACCACGCACACCTTGTTGCGGACCTTGCGCTTCAGCTCCGGGGTGTAGCCTTCGGTGATGGCCACGAACACCGGGATGTTGCCCACCGGGTTCATGATGGCGAATATGGAGGCGAAGGCGGTTATGGCGAAGGCCAGGTCCATATGACGGCGAGATGTATAGGGCTATATAAGAGTTAAGAGGAGCGCGCGGAGACCTTGCGGGCGAAGACCAGGTATCCAGTGTGCCCGAGCGTTTCGTATGACGGACGTACGCCCATCTCATGGACCACCATCTCCCGCTGCATGTTCTCGTAGCTGCGTATCTCCACGAAGCCTCTCTTCCGCAGCTGGCGGACGACCTCCTCCAGCTGGTTGGTGTTCGGCACGTAGGAACAGAAGCGTCCCCCGTTGCGGAGCATCGAGGAGACGTTTTCCAGGGCGTCCCAGGGGTCCGGCATGTCTAGCACGGCCGCGTCGGCCAGGATGTCCAGGCGGTCCTTGCGGACGTCCCCCAGCTCCAATCTCCAGGCCTCGGAGAGACCGGCCTTCTCCACGTTCCTCTTGCCTTTCTCAGCGAACTCCGGCCGGATCTCCATGGAGACCACCTTGCCCCACGGCCGCACCTGGTTCAGCAATGCTATGGTCAGAGCGGCCGAGCCGACCCCGGCCTCCAGGACCGTATCGCCAGATTTTACGTTCAGCTCCATCAGGATGGTCGCGGCGTCCTTGGGCGTGATGACCTGGGCGCCTCTTTCCACCGAGGACATCATCTCCGAAGCGCCCGGCACCAGTATCCAGAAGCGCTTGCCGGCGATGGATATCTCCGAGCCGTCCTCGGCCGCCAAAAGCTTGTCGCCGTCGACCACGCCCATGGCCCCCAGCTTCAGCATCCCCTTGCTGAGGACCAGCCAGGTCCTCTTGCCCTTCTCGTCCAAAAGATAAACCAGGGAGCCCTCGGGAAGCATGCCTAGGGCATCCTGCCCGGGGATAAAAAGGGTTTCCTCACTCCTTGAGCTTGGCGCCGCAGTCCCGGCATCGGACGTCGGAAGAGGATATGGCCGCGCCGCATTCGGGGCAGCGGGGTATTCCATCGATCTGCTTGACCTCCTTCTTCTTCGGTTCCGGCGCAGGCTCCGGTCTCTTCTCCTCCTTGGGCGCCGGCTTGGGCTCCTCGTCCTTGAGCTTGTACTCCGGGGGCTGGTAGCTTTTCGGGTCCACCGCCTTGTCCCGGTCCTTCTCCCTCATGGAGCGCACGCCGATGAAGGCCATCAGGCCAAGCACGGAGAGCAGGAATCCGATGACCACCCAGATCATCTCCACCTTGCCTTCCTTGTCCATCAGCCGGTACAGGTAGAAGGCGACACCAGCGCCTATCACCAGCCAAATAAGTATCGGTATCCAAAGGTCCAGTTCCATCCCTTCCTGTCCGGCAGGATTGATTTGGGCGTATATCAAATTGATTTTCCGCCGGGACAAGCCTAATAAGCAGGAAGGTTCCGTATGATGATCATGGGTGTCCTCCGGGTCCCCGCACTGTTCGTTCTGGTCCTCCTGCTCTCAGCGGGAGCGGTATCCGCGCATTCCCCCCTGCTCGCCGACGGCAATACCTCGCCGGGAACCGCCATGGAGATCGAGGACACCGTGAAGTCCTGGGCGATCTATTCGCACCTACCCCAGGGCGAGGCTCTCTACTACACGTTCGACATCGATGAGGGGGACCGCCTTCTGCTGAACCTGATCGTTCCGGTGCAGGACGGGGATGACGGCTTCCGGCCAAGGATGGCGTTCATGGCCCCCGGCATCCCCAACGAAGGTGCTTTGCCGTCCTGGGTGGAGGTGCCGGAGGGATATGGATACGTGGTGATCGATGCCGCCCTTCCGGAAACGGCGACCTACGAGGGCTTCTCCCCCAGCTCCTTCTACGACCTGGGAAGGACGGACGAACCGGCGCCGGTGAGCGGAAGGTACTACGTGACGGTGTTCGCCCCAGCCTCTCAGGAAGGCAACTTCGCCCTGGTGGTCGGTTACGGCGAATCGTTCACCGTCCAGGAATGGCTGCTGATGCCCTTCAGCCTCTACTCCGTGTACCATTGGGAGGGGCAGGGACCGTTGGAGATACTGGCGCCGATGCTCTTCATCTTCCTGCTCGGCTCGCTCCTGATCATGTATTATCATGGACGGAGGGCTGAACCGCTGGACCTCCAGCATTCCCTCTTCATGCTATCCGGGCTTCTGCTGGCCGGAACGGCCGCCATCACCCTTTTCCAGACCTTGATCTCGGTCCGGGACAGCCATCTGGGCCCCGAGGTCATGATATCCATCGCCCTGTTCCTGGTCCAGGCATCGTTGGGGGCGGTGGTATCGCGCAGAGGCTGGAAGGTGGGGCCGCTGACCAAGGTTGGAAGGGTAAGGATGAGCATCGTCGGCCTTCTGGCCGTGCTTGCCTGGGCTGGCTACCTGGTCGGTCCGGTCCTGATCATCGTCGCCGCGCTGCTTCCCGAACGCATCGCCGGATGGCCGGGTCAGAACACGCCGAAATAGTCCACGGCCAACAGGAACAGGCATCAGCGGGCTCAAGGAGCGGAAGAACTTGAAGAAGGGAGGCGGTCAGCTAGCGAATAGATGACGTTGCCCAACGGGCGCCTTTCCTCCCCGTCCTCCATGCCAGCACTATGGGGGCCAGGAAAATATTAGGTTCACCTGGGAACAAGATTTTAATAGGCCGACCACGTTTGACGCCCGATGGCCGAGCAAGCCTACCCCAAGAAGGCCCTGAGCATATTCTCCCTGCTGCTTATCGTGGCAGCGGTGCTGTTCTACTGGGTATGGGGCATCTCCTACGGAAGCTGGAACCTCTTCTCGGGTGAGAACATGGGGGTCTACTCCATCTTCATCATCCTGCTCGGGCTGGGCATCTTCGGCCTGTTGCTCGCCAAGTACAAGCAATAAGCGGCGGAACTATTATATCTGGTCCAGCTGAATATTGTCCAGAGGCGGGATATTTGAAGAAGTTGGGCAGCTGGTTCGTGCCGTACCTGATGGGTCTCCTGATCATGTTCGAAGGGGTGGCCCTGGTGGTCCTGGCTCGGGAGATCGAGCTGGTGGACGTCCTGGTCATGGACCAGATGATGACCTTGGTCCTGGGAGCGGTGCTCATCGTTCTAGGGCTGTTATTGTTCATCCCGCTCTTCCCGCAGCTGCAGAAGCTGAGCGAGTCCCTGATGAAGCGCATGCAGGTGGTCGCCGCGGTGGCCGTCCTGGTCATATCGCTCGTGTTCCTGCTCATCGCCGCCCCGGCCGAGGTGGAAGGCTTCGGAAGCTATGCCAAGAACTGGGTGGTGCTCGCCGCCGCTCAATTGTTCCTGCTGGGGATACTCGCCTTCGTCTTCCTGTACTACGAGCCGCTGGCCAACCGCCGCCTGGCCTGGCTGGAATGGCTGGGCATGTTCGCCGCCTGCCTGGTGATAACCGAGGGTATCATCATCTTCGGCCTGCGCGGCGAGCTGAACGTGCACGGCGAGCTGGTGGCCGGGCCGGTGTTCATGATCGTCGTGGGGGTAGTGCTCGTCGCCCTGGGAATACTGGAAATGGTCATCTTCAACCGCCGGCGCGAGGGGGAGTCCGAAAAGACCCTGGAGATGATCGACTGGGCCGGCGTTGGGGTCAGCATAGCCATCGGCGCCCTGGGCCTGTTCGGCCTGGTCATCACCACCTCCATGACCCTGGACGGGACGATATACAGCTACTACTGGCTGCTGATCGCCGGGATGACCCTGGCCATACTCGCCCCCCTGCTGAACTACACCCAGACGGTGGTCGCCGGACGCGAGGGATGGAACATGGACATCGGGCTGATCACCACGATCGTCCTGCTCATGGCCATACCGTTCGCCGCGGCCTTCTGATCACATCGAGCGGGCGGCGTAGGTGGGCTTCTCCACCTGCTTACCGCACACTATGCACTTGCCGTGATATTCCTCTGGGTTGTACGGCGAACCAAGCATCTTGAGGCCGGTCCTTTCCTCGAACTTGCGGCCGCACTCCTCCTCGCCGCACCATCCGAAACGCACGACCTTCTCCGGCACCTTGTCCAATGAGTCCAGGTCCTGGATGGCGCCGTTGGATGCGGCTAACGCTTTGGCGCGCATGTCCGCGGAGATCTGGTCAAGGGTGGCACGAACCTGCGATACGATGTCCGAGCGGTCCAAGGAGCCCTTCGCCCCGGAATCCCGGCGGGCGTAGGCCACTTTTCCGCCCTCGATATCGCGCATGCCCATCTCCAGACGGAGCGGGACCCCCCGGATCTCCCAGTTGTGGAACTTGCTGCCCGGGCGCTCGTCGCTGTCGTCAAGCTTCACCCGGAAGCCGGCGGAGGTAAGTTCCTGGCGCAGCTTCTGGCACTCCTCGGCCACCTTTTCCACGTTGCCCTTGGCCAGGATCGGAATGATAACGACCTGGAACGGGGAGATGTCCGGCGGGAGCACCAGTCCCTTGTCGTCGCCGTGCACGGCCACCACCGCGCCGACGAGCCTCTCGGACATGCCGAAGGTGGTCTGGTGGGCGAACTTGTGCTCACCTTTCTCATCTTCGTAGGTGATATTGAACGGCCGGGAGAAGTTCTCCCGGTAATGATGGATGGAACCCAGCTGCAGGCTGCGTCCGTCCGGCAATAGCGTGTCCACACCGACGGTGTAGTACGCCCCGGGGAACTTGTCCCATTCCGTGCGGCGCAACAGGAAGTAAGGCAGGCAGAGGTGCTTCATGATGTTCTCTAGAATAACGAAATCCTCCTCCACCTGGCGCTGCGCGTCCTGCTCGTCCGTATGACAAGTGTGAGATTCAAAGAAGTGGATCTCCCGAACCCGGATGAAGGCCCTGGTCTGCTTGGTCTCGTACCGGAAAGTGTTGACCAGCTGGTAGGTCTTCAGCGGCAGGTCGGTGTGCGAGCGGACCCAGAGAGCGAATATCGGGTACATGGCCGTCTCGCTGGTGGGGCGTAGGAGCAAACGAACGTCCAGCTCGTTCAGACCGGCATGGGTTACCCAATACACCTCGGCGTCGAACCCCTTGATGTGGTCCTTCTCCTTCTTGAACTCCGTCTCCGGGATGAGCAGGGGGAAGCAGACCTCGTCGTGCCCGGTGGCGTCGCACTCCTCTCGGATGTAGGTGTCGATGAAGCGCATGATCTTCCAGCCGTAGGGCGTCCAGACGTTCATGCCCTTGATCGGGTAGCGCTTGTCGGTGAGATTCGCCAGCTCGACGATCTCGTTGTACCACTCGCTGAAATCCTCTTGCTTCCTCATTTTAGCACCCTGCTACGGAATGATTCGGAATGAGCAGTATCGTTTTAAGGCTTTGCCGCGCTCATTCCAGGATGGCCTTGGCCACTTCCGGCGCCACCGAGATCTGCGAGACCTCTGACTCGAGCGTGTTGGCGCAGGCCAGCTTGTCCACGTGCTTCTTGAGGTTGTCCAAGGCATTCCCGACGAACAATCCATGCGTGCAGGCGGCCATGACCGTTCTTGCGCCCAGTCTCTTCAGCTCCTCGGTGGCCGCGACGATCGTTCCGCCCGTGGAGATGATATCGTCCACGATGAGCACCTTGCGGTCCTTGGCGTCTATGTTCTTCGGCGTCATGTGCACGTGCGTACCGGATAATCTTGTCTTGACCAGGTAGTCCCAGTCCACGCCCAGCCTCTCGGCGGTCCAGCCGGCGCGCTTCAAGGCTCCCTCGTCAGGAGCTAGCACGAGGTCCACCCCGTACTCCTTGAAGAAGTCCCCGACGCAAGGCGCGGCGTGAACGTCCTTCACCTTGGCCTTGGTGAACCAGTCCATGATGGCCGGGTTGTGAATATCGACCAGGATGACCTTGTCGGCGTTCATCTGGATATGCTCGACCATGACCTTGGCCGAGAGAGGCTCGCCGCGGTTGAAGCGCTCGTCCTGGCGGGCGTAGCCGAAGTAAGGGATCACGCAGGTGATCTTCTCCGCCCCCAGCCCAAGGGCGGCGTCCTGCAGGAGGAGGAGCTCCACCATCTTCTCGTTGGGATATGAGTTTTGAACGATGACCACCTCGCCGCGCAGCGCCTCTCGTTCGATCCGCGCATAGGTTTCGCCATCTGGGAAGGTTTTAGTGACGGCCTGCACGTATTCGCCGTTCAGCTGCTTGGCCAGGTCCTTGGCCAGATTGGATGAGGCGGAGCCGCCGATTACTATCATCGCCCGGAGATTAGGTTACCGATAAATAAGAGATTCTGCCCGGGCTGGTGACGTCATAGGCGATGGTCCACGAGAGGCGGGTTCGTTCAGCACCTCCCCAACTTATTTATCGTGCGCGCCTTATATCTAAGCCGGATGGGAATGCAAACCAATTCTATTTCAGAGTCCAGCGGTAAGGCCGCCCTTCCTGCTGAGGAAGAGGATGAGGCGTTCGTGGAGGAAGAGGTCCTGGATGACAACGTCGAGGACGTCGGCACTCCGGATGAGGAAGTGGTCCACCGGGAGCGCAAGCCCTCGCAGCACACCCTGGAGGACGACAAGTACGGCCACCTGGACGGGGTCGGCATCATCTACGGCAATGTCGGCGCGACGTCCTTCCACCTGCGGGTCCTGGGCGACCTGCAGAAGATGGATTACGTTCAGGTCGTTCACCAATCGCACGGCTGGGTGCTCGGTCAGGTCTCCGACATGGAGCGCAAGACCGATCTTACGTTGGAACGGGCTAAGAAGCTCAGCGAAGGGATGGACGTGGAGATCGACGAGATAGTCATCGCCCAGATATCCATCCTCGGCTACCGGGACGAGAGGAAGCTTCTGCAGGTCCCGCGTTCCCCGTTCAAAGCGGGCGACATGGTCTACCGGGCCAAGGACCAGCTCATCAAGGAGGTCATCGGGCTCAAGGAGAACACCCCCACCGGGGCGTACCTCGGCAAGCTGTTCGGCTACGACATCAACGTCGAGGTGGACATCAACGCCATGGTCCAGAAGCATGTGAGCATCCTAGCCAAGACCGGCGGCGGCAAGTCCTTCCTGTGCGGCGATCTTGTTGAAGAACTGATGAAGCACGACGTCACCGTGCTCATCCTCGATCCGCACGGCGAATATGGCGCCATGCGCGACGTCGGCTCGGTGATGCCCGGCAAGCGGGACTTCGGGATCCAACCGATGGGCTTCAAGGACAAGATAATGGAGTTCGCGACCGATACGACGATAAATAAGGACGCCAGGCCCTTGAAGTTCACTTTGGCGAACATCGACGCTCGCGACCTTTTAGCTCTTACGACCATCAAGAACGGCAAGGTCTACCTGAACGCCCTGAGAAAGGCCATAGACGGTCTCAAGGCGGTGAAGAAGGATTATGGCCTGAAGGAGATCATCGCCATGCTGGAGTCCGACGAGGACGCCAACAATCAGACGTTGATAGCGGAACTGGCGTACCTCAACGAGGTCAACATCTTCGCTCCTCAGGGAACGAAGATCGACGAGCTCATCGCCAACGGGAAGACCACCATCATCAATCTCAAGGGAACGCCGCCGGACATCCAGGAGCTTATCGTTACTCGGCTGGCCACGGCAATGTTCGAGCTGCGCAAGCTCGGGAAGGTCCCGCCCATGATGATGATCGCCGAGGAGGCGCACAACTTCTGCCCCCAGCAGGGGGTGACGTCCTGCTCCAAGATATTCCGCACCATAGCGGCGGAGGGCCGTAAGTTCGGTCTTGGTCTAACGATAATCTCGCAGAGGGCGGCCAAGATCGATAAGAACGTCCTATCGCAGTGCAACACCCAGATGATCCTCAAGGTCACCAACCCGAACGACCTGAAGGCCATCGTCTCGTCGGTGGAAGGTCTCCAGGAGGGAATGGACCAGGAGATCCAACGATTGCCGATAGGCGTCGCCCTGATCATGGGCGGGAACATCCAGATGCCTCTGTTCGTGGAAGTTCGTCCCAGGCAGAGCAGGCACGGCGGGGAGTCCGTGGAGATCATCCCCTCCAAGAGGCTGTGAGATGAGGGACACCATATCCAAGGAGCATTTGGAGCGGTACTTGGCAATAACCAAGCGCGCCTTGGAAAAGGTCACCATCTCCGCCCCGGAGCGCTCCTTCAATCGTAAGTTGGCCGACTCGTTCCTGGAGATGGCACGGACCTACTTCTCGGACGCCAAGCACTTCGCCGAACAAGGGGATTACGTCAACGCCTTCGCTTCCGTTAACTACTCCCACGGCTGGCTGGACTGCGGCGCCCGGATCGGTCTATTCGACGTGGGCCAGGACGATCAGCTTTTCACTCTGTACGAGTGATCAGAGCAGCCTCGGTCCCTTGGTGTCCACCGAGCAGCGGTAGACCTCCCCGAACTGGGAGAGCGTCTCGCTCAGAAGGTCCAGGTCCGGTCCGGTGGCGAAGACGGCGTTACCGATCATGGCCTGGCTGGCCCAGCCCCACTTCTTGGCCTCCCAGACCGCCCGCCTTATCTCGGGAGTGGACAGCCCGGAACCGTCCATGAACTCGTTCGATAGACGGAAGAAGTTCTCCAGGGTCGGTTCCTTCATCAAAGCGTCCACGCAACGGCCGCCCACGGAGTTGATCTTGTCCATTATTTCCTTTCTAGAAAGCATCTCCGCCGTGGGTATGGACGGGCCGACCACCGCCAGCACCAGGTCCATGTGCCCGTTCATCCTGCCGACCTCACCGATCGGCGGCAGCCCCGGGCGCCTGCGCAGCTCGATGCCCCCGCGCATTATTCCGGAAACATCGCCCATCCCGGTGCGGTTGACTATCTCCGCGGAATGCGCGGCGGTGTAAGCCTCCTTCTCAGGAATTTTGAAGATGTGCGCCAGGGCCCAGGCGGCGGATATGGAGCCTGCGGCGCTGGTACCGAAGCCCTGCGCCACCGGCAGCTGCAGCTCGTTGCGCACCTTGACGTCGTAGGGGCGGTCGCCCATGATGTTGCGCACGGCCCTTTCCGTCACCGGGGCGTCCGCCTTCAGACCGTTCAGCCAGATATCGACCTTACCGGTGCCGTCGCTGACCTCGACCTCGCTTATGACGCCCAGCGAGATGCTGAGGCCGGCGCCGCGGGAGCCGCAGGTCAAGACGTCCTCGTGCTGGCAGACCTGGAAAAGTCCGGTGATGTGCCCTGGGCAGAAAGCTTTCGCCCTCATATTCTCGCCAGCTCCTCGATCAGCTTGTGCGCCACCTCGGCCTTGCTCCCCTCGATCTCCGATTGGTATCTGGAACGAACGAAGATGACCTTGGTGCTGCCGGCCTGGACGTCCTTCAGGTCGTTAGCCACCACCGCCGAAAGGAAGTTGCGGTTGAGCGATTCCCTGGCCTCCTTCACCAGGTCGAGCTTGTCCACCCCGGACTCCGCCTTGAAACCCACCACCTTGTCGCATTTCTTAACGATAAGAGGAAGCATCTTGGGGACGCTTTTCAACTGAAGCTTGGTGACCTTGGCCTCGGAGGGGAGCTTACCCCTTTTCTTATCAAAGGTGAAGTCCGATAATGCCGCCGGCACCACCACCAGGTCGTGGTCGATGTCCGGTATCATTTTCTCCAGGTCCTCCAGGCTCTCGAAGCGCCTGGTGCTAGTGAACGATGGCAAGGTGACGGTACAACGGCCCATCCAAAGCTCCACGTCCGCCCCCTCATGATAGGCGGCCCTGGTCAGCTCCACGGCCGTTTCCCCGGTGCCCTTGTTGGTGACTATCCTCATATCGTCCATGCTCTCCGCGGACGAGCCGCCGATGATCAGCACTCTGCGCCCCTTCATCCTTCCATCGGAAAGCTTGCGGATGACCGCGTGGAGGATCTCCTCCTTGACCGCGATCTTTGCTTTCTTCCCCTCCATTCGGGGACCGACGAACTCCACTCCGGCCCTCTTGAGCTTATCGATGTTCTCGGCCACCATGGGGTTGTTGAACATCGCGCCATGCATGGCCGGGGCGATGAGTATTGGAACGCCGGAGCCCAAGGCCACGGTGGCCATTGTCGTGACGGTCGTATCGTCGATACCGCAGGCGATCTTGGAGATGGTGTTGGCGGTGGACGGCGCGATAAGTAAAAGGTCCGCCCTTCCCTGAACGTCTCCCATGAGCGCCACGTGCTGCACCCGGCCGTCCAGTTCCGTGATCGCCTCCTGTCCGGTGGCGAAGCTCATGGCGTAAGGCGTCACCAGCTTCTGAGCTTCCGGGGTGAGCACCGGAACGACCATAGCGCCGTGGCGCATGAGGTCTCGTGCCAATTCAAAGCACTCCACGGCGGCGATGGAACCGGTGATGCCCAGCACTATCTTCTTCCCTTTCAGCAGGGAGGACTGGCTACCGATGATAGCCTCGGAAGGGTGCATGCTGCTAAATTCGGCCGACTCGATTTAAACGTATGCCTGAATTGCTTTCTTGACGGATTCCAGCACTTCCTTGATATCGCCATTGGAATCGACCACGGTCCACTTGGCCTCCCTGGCCAGGGTGAGGTAGATGTCCTGCACTTTTCCCAGGTAGCCCTCGCGCTCGAACTTGCTCAGTTCGCCGCGGTTGCCGACGCGGTGCATGGCGATGCCGGGATCGCTGGTCAACAGGACCGTGACATCCGGATGACGCACCACCGGCCCGTTGAGGTTCAGAAGCCAGGAGACGGCGTTGTCGCCCATGTCCTTTTCGAGAGCGGCACCCTGATATGCCACGGTGGAACCGTAATAGCGGTCGCAGATGACGATCTTGCCCTTCTTCAGCATCTCCTCGATCCGAAGCGTATGCTGGCATCTGTCCGCGGTGAAGAGCAATGATTCGGTGCGGGGGTCCAGGTCCTCCTCGTTGGCGCGACGGACGGCCTTCCCGAGCCAATCGTCAGTCGGTTCCGCCGTGAGCACCACTTCCCTTCCCCGTTCCTCCAGCCAGGCCTTGAGCCTCTTGGACAGCGTGGACTTTCCGGTGCCGTCTATTCCTTCCAGCACGATGAAGACGCCCTTCGCGCTCATTTCAGACCTGCCTTGCGCTGATATATCCTCCAGCTCAGGATTAGCTCTTTCGCAGCGTACACCTCGTCGACGCGGGATATGGATGTCGTTCTCGGAGAGGCCTTGATCTCCGTCGGGTCGCCATTGGCTATGTCCAGCAGCGCCTGGGCGTACCTGTCCAGCGTCTCCTTGCTCTCCGACTCGGTGGGCTCGATCATCAAAGCTTCCTCGACCAGTGAGGGGAAGTAGATGGTGGGGGACATGAACCCCTTGTCCAATAGTGCTTTAGCCACATCGGTCGCGTGCACCCCCTTCTCCTTGGCCAGTTTTTTTGCCGAGACCACGAACTCATGCTTGCGCAGCTGGGCGAAGGGCATCTCGTAGACGGGAACGACCTTGCTCTTCAGGTAGTTCGAATTTAGGACGGCCTTCTGAGATACCTCCTTGAGCCCGTTCCCGCCCTGGGCGGTGATGTATGCGTACGCTCGTACCAGCACAGCGAAGTTGCCGAACATGGAACGAACTTTTCCGATGCTGTCGAAGCGGTCGTAATCCAGGCGGTACTTGCCTTCCTCCGAGACGATGCGCGGTACGGGAAGATAGGGCTCCAGGAACTCCTTGACGCCGACAGGTCCGGCGCCAGGTCCGCCGCCGCCGTGCGGCGTGGCGAAGGTCTTGTGCAGATTGAAATGAACGATATCGAAGTTCATTACGCCCGGCGCCGTCATGCCCATGATGGCGTTCAGGTTCGCTCCATCGTAATAAAGCAGCGCTCCGGCGGCGTGCACCATCTCCGCCAATCTGGTAATATCCTTCTCGAAAAGCCCCAGGGTATTGGGGTTGGTGACCATGACCGCGGCGGTGCGTTCCGAAAGCGCGGCCTGCAGAGCATCCAGGTCCACGCAACCGTCCGGCCCGGAAGGTATCTCTATGACGGTGAAGCCGGCCATGGCCGCGCTTGCAGGATTGGTGCCATGAGCGGAATCGGGAACTATCACTTCGCTGCGGGGGTCTTCTCTGTCCTCATGATACGCTTTGGCGATGAGCATCCCGGTGAACTCGCCGTGCGCCCCGGCGGCCGGTTGCAGCGTGACCGCGTCCATGTAGGAGATGGCGCACAACGCCTTCTCCAGCTCGCGCATTAGGCGTAACGCACCTTGCAGGGAATCCTCGTCCTGGCAGGGATGAACCGACGTTACGGTAGGCAGCGATACCAGCTTGTCAGCGTATTTCGGATTGTACTTCATGGTGCACGAGCCCAGCGGATACATTCCGTTATCGACCCCGAAGTTCATCTGGGACAGGTTCACGTAGTGACGGACGACATCCATCTCCGGGATGTCCGGGAGGCAGAGGTCCGCGCGCTCCATACCCTCTGGGATCATAACGTCGTCCTGGCTCATCAAACAGAAATCGTTCTCCCCCTTGAGCTCAAAGATGAGCGGCTCGTCGTAACGCGCCTGGCGGTAGCTCATTGGGCCACCTCCTTGAAGGCCGCGATCAAACGGTCCATGTCCTCATCGGACGTCATCTCGGTGGCGGTCAGCAGCATATGGTCGGTTAAACGCGGAACGTGCTTCTGCAACGGAAGCCCGCCGATGATCCCGTGCCGCAGGAGCAACTTGTTCAGCTTCTCCGGTCTTACTGGGGTCTTAACTACGAACTCGTTGAAGTGCGCGCCGCTGAACACCGGGGCGTCGAATCCCTCCAGCTCGTCCACCCTTTCCATGAGCTCGGCCGTTCTCTTCATGTTGATCCTGGCGACCGAACGCAATCCCTTGGAACCGGTCATGCCCAGGTAGGCGGAGACGGCGACCGCCAGCAGCGCCTCGTTGGTGCAGATGTTGGATGTCGCTTTACTGCGGCGGATGTGCTGCTCTCGCGTCTGTAAGGTCATGCAGAACGCCCGGCGGCCGTCCTGGTCCTTGGTCATTCCTATCAACCGTCCAGGCATCTTGCGCACGTGCTCCATGCGGCAGGCGAATATGCCTAACGAAGGGCCGCCTACGTTCATCGGTAACCCAAGTGGCTGCCCCTCGCCAATGACGATGTCCGCTCCGTACTCGCCCGGGGGTTTCACCAGGGCCAAGGAAAGGGGATTGACGCCGACCACCAAGGGAACGTTCGGGAACTCACCTTTTAATTTTGGAGCCTGCGAATCGATGATCCCGAAGAGGTTGGGAACTTCGGCGTAAATACCGCAGACGTCATCGGTCATCTTCTCCCGAATGGAATCCAGGTCCAGCTCGCCGGTGAACGGGTCGTAGCTATACTCCACCACGTTCAGCTTGGCGCCGGAAACGTAGTTCTTCAGCACCGAGCGCTTGTCCCAGGACATGGCCTCCGGCACCAGGAACGTTCTCTTCGGGAGAATGCGGTGGCACATGGTGGCCGCTTCCCCCAGTGCCGTAGACCAATCATAGTTCGAGGAGTTCACGGCGTCCATCGCCGTCAGCTCGGCGATATAGCTCTGATATTCGAACAAGGATTGCAGCATGCCCTGGCTTATCTCCGCCTGGTACGGCGTATAGGACGTGATGAACTCCGAGCGGGAGATGATGGTGTTCACCGCCGAGGGGATGAAGTGATGATAGTAACCTCCGCCGAGGAAGCACGGCGCGTCGTCGGCCGTAACGTTATCGGAGAGCATGGCCTGCACTTGGCGAACCACTTCCATCTCGCTCTTGCCCTTGGGGAGCGGAATATCGTCAATGCGAACCTCTCCCGGAATGTCGGTGAAAAGCTCCTCCACGTTCTCGATCCCAAGCTCATCCAGCATCCTGCGGTCCAAAGGCATGATAACGAGCCCTCCTAGGCCGATATCTCAATAAATAGTTTGGCTGGCCATGCCTTGACACGCTTTATTTTCCGAACGATCAATTGCGCCTGGCCTGCACTTCCTGCACCAGGCGCGAATAGAGCGACGGCAACGATTGAACGTCCTTGATGTCCTGCCTGGCCACGATGACCAGTCTTTGACGGAGCGTATCGTCGTAAGGAACGGCGTTGGAGGTCAGCGCGTTCCTAAGCAGCCGACCGAGCTGGCCGCCCTTGCGGTCCCAGTCGGTCATGATGATGGCGCTCTTTCCGTCCCTGGCGAGGCGTTCGGCGATGGCGAATATCCCGTCGGAGCTCTGCACCTGGACCATATCCCCCTTCACGCCCAGGATGGTAAGGGCGCCGCGGTCCCTCATGCCCTCGACAAGAATGACAGCTTTGGGGTCTCTGGATATCAGCTCCTCGAGCACCGCCTGGATCTCATCAAGACGTTCCTTCGGCGAGCGCCCCAAGGTCATGGCAGACCTCCCAAAACCTTCCTGACCGCATCTTCGGATGCCTGGATGCGCACCACCTTCATTCTCTGGGTATGACCTCTGGAAACGGTGACCTTCGCTCCGATGACCGACGATAAAAGTTCCTCCACCTCCTCGTTGGCGCGACCGCCTTCGGGAGGCGCTCGCACCTTGACCACCAGGCGATGACGCCAGGGATCGACGTCCTGCACACCAGGCGAGGTGCTGTTCGGGGTGACGATGATATCCATCTCCGACCCGTCCGCCGACGGCCGCAGGCACTTGGAGAGGTCCACGCTCACGAAACGGCGCCGGATTACTTAATCCTTCAGAGGATTGCAACGACTGGCGTTTCTGTTTTTGATGAGCTAGGTCAGTTTCTTATATCAACAACCGAATCCGTCTGCGATGGCACCTCCGCTCGAACCGCTCAACTACAAGGAGGTCACCGAGATCCACCGCAAGGAGAAGAACTCCCCCGATCTGGTGGAGATAAGACGTGACCTCTATCCCGCCTTCCGGGACTATTTGGAGAAGGTGAGGAAGGAGAGCGAGGAGGAGATCAAGAAGGACCCGCTGTCCTTCAAGGCCACCAGCATGACCAACGAGTTCAAGAAGGTCTCCACCAAAGGGAACCAGATCTTCTTCTACCGTATGCGGAAGATCACTTTCATGGCCACCCGCGCTTCGGAGGGGTCCAAGATAGATCTCGGACGCCTTACGGACGAGGAGCGGGAGATGTACGACCAGGTGCTTCGCGCGATAAACGAATGCCGCGACCTGGCCATGGAAGGCAAGGCTCCTATGCCCAGGGACCCTGTTCCCTCCGGTTCCGTTTGTGCCACAGTAGACCAGGGGCAGCTGAGGCAGGCCCTGAGCATGGTGAACGGTAAAACCCCGGTGCAGGAGCAGCCCAGACCGGCGGAGAGGGTGCTGGTGCGTATCTTGGACGATCTGCCGGAGATAGCTGGAATGGACCGCCCGTACCGTTTGGCGAAGAACGATGTGGTCAATCTCCCAGCGCCGATCGGCTGCGCCCTGATCAAGAGAGGCAAAGCGCAGGAGATAGTTCCCTTCTGGCGCAAGGCGGAATAGACGGAAGTCCGCAACGTTTATCTACATCAATATGTTTCCGTGGCTTACTCGGGCTCGTAGCTCAGCTAGGTAGAGCAATCGGCTCTTAACCGATGGGCCGAGGGTTCGAATCCCTCCGAGCCCGCCATTACGCATATCCAGTCATCGAAGAATTTTTGTCCAATAGCGGGGTTTTCGTAATAGATAAGGTTTTCGGTCTCTTGCTGGCCCATGCCCGCTTGAGCCTTTCCCCCGCCTTGTCCACCTTGATCTCGGCGTAGTACCGAGTGGTGGTCTTGGTGCTCTCGTGCCGCAATTGGGAGCTTACATCGTTCAGGAGCATCGGGTCCATGTCCACCGTCAGGCTGGCCATCGTCGGCCTCAGGTCCTTGATGCGGAACTCCACGCCGGTCCTCCCCTCCAGGTTCCGTTTTATGCGGTTGAGGTTGGAGGCTGTGTAGAACCCGGTCTTATTTCCGTAACCGACGGCCGGGAACAGGGCATGGTGCTCCTTCACGCCCTTACGAGCTAGGTGTTCCTCTCTAGCATGCAGATATC
>JAXGNA010000018.1:0-22701 GCA_040768245.1 Methanomassiliicoccales archaeon | reverse complement strand
CTTCCGTATGATGATCAACTCCGAGCGGATCGACCGCTTCCAGGGCGAGGGAGGACGGAGCGTGGTCACCAGGCTGATGGGGCTTCTGGTTATGGCCATATCCATCCAGTTCGTCATAAACGGAATAAAGGACATCCTGCCGGAGTTCGCCCAGGTGCTACAGGACTCCGGGATGCTGATGTGAGTTCGACGCCTGTACCATTCGGTTCGAGGCCCGTACCAAAACGCTAATGACCTCTCCCTCCGGATGGGATATCCGGTGATAAGAATGCGGACTTCCAAGGCCTTGAGCCTGATGTTGGGGGGAATGCTCCTGATCTCTTCCCTCGTCCTGTTCGCCGTGCCGGCCGCGGCCGACGGCGGGAACGGGAACGGTGGGGACGGACAGGGCCCCTGGTCCGACGGTGGCGGGGAAAGCCCCGATGACGCCGGACCGAACGATGATATGTACCAGAAGGGGGTCAACAAATCCCTGATGGGAAAGATGGGCTACGCCTACGGCAACGGCCAGGGAGGCTTCGTCTTCTACACGGTCGATGAAGAGAACGGCACCATCATCACTTACGGCCTGTTCACCTCCGAGGGTGAGAAGGTCCTCATAGACAGCATCTCCGTGGATGGCTTCGTTCCCACGGAAATTGACGTGCACGGTTCCATAGCCAAGCTGATCGATGACGGCGCCATAGCGGTCATACACGACAACCCCACCGGGATGTACCACCTGTTCGTGGAGGAAGCGACCGACGTGACCATCGTTCTCTCCGGGGACATGGAGGTCACCGAGAACAAGGTGCTGAACGAGTCCAGCAACCTGACCTACCAGCTGGTCATTTCCGATGGTGTTTCGACCGGGGTGATCGCCTCTGACGACCCCTTCGAGGTGACCGAGAACGGGACGGTCGTTAGGTGCAACGTGACCGAGCACCTGATGGTGCGCTTCCTGCCCCAGGTGGCCCACCGCCACCAGTGGATGGAGATGGTCCTGATGCAGGCCATCCAGGAAGGACGGGTGGCCGCCGAGGTCACCCTGGTCGGCGATGGTGAGGGCGGCATCTATGATACCGTCTCCTACCGTCAGGAGATGAACGTGCAGGTCCAGCAGGTGGTCAAGAACAAGTTCAGGCTGATGACCCAGGGCGAGAACGCCCAGGGCGCCCTGATGCTGGTTCACACCGAAGAGGGCACCATGGACATGTCCCAGGACCGCCTGAGGGTGCGCCTGAACGATCAGGACATGCGCTACGCGGAAGATCCCCTGGAGCTGATCTACGGACAGCCTGAGGACGCCTGCTACACGGTGGTCTCCGACGGGGAGGTGCAGCAGATGCTGGTATATCTGCCAGCCAGCACACTGGGCGCCATAACCGTGGAGAGCGTGGATCCCCTGACCGCGCTGTTCTCCCCGGCCGGTATAGCGGTGATCGTCGGAGCCATGGCCCTGGTGGCCCTGGCCGGCGTGGTGGCCTTCAGGAAGAGGTGAGCTATCTCTCCCCCAAACCTCTTCCTCTTTTTTCCCTACTTGACGTCCTTGGTGCTCTGTACCACCTGCCACACCGCCCGGTCCCCCTTGTCCAGCTTGACGTGCAGGGATGCGTATGACCTGGCAAAGGCCTCCAGGGACATGGCCCAGGCCATCTTCAGGGGGTGGCCGGCATTGTCCTTCAGGAAGCTCAGGTAGGCGCTGAAAAGGTATCGCCTGTCCCAGGTCGGGATATCATAATCGAACCAGCGCTTCATGTACCGCTCGCCGATGTTCACCCGGGTGCGCTGCTCGAAGAAATCCTCCACGTTGGTCGGTCCGCGGTTGTAGATCATGGCCGACGGCTCGTACCTCACCTTCAATCCTTGTTTCTCCATCTCCCGTCGGATGAGGTCCTCGTCGCTGCCCATGCCGGTCGGTATGCGCAGCCCGGTGTTCCGAAAGGCCACGATCTCCCCGACCTTGGGGTGTATGAGCGACAAACGATGATGCATGTCCCAGAGCATGTGCACCGCGAAGCCCATGAAGGTGTTCTTGTCGTTCACCGGAACAGGATGCCCGCCCACCATTCCCGTGGACGGGTCAAGAAAATGCTCGGCCATGAGGTCGAAGGTGTCCTCCTTCATGACGTTGTCCGCGTTGGCCAGGAACAGCACTTCGCCTTTAGCGGCCTCGATGAAGGCGTTCACCGCGGAGTTCTTGCCCTCCCGCTTCTCCTGCCTTATGAGCCGGACCCGGGCGTCGACGTCCCTGGCGTACTCGAGCACCAGCTTGTCGGTGCGGTCGGTGCTGCCGCTGGAGACCACCAGCATCTCCACCAGCTCCTTTCCCTTGAGCTTCTGGGAGGTGAGGGAGCGCAGGCACTTGAGTATGTTCTTCTCCTCGTTGTAAGCGCACACCCCGGCCGAAATGGTCAGCATCGATAGGAGAAGGGGGAACACGCATAAATATTGTCAGAGCCGGGGCGGGCGTCGGCGAGCTATTCATAACCTGACAATCTATAAATATGCCTAAAAAATCTTGAGATGAGGATTGGGATGGCGCAGAAGACCTTCGATGATCTGACGATCATACTCCCCACTTACAACGAGGGTGGGAACATCCAGTCGATGCTGGAGACCCTAGATTCCCTCTATCCAGGGGTGTCGATCATCGTGGCCGACGACAACTCCAAGGACGAGACCCCCGAACTGGTCCGTTCCTTCGCCGTCAAGAACCCCAGGGTCAGGCTCCTGAGCCGGGACCCCGGCGACCGCGGTCTCACCGCCAGCATCATGGAGGGGATCGCGGAGACCAAGACCAGGCTCTTCGTGGTCATGGACGCCGATTTCCAGCATCCCCCGGAGTCCGTCGGCGGATTGTACGGCCTCCTGACGGAGGGCGCGGACATGGCCGTCGGCAAGCGGGAGGACAAGTCGAGCCTGAGCTCCAGCCGAATGCTGGCGTCATGGGGCGCCAACGCCCTGGCGCAGTCCTACCTGGCCGTGATGAGGAGACCCACCACCGAGGACACCATGAGCGGGTTCTTCGGGGGACGGACCGACATGTGCCAAGAGGTCGTCTCCAAGTACGGCCGCAAGTTCGAGCGGGCCGGTTTCAAGGTCCTCTTCGACATCCTCAAGTTCCTGCCCCGGGACACGGTGGTCAAGGAGCTGGAGTTCCATTTCTCCTCCCGGCGCGCCGGGAAATCCAAACTGTCCTCGGGCGTCATACTCTCCATCCTCCGACAGTGCGGTCTGGCCGGTAAGGCCGCCGCCCTGGGGGTCAACTTCCTGTTCATAAACATGCTGGGCCGGTACATCTCCGCACTGGTGCTCGGTCTGACCTTCACCTTCACCCTCATGGGCACGCTGAACGTGGCCTACGACGACCACCTGGTGAACTCCACCATACTTGCGTTCGTGCTTGCCTTGGCCTATCTGGTGGTGGCCAACAAGTACCTGTTCACCCACGGGAAGCGGGACCGCCTCATCATCGGGATGAAGATGGTCTTCACCGGTTTCTCCGGCTACCTGATCAGCCTGTTCTTCTTCTACATGCTGTTCTCGACCAGCTACACCGTCCACACATGGCCGATGTTCCTCGGCTTCGGGATCGCCTACCTGTGGAACACCCTGAGCAGCGTCATCCCCGAAAAGTGATCATGGTTCTATCGTCAGGCCACGGAACAGGGCATGGCTGTCGTCCAGACTAAATACTGACACCCGTACCGACATTCCCATCAGATCCATGGTTATGGTCCCCTTCACCCCTTGCGCGGGGACCTGGACCCTTTCGTGATATATCGGCCCGGCCACCCACGGCGCGCCGGTCTCGAGCAATCTGGCCAGGTCCCAGGCGTACACGTCCTCCATGCTGGCAAGGAAGGGTGAATCCATAGGGCCTCCCATGACCAGGACCTTTCCTTGACCCAGGGGGACCGTGGCCGAGGTGGTCAGCGACCCATCGCTAGTTGTATGACCCAGGACAGTACCGGAACGCGCCAGGACATCATCGACGACCAGGCCGTTCACGGGGTACACGGTCCTCAGCCCGAGGTCGTACGCCAACGATCCTATCAGGGTCGTCCCGTCGAACGCATATTCTTCCGTACCGAGCTCGAGCGACCCCCCCGGCCCCAGGAACGGAACGCATCCTGGACCGATAGCGACCAACAGTCCGCCGTCCTCGACCCAGCCCTCAAGCGTCGCGCTGGTGGCCAGGTCCACCTGGCTAGCGATCACCAGAGTGCCTTTCTCCGTAGCAAGATAAGCGCTCAGAGAACCCTCGTCGATGGTGGAGACCTTGGATGAGGAACCGAGGTTCTCCAGCTCCGCGCTCAGATGGTCCACCAGACCCTGTATGTTCGCCGGCTCGCTGTTCGGCGGGCCACCCCTTCCGGTCATGAGAACGGTTATGTCGCTCGATCGGTAGCTATCCAGCGGCACGGCCACCACCACGGATGGATACGCATGGGCGGAGGAGGGCAGGGAATAATCTATCGTCGCCATGCCGTTGGACATCGATGCTGACAAGGACGGGGAACCCGGGTCATCGCCGTACACCATGCAGGCCGATGTCAAGAACATGGCCACCACGAAAAGGGCGGTGAGAAGCTCAGCCCTCATTGTCCACCCCCTTCGAGACCTTGCGCACCAGGCGTTCCACGAAATCCCATTTGGGAGGGGCGATGATCGATAAGAGGACCGCGAACCCTAGTCCGCCCAGGACGCTCAGTGTGAGAGCCCTCGCCACCTCCGTGCCTATGAAGAACGTTTCTATCCCCTGGTTGAGGGTCGAGACCGCCGGCCATCCAGCATAATGCGCCATAGGGTACAGGAAGACCAGACCGGACTGCAAGCACAACAGGTAGAGAAGCCCTATGACCGAAAGGACGTACAGCTTGCTGGCCATCCGCCCATCGAAGGAGGAGAACACCACCAGGAGCGGGAACAGCCAAATCAGATGCTGAGGATTGGTCACGGATTGGGTGACCAAGACCACCGTGATCACCGCCAGGGCGGAATAGAGGGGACGGTCCTGGACCGGCATCTTCCAGACCATGATTAGCGTGACCATGATGGTCAGGACCACCCCGGTGATGAGAAGCACCAGGCCCACCGGGACGCTCTCGCCGGACCCACCCCCCTCGCCCCCGAACGCCCCCAGCAAAGGCATGACGAACCAGGCGTTCATCCCTCCGATGGAGGAATAGGTTCCCCGCCTTAGTACATAGTCCAGGAAGGAGTTGGAGCTCAGGAGGAAGGGCAGGACCGATACCAGGCTGATCGCCCCTCCCGAGACGAAGTGGACGATGGGTCTCAGTCTTTCTCTCAACCTTCCGGTATTCGAGGATCTGAACAGGGATATCAGCAGGAGCAGCCCGAAGCTGATCACCAGGTAGGCGGGGAACAGCTTCAGCAGGACCCCCAGGCCCAGGAGCGCGCCGCTCAGGAGGTATCTCTTCTCCATGAACCCCATCACCCCGATCAGGGCGAAGTACGCTGCCAGCACGTCGAACTGCCCGTGCACCGAGCTGACGAAGATGACCAGGGGGTTCAAGAACCAGATCAGGAAGGCCTTCTCCGCGGATACCGCGCCTCTCCTGGCCTCGACGATCCTGTAGAGGGTCAGGCCGACCAGGGCGTCGCCGATGATGATGGGCAGTTTCAGCACGATGTTGAAGAGGGGGGAGGTGATGAAAGGGACCATCATGCCGGTGGCGCGGGACACCTCGATCATGGAGGGCATGAGAACCCCGAAGGTGCTTGGGTCGACGAAATGGGATACCACCCAGAACAGAGGGTAGTAGATCACCGAGAACAGGGGCGGATAGGTGAACAGGACGTTTCCATAGGGCCCGGTCCCGGCCAGCGTGCCGACCACCGCCCCGTAGAAAGGATATGCATCGTAAGGATAGGACGTGAGGGGGGCCAGGATGAGACGGACCATCATACCTATGATCAGGAATTTCAGGACCTTCGGGGAGGGGGCCATGAAACGCTTAAGATCGCCCATCGCCTCCTGGAGCATGCTAACCGTACCTCCCCTCGAGCATGCCTATGACCGCATGGGCGTAACCTCTCAGATATTGCCGGAAGGACCCTTTGGTCCTCTGTATGCCCATGAGAAAGAAATAGTAGGGTAGCAAGATGAAGGTCTGCCCCATGAAACAGGTCATGAAGCGGAGACCTTTCTTCCTCTTCCGAACCATCATGAGCATGTTCCTGGCATAGTAGTAGGAACGATAGGGCGTCATCAGATTGGACCCCGAGACCCCCGTGGACAAGGACACCTTGTGCTCGGCCACCGCCCCTGGTACCAACCAAACGCCGTACCCGTGGTCCTTGGCCCGGAGACAGAAGTCCAGGTCCTCGGTGTAGATCTCGAAGTCCTCGTCAAAGAGCCCGATCTCCCTAAAGACCTGGGGGCGCACCAGCATTGCGCAGCCGGTTATGAACTCGACCTCCCGGTCCTGGTCCCCGCCGTCGTCCAGGCGGTCCATCAAAGGATGTGTGGACAGCCCGAGCAGGTGATTGAAGTGACCGCCGTTGAACCACATCACGCCCGTTCCATAATAGAAAATCTTCGGGCCTACCACTCCGGCCTGGGGATGCTCCTCCATGGCGGCCATGAGCCGCTCGAGCATCCTCGGTCTGGCGATGGCGTCGTTGTTTATCAGCAGTATGTGGCTAGCTCCCAGCTCCAAGGCCCGCCTGACTCCCTGGTTGGCCCCTTTGACATATCCCAGGTTCTCATCGTTCTCGATTATCTCCAGTTCTGGATATCGCTCCTTGAGGATGGAGACGGAACCGTCCGTGGAGCCGTTATCCACTACCAGTACCCTGACCCCTTGATTGCCCTCGAACAGCGAATCGACACACTCCAACGTGTCTTTCGCTCGGTTCCAATTCACCGTAATGGCGATTGGCCTGAGGGCCTGGGGCATGCCGATAGGTATGGGGTCGAGCTATAAATCTAATACTCCGGTCCTTTCTTCCAAAGTATTAACTGCCTGCATCATCAATTTGAAAGGGATGTCCTACAAGCAGTTCGACGTGTACGTGCAGGACCGCCCGGGGGAGGTCTCCCGGGTGGCGGAGGCCCTGGCCCATAACGCCGTCAACATCCGCGGCATCGCCACGGACATAGGCGCGGGAAGGCCGAGGGTGCACATAATCACCGACGACGACAACAGCGCCCGCAGCGCCTTGAGGGCGGCGCAGCTGGAGTTCGCGGAGCATGAGGTCATCGTGGTCTCCATGGCCGACAAGCCAGGTGAACTGGCCAAGATCACCAAGAAGCTGGCCAGGGGCGGCGTCAACCTCAATTCCCTCGTCATGCTGGGCCCCATGACCCCCCTGGAAGAGGTGGCCATGACCGTGGACCGCATGGAAGAGGCCAAGCGGCTGCTGGATTTCTCTTAGGACCGGCGTCTGAGCCGGGACCTCTCCAGCCCCTTGAAGGAGATCACCGCGATCGCGAGCAGGATCAGCGAGCCTCCCATGATGGTGATGAGGTCAGGCCTCTCACCTAGCAGCAGGAAGGAGAAGAACAGCCCGAAGACCATCTCCACCAGCAGGATGATCGAGGTGGTGGTCGCCCCAGGGACTTCAGGCCGACGTTGTACAGCATGAAGGCCACGGTGGTGCAGAATATGCCCGAGTAGAGCGCCAACGATACGCCCCCCGCGCCCACGGAGTGGTCGTCGGCCATGAGCAGCCCGATGGGAACGGCGAACACCGCGGTCAGGAGTATCATGGCCGAGGTGAAGTGCACCAGCTCGTAGCCCTTCCGCAGCTCCTTGGTGGTGAAGACTATGTACAAGGCCCAGGCCACCCCGGCGGTGAACACCAGCATATCCCCGATCAGGCTTCCCCCGCCCAGGTTCGATATATCGCCCTTGGTGGCGATCAGCGCCACCCCGGACATGCCCATGACCAGCCCGACCACCGTCCGGCGGTTCAGATGTTCCTTGAGGATGATCGCCGCCAGCACCGCGACTATGACCACGTTTATGTCCACCAGCAGAACGGTGTTGCTGGCGGTGGTGTACGTCAATCCAACGTTCTGCAGGAGCAGCCCGGCCGCGTTGAGGAAGGCGATGCCCCAGACCGCCTTGCTCCGGAAGATGGAATAATCGAACTTGTAGAGGAGGAAGACCGGAAGGATCGAGATGGCCGATATCAAGGACCGCATCGCCGAGAAAAGGTAGGGGTCGGTGCCTTCCACCGCCAGCTTTCCGGCCACGAACGAGGTGCCCCAGATCATACCTGCCAGCAACAGCAGGGCGCGGGTGCGGCGGGGTGCCTCGGCCATGTTCGCCCCCTATCCCGTCCGAATATTTATCTCAGATGGAGGACCCGGCCTCCAGGTTCGTTCCTGCCAGTTCCTTACCGGAGGAAACGGTGACGCCGTCGCCCAGCACGCAATCCCGCAGCGACGCCCCGGCGCCGATGCGGCAACCCTCGCCGATGACGCAGCCCAGCACCCGGGCGTCCTTTCCCACCGCCACCCGGTCCAGGAGCAGGCTGCTTTCCACCGTGCCTTCCAGAACGCAGTCCCGGCCCACGGCGCTCTCCCGGAGCGACGCTCCCCGGGCGATGACCCCCGGCCCGAAGTAGCAGCTGCCCCCGACCCGGGCCCCGGAAGGCGCCTGGGTGGGAGGACGGCGGGAGGCCATGTCCATGTTGGCCAGGTACAGGTCGGAGGGTCGCCCGATGTCCTTCCAGTAGCCCTTCAGGGGAGCGGCGTACAGACCCCTTCCCTTCTCCAGCATGTCCATGTAGAGGTTCTTCGAGAAGTCGTACTTGGTGGCCGGGGGTATCATCCTGAGCACCTCCTGCTCCAAAACATACGTACCGGCATTGATCACTCGGGAGAAGACCTCCTCGGGGCGGGGCTTCTCCTTGAACCTCTCTATCCTTCCGTCCGGCGATACGCCGACGATGCCGAACTGCTCCGGCCGCTCCACCTCGGTCAGTCCCATGGTGGCCTCCGCCCCCTTACGGAAATGGAAATCGATCAGGTCGCCCAGGTCCGCGTCGGTCAGGGTGTCCCCGCTGCCGACCATGAACGTCCCGTCCAGGCGGTCCTCCAGCAGCTTGACCGCACCGGCGGTGCCCATGGGCTCCTTCTCAAAGGCCATCTCGATCTCCACCCCGAACCGCTCTCCCTCCCCCAAGGCGAGCGAGATGTCCTCGGAGCGGTAGCCGCAGGCGATGATGACTTGCTCGACCCCGGCCTCCGCCAGCGAGCGTATCACGTATTCGATGCAGGGAACGCCCAGCACCGGCAGCAGCGGTTTCGGCCTGGTCGTGGTCAATGGCCTCAGCCGGGTCCCTTCGCCTCCCGCCAGTATCACCGCCTGCCTCACCCTGGACATATCATTCACCCCTCCCGAACACCCTGATCACGTTGCGGTCCTTCCTGGCCCCGATGGCCTTGGCCACGGGCCGGCACTTGCTGCGCAGGAGATGGACGATCGGCCTGATCTCCGTTCCGGAGAGCACCTCGAAGTTGGCCATGCCCTTGGCGATGACCAGGTCGGCCCTTCCTATGGCATTCCTGAGCTGCTCCGGAGCCCGGTCCAGGTCCAGTCCGACCGCGAACACCCCGGTGGTCATGCCCTCGTCAATAACCTTGTCCGCGCCGCTGATGGACAGGTCCTCCCATGTGGCGTCGGAGATGATCGGCTCGCCCTTCACCACCCCGGTTACCCGGATACCCATCCCCTTGAGCTCCCGGAGCAGCGGGAGGTCCAGGACGATCTCCCCGCAGTTGTCGAAGAGGTAGACCACCTCCTTGGCGTTCTTCAGGAGCGTCCGCAAACGCTCCACATCGTTCGGTTCCGGCTCCTCGGAGACCAGCTCGTCGAACAAATGCCGTAGCTCCTCCGGGCGCTCGTAACCCCCGATGCCGAAGTCCATCACGTTGCCGGCGATGGCCACCAGGCAGGCGGTCTTTAGGCGGTCGGCCGAACCAGCCACCAGCTCCTCGGCCCGGGGGAGAAGGGAAAGGGCCACCCGGTTCGATTCCGCCTTGAGGGCGGCGTAGGGATCTTCAACACCTAGTATGTCGTAACATCGCCGGTGGACCTTGGTGGCCAGGGCCGCCGAGTTCACCCCCGGCTCCCAGCCCTCCGCCACCAGGCGCAGGCAGGAGGACATGACCTCCTCCTCCCGGGAAGGGTCTACCAGCCTGGTCTGGAACAGTATGCGGCGCAGCAGGCAGGGGGCGCACTCGGCGGAGAAATCCATGAGCGGGGGAAGTGAGGGTGCGCTATTATTCCTTTCGTCGCCCGATGCAAACTTAATATCCAGAGAACAGATTCGACCTTGATACCTATGGCAGAGTCCGTTCTTCTCCGCGTGGCGAAGGCCCAATCCCAGACCGAGGTGGGGCTGGGCCGGGCCCGCCTTGACATGAAGACCCGCAAGGAGCTGGGGGTCGACGTCGGCCAGATCGTTGAGATCACCGGGAAGAAAATGACCGTGGCCAAGGTCTTCCGGGCCCAGCAGGAGGACGAAGGGAAGGACATCATCCGCATCGACGGGGTGCTGCGCTCCAACGCCGGGGTCTCCATCGGCGAGAGGGTCACCGTCACCAGGGCGGACCCCCAGCTGGCCAGCAAGGTCGTGCTGGCCCCGGCGATATCGCAGAAGAAGCGGGTCAGCACGGTCAGCTTCGGCCCGGGCACGGACGAGCTGGTCCGGAAGGGGCTGCTCGGGCGCCCCCTGGTGAAGGGCGACGAGATCATGATACCGAACATGGCCTGGGGGATGAGCCCGGCCCCCTACATGGTCGCCTCCACCGTTCCCAGCGGGGTGGTGACCGTCGCCGAGCACACCGAGATGGTCGTTCGGTCGGAGGCCACCGAGGAGAAGGATACCTTCGTTCCGTCCATCACCTACGATGACATAGGTGGACTGGACGAGGTGCTGCAGAGGATCAGGGAGATGATCGAGCTGCCGCTCAAGCACCCGGAGCTGTTCGACCGGCTGGGCATCGACGCCCCCAAGGGCGTGCTGCTCTACGGACCGCCGGGTACCGGCAAGACGCTGCTGGCCAAAGCGGTGGCCAATGAATCGGGGGCCTCCTTCTACTCCATCCTGGGTCCGGAGATCATGTCCAAGTGGTACGGGGGGAGCGAGGAGAACCTGCGGGAGAAGTTCGAGGAGGCGGCCAAGAACGCCCCCTCCATAGTTTTCATCGACGAGATAGATTCCATCGCCCCCAAGCGGGACGACTCCATACACGAGGCGGAGCGCAGGGTGGTCGCGCAACTGCTCACCCTCATGGACGGCATGTCCGACCGCGGACAGGTGATAGTCATCGGCGCCACCAACCGCCAGGACGCGCTGGACCCGGCGCTGCGCCGGCCCGGACGGTTCGATAGGGAGATCGAGGTCGGGGTACCGTCCTTCCAGGGCAGGAAGGAGATACTGCAGATCCACACCCGCGGTATGCCGTTGGACGAGAGCGTCAGCCTGGACCAGTACGCCCACGTGACCCACGGGTTCGCCGGGGCGGACCTTTCCGCTCTGGCCCGAGAGGCGGCCATGAAGTGCCTGGGGAGGTTCGTGCCGAACATGGACCTGGACAGCGCCATCCCCCAGGAGATCCTGGCCCAGATGAAGGTCACCGCCGATGACTTCGACGCCGCGCTCAAGGAGATCGAGCCCTCGGCCATGCGCGAGGTGATGGTCGAGGTGCCGAACATCGGATGGAGCGACGTCGGCGGCCTGGAGGAGGTCAAGAGGCAGCTCAAGGAGGTGGTGGAGATGCCCATGGACAACCCCGACGCCTTCAAGCGGATGGGCGTCCGGCCTTCGCAGGGCGTTCTGCTGTACGGACCGCCTGGAACGGGCAAGACCTTGCTGGCAAAAGCGGTCGCCAACGAATCCAACGCCAACTTCATCAGCATAAAGGGACCGGAGATAATGTCCAAGTGGTACGGGGAGAGCGAGCGGGCCCTGCGGGAGATATTCAAAAAGGCCAGGCAGGTGGCCCCCTCCATCGTGTTCCTGGACGAGATAGACGCCATCGCCCCCCGCCGCGGGGTGTACGAGGGTTCCAAGGGTTACGACACCCTGGTCAACCAGCTGCTCACCTCCCTGGACGGTCTCACCACCAGGGAGGGCGTTACGGTCATCGCCGCCACCAACCGGCCGGACATCATCGATCAGGCATTGCTGCGCCCGGGACGCTTCGACCGGCTGATATTCGTCCCGGTGCCGGACGCCCCGGCGCGGAGGGCCATCCTGCAGGTGCACACCAGGGTCATGCCGATGAAGGACGTGAACATCGAGGAGCTGGTGGCCAAGACCGAGGGGTTCGTCGGAGCGGACCTGGAGAACCTCTGCCGGGAGGCGGCCATGGCCGCCCTGCGGGAGGACCGTGAGTCCGCGTCAGTGGAGACAAGGCATTTCGAGGCCGCGCTCAAGACGGTCCGGCCGTCGGTGGACAAGGAGTCCGCCAAGCATTACGACCTGTTGAGCAAGAACCTTCACAAGGCCCGGGGCGGCATGGACGACCTGGGGATATTCAGGTAGGTGTGAGAATGGTCAAAGTGTTGAAGCCCAAGGGCCAGGTAAAGAAAGCGGAGGCGAAGGCCAAGCCGGCCGAGGCCTTGGAGAGGAGGAAGGTCCCAAAGAAGCCGGCGAGCTTCGATCAACGGGAGGAGAGCCTGCGCACCCTCTCCCAGTTCTACATGGGGGAGATGGACCTCAAGATGCGCATGCGGCAGATGACCATCGCCTCCGGCAAGGAGCCGCAGGAGTGGGTGGCCACCCTGGAGATCCTGAGGGACAACATCATCAAGACCGAGCATCCCGACCTCAAGCTGAAGATGTACCAGGGGATGGCGGACCTGCTGGCGAAAGTGGGACAGAAGGAGGACCTTTTCATCATACAGCAGATCATCGCCCGCTACAACCTGAAGTCGTTCAAGGACATCGGCTTCGAGAAGGTGGAGGTCGAGTGCGCCAAGGACGCCTGTCCGGTCTGCAGGAAGATGGCCGGGAAGAGGTTCAGGATCGAGGAGGCCATGGAGAGCATGCCCATCCCCTGCCACGATTGCTCGACCGAGGTCGACGCGGTCAAGGGGTACTGCAGATGCCGCTACTTCGCGGTGTTCTGAGGTACCCAGACTAGCATTCTATAAATCTATAAATAGGCACAATCTCATGCGATAGTCAATCGGACCATCTGTTTGGGGTGCGCAAATGAGGAAGTTCATAACCGAGCTGAAGGGGAAGACGGTCATGACCAACGACGGTCAGATCCTGGGAATGATAGACAACTTCGTGGTCGACACCGTCACCGGCGAGATCAACCACGTGCTGGTGGTCCCGGCCGAGGAGATCGACAGCCGTCTGTTCCGCACTGACAGCCACGGCCGCCTGGTGCTCCCGTTCAGCGAGATGAAGGATGTTCGTGACGTGGTGGTCATGAGCATCTCCCGCTAGGCCTGAAACCTATACTTTCTTACCATCGTTCTCTTTCAGCTTTTGCTATTCCGGCCTCACTTGGCCAGCACCTTGGTGCGGTCCGCTCCCGTCTGCGCCTCGCGGAAGCCGGGGCTCTTGGCCAGGGCGTCCTGGTACAGGCTCAGCGCCCACTTGTACTGCTTCTCGCCCTCGGCTATCACGGCCAGCATGTACAGCACGTCCGCGCTCTCCTCCATCTTCAGGGCGGAGGTCAGGCTCTCCTTGGCCGAGGCGGTGTCCCCCAGCGCCATCTGCACGTTGCTCAGGTTGAGCAGGTATTCCGGGCGGCGGTCCTCGTCGGCGGCGGCCTTGAAGACCTCCACCGCCTCCTCGTACTTCCCGGCGGCGAAAGCGTGCACCCGATGTTGTTCATGGCGTCCGAGTGATGGGGGTCCACCTCCAGCGCCAGCTTCATTAGGTGTATGGCCTGGTCGTAATCGTACTCGCCCATGAAGCGCATGCAGACGCCTAGGTTGCTCAATCCTTCGGGATAGGCCGGGAACTCGGATATCAGCGACTTCAGGAGCTTGGAGGCCTCCCGGTACCTTCCCAGGCGGACCAGCGCCAGGGACTTGGACAGCCGCACCGGCAGCCCTCCCTTCTTGGCGTCCATTCGGACCAGCTCGTTATAGCGGTGCTTCTCCAGCAGTTCCAGGGCGTGGCGGGACCGGGCTTCCTGGCAGTCCAGGGACTGCAGCAGCTTCCCGCCCTCACCGTAGCGGTGGAACATCGCCTCCAGGTCCAGGGTGATGCGCGCGTCGCCCGGGGCGTGCCTTAGGGCCTCCTTCAGCGCCTCGGCCGCCTCCTCGCCCCGGTTGAGGGAGAGCAGCGCCCGGGCCTTCAGCCGGAGCAGCTCGACGTCGGGACCGTCCCTGAGCGCCAGATCGCAGATCTCCACGGCCTTAGCGTGCTCCTTTCCAGCCAACATCAGGGACGCCTCCTGCTTTGACCGCTCGTCCGGTTCGTCCGGAAGCGGGGGCAGGTTTATCTGGTAAGGCCATTCCGGCGCCGCCCGGGGCTCGACGACCTGAGCGGCCTTCTCCATGGAGGCCTCCTTGCTCTCGTCAGGCTCCACCAGCGTCCCGCTCGGATCGACCGGCGGCTCTATGGCCAGGGGTCCGCTCTGGAACTGGGCGGGAAGGGACCGGGGCACCTCTTCCAGCCTCCCGGGCTCCTCCTTGACGGTAAGGGCGCTATCCGCCGGCAGTTCGGCCGGGGGCAGCGGCTCCGGGACCTGCTCCAGGGAGACCTCTTCCTCCCTGACCTGCAGGGAAACGGCCTCTGGCAGCTCGGCGGGAAGCTTGTCGCCCACCTTCTCCAGGGCGATGCTCTCCGAAGGCGCCTGCTCGGTCGCCTCCGGTCCGTTCATCTCCGGCCCGGAGCCCTCGGGCAGGACCTGGGGCTCGGCCTCGGTGACCTTGACCTCGGACGTGGCGGGTCCCTCGACGGGGGCCGGTCCCTCCTCCACGCGCAGCAACAAGACCAGCTCGTCCCTCTCCCGCCGAACGTGCTCCAGCTCCGGCTCCAGCGTCAGCGCCCGCTCGAGGGCGGTCAGGGCGTCCTCGAGCTCATCGTTGGCCCTGAGGCAAGTGCCCAGGTGAGCCCAGATGTCCGCCCGGGAATCCACCAGACGCAGCACGTCCTTCCATCCCTCCACCGCCCCAGGCATGTCCCCCCGCTCCTCCCGCATCCGGGCCAGGTTGATCAGCGGGTCCTCGAACTCCGGATCGATGGCGTGGGCTTTCTCGAAGGAAGCCTGCGCTTCCAGCAGCTTTCCCATGCCCTTGAGGGCCAGCCCGCGGTTGTTCCAGCCACGGGGCTCCTGGGGATAGCGATGAACGATGTCGTTGAACACCTTCAGCGACCATTCCAGACGGCCCAGCTCGTACAGCGTGGCGCCCTTGTTCAGCATGGCCGGGGCGTGCCCGGGGTTGATCCTCAGCACATTGTCGTAAGCGGCCAGCTCCCTCTCCCGGTCGCCCAGCTGATTCTGGATCAGAGCGATGGTGAACCAGGTGCCCGCGTCTCCCGGGCGCAGCTCGGCGGCCTTGTTCGCTGCCGCCAGGGCCTCGGCCGCCCTTCCCATCTCCAGGAGATAGCTGGCCTTCTTCAACCAGATGGTGTCGTTGTAGGGCTTGATCTGCAGGGCCTGGTCCAGCACCCGCACGGCGCCGGAGCGGTCCCCCTTCCTCCGTCTCTGCTCCGCCTCCTCCAGAAGCTCCTCCAGCTTGCACACGGACGGCAGGCAGGGTTCTCCGCGGTCCTCCAGCACCTTGAGGTCCTCCTTGACCGTGAGCTGCTCGTCCAGTCCGTACTTCTGCAGCAGGGATAGGAAACGTCCGCTGTCGGCGAAGGACACCTCTTCCTTCTCCAGCAGGTTCAGGGTTCCCGGGTCGAGCTCCTGCAGGGACATGAACACCGGGACCCGTCCGTCGGTCTTGGCGTCCTCGACCAAAGAACGGACCACCAGCTCGGGGTCGGCGAATCCGGCCCGGGACGCCAGCACCAGATACGGCACCTCGCCCTGCCCGTGGATGACCAGGGCGCCGTGCTGATCCCTGGCTGACTGAACGCGGACGCCCATGCCCCCCATCAGGGAGATCATGAGGTCCCGGTACTCCTGGTCGCCCAGGCCGCGGACCGCCTCCAGCAGCCGCTGCCTCTCGTTCTGGTCCAGCTTCTCGGAGAGGTCGGTCACGGGCATCCCCTCCTCAACCGGAGCACGGACTCCTGCAGGTCCTCGGTCATGGCCACCGTCTCCGCGGCCTCGTCCTCCTTCCCCAGGTCCCAATAGGCCTTGGCCAGCTGCATCCGGGTATCGTCGTCCACCGCGGCCGCCCTGAGGTCCTGGAGCGCCTCGGTATCGCCTCCCCATAGCCTGAGCAGGGCCGTGTTGGCGGTGGATATCGGCGCCAGCTCCGGGACCGCCGCCGCCCTTCGATAGAGGGCGAGGGCCCGGGAGGCCCGGTCGATGAAGATCTCCTTTCGGAGGTCTTCGCCCAGGGGTAGCCTGGACATGTCCCTGGCGCTCAGGGCCAGCAGGTTCCCCAGGCGCAGGAGCGCCCGGCCCCATCTCTCCCCCTGGTATTCCAACGTGTCCGGGATGGTCAGCAGCTCCCTGACCTTGGGGCGGACGGGCAGCTGCTCGTCCCCCATCAGATGGAGCCCGACGCCCATCCCCGCCAGGTAGTGGTCAAGCACCGTGGGAAGGTGGGAGCGGTCCTCGGCCTGCAGGGTCCGTTCCACCAGAAGGTAGGGATCGCTTCCTTTGCGCAGGAGCACCTCACCCTGGGAGCTGGGACCGACCCGCAGGCAGGCGCTCCTGATGCCCAGTGAGCGCAGGTCGGACCTGGGGTCAACCGACCAATCCCTCAGGAAGAACTCGTCCCTGACCTTCTCATAGCAAGCCGAGCAAACCATGGCCCCTTCGGTCGAAGCGGCGCCGCAGAACGTGCATACCATACGCATCCCCGGGGGGATATTGGTCGTCGGGGATTAATCATTGTCGCTGGCAAGGCGTTTTTCCATGTGCGGCAGCGCCCTCTCGTAACCCCGGGAGGCGTAGTAGCCGCGGACGCCCACCCCGCTGGTGACCTTGACCGAGGAGTATCCCTCCTTCGACGCCGACGATTCGGCCATGGCCAGCAACCTTCCGCCTAGGCCCTGGTGCTGCCATTCCCCGTCCCTTTCGCCCAGGCGGGCCATGCGCCCGAACACCTTCAGCTCCCGGACGAGGGCGGTATCGCCGGTCGGCTTCCGCAGACGGACATAGCCGGCCAGGGCGTTGTTGGCCAGCACCAGGGAGATGAACTCCTCCCGGCCCCCGGAGGCCTCGTAGGCGATGACCTTGGGAACAAGCTCCTGAGGGTCGATGTCGGTTATCCCCAGCAGACCGACCTCCCGGCAGCGTATGCAGCGGCACCCTCCGCCCTGCCGGGCCAGAAGCTCCTTGACCAGCTCCCGCAGGTGACCCTTGTCCACCCCCGCTTCGATCAAAGGTACGGGAATGTCCCTCTGGATGCGTTGGATTCGGACGTACTCTGGGACCAACGCCTTCATCTCAGCGATCACCCGCACCGCCTGGTCGGTGGTGTACGGCTCATATCTTCCGGCGCTCCAGTCCTCGTGCAGCTTGGTCCCCTTGACCACCAGGGTCGGGTATATCTTGATCATGTCCGGACGGAACCTGGGATCGTCGAACATCTGACGGAACGATCCCACGTCCTTCTCCGGACTCGCCCCGGGAAGCCCGGGCATGACGTGGTAGCAGACCTTGAGACCGAGGTCCTTGGCGATGCGGGTGGCCTCGGCCACCTCGGCCACCCCGTGCCCGCGGTTGACCGAGGCGAGTATATCGTCGTCCAATATCTGGACGCCCAGCTCCACCCGGGTCGCCCCCAGGCGCATGCATTCCTTTGCCACATCTTCCGTGAACGCGTCCGGCCGGGTCTCCACGGTCATTCCGATGACCCGATGCTCGGCCCCCTCGTTCAGGAGATGCGCTGATTCCAGTCCGAGGGAGTCGGAGCCGTTGAAGGCGTCGAAGCAGCGCTTGACGAACCATTCCCGGTACTCCTCGGGCCGGGAGGTGAACGTTCCGCCCATTATGATGAGGTCGACCTTGTCGGTGTGATGCCCGATCGTCGACAGCTGGTTGATCCGGGATAGCACCTGACGATGGGGATCGAACTCATTGTCAGCCGCGCGCCTGGCAGCCGGTTCCTTTCCGGTGTAGGATTGGGGCGAGTTGTTCTCTACGCCCCCGGGGCAGTAGGTGCATTTACCGTGCGGGCAGGGAGCGGGCGAGGTCATCACCGCCACCACCGCCACCCCGCTCAGCGTCCGGACGGGCTTACGGCGCAGGATCTCCAGTATCTCCGGCAACCTGTCCTTCGGAACGAGGGCGAGGGTCTCCGAGTTCTTTGGAACCCCGGGAAGGCCGTACTCGCCGGCCAGCTTGACCTTCCTCCGCTGCAGCTGGTCCTTGTCCGGGATCTCCCCGGAAAGGAGCAAACGAATTATGTGCTGGTGGTACTCCTGTCGGCGGTCCATCTCTTCTCGTTCCTGAGGGATCAGCCGAAATAGACCCCGTTCTCCTTGGGACGCTCGTCCTTCTCCTCCTTGGAGTCGAGGATGTCCAGATAGATGACCGAGCGGGACGGGACGACCCTCAGTGAACCGGAGGCCAGACGCATCGTGAGCGCGACATCGCTCCCGTACTGCAGGTATCCCACGAACTCCCCTTCCATCTCCAGGGTGGAGCCGCCCCCGGTGCCGATGACCAGGTGGTACCTGGAGCCCTTGGTCAGCTTGCTCGGGAATTTCTCGTCCATGACTACTCCTCCCTGGCCAGGCGCTGCAGGTGCTCCACCGTGCGACGGTAGGACTGCATGGCCATGTCCACGTTGGCCTCGGTGAAGTTCCAGGCCTTGCCCAGATCGCCGTAGCGGATGCGGTAGCCCTTCTTTCTCTGCCCGTCCATGTCGATGGAGACGTCCTCCAGGACGTCGATGGCCTTCAGCTTGTTGAGGTGGCGGTAGACGGTGGGCTTGGTGGTGCTGAGGTATGCGGAAAGCTCCTCGACCGCCCAAACCCGGTTGAGGTTGCCCAGGAAGCACTCGGTGAACAGGCGGTAAGGGATGCTCTCCTGGATGTTGTCCACGTCCGTCTTGGGATCATAACCCTTGGAGATGTAACCTATCTGCTTCAGGAACTCCAGGGAGGCCTCCTTCAGGTCCTCGATGGGGGTGAGGGGCGTGTTACTAACCACGTTCAGCTCGAACATAATATCAATGGATGCGATAAGATGCTCGAGGTATTAAGAATTTGTAAACTTGCTCCCTTAAAAAATAATTTGTTCGATCGTTGGTCCCAGCGCCTATCGGATAAAACGACTTAACAGGGTACAGTTGGGCAATATGGCAAGAAAATTGTACATATGGGTTTAATTTTTCCTTAAAGGACAAAAACGCTTTATACCATCCCTCGATTTTATTCGTTCAGGTGACTTTCATATGGACAAGAAGATTGTCATAATCGCGATCGCCGTCGTTGCCATCATAGTTGTCGCTGCAGTGGGGATAACCATGCTGGGCGGTGGTGATGGGGACAAGGACACCATATATTGGGTGGACGTAAAACCACAATACCAGAAGGACCAGATCGCCCAGGGGTTGATTGACGGAGGAGTGAGCTGGGAACCGTATTGCTCCGATTCGATACTCGCCGGGACCGGGCATGCCCTGACATGGTCAGGAGACTTTTGGCCCAACCATCCCTGTTGCGTATTAGCTGTCAATGAACAGTTCGCTGAGGACAATCCAGAATTGGTAGCTCGAACTCTGGCCGCGCACATCGAAGCTACCGATTGGATATTGGAGACGATCGCCAACAAGGAAACGAACGCGGCGAACTACTCAACCCTCCTCGACCTCGGGGCTACGTTCAGTGGGCGGAATACCTCGGTCGTCGCTGCTTCGCTTGAGCATATGACCCTTCTCTACGATCTCAACGAGGAGCTCAAGGATTATTTGATAAATTATACCAACCAGTTCATCGCCATGAACCAAATCCCTGACGCAGACTCCAAGCTCGCAGCTCGCGGGTATTCGTCGGTGGACAATTTCATCGACGTGTTTGTCAACGATAGCTATCTGACCGCTGCAGCTGGCCTGGAGAAGGTGAACTCCACCGTAGGGACTGTGAAACTGGGTTTCTTGCAGGGGGACCTGCATCAGTTCGCCCGGGTGGTGGCTTCTGATGTGAGCATATGGGACGGTACAGAATTTGATGGGAAGAACCTGTTCACACAGTGGGGAGTGAACATCCAGTCGCCCAGTCCGTACGGCAACGGCGCCTTGCTAATGGATGGATTTGGTATGGGGGAGATCAACATGGGATACCTTGGTTCCCCTCCGGCGATCATCAAGCACCTGAACGTCAACAATGAGAACAGCAACATCAGGATCGTGGCGCAGGTCAACATTGAAGGGTCCGCGATTCTGGTCAGCAATGAAATCCAAACAATACAGGACCTTGGTGGCAAGGTGATCGCCACGCCCGGACCGGGATCCATTCAGCACCTGTTGCTCATGGCTTATGCCGAGGCCAATGGGATGAAGTTCGTGAATGCGTGACAAAAATTTTTCCAAACCTTTTTATTTCTTTAACCTTGTGAGGAACGGCATGAGTGAGATCGGTGACCGCCTGGATAGGACCATTGATGTCCTTAACAAACCATTGGTCAAGGGTGTGCTGGTCACCACCTTTTCACTAGGGATGTTCTTGGCGACCTGGTGGGGTGTGGCCATATTCATGGATCTGGCCTACCTTCCGACCCCTGACCTGGTGTTCAAGGCCCTTTTCCGCTCATTCACCACGGTCGACCCCAATCTTGGCGTCACTATGTGGGGGAACATCCTCGCTTCTCTGCAGAGGTTCGTTCTGGGATTCCTTCTTGCGCTGATCGTATCCATCCCGATAGGCCTTGCCATGGGCTATTCGAAGCTGTTCGACCTGATTGCCAAGCCTGTTGTGGAACTGTTTAGGCCGATCCCGCCTATCGCTTGGGTTCCTTTCTTCATCGCAGTCTTCCTCTTTTTCTGGGGGCCTATAATGGTAATTTTTGTAGGGGTGCTTTTTCCACTCCTCTCCAACATCTACTTCGGCGTCAAGAGTGTGGATCCAATCCTGCTTGATGCGGCAAGGACGCAGGGGGCCTCGCGGCTTCAAATGTTCACCAAGGTCGTGTTCCCGTACACGGTGCCATTCCTCATGACCGGAGTGAGGATAGGGATGGGGATAGGATGGATGTGCATTGTGGCGGCCGAGATGATTGGAGTACGCGGAGGAGGAATCGGTTATTATATCAACCTCCAAGCAAACCTCGGCTTGTTCGATAGTATGTTCGCTGGCATGATCGTCATCGCCGTTCTGGGACTGGCAACCACCGGCATCATGCAGTACCTGGAGAACGTCACCAACCGCAGGATGGGGATACGATGATCCTGGAGATCAAGGACCTGATGAAATCCTTCCCCAAGAAGAAGGGGGAGATGGTGGCGATAGGCGATTTCGATCTGGACGTGAACGAGGGGGAGTTCGTCTGCATCCTTGGTCCGTCCGGATGCGGCAAGACCACCATCCTGAGGATAATCGCCGGACTGGAGACCCAGACCCGGGGCAAGATACTGCTCAACGGAAAGGAGATATCGGGACCGGGATCGGACCGCGGAATGGTGTTCCAGGAGTTCGCCCTGTTCCCCTGGCGAACGGTGCGCAGGAACGTGGAGTTCGGGCTTGAACTGAAAGGGGTCCCTGCGGAGGAACGACGGGCCCGCACCCAAAAGTTCATCGACCTGGTCGGTCTGAACGGTTTCGAGGACTACCATCCCTATCAGCTGTCCGGGGGAATGAAGCAGAGGGTGGGCATCGCCCGGGCCCTGGCCAACGAACCGGCCATATTGCTGATGGACGAACCGTTCGGCGCGCTGGACGCCCAGACCCGCAACCTGATGCAGAAGGAGCTGCTGCGCATCTGGAGCGAGACCCGGAAGACCGTGATATTCATCACCCACTCGGTGGACGAGGCCTTGTTCCTGGCGGACCGCATCGTGGTGATGACGGCCCGGCCCAGCAGCATCGGTCAGATCCACGAGATAAAGTGGCCCCGGCCGCGCGACCGGGCCTCCCCGGAGTTCGCTGCCCTCAGAAAGCAGATCCTGGCCCAGCTGGAGAGCATGGTCAAGGTCGAGGAGTGATCACAGCACCTTGGAGGCGGCGATCTCGATCGCCCGCACCATGCTGTCCTTGGGAACCACCACGGAGACCGGGATACGGACGATCTGCTCGACGGTGGGCGCCACGATCGGCGCGCATACCAATGCCAACGCCCCATCCCTCTCCGCCTTTACGGCGGCGATGATGGCGTCCTCCATGGTGTTGGCCGGATATTCCTTCACCCTGACGTTCCGTTCGCCAACCTTCATCATCCTCTCCTCGATGCGATTGAGGACCGGACGGCTGGCGATGACCGCGATGAACTCGCCCCCGGGGTTGGTGTCCAGTTTCCTGACCCCTTTGATGACCGCGCGAACGGTGCGCAGGTTCGGCTCGCGCTGCTCCTGCAGAATCTTGTAGATGGTGCTCGGTGAAAGGCCGGTCCTCTCGCAGAACTCGGGCACGGAGATCTTCAGCTCCTGCTCGAGTATATGCCGGAGCGCCTCGCGGAAGCCCTCCTCGCTGCGGAGTATA
>JAXGNA010000017.1:0-23099 GCA_040768245.1 Methanomassiliicoccales archaeon | reverse complement strand
CTTTCACGGCCAGCATTCCGGAGGGGGCCGAGAAGCGCTTCATGGCCTTGGCGAACATCCCGGCCTGGTTCTTCTGCGCCACGTCCTGGTAGACCACGTCGGCCCTCTCGACCAGGAAGGCCAGGTCGTCCGGCTTGGTCGCATCGCCTAGGATGGGCATCATGTTCGGCCGTTCCTCGCACACCCCGACCAGATCTCGGAACATGCGCGGCGATATCTCCACTGCGTACACCCGGCCCTGAGGAACGAGGTCCGAGACGTGGGAGGGGGTGGTGCCGCTCGAAGCGCCAAGATAGAGCACATGGGAGTCCGGTCTGAACGGGAATTTGGATCCGCCCTTGCGGATGAAGGCGCCCAACTTGCTGCGGTCCGGTGACCATTCACGGTACTCCTCGCCATCCTGGGAGAACAGACGTTCACCGTATACCCGCTTGCCAGGGGCGAGGTTCTTGGTCAGGACCATGTCCCCCGAGCGGAACACGCCCTGGAAGGGAGAACTCTCGATTCGTAGCTTGGCCTCGCCCATGTTCCTGCCATGACCGACAAAATATTAAGCGTTTCACCGTCATCATTTCCCCGTGGCGGGGACGGAGGAGGCCAAGCGCATACAGGAGCTCACTGAGCGCATCGCTCAGCTGGAGGAGGCCATCCGCCAGGTCTCCGTGCCATACTCGCAGCTGGCCGCCCAGCTGGCCACGTTCCAGGACACCGTGGGTAAGTACTTCCGGCTGATGGACCTCTACCAGCGTTACGGTGTGGTCTCCGTCGACACCATAGTGCCGGAGGTCAAGGACCCCATATGCAAGGACATCCTACGCATACTGCTGGACCGCCCCGGCCTGAACATCTCGCAGCTCACCGACGAGCTCAAGGGGAGACGGGGAAGCTCGTCCAGGCGAATCGTGCGGGAGAAGCTGAACGAGCTGGCGGAGAAGAAGCTGGTGGTGGAGGAGGCGGGCAGGAACGAGAGGTCGTACCGCCTCTCCGAGGACGTGGTGAAGAGGTGGTCACAGGTGCTCGGTCTGACCAAGTAGGGTGACCACTCATACGAAGGTGCATGAAACCATGGGGAACTTGGAACAAGCAGATGGTCGAAGCGCAGGGAATGATTCGGATCACAACCATGATAAGGTGAAAACATGAGCGACAACGATATGCCGGACCCGGAACAGTTGAGACAGATGTTCGCCGTGCTCTCCGAGCAGGTGCCCAAGCTCCTGGACAGCGTCACCAAGGTGCTGTACGGAGCGCAGGAGGGAACTAAGTTCGGAGAATCGGTCGCAGCGTTCTACAAGGCGCTGCGGGACGCGGGGATGAGCAACGAGCAGGCCTTCGAGCTGACCAAGGACTACATGTCCAATCTTAGCCTGGGGGGAATGCTCAAGAACATAGTCGGCGGAGCGGCCCGCAAGGACGACTGAGGGTATCGATGGTCAGAACACAAAAACAAAAGGAAGATGGCCAGGCGATCATTTACATCGCCGCGGCCGTTCCCGGGCTGCTGATCAGCCTGGGGCTGGCGTACCTGCGCATGCGCAAGCGGGCCAAGGTCGAGTCGCGCCATTTCCTGCAGGCCCTGCTGCGGGACGGAGTCCCCGTCCCGGAGGCCAGGGAGCTGGCGGACCTCTATGCCTCCAGCATCTCCCTGACCAAGATGATCAGGGAGATGGGCCCGTTCACTTCCTGAACAGGTATTCCGCGATGCCGTAGCCGGCGTCCTCGCCGTCGTCGATGCGCCACTTGGCCAAGGTCTCGAACATGATGGAGCCGCGGTCGTTCTCGCCCTTGAACTCCATGATGGCCTTCTTCTTGACCTCCCCCTTCACGCCGTACACGACGCCGTCCTTGTCGTACATGGCCATGAACAGGGTGTTCGGGCTGCCGTCCGCATCGTACTCGGTCACCATGTCCACCTTCACCAGGGGAAGGTTCTCCCCGTCCACGTACAGGAAGCCGGCGTCGATGTCGCCCTTGTCCATGTACAGCTTGGTGACGTTGAAGCCGAAGTCCTCGCTGACCTGGCAGGTGAGCCATACCCAGGCCCGGGGAGCGGTCCAATCGCGCTCGCCCCAGGAGTGGTCCCTCTCGCCCAGTCCCTTGACGTAGTACTCGCGGTCGTCGACCTTCAGGCTTCCGAGGACCTTGCCCATCTGCTCCAGGTGCTCGGAGGCCACGGATGCCGCCAGGGCTTCCTTGTCCGAGGTCACGCAGTCGCGGTAGTTGAACATGGGGTTCGTCCCTTCGAAGCGCAGGTCGAACTTGACCTTGGCCACGGTGTCCTCGCCCTTCTTGTGGGCCGGGAGCTCGCCGTCGAACGTCAGGTTCCAGACCTTCTCGTCCTCCACCTTGGTGAAGGTTAGGCCCTTGGCGCTCAACGTCGCTGCGTCGAACTCCAAGGCCTCCTTGGTCCCGACGAGGGTTCCGTCGGGCATCATGAAGAAGCAGAACAGCATCTTCTCGTTCTTGTTGGGTTTCAGGCCTAGGCGCATGAATCCGCAGATGTCGTTCCCGCGGTCATAGAAGCTGAAATAGAAACTTTCGTTCCAGTTCTTCTGTTCGCCCTGCTCGTGAATAATGTCGGTTTCCACTGGAATCATCCTTCCCTGATATAGATCAGGCCTTCGTTGCCGTCAAGGGTTATCCGCTGACCCGTTATGAAGATTTTCGTTGCTCCCTTCACCGCGGTGACCGCCGGAATGCCGTATTCCCTGGAGACCACAGCCCCGTGCGAGAGGATTCCGCCAGTCTCCGTGATCAGGCCGGCGATCTTCGAGAACACCGCCGTCCAGCCGGGATCGGTATTGGACGTTACCAGGATCTCCCCCTCCCTCACCTCGGGCAGCTGCTCGATGGAATCGACGACACGGACAGGTCCGGTGGCCACGCCCGGGCTCGCCGACGTTCCGGTGAGCTGGGTGGAGTTCTCCACCATCTTCACCGTGTCATCGAACTCCACCGCTCCCTTGAGGAACTTCGGCGGTAGCTCCCCGCGCCAATCCACGAACTCCTTGCGGCGTTCGGGTATCATGCCCAGGGCGTCCTTGCCCTCTCCCTTGCCCAGGGCGAAGATCTCTTCCTTGGAGAGGAAGAATATGTCCTCCTCCTTGGCGATCATTCCCTTCTCCAGGAAACGGCGGGCGAACTCCACGTATACCCGGCGCTGCCGGTAGAGGATGTGGTCCAGATAGTAACGTTGGTTCTCCCGGAACATCAGATAGGTCTGGGCGAAGCCCATTATCATCTTGAACATCCGGGCCCTGAGCCAGCCCCGTTTGATCTGGCGTATCTTGGCCAGGATCTCCTTCTCCACCTCCTCGCGTTCTTTGATCTTGCGTCTCTCCAGCTCCTCCAGGTCCACCGGCGGGGAGGATGCTAGGGAGCGAACGATGTCCGCCACCAGCCGGGGGTCCTCGCCCCAGCGGGGGAAGTACACCTCGCGGGTATGGGAACGGTGACCGTAGGCTTTGAGGAACGAATCGAACTCCTTGGAGTAGTTCGACATCTTCTGGTCGGACCGCATTTGGACCAGGACGTCGGAGGAACCTAGCCCCAGCACCTTGCTCAGCACGTATTCGTCCGCCCTGGCGGCGTTGGCCAAGCGGTTCAGGGCGATGTTGGTCTCGATGGTCTTGTTGCCCTTTAGACCGCTGATGACCCGGGAGTAGAGGACGCCCTTGTCATCCCCTATCCAATCCTGAAGCCAGCGCTTCATGATCATATTCATGCCGATGGAATGGCCGACCATGCCGTAACGGATCAGCCGGTAGTGCTTCACCAGCTGGTCCTCCATCTCCCAGATGACGTCCTCCAGCTTGTCGTCCGGTACCGCCGTCAGGTCCCTGACGTCGAACTCCTCCGCCCAGCCCATGAAACGTCTGGCCCACCGCTTATAGGCCTTGTCGGTGCGCAGGATGTTACCGTCCCAGTCCAGGATGGCCGTTCGGAGCATGGCCAGAACTCTCTTTCCGGTACGGAAGTCGGCGTTGACTATGCGCAGGTGGTCCCGCTCCGGGAAATAGTTCAACAGATCCTTGGTGCGGGAGAACTTGGGGTTGTACATCAGCATCCCTTCCAGCACCTCGGCGTTGAAGTATACGTGGCCTTTGTGCATCTTCAACAGCGGCTTGTTGGTCAGCTCCTTGTAGCCCATTATCGCGCTGCCCTCCCAGTTGACGTACTTGGTCAGCCATGGGCCGAGCATCGAGAAGAACAGCGGCGAGGTCACGTCCGCCCAGTATTCGTCCCCGTACCCGCGCGTCCAGAGCGTGAGGTCCCCGCCAATGGTGGTGATGGGCCGGGACTGCAGCAGATAGATCTTGTCGCCCTCCGCCGCCCACTCGATGTCCTGCGGCGAGCTCATATGCTGGTGCAGCTGGATCCCGAGCTTCGCCACCAGCTCCACCTTGCCCCTGGTCAGGGAAGGCCGGTTGCGTTCCGCTTCCGGCACCTCCACCACCTTCTCCCCCTCCGGGGAGAGGAAGATCGCCTGGGTCTTGCTGTTGATCCTGGAATCCTTGACCTCCCCACTGTCGGGATCGCAGACGAAGCGGTCCGGCGTGACCAGGCCGGAGGCTATGGACTCGCCCAGGCCCCAGCTGGATTCGATAATTACCTTGTCCTCCCCGGTGATGGGGTCGGAGGTGAACATGATCCCGGAGGAATCGGCGTTCACCATGCGCTGTACGACCACCGCCATGCCCGAGGCTAGATGATCGATCCCCTTGTCGTGGCGGTACTCTATCGCCCTATCGTTCCAATAGGAGGCCCAGCACTTTTTTACGCTCTCTGCCAGCTTCTCGCGGGAAACGTTCAGATAGGTGTCCTGCTGCCCGGCGAAGGAGGCCTCCTCAAGGTCCTCCGCGATCGCCGAGGAGCGCACCGCCCACAGCCCGGAAGCACCGTACGCCCCGGTCTCCTTGAGCAGGTGTTCTGTTAGCTGAGGGTCCATCTCCCCGGCCATCATCCAGTTCCGCACGCTTTCCGCGCAGCGGACCACCTTTACCGCATCCTTGTACTCCAGGTCCTTCAGGGCGCCCAAGATGCGCTGCCGCAGTCCGTTCCGGTCCAGGAACTGCTCGTAGGCCGAGGTGCTGACCACCCACCCCTCCGGCACCGGGAAACCCGCGGCCATCAGGTCCATCAGGTTGCGGGCCTTCCCGCCTATCTCTTCGATCTCTCCCTTCGCCGATAACGAGATGAATTGCTCTCCCAAACGATCCCTCTGCCACCTAGGGCGTGAAGGGAACGCCTTGTTCCGTATATACCGTTTCTATGGACCTCCACTGGCGCAATTATGAATAACCCCCCGTCAATATCCAGGGGGATGAGGGATACTTTACAATGGCTGGCCACATCGGTGGCTGGCGGCATCGACCAGGAGTGCGCCTTCAGCGAGAGGGCCGCCGAGGTGGGCATGGGAGCGGACGGAACCCCGACCTGCCGCATCGACAAGATCGCCGAGGACCTGCTGCTCCGCCTGATGGACGAGAGGAAGGTTCCCTTGAACGTCCTGAGCGAGGAGGCCGGGTTCGTGGACAGGGGGTTCGAGCGAACCCTGGTCATGGACCCGGTGGACGGCACCTACAACGCATTGATGGGGATCCCCTTCTACAGCGTGTCCCTGGCCGTATGCACCAGGAGCATGAACGACGCCACCCACGGCATCGTCCGGAACCTGGTCACCGGGGACCAGTTCTATGCGGAAAAGGGCAAGGGCGCGACCTGGAACGGACGCCCGATCCGCGTCCGCCGGTGCGACAAGGACAGTTCGGTGCTGTTCGTCTACCTCGGCAAGTTCTCCGCGGCCACCGCCAACGGGGTGCTGCGCAAGGCCCGCCGCACCCGTTCCATGGGCTGCTCGTCCCTGGAGATGTGCCTGGTGGCGGCGGGACTGGCGGACGGGTTCTATCTGCACTCGGAGGTGTACCAGAGGGCCTTGAGGGTGGTGGACATCGCCGCCAGCTCCCTCATCCTGCGAGAGGCGGGCGGGGAACTTTACGATCTAGACGGGAACGTCCTGGACATGAGCCTGGACCTGGAGGTCCGGGCCAACTGCCTGGCCGCTGGCGACCCGTCACTGCTGAGGTGGCTGCTATGAGATTCGGGATGAGCGTCAACATGAACATACCCGACGCCCCGCGCATGGCCAAGAGGACCTTGGAACTGCTCAAGGGGCACGAGGTGCTGCTGGAGACGGAGATGGCCGAGAGGTTCAAGACCAAGGGCCACCGCCTGGAGGACATGGACGTGGACATGATGGTGACCGTGGGGGGCGACGGGACCATCCTGAGGGCGCTGCAGCACAACAAAGCGCCGATCTTCGGGGTCAATGCCGGGGACCTCGGGTTCCTGACCGTGGCATCGGAGGAAGAACTGGAGGAGGGCATCGATAACGTTCTCCGCGGGAACTACGAGCTGGAGGAGCGCATCAAGCTGCAGACCACCGTGGGCGGAAAACGCATGCTGGACGCCATGAACGAGGCGGTGCTGCATACCGCCCACGTGGCCAAGATCCGCCACTTCCAGGTGTTCGTGGACGGGGAGATGGCCATGAACGTGAGGGCCGACGGAATCGTGGTAGCGACACCGACCGGTTCCACCTGTTACGCCATGAGCCTGGGCGCGCCGCTGATCGATCCGCGGGTGGAAGCTCTGGTCATTGCTCCCATGGCCCCGTTCAAGTTCTCCGCCCGGCCGGTGGTGGTGCCGGCCTCCAGCCGCATCACCGTGCAGGTCGTACGTCCGAAGGAGTGCGTGGTGGTCATCGACGGCCAGCAGGAGCTGCTCATGGCCGGGAACGAGACCGTGGAGTTCAAGGCCGCCCCGGACCGGGCGCGTTTCGTCAGCTTCGGCAAGGGCTTCTACGCCCGGACCAGGGAGAAGCTGATGGGGACCTTATGCTGAAGGTAAAGGCCATCGACCGCAGCCTCCTGGAGATGATAAACGAGGCCGCGCGTGATTCGCTGCCGAACGAGTTCGTGGCCATGCTCCGGGCCGAGGAGGGGGTGGTCCAGGAACTTTTACTCCTTCCAGGCACCCTGCAGGGTGAGGACTCGGCCACCCTGATGATGCACATGATGCCCATCGATTACACCGTCGTTGGTACGGTGCATTCCCATCCTGGCTACAGCAACCGGCCCTCCCGGGAGGACCTAGAGCTCTTCCGCCGCTACGGGTACGTGCACATAATCACCTGCCTGCCCTACAACGAGGGCAGCTGGCGCGCCTACGACGGGCGCGGACGACGCATTGAGCTGCCGGTGGTGGAGCTCTAGAAGACCTTGCTGCTGGGCCCGATGTTCCCGCGGGCCCTGGCCCCCATGCCGATGACGGTGCCCTCCCAGATCACCGTTCCCGGCTCTATCATGGCGTTGATGCCGGTCTTCACATCATCCCCCATGACCACCCCTAGCTTCCGCCTTCCGGAGCTGAGCATCTGCCCTTTCGTGGTCACCCGCACCGTCCGATCGTCGAAGCGCAGGTTGGCCACCTTGGTCCCGGCGCCGAAGTTGCATCTCTCCCCGATTATGCTGTCTCCCACGTAATTATGGTGCGGGATATGCGTCCTCCTCATCACGATGGAGTTCTTGACCTCCACCGAGCTTCCGATGCGCACGCCCTCGCCGAGGCAGGTGGACGGCCGGATGTAGCAATTAGGGCCGATATCGCATCCTTTGGATATGTACACCGGTCCCTCCACATAGCTACCGCTCCTCACCAGCGCTCCCTCTTCCACCACCACCTCGCCCTTGAGCACCGCCCCTTCCTCGATGGTTCCCTTGATGTCCCTCTTCAAAAGGCTCATCAGGTACTCGTTCGCGCGCAGCAGCTCCCAGGGGTAGCCAACGTCCATCCACTCCCCCTCGATCTTCCTGACGGCCACTTCCGTCTGGGCGGCCATCATGTTCAGGGTATCGGTGAACTCGTACTCCCCGCGGGAGGACCTTTCCGTTTTCCGTATGTGCCCGAAAACGTCCGGGGTGAGACCGAAGAAGCCGCCGTTGATCAGGTTCGACGGCGGGTCGGCCGGCTTCTCGATGATCCTGACCAGCTTGCCATTGTCATGCTGCACCACCCCGAACCGCTGGGGGTCGGGCACCTCCGCCACGCCCATGAACGGCTTGCGGTCCTTGCGGAAGGCGGAGACCATCCCGGCCACCGCCTCCGGGGCCATGACCACATCTCCGTTCACGCAGACGAAGTCTCCTTCGATGACCCCCTCCGCCACCCCTATGGCGTTGGCCGTGCCCAATCTCTCCTTCTGCTCCAGGTAGCTGAGCTCGACGCCCAGCTGTTTTCCGTCGCCGAAGAACTCCTTCACCCGGTTGGCCTTCCATCCCACCAGGATGACCTGCTCCTTGATTCCCGCGTCGCCCAGCGCCTTGACCAGGTGGGCCAGGTAGGGTCGTCCGGCCACGGTGAGCAGCGGCTTGGGTATGTTGGTGGTGAGCGGTCTTAGGCGGGTACCCTCCCCGGCGGCCAGAATGAGCGCTTTCATTTCTATCCTTCCCAATGAAATTGGCTGTCAGCTATTAAATGCCTGCTCAGCCCAGGGCCTTGCGGACCCTGGACCTGGCCATCTCGGCGATCTGGTCCAGGTCCTTCCGGTTCCTGGCCTCCGCCGTTAGTCGCACCTTCGGTTCCGTTCCCGATAGGCGGACCAGTAGCCAACCGTGCCCTAGGTCAACGCGGTAACCGTCCACGGTGGTCAGCTCACCGTCCAGGGAGGACATCTCCTCGGCCAGCCTCTCCTTCACCTTTTTGCCTTGGGAGGGATCGAAGGAGAAGGAGTCCCGCGCCGAGGGATAGATGGGCAGGGAAGACACCACGTCCTTGAGCGGCCGTCCGTCCAACAACTTCAGCAGATACGCGCCGGCCAGCATGCCGTCGGGGCAGTAGTTCACGGAGGGGAAGATGAAGGTTCCGGAGGGCTCGCCGCCGAACGGAAGCCTCTGCTTCTTCAGCGCCTCGGAGACGAACATGTCCCCCACCCTGGTGCGTACTATCGGCCTTCCCACGATGTCGTCCAGGACCATGGAGGCGTCCACCGGGGCGGCCATGTCCTTCACCCCCAGGAGCGAGGCGAACAGCGCCAGGAGGCGGTCACCGCTCACGTAACGGCCATCCTCGTCGACGGCCACCATGCGGTCCCCGTCCCCATCGTGGGCGATGCCCGCCATGCCTTTGGCCTTGCACAGCGACATCAGGTCACCCAGGTTGGCTTCGGACGGTTCCGAGGGCCGCCCGGGGAAACGCCCGTCAGGGTTGGCGTTAATGGCCACGACGTTGCAGCCCAGGTCCCGGAACAGGCGGGGGCTGACCGGACCAGTGGCCCCGCAGCCGCAATCGAGAACGATGGAGCGCTCCACCGGTCCGACCTCCTCCAGGATGGTCAGGATGTGTTCGTCGATCGCCCCCGGCCAAAGGCGTTCCTCGAACATCTCGTCCCATCCGGCCTTCCGCCCGCCCTGGGCGATCAGCCGCTCCACCTCCTCCGTCTGCTCCCCGTCGAAGGCACTGCCATCCTGGTTCCACATCTTCACCCCGTTGTACTCCGGGGGGTTGTGGGAGGCGGTGACCATCAGCCCGCAATCGAAATGGGACGCCGCGCATGCCAGCGTCGGAGTGGGCACCATCCCCGCCCGATACGGCTCGGCCCCGGCCTCGATGAGACCGGCGGTCAATGCGTTCACCAACAGGTCCCCGCTGGTCCTAGGGTCCTTTCCCACCACGACCGTCCCGGAAAGACCGCCCACCGCCCTGCCGATCCGAACGCCAAGCTCGGCGTCGATGTCCTTCCCTATCAGACCGCGTATTCCGGAGGAACCGAAGAGGCCCATGTTATCCGCAGGTAATCCCCGCTAAGGCATTTAATCCCTGCCCTTCCAGACATGGCCAGTCATTCGGCCAGCGTGGTTTCCGCATACCCTTCCGGGGGATAAAAATCTGGGTGTGGAGAAAGGTTAACACCCTATACTATATAAGAGGAATTAACGCTGGTCAAGGTCCTTTATGCGATAAATTTTATATATAGAATATTTCCATTACTTACTGGATAACAGGCCAGATTGGTCGATTATCGCGGAGGTCGTTCCATGGTGATGGAGAAAATCAGCTTAGACAAGGCGAAGGACATCGCGAAGAAGAAGGGTCTCAAGCCGGGCCGCGTGAAGGGCACCAACGGAGTTCAGTTCACGAAGGGCAACAACGCGAGGCTGGAGATCGTATCCTGGGAGGAGTTCGAGAAGACCCTCTCCAAGAGGGGTCTCGCGGTGTTCGAGAGCGGCGGCTGGATGAAGATAATGAAGAAGACCAAGTAAGGTCTCCTTTCCAACCCAGTCAAACCCCTTAACATCCCTTTTACTGTTCTCAACCCTCGATGTTGTTCAGCACCACCGTGAGCTCCTTGCCGTAGGCTTTCCTGAACGCCTTGCGGTCCTCCTCCATGCGCCACATCTCCAGCTGCGGGTCGCCGCTGGCGGTGACGATGAGCTTCACCGAGCGTTTGGTCACCTTGCTGAACCGCACGTTCTGCACCAGGTTCGAATGGGAACGGTCCAGGCTCTCGGCCATGCGCAACAGCGTGGAGAGCCGAACCAGGGTCTGCTGGTCCTTCTGGTCCAGCTCCCTCAGGTCGGCCGCCCTGAGCTTCGGCGTGCGCTTGCGGTGGTATTTGGCGATGTTAGCCATGAGCAGCACCTCGCGGTTGGAGAATCCCAGCAGTTCGGCGTGGCAGATTATGTAATGCGAGTGCAGATGATGATCGTTGAAGGAGATGAAATCGCCCACGTCATGAAGGAAGGCGGCGTGATGCAGCAGCTCCCGCTCCTTCTTGCCCATGGTGTGCAAGCCTTTCTTGGCCGCGCTGTCGAACAGCTCCAGGGCGATGGACGTCACCCGTCTGGCATGCTCCTCATCGATGGAGCAGGCCCGTCCCAGCTGTATCACGCTTCTTTCTCGCACCGACAGCTCGCGGAAGCCTGGAAACTCCTCTAGACCGCCCAGGTAGTCCTGCAGCATACCGTCCCGCATGCTGCGTTGGCTGACGGCGATCTCGCTCAGCTTCAGCTCTTCCATGACCGTCTCCAGGACCATCGCCCCGGCGACTATGATGTCCGCCCTCTCCGGGTTCATCCCCGGCACCTTGCGCCTGGCGGCGAGGTCCAGCCCGGCCAACTGGGGTATCAGCTTCCTTAGCTGCGAATACCTGATCACCCCCGGGCGGGAGCTGCTGTCCTGGCGTACGAGGATCTCCCCCAGGTTGACCACGGTCCCGGAACTGCCGAAGGCCAGGGACACCTTGCTCTGCATTATCTCCTTCTTCGCCCTGACCAAGGAGCTCTTCACGTACTTGCGCATCTTCGAGAGCGCCTCCTCAGGGATCGGCGCCTCCGGCTTCTTGACGAACATGGTGGTGAGGCGTATCGCCCCGACCTTCAGGCTCTCCAGATAGGAATATTCGTTCTGATCGCCCAGGGCCAGCTCGGTGCTGCCTCCGCCGATGTCCAGGAACAGGGCGTTCTTGCGGCCGATATGATGGCCGCTGGAGACACCCAGATAGATGAGTCTGGCCTCCTCCATCCCGGAGATGATCTGCAGCTCCAGTCCGGTGGCTTCCTTCACCCGGTCCACCAGCTCGGTTCGGTTGGAGGCCTCCCTGGTCGCCGAGGTGGCCATGGCCACGAACTCCGTCGCGCCGTACGTCCGGGACAGGTCGCAGAAGTTCTTCAGGACCCGCACCGCCCGGTCCATGGCGCTCTCCAGCAGTAGTCCGTCGGAGAACTCCTGCTCCCCCAGCCGGACCATCTCCTTCTGCTCGCTGATCACCGTGAACGAGCGGTTGGGGTTGATGCGCACCACCAGGAGGCGGATGGAGTTGGTCCCCACGTCCAGGAAGGCCACTACCTTCCCCTTCTCCGGCTCAGCCATCCACGGTCACCCTCCTGCCGAAGACCCGGGCGAACTGTCCTGCCTTCCGTCCTCCCCATTCCTTCTCCAACGAAAGATCGCCCCGACCGGTGATGGCTACCTTGACCGCCCTTCTGCCCACGGCGATCTCCATGTTCCCCACCAGCGAGCCGTGGCCGCGGTCCAGGCCGTCCGCCAGGGCCAGCATGGCCGAGAGCTTGCATACTCTCTTCTGCTCCGATCGCGTGAGCCCCTTGAAAACCCTGTCGTCAGGGCGCGGCGAGCGCAGGCCGTGATAACGGGCGATGCAGGCCAGCATCCTTCTCTCCACCTCTTCCAGGGGGAGCTCGGCCTTCATCACTATGTCCAGGGCCCTCCTCTGATGCCCTTCCGCCCCTTCACCGAGCCCCACATCGTGCACCATGGCCGCCATTTCCAGCAGTTCGCGGTCCTTGGGGTCCAGACGGTGCAGTCCCCGGGTGTTGTCGAAGATCAACGTGGCCAGGGACCGGACCTGCTCGGCGTGCTGGCGTTCGATCTGGAACCGTTCAGCCCATTTCCCGGCCTCCCGGACCTTGTCCGCCGTCCGCCCGTTCTCCAGGTCCTTGGGCAGGTCCTTGAACCCCTGGGCCCGCAGCTCGTCCGCGGCGCCCTTGGCGTCATAGGGGACCCTGATCAGCTCCACGCTCATGGACGGAAAGTCCAGCAGGGCATAGGAGGCCTCGGGGCCGTCGCGGGGGCGACCCACGCTGCCCGGGTTAACGAAAACCGTCCCGGCGCATTCCCGGACCATCGGAACATGGGAGTGGCCGGTGACGATCACGTCAGCACGGCTCGATCCGGCCAGATGGCGCATCCGGTTCTCAGGCGTGGACAGGGTAAGCTTCTCCGCCTCCTGTCCCGGCGAGGCATGGGTCACCAGGACGGTGCGGCCGCAGATGTCCAGGCGCAGCTCGTCCGGAAGCGAGGCCAGCCATTGCAGCTCGTCCTTCCCTAGCATTTCCGTCGACATCTCCAGCTGACGGTCATCGACCTTCTTTCCCGAGGCTATCCTCAAGACGGCGCGGTCTATGTTGCCGATAACGCTGAGCACGTCCCGCTCCAGGAGCAGGCGGACCGCATCCACGGGATGAGGGAGGCCCACCGCGTCCCCGGCGTTCAGGAAGGCGGTGGCACCTCTCGACCGGGCGTGCAGCGTCACCGCCCGCAGGGCGGCGACGTTACCATGCACGTCCGAGATGAGCGCCACCTTTACCGGGCAGGCCTCGACCAGCGGACGGCCCTTGAGCTTGTCCAGCAGCCGGAACAGGAAGCGCTCCTGCTGCAGGGCGGACCATATCACCATAAGCTCGGAATGAAGCTCCCGGCGACGTTTCTCGAAATTGGTCGCCAACCGCTCAATGGCCTTGGCCGCCGCTGGGGCCTCCTTCCGCAGGCCCGGCAAACGCTGCAACCAGACGTCGCAGTCGTGCAGCTCCCCCACCGTGTCCTGCAGTTTCTTCATTACTTTGAGGTCCTCCTCCAGTCCATCCTCATAGGCGTCCCGGAACGCCTCGAGCGCGTAGCGCAGATGCTTTCCCGCTATCCGCAACGCATGATGGCCCTGCCAATCCTCATAGATCGGAACGGAATGCGAGTGCTCCATCAGTTCGTCCACAGCCACGGAGGCATGGGCGAAGGCGTATGGATGCAAGGAAGACAGGTCATCCTTCGGCTCCTCCAGTCCAGCGAGCTGGGACCTCATCTCCTGCAATGCCCCGTCCCCAACCAGCTCGTCCATCAGGGCGGCCACGCCTGGCTGCAGCGACGTCCGGCGGCACCTGAGCATCTCCACGATCAGGGCGAGGCCGACGGCCTCCTCCCCCTGCCAATCCTTGGCCATGCCCTCGAGCAGTTCGATCTGCACGTCCAGGTCCCGAGCCTCCCCCAGCGAGGTGGTGATGCGTTTCACCGCCTTCCGCCAACGCTTGGCCTTCTTGCCCTTGAAGCATTCGCCGAATATGCGCAGCGCTGAGCGCAAGCGCCGGGAGGCCACCCGCATGCGGTGCACGTGCTCGATATCCTCCCCGCTTCGCACACCATCGACCTCGGCCAGAAGCGCCTCCAGCCGCTGCGCGGTGACGCTCCGACCGTATGCGCACAGTAGGTCGGTCAGCTTCACTCCTCCCTGTGCCAGGAACCGCGGTTCTTGATCAGCCAGTCCTGAGAGTCCACTCTCTCCTCGCCCTTGGCGGTCCTCCTTTTCATGTAGGTGCCGTCAGGCAGCATGTCCCGGGACTTGACGTTGTCCCTGAGATGGATAGGCAGTATCTCATCCACCAGTTTCCGTCGGTACTCCTCGTCCAGCACCGGGAACAGCACCTCCACCCTCCGTTTCAGGTTGCGGGGCATCATGTCCGAGCTGCCCAGGAACACCTCCTCCTGCCCGCCGTTACGGAAGTAGTAGATCCTGGCGTGCTCCAGGAAGCGCCCGACGATGCTGTTCACCCGGATGTTGTCGCTGAGCCCTTTGACCCCGGGGCGCAGGGCGCACAGCCCGCGAACGTTCAGGTCCACGCGCACCCCCTCCTGGGAGGCTTTGTACAAGGCCATGATGATCTCCGGGTCCAGCAGCCCGTTGAGCTTGAAGGCCAGGTACCCATCGCCGTGCTCCCTCTGCCTCTGCGCCTCCCGTTCGATGCGGGCGATCATCTCCCTCTTCAGCGTGACAGGCGCCACGAGAAGCTTGCGGTAGGAGTCCTTGTGCGAGTACCCGGTCAAATAATTGAAGAGGTCGGCCACGTCAGCGCCGATCTCCGGGTCTGCGGTCAGGTAACCGATGTCGCCGTAGATGCGGGCGGTCTGCGCGTTATAGTTACCGGAGCTCATGTGGCTGTAACGGACGATGCTGTCCCCCTTCTTCCGCACCACCAGAAGCAGTTTGGCGTGCACCTTGAGGTCCATGAGGCCGTACACCACATGCACCCCGGCGTTCTCCAGTGCCCGCGCCCAGACGATGTTGTTCTCCTCATCGAAACGTGCCTTGAGCTCCACCACCGCGGCCACCGCCTTGCCGTTCTCCCTGGCCTCCATCAAGGCGTCGATGATCGGGGAGTGCTTGTCGATACGGTACAGGGTGATCTTGATGGCCAGGACCTGCGGGTCGTTGGCCGCCTGCTTCAGAAAGGTGACCAGCGGTACGAAGGAATCATAAGGGTGATAGAACAGCCGGTCGCGATGCTCCACCGCGGACATGAGCGACTTCTCCGGCACCAGGTCCGAGGGCACGTAGGGAAGGAACGGCTGGTCCTTGAGGTCCGGGCGGTTCAGGGACAGCAGGTCCCAGAAGCCCACCAGGGACAATGGGGCGTGGGAGCGGAAGACCATCAGCGGATGCAGTCCGAGCTTGGTGGCGAAGAGGTCCACCAGCTTATCGGGCATGTCCTTGTCCACCTCCAGCCGGATGGGGGAGCCGACCCTCCTGGTCTCCACGCTCTCCTCGATGGCCGTAAGCAGGTCCTCCGCCTCATCGGTGGTGATCTCGATGTCCGCGTCGCGGGTGATGCGGAACAGGTGCACGTCCCTTACCTTCATGCCCGGGAACAGCAGATCGAGGTTGTCGGCCACCAGATCTTCCAGTAAAACGAAGTCCTGGGTCCTGCCCTGGGATCCGGGGATGGGCACGAAGCGGGGGAAGAGGTCCAGGGGTACCTTCACCCGGGCGTAGCGGTCCCCTCTCTGGGGATGCCTTACGCTCACGGCCAGATTGATGCTGAGATTGGAGATGAAGGGGAAAGGCTGATTGAAGTCCAGGGCCAGGGGCGTGAGGGCCGGGAATATCATCCTCTCGAAGTAATCGCGTAACGCCTGGCGCTTTCCCGGGTCGAGGTCCTTCACCGGATGGATGGTGATCCCGGCCATCCTAAGCTTGGGCAACAGGTCATCATACCACAGCCTGCCATGCGCTTCCAGCAGCGGCAACAGCTCCGCGCTGATGGCCTCCAGCTGCTCCAATGGCGTCAATCCGTCCGGTGGTGCCTCCAACGCTCCTTTCTTCAGCTGCCTCTTCAGCCCGGACACCCGGACCATGAAGAACTCGTCCAGGTTGCTGCCGCAGATGGCCAGGAACTTGATCCTCTCCAGGAGCGGATGGGAAGTGTCCTGGGCCTCCTCGAGAATGCGCTTGTGGAACCTTACCCAGCTTATCTCCCGGTTGATGAACGGCGAGTTCCCGGACTGTTTACTGGGCTTGCCGCTGCGAACACTGGTCTTACGGTCTGCGCTGCTCTTGCGGGCGGGCATGGGCGTCCCTATTACATCCTACCTCCAGTATATATGAGGTTACCGTCCAGTTCAGAGGTTCGTTAATATCACAATATATACTGGTACGGTCCGTTTTTTTATAGTCAGGGATCGCTCGTTCCCGACATGGCCGGGCTGATCCGTCCCGGGGTGATGGACCAGGACCGTCACGACCGGACCAAGCGTATTCCCTGGGTGGACCTTTCACGCATAGGTTCGGCAAAAGTACTGGTCGTTGGCGCGGGTGCTCTGGGGAACGAAGCGGTGAAGGACCTGGTGCTCTTCGGGTTCCGTCACGTGGACGTTCTCGACATGGACACGGTCGTTCGGTCCAACCTCTCCCGCTGCGTGCTCTTCCGGGAGGGGGACCAATCGTCCGGGAAGGGAAAAGCGTCGCTGGTCGCGGAAAGGGCCAGAGAGCTGGACCCGGAGGTCCAGATCAGGGCCATGGAGGGCAAGGTGCAATCCCTGGGGCCGGAGGATATGAAAGGGTATGGTATCATCCTTGGTTGCTTGGACAACGTGGCGGCCAGGCTGCATCTTAACGCTAACGCGTATCACGCCCGGGTACCGTACGTGGACGGCGGCACGGAGGGGTTCCGGGGAAGGGTGCAGGCGGTGGTTCCGCCGTTGACGCCCTGCCTGCAGTGCGGTATGAACCGCAGCCATTTCAAGGTCATGGAGCGCCGTTTCAGCTGCACCGGTCAGGACACCGTGTTCTACCAGCCGAAGATGGCCGCGGAGATAACCACCACCAGCATCATCGCCGCCGCCCAGGTGCGGGAAGCGGTGAAGGTCCTCTCTGGACGGCCGGCGATAGCCCACGTCATGCATTACGATGGTATGGCAGGGACCTGCGAGATATTGGGATTGGACATCGACCCAGGATGTCCGAACCACCTCCCTACCAAATTATCATAATGCTAACTCTAAGGGAAAGGATTATACCTTCTTCCCAGGGATTGTCCGGGGCGATAAAATGGTGGTAAGGGTAAGGGTCAGGAACGCGGAGACCGGTGCCACGGTCGACATGGAGCTGGAGATGGAGAACACCGTGGAGGAGATCATCGAGGGCGTATCGGCCTATTGGGAGAAGGACCCCGGGGCGTACGTCATCCGCAAGGGCCGCCGCCTGCTGAGGGGGCAGCAGAAGGTCCAGGAACTGGATATCCAGGCCAACGAGGAACTGGAGTTGATCCCCGACCCCGAGGGCGGGAACCGATGACCCTGCCCCTGGAGATACTCTACATCAGGTTGAGGAACGAGCTGGAGGCCTGCCGTAACCACCTCCCCAGGAGCTTTGATTTTAGCGAGGGGAACCTTACGGCCTTCCCACTGAAGGTCGAGGTGGCCATGGAAGGTGTTCCCGGACCGGTCATGGAGAACGGTAAGCTCAGCTACCGATACAGCCACCGGCTGGAGCTGATAATCGGCCGGGAGTATCCGTTCGAGAAGCCGCTGGTGATCTGGAGGACGCCTATCTTTCATCCGAACATCATGATGCCCGAGGACGGGGGCCACGTCTGCATAAAACTACTTTCGGAATGGTCCTTCAATTCCACCCTATCAAATTTCATCAAGGGGCTGGAGTCGCTTCTGATATCGCCCAATGGAAATAGCCCGTTCGGCACCGACACCTGCACCGCTGCCGCCCAGTTCTTCAATACCAATCCCCGCCGCACTCCGCCGGTGATCGTGGCTCCGGCCCCCAAGGTGGTACGAAGATGAGGAACGCGCCGGTCATACTGGGCGGAAAGGACCTGGAGATGGAGGAGATGGCCCCTCCTTCTGCGGAAAGGGCGCTGCCGCACAAGTGGCTGCCCAAGGAGGCTTTACCGCTTTACTCCGATCGGTGCGAAGCGGAGATGTACCTCTTCAAGACCGCCGAGGAGAAGGTGCGAAACCACGCCCTCTCCCAGGTCAAGGCGGGGCTGGAGGTGATGGGCTTCCTACTGGGCGAGGTCTTTACCCATCAGGGCGTGGAGTATACGGTGGTGCGAGACGTGGCCACCACCAACCTGGAAGCTACCTCGGTCAGCGTCAGGTTCGATCCGGAGGGCTTCGAATCCCTCTTCGCCTCGCTGGAATGCGCCCGCTTCCGTTACGTGCTGGTGGGCTGGTATCACTCTCATCCCGGGCACGGTTGCTTCCTTTCCTCCACGGACATCTCGACCCAGAAGGGGATGTTCGACAAGCCTTACCATACCGCCCTGGTGGTCGATCCCATCCGCAAGGAGATGGACGCCTTCTGCCTCTCCAACGGAGAGGTTCGCCGGCGCAAGTACCTGGTCTACTGGGATGAGTTCCAGAATCCTTATTACGGGGAGAGCGTCCGGCCCAAGAAGATACGAATGTGATCAGACCCAGATGGCGTGCCTGCGTCTCAATGACGCCTCGTCCTGGTTCAGCTTGGCCATGAGCAGCGGGACCATGGAATCCATCATGACCATGCTGGAGGCCTCGAAGATCGTTCCCAGTGGAGCGTTCCTCTTCTTCTGCTCGTCCCTGGGCTGAACAAGCTCCATGACGATGTTGCTGGCGATGCCTAGCTTAGAATGAGCGCTGCCGGTGATGCTGATGACCACCGCGCCGAGGCGGCGCACGATGTTGGCGGTCTGCACCGCGGACATGGTCTCCCCGGTGTTGGATATGATGAGCACCACGTGACCCTTCTCCACGATGGGGGTCGTGGTGTCTCCGACGAAATGAACGTTGAGGCCTATCTGCACCAGCCGAGCGGCGAAGGCCTCCCCGACCAGTCCAGAGCGGCCGACCCCATAGATGAAGATCTTGGGGGCGGCGGCCAGCGTGGAAACGATATCATCTATCGTCGACTCGTCAACCCTCTCGATGGTCCGCCTGACCTCCTCAAGAATGTAGGCGGTGGTCTCCTTCAATCCTCATCCTCGTCCTTGGCACCCTTGCCCTTCTTGACCTTGATGTCCTTGGACACCCGCTTGGTCATTACCCTCTCGTAAATGACCTTCATGTACATGGCATCATGTTCCAGGAGCGGGGAGCTGGAGATGATGGTGGCGTTGATGTCAGCATCGGCCAGATACTCGGCCATGGGCTCGAAGCGCAGATCCCCCTTCTTGATCGGGGTGACCCGTCTCTCGTTCCCTCCCTCGTGCTCCACACCAGAGAAGTGAGTGTAATGCAGGTCGCCCACGTAGCTGCTGATCTTGTCAAAGACCTCGGCGAAATCCTCCGGCTCGCGGAGCATTCCGTTGTTTCGCGCGTGCAAATGGGCGAAGTTGACCACCGGGGTCAGGCGGTCGAACTTGTCGCAAAGGTCGATGATCTCATCCAGGCCACCAAAGACCTCCTTGCGTCCAGAGGTCTCCAGTCCGAGACGGGGCTTGAGCTTGTTCTTATCCCACCAGGTGACGATCTCCTCCAGGCGATCGGAGATGTTCTCCGCCGCCTCTCGGCGGCTTATGTTCCCATAAAGGCCCATGTGGGTGACGACCATGTTGCCGCCCATCTCCTGGGTCATCAGGCCCGCCCAGCGAATGGAGTCCATGCTCTTCTTGGTCAGGTCCCCCTCCCCGGCCAGGTCGATGTAATACGGGGTATGCATGGACAGAGCAACATCCAGCTCGCTGCCCATGACCCCCAGCTTCTGCAGTTCATCGTAATTGTGGGCCAGACCGGACGAGAGGCTGATCAGGACGTCGTCCTCCTTGATCTTCTCATCGAGGTTGGTTATCTGAACGTCCTTCTTGCCCTTCCGGCGGTGTATCTCCACCACCAGGTCGCCCTCGAGTTGGCGAGGGGTAAGACCGACCTCCTCGTCATCGGGGGAACGCGGCATCACGTTCACCCTGACCATCTGCACCTCCATGGCGTTCAGGCCGAGGCCATGAACGTCCTCGATGCCATCCTTCAAAGTGCGACCCTTACAAGAAAGCGGAATACCAGCTGGACCAAAGCGAATCATCTATAACCCCGAGCAAACTAAACGATATGTCCAATGACATATATAAGGGCTATCAAAAATTAATTTAAAAGCGTTAATATTATAGGGGGCATCGTTCTACGTCCGTTCTAGTTAGGGCCGGCGTTCCGCTTCCGCATGGGTCGATATGATGACGGATAATTTTCCAAGCCAGCCGCTCACGGATAGGGTATCTCCAACGTTCGCTTGGATGGCAAAGGTATTTAATACCCCTCCATATTAGAGGGGCTTACCAATGTCGGGAGAGTCAGAACATGACACATGCAAAGACTGACCCCAACCTCCTGGAGCTGATCTCCGCCCTGAAGGCGGAGTCGAGGTCCAGCGGAGTGGGGATCTGGCGAGACATTGCTCTAAGATTGGAAAAGGCCAAGGCCAATTGGGCCGAGGTCAATCTGAGCAAGCTTGAGCGATACGCCTCCGAGGGCGACGTCATAGTCGTACCTGGAAAGGTGTTGGGGTCCGGTGCCTTGAGCAAGAAAGTGACCGTAGCCGCCTACGGGTTCTCCGAGTCCGCCAAGATGAAGATCGAGGCCGCTGGGGGCAAGAACCTGACCATCATGGAACTGGTCAAGGAAATGCCCCAGGGGACCGGCGTGAAGATAATGAGGTGAGCAGATGGTCGCTGTAATAGACGCTGAGAACCACATCGCAGGAAGGCTTGCTACCGTAGTGGCCAAGAGGCTCCTGAAGGGCGAGGAGATCGTCATCGTCAACGCCGAGAAGATCATAATCACCGGCGAGCGCGACTCCGTGCTTGCCGCATACAAGCAGAAGAAGGACCTGGGTAACGTCAAGAGCGGCCCGTTCTTCCCCCGCCGCGCCGACCTCATCATGAAGAGGACCGTCCGCGGGATGCTTCCCTGGCAGAGAACCTCCGGAAGGGAGGCCTACAGGAGGCTGAAGGTATACGTAGGTGTACCGAAGGAGTTCGTCGACTCCCAGAAGGAGAAGGTCGACGTTGCATTAAAGACCGGGCTGACCCAATACGTCACGCTCAGTCAGATAGCTGAGTTCCTGGGCTCGAGGGTGAAGTGATATGTCCGAAGTTGTCAATACCAGTGGAAAGAGGAAGACGGCGGTGGCCCGCGCGGTGGCCCGCGAGGGTACCGGCAAGGTACGCATCAACAGCGTGCCCCTGGACATAGTCACCCCTGAACTGGCTAGGCTAAAGATGGCCGAGCCGTTGACCTTGGTGCCGGAGAAGGCGGCCAAGATCGACATCGACGTCAGCGTGGCCGGCGGAGGCGTAATGGGACAGGCGGAAGCCACCCGCACCGCCATCGCCAAGGCCATCGTGGAGTACTACAAGGATGAGGAGCTGGAGCTGGCCTTCAAGCACTTTGACAGGTCCCTGCTGATCAGCGACATCCGCCGCAAGCTCCCGAAGAAGCCGCTGGGTCGTGGCGCCAGGAAGAAGAGGCAGAAATCGTACAGGTGAGCAGAAATGATAATACCGGTAAGATGTTTCACGTGCGGCAAGGTGGTAGGAAGCTCCTACCAGACCTTCGTCAAGAGGGTGCAGATGGGGGAGGACCCCCAGGAAGTGCTGGACGATCTGGACATCAAACGGTACTGCTGCCGCCGTATGATAATCTCCCACTCGGACCTGCTCGGCGAGCTGATCCCCCTGGGTTAAACCTCTTATTCACCCCTTTACAAAACGGGTCTGTGGGGTAGCTTGGAATCCTTCCTGCTTGGGGTGCAGGTGACTCCGATTCAAATTCGGACAGACCCACCAATTCCTCTCATATTTCAACCGATGGAGAAATCGCTTTGTCGTACCTGGACGACGCAAGATCATATCTCAGCCTAGGGCGCAAGGAGGCGCCAGGTCTATTATTCTGCCTTCTGGTGGCAATAGTCAGTTACCTCCTCACGCGGGGAACGGTCCTGGATGGCGGGCCTCGATTACTGGACCCTGGTCTTTTTTCCGATAACCCCGCCTTCTCCGTCCTATTCAAGGTCGGCCCCATCGTGCTGGCGCTGCTCATCGGCCTGATGGTGAACTTCTCCCCGCTCAGCCCCGGTGGCGCTTACTCCGGACGATACCTGTTGCGCCTGGCCATCGTGCTCATGGGCGCCCGGGTGACCGTGGACATACTGTCCAAAGCATCCCCGGCCGGGATACTGATCATCCTGGCGGTGATGGCCTTCACTATTTGGCTTTCGCTGCTCATTGGAAAGAGGATCCGGATGGAGAATGATGCCGCGGCCCTCATCGGCACTGGGAATGGCATCTGCGGCGTATCGGCATGTCTCAGCGTGGCTCCGGTCATCGACGCGAAGGCGCACAACGTTCATGCGGTCATCGGAGTGATCAGCGTCCTGGGCCTGATAGGCGTCTTCGCCGTACCCTGGATCGCTTCCGTCGCAGGACTGAGCGCAGCCCAGGCCGAAGTGCTCATCGGTGGCTCATTGCACGAGGTTGGGAACGTCATCCCGGCGGCCGACCTATACCATAACGCCCTGGGCGGAGAAGATATTGCCGCCCTGGTCCTGGCCTATAAGATGATACGGGTGGCCATGCTGGTTGTTGTGGCATACGTTCTGGCAAAGATATTCCACGACCACGATAGGGCCTCCACAGGGACCAAGATGCCCGGCTTTCTGATAGCGTTCGTGATCATGGCCGCCTTGGTGTCTTTGCTCATCCACACGTTTCCGGAGCTGGGCGAGGAGGTCCGTTCAACGATCGTTTCCTCCTCGGCATCCCTGCTCACGGTGGCCATGGCCGGGGTCGGCCTGTCCATGGACCTCCGCCAGACCGTAAGGGTTGGACGGAAGTTGATGCCTACGGCCTCTCTTATTTGGGTCATCCAGCTAGTGCTCCTGCTGGTTCTGGTAAAGCTGCTGGTTTGAAACGGCCGGTCCGGTGCATAGTTTTATTATCGATACCGCCAACGGCGATATTGAGCCTGTTGAGGGCCTCGCTACCTACCTTTCCTTT
>JAXGNA010000016.1:0-23448 GCA_040768245.1 Methanomassiliicoccales archaeon | reverse complement strand
ACCTTCACGAAGGCGAACTGGTTCGGAACGCCCGTCACCGTCAGCTCCACCTCGTCGCCGTTGAAGGCGAAGTCCGGGGACACCGACGACGACCATCCCATCTGGTCGGCGGAGGCTGGTGGCATGACACATAGCATAAGCAGGGCGCAGAACGCCAGTAACGCGAACGTCCGTTTCATATGAACACCTACTGGCCCAGTTCGATGTAAAGGGCCATCAAATACTTCACCGGGTCCAGCTGAAGCCGCTTCCAGGCGTGGATGTTGAGTTCCGCCGCCGACTCGATCATGCGGCGGGCGCCTGTGGGAAAGTCTATCTCGACCTCCTCGCACCCCTTGACCAGCCTGAGCGATTCAACGATGCCCAGCCGGGCCAGGGTTGGGCCGGGGCCGGTGAGCAGCGGGTCGGCCCTGACCACGGCGTCTATTACGGATGGGTCCACCGGGTCGGTCGGCATCCCGAGCCCGGCGGCCACCTTTCGGGCGGCGGCCATCGCACGGGGGTCGAACCTCCTCCTGTAATAGTAGACGGTGCTGCTCAGGTTCGCTCCCCGCGTATCCGGCATGTATAAAACTAAAAAACGGCTTTATTTAAAGGTTACCCCTAAAATGCAACAAAACCGAAAGGTATTTATTATGACCTGAAAAAAACCGACATACTGTTTTAAATACCCCTGCAAGATAGTTCAATCAGAGACGCAAAGGAGCGTCTTACGGAGGAAAGAAAAATGGTTGACCTAACTTTCGGGTTGGGAGTTGCTGGCATGTTCATGGTTGCCATCGTTCTGGTCGGGGTAGCTTACTTCGGCAAGAAAACGGTAGGCGCACAGGCCAGCAAGTGGATGATGGCCATTGGCATAGTTGCCCTTCTTTTCTCGCTGATCGCGTACGTGGGCGTTCCCCTTGCCGATGACGATGCGAACGTCATCGAACAGCCCGCCTGGGACATAACCGTGTCCGAGTCGGAGAACGAGACTTACGTCTACGCATCTCAGCATAAGGTCGTCGTGGCGATGTCCTTCAACGACACCAGCGACGCCTTCGTCAGCAATACCGGTGTGTTCACCCTGAACTTCACCGCGTCGCGTGCTGACGCCCTGCTGACCAACGCGATCTGCCGCGCTCAGATAAACAGCGTGCCCACCATTGATGTGGCTGGCGCTGCGGACGAGTACATCCTCGACGAGAACGCAGACGGTTCGTTCAACGTCCTCTTCACCAAGGCTGGCGCGATCACCTCTTACGAGGCCGCCAACGTTGTCGTGGAGGCCGGTGACTCCGCCTGGGTCTCCGTTCAGTTCACCCTGAACGCTGACGCCGTTGCCGAGATGAACCAGTACGAGTCCGTGGAGCTGACCTTCACCATCGGCGGGGAGAACTGGACCATCCAGATCCAGAAGGCCGACGTGACCGCTTGAACGAAAGTTTGAGCGGGTGGCCTTCCCAAAACCCCAACCCATTTTCCTTCTTCCGAAAGACACCGTGCGCCCAGAAGGGATGGGATGAATGGAAGCGGTCGAGACCGTGAAGCGGACATACAGGACATTCAGTCCGAACTTCGGGGCCATGAGCCTCATGGTCGCCCTGGCCATATCCCAATGGTATTTCTATGTCAATTTCAGCGGGGAGGGGTTCGACCGCGGGGTCGCCCTGATCTACATACTCATACCGCCGGTTCTCCTGGTCTATTACGCCATCGACCGGTCGCTGGCGAAGCGGTCGCTGACGCTGGACGAACTGAAGCTCTTCCCGGCGCTGTACTCGGGGTTCCTGGGGTTCCTGGTCACATGGGCCTTCGTCCTGGTGGTGTACGGCAAGCTGATGGGGGTGCAGTTCGGCACGGTCCCGGCCACCGCCGTCTGGGGGACCGTTCTCACCCAGGTCATGTTCGTGGCCTGCTCGGAGGAGCTGGCCTTCCGATACGTCATACCCACCTACCTGAAGGAGAAGTTCAGGAGGCATCAGACTCTCATCGCGGCCGTGCTGTCATCGGCCGCCTTCGCCTCGTTCCACATGGCGGCCTACGGCGGGAACGTCCAGGCGCTCATCCTGGCATTCATGGTCTCGATGGTGTGGTTCGGCGCGTACTACATCCCGCTGGGGCTCCGCGGGGAGAAGCTCGGCCTGGGCTTCACCATCGGCTCCCACGCGGCCTACAATCTCTGCCTGGCCGGGGTACTCTCCGGGGGCATCACCATGATAAGCGGAGGTATTTGAATGGCTCTCCCTAAGCTGAACTTCATCTGGTATCTGCTGATAATCGGCCTGATCGCCCTGGTGCTCACGCCGATCGGACTGGCCTTCTTCGGAGTGGCCATACTCTCGGCCGCGATAGTCGCCGTTCTCATCGGCTACTTCATGCCCTTCATCTTCGGGGTCGTCGGGCTGGCCATCCTAGCTGGACTGATCCCGATGCCCCGGTTCGAAATTCGCATCATAGCGACCCTGGCCTGCTGGGTGGTCGCCTATCTTCTGTGGAACGGGGTGATCTGAACGGGAGACTTCACATGGCCCTGGGAGACCGAGACCGTGGTGCAGGACACCGTGGGGATGCTGGTGATGATGGTCCTTTCCATCATCCTGGCGGTCCTGGGCCTCCTCATACTCACTGGCAAGATACCGATGCCCGCCGGGATGATCGGCAGGCTTCTCATAGGCTTCAGCGTCCTGGGCATCGGAATATACATACTACTGGGGGTAACAGCATGAAAAGGAAGAACTGGAAGGACCGCACCGGCGTCATCGGCGCGGTGACCGCCGTTCTCATCATCGTCCTGATCGCGGCATTGGTTTGCGTAGCATACATGGCACTTGCCTACGAACCGAACACCAGCAGCCCGAAGCAGCCCGATGTGGACCTGAACGGCGACGGAGAGGAGGACCCGATAATCGGGTATCTCCAGATCACGATCGAAATGGAGATGGACAACAGCGCATGGCTCGGCGGGTTCGACCAGTCGATAGAGGGAGTCTCTGCGACCCTGGTTGACACACCCCCGTCAATGTCCATGCTTGGCAAATTCCTGTCCCTGTTCGAGACGGACCAGGACATGAAGCTGACCGTGCGGGTGACCATGCCATCCCTGGACCAGATCATCATGACCGAGAGCCAGGGAACGATCACCTGGCATTATGAGATACCGGGTTCCACGACCAGGACCGACTACCAGGAAATCTGCACCGGCGGCATCCGATATCGAGGCGCCTACGTGATAGAGGTCGCCCTCTACAACGAGGACGGCCAGGTGGACCAGGAGACAATGACGGTGACGATATGATGAACAAGATACTGGTATTGGGCATCGTGGCCGTACTGGTCATCGGGGGACTCTGGTTCCTCTGGCCCGAAGGCGATGGCGATGAAGATATGAATGGCACTGCGACCATATGCGTGCAGGAGGTCGGCAAGGCCGAGACGTATGAGGCTGTGTTCGACCTGGGAGACCCCAGCTCATCCGAGCTGATGATGATGTCGCTCTTCGGGCAGGGCATCCGGGGCAGCGACTTCGCGCTTCAGTCAACTCCCGGCGAACCCGGCGGCGACCCGGAGCCCGAAGGACTGACCGGCGTGGTCAAGCTCGGCAAGTACCGTGTATGGGCCAAGGCCACCGTGCAGATCTCGGGGACCGACATTCCCAGCGCCACCCTGAGCGCCAGTCAGGTCAAGTTCTCCGCCACCACCGGCGCTGGAGTGGCCTGCTGCTACACCAGTTCCCCCACCACCGCCAACGTCGTCATAGACAACGCGCTGAAGTACGGGCAGACCGTGACCGTGGACCAGTCCACCGTCGGCAAGTGGCTGTACGTCAAATCAGGCACGACCACCACCTCCCTGCTCGGGCAGGACCTAGACGGGATGAACCTGAACGTATACATCACGGCCAGCGCCGTCGACCAGAACGGCAAGACCGTCAACGCTGCCACCAGCGCCACCCTCAAGCTGACCGTATCATCCTGGGCAGCCGACGGCACTCTCAGCGCGGTCATCACATCCCTAAGCTCGGGCGGCCTGGAGAAGATCACCATGCTGGAGGCGGACGCGCACACCGGGATAATGGAGGCGGCGAGGGCATGAACCGCTCCGGAGCAGTCCCCGCGATGACGATCATCGGGGTCGCCCTGGCCATCATCTTCGTCATCGTGGCGATGGCGATAGTGGCCGCCAATGAGCACTCCCCCAACGATCCGGGGGGCGATGACCCGATCGGATACATCAGCCTGAGCGCCCGGGTGACATACCATCCCGACAACCCCAGCTCCGCCAGCGCCCAGCCGGGCATCTACTCCCTGGACCTGGGCGCCGGAACGCATGAGGGCGCCGTTCCCTACGAGTTCATGTTCTTCACCCTTCCATCGCAGCTGACGGCGCTGGGTGAGGACATCGCGGTCACGTTCCAGGTGACCTACCCCGACGGCACGACGCTCAATGATACGCAGGTGAGGTCTGTGAGCGGCTCTTCGTTCGATGACACGCTGGAGAGCGACCCCTTTGTGGTCTATGAGGCTGGCAACTACGGCATCACCGCCTATCTTTTCGTTGACGGGGTGCAGATCGGAGGGGCGTATGTGGATTCCGTCAGCGTTGACGGCGTGATCTGGGACTACTGAGGTGTCAGGATGGAAGTGAAGATGGACATCATAGACCTGAAGAAGCTCGGGGACGACGGGCTGAGCAAGCTGCTCAAGGACCTGGAGGAAGCGGCGGCATGAAGAAGGCTCTGCTCTACATGGGCATCGGCGGACTGTTGGCAGCCGTGGGGCTGTACCTTTTCCCGATGAGCGTGGGGCAGGAGCTTTTCATCGACTACCTGAGCGAAACATCCGGGCAGGGCTATTGGTACGGCGTGTTTCTGGCGATGCTCATCGCCGGACTCCTCGTGCTTTTCGGCTACATGCTCATAAGGCCGAGCACCGTCGGCATGATCGTCAAGAACCCGCTGCTTCTGGCGGGGACGGTGGTGCTGGTGCTATTGGCCTTCTGGTATCTCCTGCCGTTCATCGGCGGGCTTCTAGGGGGCGCTTGATTGCATACCGGACACGTCAACAGGTGCGAATCGTGGAACATCTGCCCCTTGGGCGACATCACCAAGTTCATCGGATGCCGGAAGCCGTGGTGTCCGAAAAAGACCATGGCTGATGTCGTCAGCCCTATCTTGGCATTGGGGGGGTCGAAGTGAATGGACGCCTACGAAGCGCTGGTAAGCGACCCCTGGTACGCCGTTGTGTGCGAAGCCCACCATGCTTTATTGGGCTTGTTGCTGGCGCTGGCGCTCTTGGCGGTGTACTTCCTGATCTCATTAGTCATGGAACGCTTCTTGCCGGAAGGGAAGGGCATTACGCCCTTTTCCTGGTCGGCATTCTGGCCGTTGGCATTGGCGTCGTTGGGCTTGGGGCTCATCTCGCACTATCTCGGAGACTACGGGTATATAGACGGTTGGCGGTGGTAGAGAATGATTAACTCGCGTTTCAGAAATTACCTGTTCTTCCTGGGGATCGTGGCGCTGGCGGTCCTCGCGTTTAGCATCAGCGCCGATGAGAGCGAGGCGAGAACCTGCGTCTGGGACGGTGAAGCTGCTGACGCTCTGGCGAGTTCAGCAACCAATTGGGATACCGATACCGCCCCTATTGCTGGCGATGACATACTGTTCGACGGTTTGAACGCCAGCGCTGATGACGATTGCACCTGGGATATTTGAATTGGGCACATTCACCATCGGTTCCGGGATATTCTGGAACGATTACGCAATCCAGCGATATGCATATTGCTGGATATTCCCAGGCGGGCGGGACGTTCACTGGCGTAACGCCCTGAAATGGGTCTTTTGCAGCGGGAACTTCAGGAGTTCTGGTCTGTTTACAACAGTACCAATAGGGAAGAATTTAAGATGTTACTGATTCAACGTATAGTAGTTTCTTCTTGGTCTTTTGCAAAACACTCAAAATTTCTTTAAATGTAGTTGTTAGCGATAATTCATACTTGTTTATTAGTGGTAGATGAAAGATGCACATTACAATTGCAAGTTCCAAAACCTTTTTATCTATTCATCAAATGGAACTATACTGGAATTTTGAGGGTGATAAATGGTACTGGGAAATTAAAGATTGAACTCTGTATTTGGGATAATAAAATTGATTTCATAGATGTAAATTGTAAATCAGTTTATTTTAGGACTTCCACCAGTAGTTTTCAGTTACAGAGCGATAATGCATATTGAATAATTCCGTTACTGTTATTTCTAACGATAATATTGATATATTTACTTTAGACCTCAACGGCCACAGCCTCACCGCCACCACCATCATCATCGGCACCCGGGGCATCCTCTCCAATTCCGCAGGGACCGATAGCGTCGTTTCGTGCGCTTCGTTCGATTCGTCCAATGCCGCTTCGTCCTTCGTCGGCACCAACATCGATCTGGTGCTCACCGGCGGCGGTTCGCTGAAGTTGAAGGCGACGGAATCACCGGAGGACCTCACCATCAACGGCGCTACCACCATCTATCAGAACACCAAGATCGCAGGAACGCTCACCGTGACCGATGGAGCGACGGTCACGGATGGGGCTGGAACTTATCGCCTGAACGTAACGTCCGCCGTGGAGAACCACGTTCTGCTGGGCACCTGGGACTTCGCCATCTACTTCGACGGGACGCCCTACCGCCTGAATCTAACGGTCGAGGAGACCATGGGCGGCGTGATCTACTTCAGGAACGAAACGACGCTCCTATGGACCGGTTCCTCGATGACGCTGGTGCCGGACGGCTGGTGCGACATTGTGCTCCTGGCCTGGGATGAACCCACCGGGAACCTGTACGGCTCGTTCTACTTCAACGGGAACGCCCAGGCGAACATGACGGTGGACCTTGGCCGGTATTCGCTCTGGAACGGTTCAGCGGCCATCGGAGGCATCCAGGGAACGGATGGGTACTTCGTCACGGACCTGAACTCATCGGCCACTCTGACCTACACCATCAACCCTTGCCCCCGGTTCGTCACCGACCCGGACACCCTGGACTACTACGGCGGACGTTATTATTACAACGCCGACACCAACGAGGAGCTGGCCGGGATCGCTCAGACCTATACGCTCACATGTAACTTCCCCAGTCAGATCGTTATTGCCGATTCGGGCGAGGTGCAGGGCGACATCAGCGACTCGCTCCAGCATAACTACTCTCTGCTGGTCACGGACGCCCTGGGCGGTTGGACGTACTTGAACTGGACCGTGGAGATCTCCCTTCTTCAGTGGAACCTCCGGGCGAACATCGTCAGCGAGGAGAACGGATGGCTGAAGGTGCGCTATGACTTCGACTTCGCCTCGAACAAGTCCCTGCTTACGAGCGTCCAGTGGAACTTCGGGGACGGCAACGGCTCCAGGGACATGAGCCCCGTTCACCAGTACGGGGCCGCCGGCACCTATCTGGTGACCGTGGTGCTGTTCGACCAGTTCGGGAACGTCGGCTACTCCACCAGGGAGGTCACCGTGGGCGACCCGGAGATCGAGGACCAGCACGCCGCGCATGTCCAGTGGTGGTTCGAGACGCAGTTCCTGGGCGCGGTCGGCATAGTGGCCGCCTCGCTCATCGTGGCCGGGCTTTACGTCTACATAGCCGACAGGCGCTGGGGAGGGGCCAACCGGCTGTTCCCCATCGCCATGCTGGTGCTGGGCGTGATATGCGCCCTGCTCTACATCAGGGAATACGGAGGTCTATAGGATGGGAATCAAGGATCTGAGGAAGGACAGCGGCGCGTTCATGCTGAACATCAGCCCGATATTCATGCTGGGATACGCCCTCATCGCCCTGTCGGTGCTGGCGTTCACCTTTCACGGCTTGGGATGGACCGATGAAGGGTTCCTGGCCAGCCTGTGGACCTATGCGCCGTTCGTGTGCGGGTTCGGGGTGATGGTCATCGCCAGCAAGATACAGGACCCCCGCATCGTCGTGGGCCTGGGCGCGTTGGGCGTGGTGATCTACTACGTCATCTTCAAGGTGATAATGGCATGAGCGGGGAGGACTTCAACCAGGAGGTGTTCGGCACCCTGGCCAACATCATGATAGGCGTTGAGTACATCGGCATACTGCTCATCGTCGGCATAGCGCTCCTGGTCAGCGTGGCCCTCCCCTGGAACTGGTTGAGGCGTCTGAGAATGGCGCTGGGCATCATCTGCCTGGCGGGTGCGGCGGCCATCTACGTCTGGCTTACCATGATGGTAGGTGGATAAGATGGAATTGAAAAAAATAGTGGCATTAGTGCTGATATTCTTGATGACCTTTTCGGGTTTTGTTCTGATGCCTCATGAATCGCAAGGGATGATACTCGACCCCCAGTCATGCATCGTCAGCAACTCGACATCGGATGGCAGCATAACCAAGAGCGGAGCGGCCTATGGAGTTTGGGACACGACGACGGTCGACTCCGTCGGAAGCTCGATGACCCTGATCAACTTCGACGACGGCATGACCCCTTATCTCAGTAGAGCGTACGTCTCCTTCGACACCTCTGGAATACCCGACAGCTCCCTGATATTCGACCTCAAGATGCAACTCTACGTCGAATTCTGCGATGCTTACAGTGAATTGGTAATCTACGGCGAATCGACTTCTTACGGGGCGCTGGATTCTTCTGATTGGGATTATGGGGCCGAGATCGCATCGTTCGTGGTCACCTCCACGGGATTCATCAACGTGAGCCTGCCGACGGCGCTGATCAATTCCCTGGGCGTGGTGGACTTCTGCATACGGTTGAATGATGAAAGCTCCCCGCCCCCATCGGATGAGGTCCGGTTCTCTTCCAGCGATGCCGGGGACCCGTACGAACCTCGCCTATATTACCGGACCACCGACGACCCGGTCATAACCTACGGACTTGATGACGGGACCGCTGAGAGCATAACCGTCACCCCGATCTTCGCGGACCACAACTACACGCACCGAACGGCCACCATCGAGTTCGACACGGTATCCGGGGTGGATGAGCTTACGATCCAGACTAAGAATTGGGGCGTTCACTCGTTCAGTCCATACAGCCAGGATTGGGAGATAGATGTCACTGTGCCAGCCGACCCCGAGGACCCGGAGATAAACACGCTGCATATCTACGACGTACATGAGAACTGCACCTACCGGATATACTACTTCGTGCCGGTTGAAATGGCGTCCAATATCTACATGGCCATGTACCAGTCGGACACCGGGGTCGGGTTGCCGTTCGAGACCTACCGGGTGGCGGTCAGCGAGGGTGCAGCGTTCAACTCCTCCGATTGCTGGAACGTCACTTCCGCCGCGTTCGACCTGATATACGGCGTGACATACACCATCGGGGTGCTGGACTACTTCGGGAACGTGATCGCCAATAGCACGATCACGCCAGACTCTCTCTTCGAGTACGTCACCATATCCATCGACGTGAACTCCTTCAAAGTGTTCAACCAGCAGGACGATTTCGCCCGGATACGCATCTACTACGAGGGCGCCGGGGCGCCCATCGAATACTTCCTCGCTCCTTGGGAGCCGGTCGAGCGGTTCCTACGCGACGGGAACTATACCGTGACCGTGACTTGGTACGACAACGACACCGCTGGCGATTCCGTGTACTTCGAGATCGCTGTGGACGGTGCCGAGTTCCTGATGCTGGAGGGTATGACCATCTCCCGCGTCATCTCCGACGTGGCCGGCGTGAGGGCGGTTCAGGAGGTCATCACGCGGATGCTCACCCCGGACGTGGTGTTCATCGGCGAGGACCTTCCGATGGTGCCCAACGACGCCTACGATCCGGGCATCGAGCTGGTGCATCCCTGGTCGATAGTGCATGGGTACGCCAACGGCATCGAGTTCACCAACGAGACGCTGTTCTACTACACCTACTACACCAGCAGGAAGTTCTACGAGGTCACCCTGAACCTGACCAACGACGACGGCGAGAACTGGACCAATGTGACGTGGTTCATCGGGTTCCCCGAGAACAGGAGCATAGACTACTCCTCCGTCCGCGTCTACGACCTCAACAACGAGTGCTACCTGACCGCCGGGCTCCACTACGACATGACCCTGACCGGCATTCGGATGAAGTGGACCTACTTCAACGACACCCTGAGCAGGGCGGTGCTGATCAGCATGTACGACGCCAACGCATCCTCGGGCGGGGGGTTGGCGATAGCCACGGCCACGGACTACGCCCCGTCGCAGTACGACGGCGAGAACTACTACCTGGCCACGGCCCGCTGGACCAACTCGTTCAGCTACGCCTACGACGGGCAGGTGTCCATCTGGCTGAAGTTCGACGAGGCCGCCGACATAGACCCGAACAGCATCATAGTCTACGACAGGAACACCGGCCGGGAGCTTCTGCCCGACGAGTACGCCGTCTCCGGCAGCATAATCGTGGTCGGCAGCATCGAGGCCGAGATAGGGACCGTCTACGCCTTCGACGTGTACTTCAAGCTGGACCTGAGCGAGACGGACTCCCTGAGCATGACCTCGCCGTTCCTCGGCGTTCCCCTTTGGCTCTGGTTCCTCGGGGCGGCCTGCGTGGGGATATTGGCCCTGTGGACCATGAACGGCAGGACCGTGCGGGGCAGGAAGCTGAAATTGAACAAGGAGGCCGGGGCGTTCATCGTGGTGATCGTCTCAATCTTCTTCATCCTGTGGTATTTCATGCAGGCGGGGATGCTCTAGGGCGGTTCGGGCGCTCAAAAACCCCTTTCCCCTTCTTATTTTTATTCAGGGTTCTCTTGAATATGCAAAAACGCTGTTGGGGGTGGGGTATTTCGTTGATTTAGGGGGTGGAAAAGGGCGACAGAAACGAGCCTTTATGACGGGCCGACAAAAAGGGAGTGCCAAACTAGTTTTCCAGGTCCGTTTCATCTTCCGCTTCCCGCTTCCGGTGCAGTTCGTCCAACTGCTGCACCGTGTAGTTCCTGGCGACCACGTTCAGGGAGCATCCGAGCATGTGCGGAACTTGGTAAATGTCCATGCCCTCCTCGGTGAGCGCCCGAATCGCCCGATTGTGCCGGAAGGTCATGCTGCTCACGTCATCGTATCCCGCCCGTTTCCCGATCGCCTTGATCTCGTCGAAGTACGCCCTTACGGTCTTTCGCCGTTTCCGCTTGATGAATGTGAGAATATCCTCGAGGCGGTCTTTGGGAACCGGGAAGCGGAGCGTCTTGGATGTTTTCGCCCTCTGCCATCGGATATATGTGGTGCTCCCCTGCTTGATGATGTTCTTCTCCGTGAGGCCGACAGCACAGGAAATGTGCATCCCCGTAACGTCCAAAATGGAGACGAGGCCGCGCTGCTCGGCGTCGGCGCAAGCGCCGTACACCTTCAAGCGGAAGTCCGGGTCGGTGATCGGGTACTTCGTGGCGCCCACGGTCAGACCTGGATTTCGGCGATTTCATTTCTTTTTTCTGCACCGCGCTGTTTTAACATTTCATCGTAAGGACTAATCAGAGTATCCATGATTGCCTTTTTGATGCCGAGTGTCCATCTTCGGCGGTATAACAATACCCGATTACCCCTTTGAGCCAAATACGCGAATTCCCGCATCGCTTCGTCGACGCTCGAATAGGGGCCGCTTTCGTAATCAGGTATCCTTTCGGTCCAAAGGTAGATGATATAATGTTTCCCTTTTTTGCTCGTTAAAATTTTTGGTATTGCTAAAAGACATGCAAAAGCGATAAACATTATAGTGAGAATTACCGCAGATGTTTCAATTCCTTCTATAATCGATGTCATATGTGTACCTCAATCATTTCCGCGTTATTAGTAACTTCCGTCTCCCTCCAACTCGGAACCAGACTTTCGGGGTTTAGAGGATTCTTCCGAGTTGGTACTTTTCTTATTTAAGCGTTGCTTTTCTCGGCGGTTCTTCATGATCTCGTATCTTGGGTTCATCTTACGCCATCCTGCCTATTTTCTGACGGGGCTATTTTCAAGGCCAATAATGACAATTTTAAGGACAACCAATATCTGAACCGTTTAATGAGCGTCATGTTCTACTCCATTTTCTGAGAGGCAATAACCTCCCCGAATGATGGTTCACCATCCCAAGGACAGGTAAATTCGATCCGGCCCTCGAAACAGCATGGTTCATCGAAAACTACAAGTTCGCAGTGGATGCGGTTACTGCACCCAGGAACTTTACATTTGATTACTATTCTTTCGACCATCGTTTCACCTTTTATGATACTCTAGGTCATTGTTTGTTCTTGGAGAAATTCTCAAGGCCATCAATGATAATTGATATGCCAGCCACCACCTTATTTTATCAAGAATTTTCATCTGTCATAATCTCCTTTAGTTGATGACCCCACGAAACGGCATGGGGTGGGTAGATTCGTACATCATACGGGCCTCGGTAATTAGCCATCCATCGGAAATGTACTCTGAAACAGCCCAGAACATTTCCGAGTAGTAGTTGAAATGGTCCTTTTCCATACTGGCATACTTTGCCATTCGGAACATTTCAATGGATTCTGCTATCCTACCACTGATGTTCAGTTTCCATGCGTAAGCTTCAAACTCCTTGGCTAGTTTGTCCAGTTGTTCCGCCTTTTGCTGGAATTCATAGAACAAATCCCAGCATCTCGCTATAAGGTTGAAGCCTGGTTCTTCTCCGTGCTGCCGGGTGCCACCTGGGTTTTTCCCTGTCATCGTTGTCCCTCTTTTCCTTTAGATTCTGACGCTTCTTTGAGATCGTCGATTGCCATCGTTATGGTGTGTTTGAGTCGATATGCATCTTCCAGGTCGATGTAATAATCGACATGCCCGACTCTAATACGAATCGGATAATCTTTATGGGCGCTTGGGATAAATCGAGCAATCCAGCTTTGAGTTGTCATGATCGCGCCTCAATGCCGACGGGTTCCCAATAATCGAGGTGTCCGATTATCTGGCCTTCTATGAACCCATCACCTGCTGGAATTGGAAAATCGCCATTAGCGAATTGCCCAGGTCGTTCTTTCGTACACCATAGATCATCCATATTTCCATGTTTACATGTTCTGCAAGATTTCATATTCTCACTGTCCTTTTTGTCCATCGTTTATGTCATCGTCTGGGATGAGTTGGAGTTCTCCGTCCTCGTTCTCGTAGTAGTCGTTTATCGTGTCTGCTATCACTTCATTGGTGTATTCGATTTCTGCGTCTGTTGGCATTGTCAGTTTCCCTCCGAGTAATAGACATCATCTATCGCCTCGTTGAACCCGCATTCACACTTCTGGCATAGGAACCCCAGACCGTCGCTGTGGAATGTCCCGCGTTTCATAAAGCGTCCGCAGCATTGGCATCGCCTGGTCGTGTAATGGCGTTTCATTCCAAGGTATCCAAAATGAACCATGTCAGTTCCCTCCCGATTTCGCGTAGCACTTCCCACACTTCTTGCAATCTTCTTCGGTCACGAAGTCCGCATGATACAGGCACTCAATGGTGACGCCGAATTCGCTTCTCATCTGGTCGCGGTATTTGCGGAATTGTGCTGAGATCATGCCAACACCATCCACATCACCACCGTCAGCGCCAGTCCCGCACCGATCAGGATGTAGGGAATGCGCGTCTCGTTCAGCCTCGGGCCGCCCTCCCCGGTGGTGCAGGGGCGGGCCTGGCATTCGTTCCAGTATTTGCACCGGTCCTTCAGGCAGCCGGTGCATCGTCCCTGCTTCCACTCCGGGCAGGACATCAGTCCGCCTCCCTTTCGTCGGTGGGCGCCTTCGAGGGCGAGCGCCAGGTGGCCTTGTGATGCTGGCGCTTCGGCAGCCTGAGGGACTTCCATGGTCGGCTCTCGGTGGTGCTCGGCACCTCGGACATGAGCGAGTGGCATATGTCGCAGGTGCGCTGTCCGGGGCGTCCGTAGGCCCCGCAGGAGGGGTTGGTGCACTTGGTCATATGCCGCCCCCCGGAGGGCGCAGGTACGCCTGAGGCTCCTCCAGAACCGCCTCTACGCCCTCCTGCCGCCCATCGGTGAACCCGGAACGGTACGCGTCGGCCATGAGCCGGGAGACGGCGGCCTTGAGGCGGTGAGGCACCTCGGAGTCGAGGAGCATGATCGTCAGGTGCTCGGGGAGGTCGGCCAGGCGCTCGTCCTTGCGTATGACCTTCGGGCGCTCGGTGAAGGAGTCGCAGCCGTCGCCGGGGTAGCTGTCGGGGCCGAAGAAGGTCATGCCCTCGCCCCCTTGCGCTTCGGAGCGTCGTCCTTGGGGCGGTCGATGCGGCAGGGATTGGGGAAGTATATCTTCGCCTGGTCAGGGTGGCGGTGCATGTACTCCAGCATCTCCGTTCCCCTGGGATAGTCGCCGCACTTCTCCATGACCTTGTCCTTGAACTCCTCGTATGTCGGCAGGGCGTACAGCTTCTCTGGGACCTTGAGGGAGATGAGGGGCATCTACTTCCCCCCCTTGGCGCACTTGGCGGCGGCCTTCTTCAGTTCCTTGCGCTCCTTCCTCCACTGCTTCAGGAGCTTGGCGTCGGCGTACTGCTCGGTGGTCATCAGATCACCGCCATCATGTAGGCCGCCACGGACGCGAAGAGGCAGAAAGTGCTCACTATCAGCACGAGCGCCTCCACCTGAAAGGCGTCGAAGCGGGTCAGCGGTTCGTAGGCGTTCATGCGTCCAGCCCCCTGATCCGCATGAGGGCCAGCTCCTCCCTGCGGTCGGCGCGGGCCTGATGCCTCTGGCGCTCCTCCACGAGCGGCTTGTGCCGGCGCTCCACCTTGGAGACGGGAGTTCCGCACTTCGGACAGGGCTTGGCGCCCCCTCTGGAGAATGTGTACTCTCTGCAATTCGGGCATCGGGCCATCACACCGCCCCCTTGCTCGGCACCGCGAAGGCCGTTCCCGGCCTCCTCTTCTGCTCTTCCGGCTTGGGGCGCCAGGTCCACCTGGCCCCGCACTCGAAGCACTCACGGGCCTGGAAACGGCCATCCTCGTCGTCCCCGATGCGGAACATGAAACCGCCGTGCCCGCAATCGGGGCACTCAGGGCCGTCGTAACGCCGGGTCACCGGCATCTGGACACCCCCGTTATGGTGTCCCTGCCGAAGCAGAGGGGGTGCTCGTTGGCCTTTCCCAAGGTGAAGGATATCTCCACCCTCGGCAGGGGGCGGCGGATCTCCGTGAAGCCGCACTCTGGGTTGAGGCATTCGACCTCCCGGCGGTTCGGGAAGGTGTAGGTGAGCAGGGTGCGGTGGCGGCACTTGGGGCAATCGGTCAGGGAGTTGGGGTCGTTCACGCCTTCACCTCCCTCTTGCTCGGATTGGCGCATCTGCGATAGTTCTTGCAGAACGGCCCCGGCCGCTCGTTGTTCTTCCATCCACGGAACCCGCAGGCATCGCCTACGCGATCCTGGCACCGCTCGGCGTGAATGTCCGGGCAGACTCGGGCGATGTACTTCATTCTATCTCCCCCGTGTCCGCGTTGAAACGCACTGCGCCGACTGACTTGGCCTCGATGCCGTTCATCGGTTGGGGCTGCTTGACAACCCTTACGACGTCCTGGTGCTGGACGAAGTACCTGGCCTTGCCGTTCAGCGGGTCGTCGCTGATGCGGGTGATCGAGCTTATGGTCGACCGGTACTTCAGTTCCGCGCCGTCCGCCAGCTTGATGGTCACCCAGGGTTCGCTCCCGGCCTCGAAGTCCACGGTGTCGCCGTCAGCGATCTCGCGCTGAAGGGCGACGTCGTTGTTGTTGGGCATCGGTCGGTTGGGGAGGTTCATGCCACCGCCCTCCCTGGCATCCAGAGCGCGGCGTTTCCCTTCTGCCCCACCTTGACGATGATCTTGTTCTTCCGGCCGTACTTGGCCGCCTCGTCCACGGACATGGTGCCCCTGCGCCTCATCTTCCCGTTGGGGAAGGTGTTGAGTTCCGTAAGCACCTCCCGAAGGGTGAATGGCTCGGTGCGCCTGTTGACTATGCGCTCGAAGCGTTCCAGCGTCGGTTCGTATCCTGCCATGCTTGCCGCCCTCCTGAAAAGGAAAGGGTTTATGCGGTGGCCTCCACCACCAGATCGGTCGCGTAGGTGCCAGCGGAGTTGAAGGTCACCTGGAGCGTCACCTGGCCGTCCTGGGGCGGAATGCCGTACGCGAAGGTCAGGGAGTCCGTTCCTGTGGTGACCGTTCCCAGTCCGCCGTCGGGGTAGGTCACGCTCACGTCGCTCTCGGTGATGCCCGGAGCGGTGATGACCAGCACGGCGTATGCGTCACTGGCGGTAACGGTGAAGTCCACCGAGAAGGTCAGGTCGTAGGCCACCCCCTTCGCCGGGAGGTCGGGAAGCGCCGTCAGAGTGTCGATGATGATGGCGCTCTCCGGCACGGTCACCGTCTGCTGTTCGTGGTTGGAGAAGATGTTGCTGACCGCCCAGGCGCCTATGGCCGCGGTCGATACGATCACGAAGGCCAGGCACAGGGCCGTGACCATCTGCTTGCTGTTCTTCATGTACTTACCTAGCATGTTATTTCCTCGTTGTCGTGTTGGGGTTTGGCGTCTCGCCCGCGAGGGCTGGACCTGGATAACCTTGCGCGGCGCTCTTCGAGCTTCTTCCGCTCCTTCTCGAGGTCGAAGCCGCGCACCTTGCCAAGAGTGAAAATCGAATGGTACTTGCCAGCGCAGTCCTGCACGCGGGCATGGTCGGTGATGACGTACGCTTTCCAGCCGATCTCCTCATCGGTCTCCCGACCGTCCGCCTTGTGGTGGGGACGCTGGTCCCTGGGCGTCTCCTTGAATATGTTGATCAGGAAGCGCTCGGAGTCCTGTTCTGGGATGAGAACACACCCTTCGCCGCCGTGGAGGTCCTGGCACTTTATGCGGCAGCGTATGCAGGGGTCCTTATCGACCATGAAGCTCAGAACTTCACCCCCCGCTTGGTGTTTAGGTGGTCCACGTCGATGCTCTGCTGTCCGTGTGGTTCGCCCTTGGAGGCGTCCTTTATGCCGGAGACCTCGATGGAGTATGATTCAAGGAGGTCCTTTACGAACGCAAAGCGATCGTCCAGCGTCATCTTCCGCATGTACTGCTTGCGCCCGTCGATGGTGGCGACCGGGACGTGCAGCGTTTTGAGTATGCCGCCGATCCGCTGAGGATTGTAGAACTTGGCCTCGGACTCGCTCACCGCCGGGTTGCCGTTGGCATCCTTGGCACCAGGGTCGCCGCCCAGTATCTTCTTGATAATGCCCTTGGTGGTGATGCTGGTCTCGCTCTCGTTCACCAGCTCCCAAAGGGCGACGATGACCCGCTGGTCGGCCTCGTTCACCGATTGCGTCTTCTGCTCCTGGGCCTGGTACTCGATGATCTTGGCCATGTTCTCGGCCTCGCCCTCGTTCTCCAGGTCCAGTAGCTCGTAGATGCAGAACAGGGGGACCATCACCTCCAGCGCCCTGGACGGCGCCCCCTTGAACTTCTCGGAGTATTTTGCGAATATCTCCTCGAAGTCCATGTTGGCGACGTGCGTTCCGGCCTCTATGCTCCAGTACGCCGTCTTAAGGTTGAGGTTTCTCAGGAGGGCGTGCCGGTGGGACGGGGCGCGTTTGACGAATATCTCAGGGTTCTTGGTGCGCTTCAGTGGTATCTTCAGGCATCTGGACTCCAGCGTCGGGTCCGGGGGCTTGGTGGACGCCATCGCCTTCGGGCAGTAGGCGTCGAAGAACTCCACCACCATCTTCTCGGTGTTGGTCCTCGGGACCTTAGCGCCCTTCTGGTATCCCGAGTTCAGCAGGTTGTTGATCTCGGCCTGGTCGTCCTCGTTCAGCATCTCCGTCTCGTCCAGGAACAGGGAGGGCTGGAGGATGTCCACGGTCCTGAACAGCGGGGAGGGCCGTGGGGATACCCAGAACTGCCCCATCGAGCACAGGATGCTCATCAGGTACAGGGCGGTGGACTTGCCGCTCCCGCGCTCGGCCAGCAGGAAGAAGTAGGGGAAGGAGTTCCATATCTGGTACATGTGCGTGGCCATGGTCCAGAGGGCCATCTGGGTGGCGCACCACTCGTCTATGTCCATCTGGAAGATGTACTGCTCCTTCAGTTCGCGGAATACGGTGAGGCCGTCGTGATCGACGTCCTTGAAGTATTCCATGTTCTCATCGTTGGTCTCCAGGAGCTGGGCGACCAAATAGATCGACTTGCTGATCTGGAAGCGCGGCGCGAGCTGTGCCTTTCCGAGGAGCTCCTTCTCCTCTTCCGTGAAGTCGTTGATGGTCCAGCCGTCCTTCAACCGGAGGGAGAAGCGTCCGGATGGGTCCAGGACCTCGTAGATGACCTTCATCCCATCATGGCATGCCAGGACGTAGGGGAACCATTCAACGTCATCGTACTCGTGATGAGCCGCCCACTTCCTGCGGACGTTGTTGTCGATCTTCGGCGGCAGCCTCCGCTTCTTCATGAATATCTTGAACGCGACCTTCTTGGAGAAGTAGGAGAACTTGACTATCTCCTCCAGGACGTCCGTGCACTGTCCAAGCGCCTTTTCAATGTCCGTGATGTCATCGAAGCATCTTACCGTCGATCTGTCGATATTGTTCGATTCCAAAAACTACACCGCCTTCGTTCAAAAGAAGTTTCACTGCTCAAAAACGATAAGAATGATGAAGAAGAAACGAACTGAGACGCACTCCTTAGTAGAGAGTATACTGGGTAGATAGATAGTAGATAGTATAGTAGAGAGTTCAGGACTCTACTGGGTAGAGACCGGTAGGGACTTTTTTCAAAAGGGACTGCGGGGAGGGGGGTACCCCTTACCCCGAAAAAGTCTCTACAACTCTCTACCCAGATGGGCAAACTGACGTATCTACTAGGTCTATACAAGGTATCTACACCTCTCTACCCAGTAGTTTTTTCGGGTATCTACCCAGACGTTCTTCGATCAATGATGAAATAAGATGGAGGCCGGGGGACCGGGAACAGGCGGTGAAACCGGTCCCTTTAAGGCCATTGTTCAGAGGTAGCGGGCGCCGGGCGATGTGGATATGAGAATGCTCGTGCGACTGAAGGTCCGATTCGAATGAGCCGGGCGCTCCGCATTTGTTCAGCTTGACGGGGGCCATGCGCCGCACGGCGATGGTGGATGTCATGCGACCGCCCCCGGTGCGGTCCTGGCGCGTAATGGGGGGCGCACCAGGCCGCTGAAAAAACCATCCCTTCTCGTTTCAGCGTACTGATCCAGCACCAGCGGGCAGATGCATGTGCATCCGGCGTACTCGGTGCATTCGCAATAGAATCCGTCCTTCAAGGGGCATTGAACCTTCATTGTGACACCCCCGCGAGAACCTGAAGATATAGTCCAGGTGCGCCTGGTATGTCCTGATCGTTCCCGACGTGAGCATACGGTCCGAGCACCGCTGGAGATATTGCGCTTGCATCTCCTTCCATACAGGTGCTCGGGGCATTCATTTCAAGCCTCCGAATTGGCGAACTCGGTAAGCTTGGCGCGTAAATACTCCGTCCGAAGCATACCCAGCATATCAGCCCGTTGGTCCAAGACTGAAAGGACCTTCGGCGAAAGCCGGATGGTAACAACTTCTGTCAATCTCGGTTGCCGCTTCATTGTATCGTACACAAGTGATTGCACTAGTATGTATTTATAGATTACCACTCCTAATTGTTATTAAGTGTTGTACAATAATTAACCAAATAGGGGAATAGGTAAAATGCCCAGGACGAGTAAAGCATGCTCAAAAATGGAAAAGGTCGTACTATTCTTCTTACTAATCTCTAAATTCTTGTATCCGTAATATAGAGGGTGGCGCCCGTATGTTGTGACAGAAGGTTCCAGCGGTGATTTTGGTTACAAGTCATACATAAATTGATATGAAAAAGAGTTTAATAATTGATTCCCAACTTTACCATTTGAGTTTAGAATCAAATATTGTAGTGATGACTCAATCATCCCCCGGAGTCACCCCCATCTCCTTCAGCCAGTTGCTGACCGTCTGCTGGGAGTACCTGCGCCCGAAGGTGCTTATGACCTCGGCTATCTGCCGCTGCTTCGCCCCGGACATCCACGCCACCTTCGCGTACCGCTTCAGGTCCTGAAGGGTTATGCCCACGTCGTCGGCGTTCAGGAAGTCGAGCATTATCTGGAACTGGTCGGCGTTCGGGTTCGAGGCCGCCTCGCTTATCGCCTGGTGCATCCCCTCTATGTCAAACTTGATTATGAAGGGGGAGATGAAATGAGTGTTGTAGTCCAGGGCCGTGGGCGGCACGTTCCTGATCAGGTAGTCCTTGTTCCCATACTGGAAGGTCATCACCGTCTGCGACTTCTTCATTATGGTGCTCTCGCACATGGAGTCGATGACCGTGGGAATGTCGTTCTGCCTCTGGGATATGACCGTCTGCGCCGCCCCCACCTTCCGAAGCAGGAAGGCTATCTGCCCCATGATCAGCGAGGCGTCGGAGGTCGCCCTCATCTTCGGCACGCACTGCGCTATCTCGTCTATGACGAACATGGTGCGCTTCCCGGCCTTGAAGTTCTGGATGCATCTGGTGAACACCTGCTTCAGGTCGTAGCACATGGATATTCCGGGCGGGGGGTTCTTGATCTCGTAGTTGCTTATGACGTCCCAGCCGTCCTTGGCCAGCATCTCCATCATCAGCCCCTCGGTGTTGGTCTTTCCGACGCCCAGCGCCTTCTTCCCCTTCTCCCCCCGCTTGGTGCTCTCGATGGTCACCGGCCCGATCACCTCATGGAAGGTCCCAGGGGCGAACGGGCGCAGGAAGAATTTGGGCGACAGGTCGGTGAAGTCCAGGGGCTGCCTGGGATCCTCGTCGTATATCGTCCCGTTCATCACCCTGGTCGTGGTGTCCAGCGACTCTATGAAGGCCACGTTGCCCAGGTAGATGAACCGCTCGAAGGTCATCCTGAAGGCCGGGTCGTTCAGCGCCTGGATGCGCTCGTACACGTCCGCGTCGGGGTTCACCCTGCTCCCCCCGGCGTTGTCCCACTGCTTGTCGATTAGGGCGAACGCCTTCTCGCAGTCGTCCCGAAGCAGGAAGGAGCTGGCCACCCGGTACAGGCGGCTCTTGTTCCACTTGGGGTCCTTGAAGAACCGCTCCAGCTCCTGCTTCCCCGACTGCACAGCGTACTTCTTCTGTATCAGGCTCTCGACGTCCGTGTCGGTCATCTCCCGCCTCCCAGCTGCCTCTTGGTCTTGCTCAGGTAGTCGTCGGTCTCCTCGGCGTTGATGCCCCTCCCGCGTATGCTGATGGTGTTCTTCTCAGCGTCCAGCATCCCGCAGGACGCGGCCAGCTTCAGCGCCCGGTAGAACAGCGCCCTGGCCCCGCAGTTTATCCTCCGGTAGCCGTTCTCCGTGGCGGTGTGCAGCCCCTGCTCGTAGAACTCCTTGCGGCAGAACACCCGCTTGGACGAGTCCTTCACCACCACCGAGGAGGCGTCCTTGTCCTTCATCGAGGTGCCCCAGAGGATGTCGATGTCCCCCTTGGCGGTCACGTCCTCGGTGGAGCTGGTGTACACCTCCACGATGTTGCAGGCGTTGATCTCGTTCTCCAGGGACGCCAGCTCCTCCCTGGCGTCCTCATCCAGCTCGTTCTGCACCGATTCTGAGTGAACGGCCGCCAGGATGAACATCGTGGCGTTGACGTAGCGCTCGTGGATCTGCTGCTGGTCCTTCCCCTCGGCTATCCAGAGCGGGAAAAGGGCGATGTTGGTCCTGATGAAGTCCAGGTCGAAGTCCCCGTCGACCTTCGATGCCAGCACGGTGAAGTACCGTATGAACGTGGACGGCTCCGGCGCCCTCTCGTGCCGGGGCTGGTAGGCCGGGGTCATTGTTCGTCCTCCTCGGCCTCCTCGGTGGCCACCCCGCGCATGGCGCTCATGGCCTTGGCGTGCGTGTTGGCTATCTCCTCGGAACCCTTCATCAGCGACCGGTTCTTCTTCTTCAGGTGCTCGATCTCCTTATTGGCCTCCTCGTACATGGCCTGCCAGGTCATCCCGCTCTTCTCGTCCACGTCGTTCATGGGGTTCTTCCGGGGATGGTTCCAGAACACGACCACCTTGCTCTTGGTGGGGTGCCAGTGCTTCGTGGTGCGAAGGGCGGCCTTCAGCACCTCCGGCAGCCCCTCGAAGTCCTTGTACCCGCTCCCCGGCGCCGGGTTCACCGCGTACATGTCGGGCGGCGCGGACATGACCCAGACCGAGGAGCTGTCGCCGGGCACGTCAAGCTCCAGGTCCCTCCTGGCCACGGCGTACCCGTGCTTACCTCCTCCGGCCATCCCGAACTCCGCGGAACCGCCCGCGCCGAACACGTCCAGCACCACGTCCTCCTTCATGCCCTTGGGCTTGGTGAGCTTGACGCGGTTGAGGGGGCTGGTGCTCACTATCGACGTGGTGTAGCCGGGGCCGTGGAGCTGCGGCGAATGCTTCTGCATCAGCAGGTTCAGGTAGCTGCCCACGGCCACCATCAGGAAGAAGGTGTTGGCCAGGAAGATCAGGAACAGGTCCCCGGTGATGAAGGTCACCAGCACTAGTCCGAACAGCATGGCCAGGAGCACTATCGTCCAGGCGTTCCTCATTCCGACACCCCCTCGGGCTTCTTGACCGCCTCCGGCTTCTTCCTGGGGGCCGTGCGCTTCTTCGCGGTGCCGGAGGCGGCGCTGGTCCGCTTCTTCGGCCTCGGCTCCTCCACGGCCTCCGCAGGGGCTTCCTCGGGCGTTTCATCATCCGGAATGGTCACGGCATCCTCGACCAATTTATCCGCGTCCGGGTCGACCGCAGGCGCCTTCTCCGGCGGCTCGGCCTCCCTCTTGGGCACCGCGGCCTCGTACTCGGCTATCTTCCTGCGGGCCTCCTCGATCTCCCTGGCGGCCCTGGCCTCACCCCTATGCATCCTGCCCTCGGCCATCCTATCCCTCAACCGCCTCAGGGCGGACGGCCCCTCGTCCTTCTTATCCATGATCTCCATCTTCTCATCCACAGCATCCGCCTCCGGCGTCTCGTCGTCCACCCTGTATGGCTCCATGTCCTTGAGCAGCGTCGGCCTGGCGTGCGTCATCAGCCCGTCCACGTCCGGGTCGAACAGCCCCTTGTAGAAGTCGGACCTCCCGCGGTTCCTCCGGTCGTGCGCCCTGGTGCGGATCAGGAACATGCCCGCAGGGGCGTAGAACATGAAGGTCAGGAAGGCCATGCCGATGAACCCGGCCACGCCGATCGTGCCAGCCAGCCATATCCAGAACAGCTGCCCCTGCACGCCATCGGTCTGCTTGGCGTTCCCCAGGACCATTTTCTCAAGCTGATCGTTCCGCTCCTGCATCTCCCCCACCAGATGCGTCAGGTAGGTAACGTCGTCGTAGATGACGCTCAGGGAGCAGACGGTCACGTTCAGGCCGCCAGAGACCACTATGAACTGATAGGTCCCGGTCTCGGCCAGTATCGGCACGGTCCAGTTCTGCTCTCCCCTGCCCATCTCATCCAGCACTATCAGGAGGTCGTCCACGGTCTCGTTCCCCAGCCTC
>JAXGNA010000015.1:0-27574 GCA_040768245.1 Methanomassiliicoccales archaeon | reverse complement strand
GCACGTTGCCGGTGACCACGAAGGTCGGGAACAGCCCCAGCTTCTTAAGCTCCTCGGACGCTCCCAGCTTATAGAGTTCGTCGATGTTGCTCTCGTCGCGGCGGTCCATGGACATAAGCTCTAGCGAACCATCGCCCACCCGGAACCCGTCCTTTTTGATCGGCGAGTAGAAGTAATGCAGGTAGTACCTGGTGCCCAGGATGTACTCCTGGATGGTATACTCCTGCTCCATGTCCAGGCCCATCTTGAACTCCGGATAGTCCTTGGCGATGAAGAAGCCGCGTCCGCCCTTGGCCCCGTTGTATTTGACCAGCACCGGCCGGTCTATGGTCTTGGGGTCCTCGATGACCCTGGGCATGGCGATCCCCGCCGTCTCCAGCCACTCCCTCATCTTGTCCCGGTGCGATTCCCATCGGAGAACGTTCCGGTTACCGAACGTCGGCACGGGCATCTTCTCGAACTTGTCGGTGCCCATGTACTCCACGAAGGAGCCGTGCGGGACCACGATGATGTTGCGGGCGAGAAGCTCATCCACATTGTCCAGGAGGTCAGCGTAGCTGTCCAGTTTCATGAACTCGTCCGGCCGGCCGAGCGGGAACGCGTCATAGTAGCGGAAGTTGTCCTTGACCGTGAGACCGAGGGTGCGGAAGCCTTCCTTCTTGGCCCCGTTGAATATCTGCAGGGAGGAATGAGAACAGAGGGTGGCCACGGTGAGCTTGTTCTTGTCGTACTCGTCGAGGATCTTGAGTATCTTGTTCTTCGGGACCATTACCTCAAAATTTTCTTGAAGGATATAAACCTTTCCAAGCCCCTAGAAGATGTCCCATCCCAGCTCGGTGACCACGAAGTACACTATCCCCGCCCTGGTTATCCCAGCGGCCAGGTTGGTCAGGGCGAAGAGACGGAGATCACGATCGCAGCGGTCCTTCCGGAATATGGAGAACAGATAGACCGGAACGGTGTCCACCATGATCGGCACGCTCAGGATGATGTATAGCCCGAGATAGCCGAGCTTGTCCACCAGCCACTTGCTGAAGTTCACCACCATGCGGAAGAAGCCCCACTTCTGGGTGAGGGTGTTTATCGGCTTCTCGACGTTCATGCCGATGTAGAAGACGATGATGCTGCCCACGGCCTTGCCCACCCCGAGAAGTATGGCCTTGAACACGAAGGGGGTGGCCGGGCTCAGGAAGAGCAGAAGCTCCACCGGAACGGGCAGAAAGAGGGTGGCGGCGATGATGTAGATGAAAAAGACCACCGAATAGACCAATGGGTCGCCCTGAACCTGTTCGATGAATGAGGTCAGGCCGCCAACTACGTCCATCGGGCGGATTATGACCTTCCATTAGAAAAGCTTATCTTGAAGGTGCTTTCCCAGCCTTAATGCTGGGTTATTATTGGAATGAGATATCTTTTTATGGTTGTATGGCAATTATGCCAGAGGAGACTCCAATGGTTCCAGAAAAGAAGGTGGGTAAGGCAAAGGACGAGGATTGGTTCGCCAAGCTGGATGCCGAGCTCTCGGCCCGTACCGATGCCATCTCCAAGGACAAGGAAGAGATCAACTTCCAGAAGACCACGATCAACCGCGCCATAATCGGAGATTTCTGGAACGTGCTGAACCGGTTCTCCCGCATCAATGTGCAGTTGAACATGGAACCCACGTACAGCGAGTTCGCCCAGTTCGAGGAGTTCCCGTTGAAGTGGCGCTTCAAGAACGAGTATGATTTCGAGGCCGTGAACCGCGTACAACTGGTGGACCGCACCCAGACCCAGGGGCGCATGGGCGACTCCCTGAAGGTCATGTACTACGCGGTCGATTCAACGCCGTACCTGCGCATGGTCTTCGATTATTGCGAGGGCGAGCATTATTACAAGTACGCCGGATGGAAGCGGATATTCGGGCAGTTCGTGGTTTTCGACTCTCCGCTCTCCAAGTTCGACATGGACCGCTTCCACGAGAAGCTGGCGGACGTCGTTCTCGCCTGGTACGAGTCGCACCTCCGCAACAACCGCGACATATTGATCTCCCACCTGAAGGAGAAGTACGAGCGCGGCGAGACCTTCACCGAGTGAGCCATTTTCACCGGCTCCCGGCATCCTCCCTTTTTACTGGCACCTCGGGTTTTTTCTCCTCCAGCGGTTCATTTTCAATCCGCGGTGAATAATGCTATTAAACGTAACGGGCATAATGGGCTGCCTTATTAGCTAAGGAACGGAGGCATGAAATGGACAGAGAAGAACTCGCACCCCACGTGGATGAACTTGCCAGGGTGCTCGGGGAAAAGGCGGACAAGAACAAGATAACCGAAGAGCTGGAGAAGTACGTCAACCTCTACCGGGTCTCGTTGGAATGGGCCAAGAGGGACATACTGAAGAAGATGGGTGGGAACCCTGACTCGGTCGGAAATGCCTCGGGACGAAAGAACGTTTCCGAGCTGACCGGGGACGAGCAGTCCGTGGACCTGCTGGTAAAGGTGCTGACGGTGAACCCCAAGACCATCGAGGTGGGCGGGGCGCACAAGAGCATCGTCTACGGATATATGGCCGACGAGTCCGGACGGGTGCCGTACACGGTCTGGGAGACGGAGAGCGTGCAGCTTAAGCAGGGCTCCACCGTGCTCATCAGGAACGCCTATACCAAGGAGTACAAGGGAACCCCGCAGCTAAACCTGGGGAACCGGGCCTCGGTCGAGGAGTCCGAGGAGATCCTGGACGTGGCGGACATGCCCTCCGGCGGAGGCTCCGCAGAGGTCAAGGTGTCCGACCTGGCCGACGGGATGAACTACGTGGTCATCTCCGGCAAGGTCAGCAAGCCAGAGAAGCGGGAGATCACCGCCTCCGGGGAGAAGAAGACCATTGTCACCGGGATACTCAGCGACGACACGGGGAGCGCAGAGATCACCGTCTGGAAGGACGCTGAGCTCAATGACGGCGACGAGGTGCGCATAGTAGGCGCCTACGTCAAGAGCTGGAAGGGCATGCCCAAGCTGAACCTCGGCGACAAGGCGGAGATCCAGCTGCTGGCCAAAGGCACCCTGGGCGATCTGTCGAGCAGCTCCCCCAAGGTCAGGACCCTGGAGGACGTGGAGCTGTCCGGCGGAGCTATGGACGTGGTGGTCCGCGGGACATTGGTCGATGTTAGAGAGGGAAGCGGCCTGGTCATGCGCTGCCCCGACTGCCGCCGGGTGCTGCAGAAGAGCACCTGCCGCGTGCATGGAAAGGTCAAGGGGATAGACGACCTGCGCATCAAGGCCATACTGGACGATGGTACCTCGTCCATGAGCGTAGTGTTCGGCAAGGAGCTCACCGAGCAGCTCCTGAACATCAGCATAGAGGAGGCGGTGAAGATAACCACCGACGAGCGCAACCCGGACGCGATCAAGGAGATGGCCGAGGAGAGATTGTTCGCCCGCGCCCTGGAGGTGCGGGGGATGGTTCGTTCGGACGACTTCGGGCCCATGCTCATCGCCCGGGACGCCCGGTTCCTGGAGGTCGACGTGAGGGAGGAGGGTGCCAAGCTCCTTACCGAGATGGAGGGATTCAATTGATCTCCAGGGAAGTGGCCTGGAGGGTCTTCGCCGCGGAGTTCAACTCCTCCAGCCTGGAGATGAAGGGGGAGGGCGAGAAGACCCCGTCCTACCTCATCTCCCCGCTGGGGGCGAAGATCAACCGCATCTTCGTGGTAGGCGTGCTCACCGACAACGAGAACGTGGGCAACGAGAACGAACCGGTATGGCGGGCCAAGATCACCGATCCAACGGGAACGTTCTACATGACCGCCGGGCAGTACCAGCCGGAGGCGGCCATGGCCTTGGCCAAGCTGCAGCCGCCCTGCTTCGTCGCGGTGGTCGGGAAGTTCCGGACCTACTCGCCCGAGGAGGGCAAGATGTACGTTTCGATCCGGCCGGAGAGGGTCGGGAAGGTGGAGGCGCCCATCCGCGACGGCTGGGTGCTGGAGACGTGCAAGGCCACTTTGGACCGTATATCGGCCATGGAAGAGGCCATGAAGCTTGTCGAACCGACGGTCGAGAAGCTCATGCAGATCGGCTTCTCCAGACCTTTGGCCGAGGGCACTGTGCACAGCCTGCAGCACTACCACCCGGAGGACCTCTCCCGTTACAAGGGCATGGTGTCCGATGCGCTGAAGTTCCTGCTGCCGGAATACCAGACCGGACCGGAGATGCCCCTCGAGGCCGCGTCCCCGGAAGAGATCGAACTGGAAGAGGAACAGGATGATGTGGACAAAGAAGCGCTCGTGCTCTCCATGATCGAGAGCCTGGACTCCGGAAAAGGGGCGGCCTGGGACGAGGTGGTGCAGAAGGCCAAGTCCCAGGGCATCGAGCGCGAGGAGATGGACTCCATAGCCAACTCCCTGTTGGACAAGGGCTTCGTCTACGAGCCAGTGCTCGGTCGCATGAGGAAAATATAAGAAAACGGGGAAGAGGTTTCTTTACCAAACCCTTTACTCTTTTCTTCACCGCAGCTGCGCCATCAGCTGGTCCTCGAACTGCCATTGCGCCTGGAAGTGCTCGTTGAGGTCCTTGATGATGAAGTAGTACCAGACGAAGACCACGATGCCGAACAGCAGGGTCAGGATCAGGAGCAGCACGTTCGGCCTTTCCTTGATGGTGCTCCAGGAGGGGGTCATGATGTTGATGCCCAGCTTCTGGCAGGCGGCCTGGGTGTACTGGGTGAAGGCATGCCACCGCTTGTCGTGGTCGAACGGGAACTCGGCCAGGAAGTACATCACGATCAGGTTGAGTATTGGCAGCAGACCGAGGATGGTCCACAGGACCGGGGTCCTCTCCTTCTCCTTGTACATCGCCTCCTGGTTGATGCTCTCCAGGGCGGATATCTCGTTGACGATGAGCTGCGCCCTCTGGGTCTCGGCCCCCTTCTCCTTAAGGTATGATATGATGGCCATGCGCAGCGCCATTTCGCGCTTGCGGTGCTCGTCCATCCGTTTCAGAAGCTTGTAGTTCAGGATGCAGTAGAGCACCAGGGTGACGACCAGACCGATGGCGAGGCCGACCCAGCCGATGATGATGGTCAGTGCTACCATGATGATTATGCCCAGGACGATCGCCAGGACCGGCCACAATATCCAGATGCCGCTCATGATGTCGTCGGTCATGCCACGGTTCTGGATCGCTCCGGCGATCTGGCCCTTGGCACCGCCGTACGACTGCCCGTAAGGCTGCGCGGGCGCTCCATAGGCCGGCGCCCCGTAGGCGGGGGCGGGCTGCTGCCATCCACCCTGCTGGGGGGGCTGGTTGTACTGTTGAGGTGGCTGCTGATAGTTCTGCGGCGGCTGCTGGTACTGCTGAGGCGGTTGCTCAGAGTACTGAGGCGGGGAGCTGATGCTCCTCCCGCAGCCCTGACAGAACTGGGCGTCGGCGTTGGCCAACTTCCCGCAGTAAGGACACGTCTTTGTTCCGTCCATGTGAATCTCTCCCTTCGAACGGCCCCTCTGGGGGGCTCATGCGTATATGCCGTTTCGTATATATTTATAACATCGAGGGTACGTTCATCGTTCCACGACCGCCGCGGCGTAGCCCACCACGTCCGCCATCGGCCGAACGTCCCCGGAATTACCGTAATGAAGTATCCTGGCCTTGCTTCCTCCGCAGGCCATCAGCATGGTGGCCACCGGACCGTACCCGCACATGCTGATGTCGTTCTTCTCGACGACCTCGATCACCCCTTCCGCGTCCAAACGCAGAATGCGCTCCAGTACCATCTCGTCCCTCTCCCTGGCCACCTCGGCCGGCAGATAATGGGAGAGGTCTGAAGAGGCTAGGAACATCACGTCCTTCCCGGAGCAGGCCTCCCGCAGCACCCTGGCCGTCTCCCTGGCCATGACGATATCCTGGCGCCCCATGACGATGGGCACCATCTTCACCTCGGGGTCGAGGTACTGCAGGAAGGGAAGCTGCACCTCCAGGCTGTGCTCGTAAAGATGAGCGGCCCGGTCGATCTCCACCACCCCCCTGAGACGGGACACGATGTCCCGGTCCGCCCTCACCACCCCCAGGGGCGTCTCGAAGTCCTCGCTGCTCGCCGATACCGCCTTGCCGTAGCCAGTGTGGTTCGGACCTATCATCACCACGGTTTCCGGCATTCCGTCGGAGGCCATCTCCGCGTACGCATGCGCGGCCACCGGCCCAGAGAACACCAGCCCGGCGTGCGGAACGACCGCCCCAGCGATCCTTCTCGGCCCCTCCTTCACCACCTCAGGTATTTTACCGGGGCCTAGGGGCGATGTGAAACAGCGCTCGACCTCCTTGATCAAGGCGCTCTTAGACGAGGAATAGAACTGACCGGCGACGGCCGCCCGGCGTACCATGTATGAAAATAAGAGAAGGGGGGTTAAAAGGGTTGGGGTTTAAAGGCTGGCTTCGAAGTCGTCGATGCTCAGCTTGAAGTCCTCGTCCCGGGTCAGCTTGCCCTGCTCCTTCAGGATCTCGCGGGTAAGCAGCCAGTAGACGCAGGCCAAGGAACGCCTTCCCTTGTTGTTGGTCGGGATGACCAGATCGACGTTCCTGGTCTCGTTGTTGGCGTCGCAGAGGGCTACGATCGGTATGCCCACGTTGAGCGCCTCCGCCACGGCCTGCTGGTCGGCGGCGGGGTCGGTGACCACGATGACGTCAGGCTCGATGAATCGGTTGAGCACCGGGTTGGTCAAGGACCCCGGTATAAGCCTCTCCTCGAAGTACATGGCCCCGATGGCCTTGGACATCACCCTGACCGGCTTCTGTCCGTACTGCCTGGCGGATACCACCAGTATCCGGTCGGCCTTGAAGCGGGAAAGGAACTTGGCAGCAGCCCTGATGCGGACGTCGGTCTGCTTTACGTCCATGACGTAAAGGCCGTCGGTCCTGACCTTGAAGATGAAATCCTTCATGTCAGCACTCTTCTGCTGGGTGCCAATGTGGACGCCGGAGGTCAGGTATATGTCCTCCGGTACGAGAAGCTCGGTCTTGGACTCGTCGCTCATTTCAATAACCTCATATGTCGCGTTTTACAGTTATCGGGATAATTCCCTTGTCGAACTCCAACTGAGAGATGGTGATCGGATCTATCATCCCTTCGGGGATCTCGAGAAGCACAGGCGCGCCTAGGGATATCTGCAGTGCCCTGGCACCGATTATGCGCGCCTTCTCAAATCTAGTATACTTCATGAATTCACCACCAGGGGGAGTGTCCCCATATTAGCGAGGGGCTTATAAATTTTTTCACGACCTGCACAGGGCATGCCAGACATCCTTTTTGTGGGTTTTGGGGGGAAGTTCTGGAAAGTCCTTGTCCCCACCCAAACGTTGCCCCTTAATATACCTTGCCCTAGCGGAACCTCTTGGCCGCGTGCGGCACCAAGCCGCCCTCCTTCAATATCTCCAACAGGAAAGCGGGCAGAGGCTCGAACTTTCCGGTGCGCCCGCTGGTCTCGTTGACCATTATTCCCTTTTCCATGTTGATGAGCGCCACGTCCCCCTTCTCGAACATCCCGGTGGCGTCGAATTCGATCACCGGCAGCCCGATGTTGATGGCGTTCCTATAGAAGATGCGGGCGAAGCTGATGGCGACCACCGCGCCGACGCCAGCGTGTTTGAGAGCCAGGGGCGCCTGCTCCCGGCTGGAGCCGCAACCGAAGTTGCGCCCGGCCACGATGATATCGCCGTAGGCGACATCCTTGGCGAATCGGGGATCGATATCCTCCATGGCATGCTTGGCCATGTTCTTGAAGTCATAATCGTCCAGATAACGCCCGGGAATGATCACGTCGGTGTTGACGTGGTCGCCGTACCTCCAGACCTTGCCCTTCATTTCCTGACCTCCCGCGGATCGGCGATCTGTCCTTTAAGCGCGGAGGCGGCCACCGTGGCCGGTGAAGCCAGATAGACCTCTGATTCTGGTGAACCCATCCGTCCGCGGAAGTTGCGGTTGGTGGTGGCGATGCACCTCTCGCCGGGAGCGAGAAGACCCTGGTGCGCTCCCAGGCAAGGACCGCAGCCGGGGTTGGTGACTATAGCGCCCGATCTTACCAGCGATGCCAGTATCCCGGAGTCCGCCGCCCAGAGGTACACCTCGCGGGAGGCTGGTACGACTATGAGCCGGACGCCGTCCGGCACGTGGCGACCGTGCAATATCCGCTCCGCGGCCAGAAGGTCCTCGGCCCGACCGTTGGTGCACGAGCCGATCACGGCCTGGTCCACCGGGATGCCGGACATCTCCTCGACAGGTTTGACGTTGTCCACGGAATGGGGATAGGCCACCTGCGGTGAAAGACCGGTAAGGTCCATGTCGAATATCTTCTCCACTTCCGCGTCCTTATCGGATAGGACCGGCTCCCAATCCCTTGAGGTCCGTCCTTTCAAATAGTCCCTGGTCTTGGCGTCAGGGAAGGTAACCCCGGCCTTGGCGCCCATCTCCATGCTCATGTTGCACATGGTCATCCTACCAGATATGGACATGGCGTCGACCAATGGGCCTACGAACTCCGCGCAGCGATAATCGCACCCGTCCGCTCCCATCTTCCCGATGAGATGAAGGATGACGTCCTTGGCAGATACCGGCTCATCCAGCTTCCCGATCAGGTTGAAACGGAATGTCGGTGGGACCTTCATCCAAAGCTCGCCGGTGGCCCATACCGCGGCCATCTCCGTGGCGCCAATCCCTGTGGAGAACGCCCCCAACGCCCCATAGGTCGTGGTGTGCGAGTCGGTGCCCACGATCAACATTCCCGGGAGCACGTGGCCTTTCTCAGGAAGCACCTGATGGCATATGCCCTCGCGCAGGTCATAGAAGTTCGGCAGACCTTCCGCCCTCACGAAGTTGCGAACGGACTGGTGGCCTTCGGCGGCCTTGGTGGTGTTCGCCGGTATGCGGTGATCGAAGAGCAGGACGATCTTCTCCGGGTCCCAGACCTCCTTGGCCCCGATCTCCTTGAAGGAACGCAGGACCAGTGCGGCGTTCTCGTGGGACATGGCCAGGTCGATCTTGGCCGACACGATGTCGCCTGGATACGCTTCCTTTCCGCTGGCCTTCGATAGCACCTTCTGGGCGAAGGTCATGATTGCCATGCAACGTCAAACTTGATAGCCCAATATATTCGTTTTGAACGTCCCGAGGCAATCCTCTTTTTATATGACGAACCTCATCTAAACTCGATGCCGAAGAGATGGACGATCGCCCTGATCATTCTGATCTTCTCATCAGTGATCCTGACCTGGACCTTTTTTTCGTACCCGTCCTTATTTGGGTTGTTCCTGATCGTCGCGATGCTCTTGTTGGTTGGATCGCTAAGGTTGAGGATGTTCGACCTGCCAGACCCATATTACATGAAGAAATACGAGGCGCGTGAAGGAAGACGCGTGAGAGATGAGAGGGAGGATGGATCACTTTCATCGGATGTTCACGATGAATCCCGCGTGGGTCTCTCTGGTTACTGGGCGGACCGTCTCGCTTTCAGCCGATTCCGCAAGCGTTGACGAGAAAGTTAGCCATAGAGATAAATTCCATCCAGACGTTGCTATGTCGTTAAAATGAGGATTACCGTTTACGGGGGCGCGGGGGTGGTGGGAGGGAACAAGGTCCATGTGGACCTGGGTGACCGAGGCGCCTTCCTGGACTTTGGGGAGCCGTTCGATGTCAACAACCTCTATTGCTCCGAGTTCGTGAACCCCCGGACGGGGAGGGGGCTGAGGGATTACCTGAAACTGGGAATGATTCCGCACCTGGACTGCTACCGTCCGGACCTTTATCCCGTGGACCAGCCGCGGACGGCCATGTCCCCGGTGAGGGTCGACGCGCTGTTCCTGTCGCACGCCCATCAGGACCATTTTGGTCATGCTGGATTCCTCCGCGAGGACGTCCCGATCGTCGCCAGTCCCATGACCTATGCGATATTGAGGGCGTCCAGCGAGATCGGCCGGTCTGACGTGTCCACCGATATATTCGACCATACGGTCCGCGAGCCCAAGAAGGGAGAGCCCCGGGTACTGGTGGCCTCGAAGGGCAAGGGAAAGGACGTCCGGGGACGCCGCTGGGTCCTGACCGGCGAGGCGGTGGAGGACGAACCGGGCTGGAAGAAGGGGGACATGTGCGAGGTGGCCGAAGGCTCGGGAGATCTGAACGGGATCGAGTACCGGGGATTCCCGGTGGACCATTCCATATACGGGGCCACGGCCTTCGCTCTGCGGCGGGGAGATGGGGATTGGGTCGTCTACTCGGGTGACCTCAGGATGCATGGGGCCCATGGTGAGGACACCGCCCGCTTCGCCGAGGATGCTGGGAAACTGAAGCCGAAGGTCCTGATCATCGAGGGGACCAGGATCGGACGCCCGGCGCCGGAGCGGGAGATCACCGAGGACATCGTCCACCAGAATTGCCTGGCGGCGGTGGAGGAAGGGAGCGGATTGACCATCGCCGATTTCTCGGCCAGGAACTATGAGCGCCTGGATACCTTCATCGATATCGCCCGGCGGACCGGGAAGCGCATGGTGGTCACCTACAAGGACGTGGCTCTGCTGCAGAGCATCGCCAAGGTGGACGGGAACGTGCGCAAGGACTCGCTGTGGGTGTACCGATCGCTCTCCGACAAGGACTGGGACCAGGTGGAGAAGCTCAAGGAAGAGGGCTGGCAGATAGCCGACCCGGACGACATAGCTATGCAACCGGAGGAGCACATGCTGTGCCTTTCCTTCTGGGACATGACCAAGCTGCTGGACCTGGACTGGAAGGGAGGGACGTACGTGTACTCCAACAGCATGGCCTATGACCTGAGGCAGACCGACAACCTCCAGAAGCTGATGAACTGGATCGACCTCCTGGGGTTCGATTGCCGGGGCCTTTCCAAAGCCAAGGAGAGGCTGGACTTCGAGGAGGGCTTCCACAGCTCTGGTCACTTGGCGGTCGAGGACCTCTGGCGCGTGGTCAAGAAGATATCGCCGGAGGTGGTGGTCCCGGTGCATTGCGCCCTGCCCGAGGCGTTCGCCGAGCGCTGCCCGATACGGACGGTCTTGCCGGAGAGAGGAAAGGTCATCGACCTGGATTGACGTACCTGTCGACGAACGTGTCCACGTCGAACTTGCGGTAGGCCCCGTTCAGGTTCATGTAGCGCACCTTGCCGAATATCTTGCGCTCCGTCCAAGCCCGGTCATGAACCCCTCCGATGCTCCAGGCCGCCCCGACGTAGCCGTTCGGGTCCCGCCCGTCCATCTCGTAGCGGTCGTTGAGCGTGTTCACGATGCGCAGGGCGTCCGCCGGGGTCTCGGTCCACTCCAGCACCTTCTTGGCCCAGTACATGCGCAGCCAGCCGTGCATCTTGCCTTCGGTGATCATCTGCACCTGGGCGGCGTTCCACAGGGGGTCGTGCGTTCTCGCCCGTTCCAGCTCTTCCTCCCGGTACAGATGTTCGCGGCGGTCTCCCTGGTGGTCCCTAAGGGTCGCCCGGGCCCAGGAAGGGAACCCCTCCGGCGAGTCGTACTTGCGGTTATAGAAGCAGAAGTTGTCCGAGAGCTCCCGGCGGACGATGAGCTCCTCCAGGAAGGCGTCCTTGTCCACCTGGGGAGCCTCGGCGGCCATCACTTCCAGGGCAACCCTCTGCGCGGAGATCGTTCCGAAATGCAGGTAGGGAGAGAGCCCGGAGACCCAATCGAGGTTGGGATCGTTCCTCCTCTCGCCATACCCGGGCAACCGTTCTCGTATGAAGCCCTCCAGTGCCCGCTTTGCCTGGACCAGCCCTCCATCCCACCGGTCGTCGGTTACGTCATGGTACCTGTCCAAGACCCTGTCCCATACCTTGGTACTGACCTCACCTGGCCAATCCTTTGTTTTTGATGGAGAGGGAGGCAGATGCTCCAGCCAATCCGGCAGATGGCGCCTGATCTTGGGGCGGAAGGTGGCCGCGGCGAACTCCTGCTTCGGCGAGGCCGCCCAGCAGGGAACGATGTTATGGGCGTCCACCTCCTCGAAGCCGCATTCGCATCCGGCCATGGCCGCCGACCTCCATGACGCCTTCTGTCGCAACGGGTCGTGATCGGTGACCGTCAGGTATGCCCTCCATTCTCTCAGGAACCGGGGGACCTCCGAGGAAGGATCGCCTTCCAGAAGAAAGAAGGGGATGCCCTGCCCCTCGGCCGCGCTCCTGACCTCGGCCAACCCTCCCAGCATGAAACGGTATTGACGGGGACCCGCCCCCAGAAAATCAGGTGCCAGGCAGAATACGATCGCTAGAGCGCGTCCGCCCTCCCGGGCCCGAGCCCAGGCGTGGTACAGCGCCCAGTTGTCCTGCAGCCGCTGGTCCCTGCTCATCCAGTAGACCACCGGACCCTTGTCTGCTCCCTCGCGCAGGGTCCGCCATCGGTTCTGGTGGCCGGGGACGATCTCGAACATCGCCAGATAAAAAGGTGCTGCAGGTCCTTAATGCCTCTTCAGCCCGTGCCACGCGGCCACCCGGTTCAGTTGACGATAGGGCTGGTCCCTGACCAGGACGATCAGGCAGACGACCGCCGCCGTGGCCATGGGTATCACGTTCCACCAGGCCAGGGAGAGCGAGGCGCCGATGGCCAGAGAACCGATGGCGATCGGGATATGCACCAGCAGGTGGCTGCGATAAAGGGCGCGCAGCTTTTGATCCAGTCCCGACGGCCTCCTCAGGTCGGTGACCGCCGCGGCCACCGCCGCCGAGCGGAAGGAGGCCTGGGCCATGATCTGGTGGACGTCCTTGCGGGGCTTGGTCAGCTCCAGGGACCTGGATACGAACTGCGGGGATGAGAGGTATTTGGTGAATCCCTTCCTGACCGCCTCGGAGGGAACCTCGAGCTCGGCCAGTGCCTCCTCCCGCCGGTCGTGGGACATACCCAGGAAACCTTTGGAGGTGGACTTGTCCTGGATGTAGTGCAGCGCCATGCCCAGATGGCGATAGCCCAGATAGTTGTTGTTCCTGAGGAAGGACCTCCTGGCCATCCACACGTGGAGCATGACCACCCGGCGGCTGGGCCGGTGGTGGCTCACTCGATAAGAATATCCTGGACCGCTCACCCTCTCCTTGTGACGGTCAGGTTCCACGATCCCGTCCAGAAAGGACTTGCGTTCCCCCGGCGGAAGGCCCAGCACCTCGGCGATGGCCTCTCCGATGGAGATGTGGGAGCGCCATTTCATATGTGAAGTGAGATGCCAGAACCATTATTTAATAATAAAAAGCAAATGGAAAGGACGCCAGGACGTACGGTCCTGGCATGGTAAAAGATCGGTGAAGATCAGAAGATCTTACTTCTTCTTCTTGGGCTCCGCCTTCTTCTCCGGTTTCTTTGCCATCGGTAAACCACCTCCGATCCCCACTGGGACTGGGGATTTTGATACTCTTGAAGTATATAAGTACTTTTTGAGTCCCAGACCCCAATTATCAGTGTTAATTTATTATTTGTCTAAAATCAAACTTATACGCCGTTAACTTTTTTTCTGAGATAGCGGACGAAAATCGACGATTGTTCAATGCCGAACGCGGATGGGCGGTTCTAGGGCCCGTTATCGAAGGAAAATAACGTCATTTGCCGTTTCTAAGCGTTCGGACATGGTTTTTTAGCGCAACGCTTATTAAACAAGACCCCTCTGATGCCCAGGCAAGACAGGCATCGATCGGGAGAGTATCCATACGCTCGAGACACTAGCCGTAGTAGGGGAAGTTCCCCTCCGCATTGCTGTTCTGGTATCTTCATACGCTTTCCTAGGTGGGGCGATCAAATATATCGATCAGGCGTATGACGAGAACATCGGCTCCATTAAGATAGCCAAGCTACTGGCTGTGCTTTCCGGCCTGCTCATGGGAGGGGTCATGGTCCTGGACGGGGGATTCTCCACCGCCTTCTATCTGGCCATGCTGATCAGTCTGGTGGTGACCAAGAAGATAGACAACTGGAGCTTCCTGACCGGGACACTGGTCGGCCTGGTCACCTTCCTAGTGGCGGGCTTCATCTGGGGCGTGGACATCATGTTCCTGCCCCTGGCGGTGTTCCTGATCGCTGGCGCGGTGGATGAGCTGGCGGACGGTTTCGCCCACGGGCGCGACCTGGGCAGGGCGGTCGAGTACTTCCTGCACTACCGGCCGTTCAGCGACTTCGCCCTGGTCATACTGATAGTCGTGATACCTTTCGACTGGATATATCTGGCCCCGTACTTCGCCTTCACCTTCAGCTATCTGCTGATCGGTATGCTGGACGAGGGACAGGTCAGCGGATCCGTGCGCGGAATAATCCGCAAGGCCAGCCAGCTCCGTCCGTGACGCCTTGATAATGATTATATCCTCAAGGCTGCCATGCATACGGCGATGGAGAACGACGATAGAGAGGCCGTACTAAAGGAGCTGCGGACCATCCCGGTGGTCGGCGAGAAGGTGGCCTTGCCGCTGTATATGCTGGGCATCAGGTCCGTAAAGGAACTCATCGGCCGGTCCCCGGAGGACATGTACGGAGAACTGCGGACCATGAAAGGGTTCTACGCAGAACCTTGCATGCTGAACCAGCTAAAGGTGGCGGTGAGCATGGCCGCTAAGATGAAGTGATCCGCGGCCTCCGGTGGGAACCTAAATTATAAGGGTTTCAGGGGCATCCTCCCCGATGATGCAGAGGCACTACTTCGTGGCCAAGATGCCTGACGAGCCCGGGGCGCTGCACCGGGCGGCGGAGATCGTCAAGCGGCACGGAGGGAACATCGACCGCATCCAGTATGATAAGCGCATCGACCCGTACACCGTTTTCTTCGAGGCCAGATGCAGCGAGGAGGACTATCAGGCAATGCGCTCCGAGCTGGAGGCCATTGGCTACCTGCAAGGCAAGATGAACGTGCCCAGCTTCCTCAAGTTCAACGTCGTGCTGCCGAACCGCAGCGGGGCGCTCTTTGACTTCCTGAACCATACCACGGCGTCCAAGTGCAACATCGATTTCCTGGACTTCGACGACCGTGGCAAGCACCCGGAACGGTTGACGGTGTCGTTGACGGTGGAGGAGGCGGGGGCGGTGGACCGGCTGCTGGAGGAACTGAAGTCCGTCTATCCCCTGGAGATCTTGGAATACGATACTACTGGCCAGCACCTTGACGATACGGTCTTCTACATCCGATTCGCCCAGGAGCTGCGTGCGCTGGTCGGGGAGGCCGAGGACGCCTTCCTGCTGAGATTATTATCGGACATAAACCACGTGGCCCAGGAACTGATGAACCTGGGCAGCGACCCCAAGCAGGCCTTCTCGGACGTGCTGCGCTCGGGGCTGGGTCTGCGGGAGACCTCTGGGAAAGGGTTCTACGCCGACCTCCAGTATTTGAACCTGGGCAAGGCGGACCTGCTCTGCGTCCAGCTGCCCTGCGGCGGTAACAGCTATCTTCTCCGGAACGGTGCCGATGTCAGCATGGTCGACACCGGGTTCGGCATCTACCTCCGCGACCTGGACATACTGATGGAGAGGGAAGGCTGGGGCGGGGTGGGCATGGTGCGGAACGTCCTGATCACCCACGGCGACGCCGATCACTCCGGCTCCGCCGGGCTCATTGACGCGATGGTGCGCATGCACCCGGACACCCTGGAGATGATCAGGCGGTCCAATCGGGCCTATGGTTCCGGAAGCGAGGGGTCGGTGCTGGCCGAGGTGTACACCAAACTGATCAACCTCTTCTCCGGGTTTTCCGTGGCCGAGCGCCCGGAGGTCTATCCGACGCGCCGGCTGGGAGACCGGGGGGAATTCCCGGTATTGGCCACCCTGGACCTGGCCGGGATGCGCTGCGAGGTGCTGGAGGGCTTCGGGGGCCATACCACCGGACAGGTGTTCTATTTCCTGCCTGACGAACTGGTACTTTTCACCGGGGACAGCCTGATCAACTTTGACAGCCTGACCGAGGAGCGCAAGGACTTCGCCACCCTGGCCAAGAACCTGATGACCTCGGTGAACGTGGACAGCGTAAAAGCTTCCAAGGAACGCAAGGCGCTGCTGCGTTTGATCGAGCAGGAGGAATCCGCGCGTACGGACGGACGCAAGTGCCTGGTGTGCGGAGGTCACGGTGCGGTCTCGGTGCTCCTTGACGGAAAGCTGGTACGGCATTCGCCGATATCGAGGTACATCGCGGAAAAATAAGGAAAAGGGAAGGGGTTTTGGTCTAGCTGACCATGGTCCCGGAGAACACCTGCCAGGCCAGGGCGGTCTTGGCCACCAGGCTCAGGATGATGTAGAACCTCTCCCCGTAAAGGTAGTCCTTCCACTTCCCGACCTTCTTGTACTGGAGCACCATGTTTATGGCGAACACGTTGAAGAAGAACGCGATCGAGATCATGATGCCATAGACGAAGCCTGGAGGGGAACCGCCGCGCACCCCGGTGAAATACATGAAGAGCGCGATCCAGGGTATCAGGCCGGCGAAGCAGCCGAAGATGAACGCCGTCCAGTCGGTCTTCTTGGTGTTCTGGTTGTGCGCCTCCATCATGTAACCGAACAGGTTCATGCAGGCGTTCAGGGAGAACAGCAGCATTATGGACACGAAGTCGAACATGCCGCACAGCCAGGCGATGACCACCAGCATGAACGAGGAGGAGACCGCGTACTCGAACCAGCGGGCCTTGTTCATGTTCATCTTGAGGTTCTCAACGTACCACTTGTAACCGAAGGTGGACACCGAGAAGTGGGCTATGGCCGACATCAGCAGGAAAATGGCCACCATCGGACCCAATGGCACGCTGAAGAACAGTTCAGCGGAACCAGGTCCGGTCGGAGGGAACCCGCCGGAGGCGTCGATGTACGAGGTGGTGAACCTCATCTGCACATCGTAGTTCGCGATCGCCAGCATTATGGCGGCCTGAATGAAGTGGAAGAACCCCATTATCAGGTTGAACCGCCGGAGCTTCTTGAACTTCGTCTCGTCGTCAACATCGGTCATAAGAATCCTGTCATATGGAGCGATGACGGCCCTATATAATCGTTATCTGTCGATATTTCGTTCGATTTGAAAACCAATGGAATCAACGATAACATTATCTAGGCTCGACCCCTTCTCAACCCGATTCGAATGACCCAAGAGGACATGAGAGAGATAATTGAGAAGCGCAAGTTCCTTTTCTTCGGAGGGAAGGGCGGGGTAGGGAAGACCACCATGGCCGCCACCACCGCCACCTGGTTATCGGACCACGGCTACAAGACCCTGATCGTGGCCACCGATCCGACGGTCAGCCTCTCGGCCATCTACGGCCAGGAGATCAGCGCTACCGACATCACCAAGATCGGAATTGAGCGCAACCTGTGCGGCCTGAACATCAACCCCAAGAAGGCCATGGGCGTGTTCCAGACCAGGTTGGAGGGGATGATGGAAGGATTCTCCTCCATGTTCGGCTCCGAGCTTCTCTCGACCCCCTGCACTGAGGAGATCGCCGCTTTCGACCAGTTCGTCAGTTACTTCGAGGACACCGAGCACGACAAGGTGGTCTTCGATACCGCACCTACCGGACATACCCTCAGGGAGCTGTCCATGCCCTTCGACTGGTCCGGCTACATCGCCAACCAGATCAAGAACCGTCGTGAGCTCTCCGAGGTCCTCGGCTTCGTCTACGACGAGAACATGGTGGCCGATCTGGAGGCCGAGAAATTGCGTTACGACAAGTCGGTTCGCGGTCTGTCGGATGAGAGCATCTCCGCCTTCAACCTGGTGCTCCTGCCGGAGAAGCTTCCCATAGAGGAGACGGCCAGGGCCATCGAGGACCTGGGGGGCTTCGGGATCAAGGTCAAATCGCTCATCATCAACGAGGTCATCCCCACCGAGGTGCTGAAGGGCAACTGGTTCCTGGAGAGGCGGAGGGCCACCCAGGACCGTTACCTGAAGGAGATCGCCGAGCGCTTCAACGGCATCCCTTCCAAAGAGGTCCCGCTGTTCGACACTGACGTGTACGGGATGGAGATGCTGAGAAAGGTGGGGAGGGCACTGTATGGGGAATAGGCTCAAGCTGACCGTCTTCTCGGCCTCCTGCTGCCAGCCGCAAACGGCGGTGTACGATAAGCGCTACATAGAGCTAATCAAACAGATCATAGAGGAGAGCGGGATCGAGGCGGACATCGACCTGGTCTCGGCCACCGAGGCCCGCATGAGCCTCAGCTACTTCTTCGTGGGGGCTATACAGCCCCTGTACGCCAAATACGGTCCGGCCGTAGCGCCAGCGCTCTTCATCAATGAGAAATTGACCCTGTTCGGGGGTGTCCCCACCAAAGAAAAGTTGAAGGAGGTTCTGGAGAAGGCGGCCTCCGAACCCCCCGTGCCGCTGATGTGGTAGCTCATTTCAGAAGCATGCTGATGGCGGCCACCGGCACTATGGACAGCAGAAACACCGCCAGGTTCTGGTAGATGGTGTAATCACCGGCGTACCAGAATAGCCAGGCTCCTATGGCCACCACCCATATCAGCGCCAGGGCGCTCTTGGCCATGCCGTGCCTTTCCCCATCGCAGCTGATGTCCTTAAGCTCGCCCATGCTCTGGGCGAAGGTCAGCCACACCGAGACGTTCACTATCGCCAGGGCAACCACGGACAACATGAGCACCGCGATGTTCTGCAGTATGCTGTGTCCGTCCGCCAGGAAGAACAGCCAGGCGATGACGAAGCCGAACCATCCCAGTGCTGACACCGCGCTGACAGCCACGCGCCAGCTCATTCCCTTTATCGCTCTCCAATCCCTGCCGTCGCCGCAGGCCCACTCGCTCTCGCTCATTGAAGCATCACACTCCATTCGTTCCTTGGAACCGATTAGGCTGGGCACTTTACTAAACGGGAGCGGACACTTGTGACCATTCCGAGCGCATTATCTACCTGACGGTGGTTACTATCCTCATGCCCGAACTGCCGGAGGTGGAGATGGCCAGGAGGTTCGTGGATGAACACCTGAGGGGAAAGCGGGTCATCTCCCTGGAGGTCCTTGACGGCAGGATGCTGGCATGTGGTTCCGAGACGGCCATGCGGGAAGCGTTCCTGGGGCAGACGGTCATCGGGGCACGCCGACACGGAAAGCATCTGCTGATAATGATCGGGGAAGACCACCTGTATATCCACCTGGGCATGAGCGGCTCACTGCACCTCATGGACGATGGGGAAAGGTCTTCGCATGAACGTTTACGTTTAAGCCTGGATGAAGGTAATTTGGTCCTCAACGATCCTCGACGCTTCGGCCGGTTCGGCATTTTCCATAGCGTAGATGACCTGCTGGCCGAGCGGAACCTGGGGCCCGATGCTCTGACCGTATCGGACCAGCTATTCGCCTCTAGGATGTCCGGTCGGAGAGGCTCCCTCAAGCCCCTGCTCCTGGACCAGTCGTTCATCGCCGGCGTCGGCAATCTGTACGCGGACGAGTCGCTTTTCCAGGAAAGGTTGCATCCGGCCCTCAAGAGCGATGACCTCTCCGGGAAAGATATGTCAAAGCTGGCAAGGCGGGTCCGGAGGGTGCTGGAGACATCCATATCGGTGCGCACCGAGTTCTCCCGACTTCCCGAAGGCTTCCTCCTGAGGGACCGGAGGGAGGGAGCTCCCTGCCCCCGTTGCTCGACCGCGCTGGTCGCCATCCGCCTCGGCGGCCGGACCACCGTCCTGTGCCCCAAATGTCAGAACCAGCAGCGGTGACGGAAGTACTGGAGAATTATTATAACCGGGTTATCATACGTTAAGTCGACCATGGCAGTCGACCTAGTTACCCTGGCGAACCTCCTACTATGCTTGGCCATAGTAGCCCTCGGGCTCCTGGGATACCGGAGGAGCAGGCACACCCTGCCTCTGATGCTGGCCGTGGTGTTCGCCCTTTTCGGCCTCTCGCACCTCATGGTCCTGCTGGGGCTGTTCGAGGAACTGGAGATGGCGGTCTTCGCCATCCGGATAGCCGGTTACGCCCTGGTCATCTACCTGCTGTACCGGTACGTCCAGGTGCTGGACATCTTCTGATCGTTCAGGACCTGCTTCCGCATCATTAATCATGTACCGAGCCGTATTCACATGCGGTGAGGCGATGCTGAGCCCCCGGGAAGAACTTACCCGCCTGGCCGCCCTGGCCGATTCCCATGGCGCCAGGTCGGCAGTGCTAAGCGCGCATGATGTGACGGTGACCGACTGGGTGCGCTTCAAGTGCCGATATGGATGCAAGGGCTATGCCAAGCATCTGTCCTGCCCCCCTTACGCGCCCTCTCCGGAGGAGACCAGGAGGATGCTGGCGGAGTACGATCATGCCCTTCTTCTGCGCTTCGATGGCGTTCCAGGTAAGGAGGGTGCCCGGCCGGAGGATGTTCCCGATGACTTCCATCCCTGGTACCGGGAACTGATCTTGTGGGTCAATCGGACCGTCCATATGCTGGAGAAGACCGCGTTCTACGACGGATTCTACAAGGCCTTCGGGTTCGGCGCCTACCCCTGCATATACTGCGATCATTGCGTGGCCGAGGAGACGGAGGGCGTGGTCGACGAGAGCGTGCGCAGGAAGTGCCGGCACATGGACCTGGTCCGACCGAGCATGGAGGCGGCGGGGATCGACGTGTTCGCCACGGCCAGGAAGGTCGGTTGGGAGATGCGCACCATACCGTGCAAGGACCTGGAGTACGGGAAGGTCACCAGGTTTGACCTGGTGTCCGTGGGGATGCTGCTCCTGGAGTGACGGCACCGAAGGTAAAATAATCGAGGTCCGCCCTTTTCGGTATCGGTGAGCTGGTAAGATGGCAGGCGATGCGAACGGCAGGTCTGACGAGGGCAATGGTTCCCTGCCCAGGGAAGTGGCTGATGGCCTCCGGGAGGCCGGGGGGCGCGAAGGGCTTCTCTCGCGCATCCCGGACAAGGGAGCGCTGAAGGAGCTGGCGGACCTCCATCAGGCGTTGTCCGACCCCGTTCGCCTGCAGATCGTGCACCTGCTGGGTGCGAGCGAGCTCTGCCCCTGCGTGCTGAAGGACCTGACCGGCCTCACGGATTCCAAGCTGTCCTATCACCTTAGCATCCTGGAGAAGGCCAAACTGGCCGTGTGGCGGCAGAACAAGAACTGGCGCGTATATCGTCTGACCGACCAGGGTCGCTCGTACCTTGATGGAAGAATCATCTGACCTCCCCTTCCATCAGGGACAACCTTTATGATTGGGCTGCCCCCATCGATGTTTTATGACCAACTCTGGACCTTTGGAACCCCTTTATCAGAAGATCGAAACGGCCGCCCGGGAGTCCGGCTCGGGACTGGTCGGCTTCGCTGACCTTTCACCATTGAAGGGAATGCTGGCTGGGGATGCCACCACCTTCGAGCTCCCCTATGCGGTCACCTTCGCCGTGGAGATCCCCAAGGATGCGGCCAGGGCGTCATTGGACAAACCCAGCGAGGAGATGCGTTCGGCCTACAAGATGTGCAACAAGAAGCTCAAGGAGGCGGGCGAGAAGATCGTCCATTTGTTGGTAGCGGAGGGTTACCAGGCCAGGTTCATCGACCCCGCCCAGCGGGTGGTCCCGGAGAAGCTGCTGGGACCGATCTCTCATAAGGCCATCGCCTCACTCTCCGGCATGGGCTGGATCGGGAAGAACGGGCTCTTGATCACGGAGCAGTACGGCCCCAGGCAGCGCATGGGCGCGGTGCTCACGGACATGCCGGTGACCCGCAAGGCCAGACTGATCGACAACCAGTGCGGCGATTGCACCGCCTGCATCGACCGCTGTGCCATGAAGGTGCTGAAGGGTGCGGAGTTCAAGCACCACCCGGAGGACCGGGACCTGGTCATCGACTGGGCCAAGTGCGGGGTGTACGAGGCCAAGCTGATCGGCGATGGCAGCAGGCCGGAGAAGGCCTGCGGAAGGTGCATCTCGGTCTGCCCGTTCTCCAGGCTCAGCCAGTGACCGGGGGGTCCGCCCTCCTTCGCAGGTCGGAACGGAGCTTCAGGAAGACCATGGCCGCGTTCAGGGCGATGGACACCGCGTTCCACAGGATGATCGGAAGGTCGCCCAGGAAGATCCCGTAGACCAGCCAGAGGCCCATGCCCAGCATGAGCACCATGGGCATGAACAGCGAGACGTCCTCCATTCGTCCGCTGCGGTATCCCTTGACCACCTGGGGCACGAAGCCCAGTGTCGTGATGAATCCGGCCATAAGCCCGACGACGGTCAGCTGGTCCATGGACCGGCAGCAGCGTTCTTGTTAATGACCTTTTTTTACTCCCCTGATACTTAGGAATCGTCAACCTTTCACGGGGATGGCCGTGGTAAAGCCCACGGGCTGGAAAACTTGTTAAAACGGAAAAAGGCGCCTAAAAAGAACTACTTCTTGGCTGCCAGTTCCTTCTTCTTCCTCTTGTTCAGGACCATGAAGACCAGGGCCAAGAGGACTATCGTGGGAAGGAACGGTGCGATTACGAGTATCATGCCGTCTATGATGTCACCACCTTGGGTTATGTCCGAGTTCGGGAACGCGCTTCCCCTACTTATTTACCACTGTTCAAGAGCCGCCGGTACGGAAAGAATGGTGCCCGCCTTGGACCGGGCACTGACCATTCGGCTCCTGGGGTTACGGGAACGCTCGAAAGACCCGGCCCGGAGGGAAAGCATGGGAAATGATTATCTGCCTGGAGTGGTAAATAAAACACCATGGCGAAGGAGAGCGGTAGGATGCTGTCGGTGGAACAGCGCGCGGCGCTCATCTCCGTCCTGAGGACGCGATTCCAGGAGAACATGGGCCGACATAAGGACCTGGACTGGGTCAAGGTCGAGGCCAGGCTGAAGGCCCGTCCGGACAAGCTGTGGTCGCTCCACGAGATGGAGAGGACCGGCGGGGAGCCGGACGTCGTCGGTTGTGATCGGTCGGCCGGCGCCTTCATCCTCTTTGATTGCTCGAAGGAGACGCCCAAGGGACGCCGGAACGTCTGCTACGATCAGGAGGGACAGGATACCAGGGAACGGAAGGGGGTGCATCCCGCCGGAAACGCCCTAAGCATGGCCGAGGCCATGGGGGTGGACCTGCTGACGGAGGAGCAGTACCGGGAGCTTCAAAGGCTGGGAAGCTTCGACACCAAGACGTCCAGCTGGATCAGGACGCCGGCGAACATCCGGACCTTGGGCGGAGCGCTGTTCGCGGACCGGCGCTACGGCCACGTGTTCGTGTATCATAACAGCGCACCGTCGTTCTACAGCTCCCGGGGGTTCCGCGGTTCGCTGAGGGTGTGAACAACTCCTCCTATCGGCTGGATTTGAATGGTGGCGGGCCCGTGGGGATTCGAACCCCAGTCTTCGGCTTCGAAGGCCGAAAGGATAATCCAGGCTACCCTACGAGCCCGTGAGTTGGCGCATACGGGCGCAGGGAGATAATACTATTCCTCCCTTCCCGGACATCGACTTTTGGGAATCTTAATAACCTGCCTCCCTCTTCCGCACCTCATGAAGCGGGTCACCATGGGCCATGGGGCTGGCGGGGAGATGATGCAGGAGCTCATCGCCAAGTCCATCGCGCCGTTCCTTCCCAAGATCAAGATCGAGGTCCCCCTGGACTCCATGGACGATTCCGCCATCGTGGACGATATCATCTTCACCACTGACGGGCATACCGTGAAACCCATCTTCTTCCCTGGCGGGGACATCGGCTCCCTGGCCGTGAGCGGCACCGTCAACGATATCGCGGTCATGGGCGGAAAGCCCCTGGCCCTATCCATGTCCATGATCCTGGAGGAAGGCCTGGAGATCGAGGTGCTGGAGAGGATCACCAAGAGCATCGGAAGGTACTCGGAGATGGCCGGCGTGCCCGTGGTCACGGGAGACACCAAGGTCATGGAGAAGGGGGCCATCGATAAGATGGTGGTCTCTGCGGCGGCCGTGGGCAAGCGCCATCCGGCCATGGACCACAACCTGGAGGTGGCCTCGTCCTACCGCAAGGTCGACTCCAGATGGCTCACCGACGATAACGTCCGTGATGGGGACGCCATACTGGTGTCTGGAACGCTCGGAGATCATGGCATAGCGCTGCTTTCCTTCCGCGAGGGGTATGGCTTCGAGAGCCAGGTGCAGAGCGACTGCGCGCCATTGAACCATATGATCGGCAAGCTGCTAGAGGTCGGAGGGATAACCGCCATGAAGGACGCCACCCGCGGGGGCTTCGCCAACGCCATCAACGAGTGGAGCTCGAAATCGAAGGTGGGCATGGAGCTGGTGGAGAGGGACATCCCGGTGGCCGAGGCCGTCCGCAACGCCAGCGAGATGCTCGGCCTTGATCCGTTGACCATCGGGAACGAGGGGAAGGTGGTCATAGCCTGCGTTCCGGACCTGGCCGAGGAGGTCCTGAGAGCGCTAAGGTCGGACGAGCACGGTCGGAACGCGGCCATCGTCGGCAGGGCCAGCAAGGCGGTCAAGCACGTCATGATGAGGACCGAGGTGGGGGGACGGAGGATATTGGAACCTCCGGTCGGTGACCCGGTGCCTAGGATCTGCTGATCTGGGCTTACCGCTCGATGGTCCTCTTGACCCTAATTAATATTTTAAATCGAATGTAAATAATTATATTTACTGACAAGGCCGGTATTTCTTTGGCGATATCATGTCTGACTATGCCGCGCTGGCGCGCGATCTGAAGGAGACCCTGGGCCTGAAACATGAACCTGTGGCGATCACCCTGATCAGGAAGGGCGGAGTTCTTCCGTCCGATTACCCGGTGACCGAGGCCCCGGTCAGGCATTGCGGTACGATCATGAGGGCTCGCAAAGGCGAGAAGCTCCTGGTGACCCCGGAGAAGGAGGCCTGCCCGGTAGGGGCGTCCGCCCTGGGGATGGTCCCGGTACCGGAGAAGGTGGCTTCCGGGGAGTTCCATGCCAACATGGGCATGTACAAGGACCCGGCGGCGGCCAAGCACACCCTGGAACTGAGGACCTCGTTCCCATTGGGCGAGGTCATTGGAGTGGCCGCCGCACCATTGGCCAAGGCCACCCTGGTGCCCGACGTGATAGTTCTGACCGCGCTGCCGGAGCAGGTGTTCTGGCTGATCCCGGCCGCCCAGACCTTCGAGGAGGGCGGACGGGTTTCCGTGGAGATGGCCGCCGTCCAGGCCAGCTGCGTGGACGCCACCATCATCCCGATAGCCAAGGGCAAGACCAACATATCCCTGGGCTGCTTTGGCTGCCGCAAGACCACCGACATCATGGCCGAGGAGATGCTGGTCGGGATCCCGTTCAAGAACTTCGAGAAGATCGTCGCGGCGGTCAAGACCATGGGCGCGGGCGCCATACCCAAGTCGCGGGCCAAGGCATTATAGGGGCGGGAAATGACCGAGGGCGAGCAGCGCAAGCAGTGGGACTCCACGTATTCCAGCAAACCGAACTTCTTCGGGGCTGAACCGAGCGACCTGGCCGTGAGGGCGGTTGGCATATTCAAGGAGCATGGATGCCGAAAGGTGCTGGAACTGGGTTGCGGCCAGGGCAGGGATACCTGCCTGTTCGCCAAGGAGGGCTTCCAGGTGATCGCCCTGGACTACTCGGAATCGGGCATTTGCCAGATGCGGGAGAGGGCCAAGGAGATGCGCATGGAGGCCCAGGTCCAATGCGTTTGCCAGGACCTCCGTGCCGGGATACCGCTGCCGGACGGTTCGGTGGATGCGGTGTACTCGCACATGCTGTTCACCATGGAGCTCTGGGAGAGGGAGATCCAGTTCATACTGGACGAGTGCCGGAGGGTGCTGCGTCCAGGGGGGGTCAACCTCTACTCGGTCCGCAATGACCACGACCCGCACTTCCAGAAGGGCCCCCATAAGGGAGAGGACATGTGGCAGAACCCCATGGGGTTCGTGGTCCACTTCTTCTCCGAGGACAAGATCAAGAGGCTGGCCAAGGGATATGACATCCTCCATGTCCGGGAGTTCGACGATCCCTCGCCGCCGTTCACCAAGAAGCTCTACGAGGTGCTGCTGAGGAAGCCATAGCTCACACGGCCCCGCCGATCAAATAGCACACGACGAAAGCGGCCAGACCGACCAGGGACATCCTTAGCCCCTTCCACCAAGGGTTCCTCTCGCTCAGCTTGCCCATGATGAAACCGGTTATGAACAGCAGGACTATCGCCAGCGCTATGGCCACCTCGGCCGCCACGACGATGGTCTCCTCGCCCAGCAGCAGGAACGGCGAGACGATTATCGCCCCGCTCATCAGGGGGGCGAGGGAGTTAGATAGGGCGATTATCGCCGCACTGGCCTTGGATGCCTTGCCCAAATTCGTCTCCTCCACCGGACGCAGCATGGCCCTTCCGATCTCATCCATGCGCCTTGATTGCTCCAGGGTCTCCGCCTCGTAGACGCTGCTGCCGGTGGAAATGGCCAGAGCGACGCAGCTGGTGATGATGGTGGCGATGACCAGTCCCTGGTCGGCATCGTCGGTCAGGGCTGAACCTATGATTATGCCCAGCACGGCGAAGGTGCTGTCGAACATTGTGTTCACGAAGTATCTGCGGAGCGCCGGACCGGTCTCCGGCAGGCTCATGGCCTCCTTGAACCAGGAGCCCTTACCATCATTCTTGGCCAATTGCCCATCACCGTTAAGCCCTTCTCCAATGAAGGAGGCCGACTAAATCCTTTTCGGGAGGAACGATGCGGGATATCCTACCCAGACCGGAGCCGGGTTCAATATTCGGCAGTATTTATACAGAATATCATTTTTTGATACTTACCCATCAAAACATTATATAATCCACAAAGAAATATTCGCTCTAAATCGCCCTATGGAAAGTGTTACCGAAAGGGGGGGCAGGAGGAGACAATTGATGATGAATAGTTTGAAAAAGATGATTGCAGTGGTAATCGTATTCACCATGATATCTGGGGCCTTGCTGATAATGGTGCCCCAGGCGGGTGAATCATCAGTTCCTGATGAGTTGCCATATGCTGACCAGATCCCTATTTACGCTGATGAGAACATGAGGAAACGCGGCGTCAACGAGCTCTCGACCGAGTTCATTGACATGAGCATGATATCGCCGCTGGTTGAGAACGACCCGATAAACACCACCAAGCTGTTCCTGGCTTCGGGACTCTTATGGAGCCCCAGCCGTGGTGAATATGTTGACTCCCTTTATTTCGAGGAGATGATGAAGCGCGGAGAGGGGAATCACTGCGAGGTTTGGGTGGCTACCGACCTTAACTTCCCTGAGGGTGACCCCAGGAACGACCGCGTGAACATCACTGATGACATGGTGGACTATATCATGGCCGAGTACGACAACGAGATCTACCCGACCATGACCGAGACCTTCATGGATGCCCCGGCCCTTAACGGCTCCGACCCGTACATGCCCAACTGGCAGTACATATTCGATGATGACACGCTCACCAAGGACAATATATCTGACTTCCCGGGACTGTTCGAGACGAACGATACCGGCAAGCTGATGATCATGATCTTCAACATGAAGGATGATAGCTTCTACGACCCTGATTACACCGGCGGATACATCGCCGGTTACTACTGGAGCACCATCCGCTGGATGTATGACCGCAACGTCATGCACATCGACTGCTGGGACTGGGCCAACAGGACCGGCCCGCAATCCGACATCCCCGGCTCTGGCCACTACTCGTACGTCTAT
>JAXGNA010000014.1:0-32300 GCA_040768245.1 Methanomassiliicoccales archaeon | reverse complement strand
ATCGCGTACCCAACCCAGGCGTCCATCTTCCCGGCCAGCTCATCCCTCAATTCCGCCAGCTGGTCCTCCAGCTCCCCGATGCGGTCCGTCGGTGACGGCACCTCGGTCACGTTCAACTCCATTGAGGCGAAGGTCATAGCGCTGTCGCGCTCGTCGAACTCCACGTTCCTTATGATGACATCATACGTTCCAGGCTCTAAGTCCTCCGGCACCTCAAGGTACACCGATGCCGACTCGTCCCGCCCGGCGGTCATGCGCTCCGTGGAAAGCACCGTTCCGTTCTTGATCAGCAGCACGTCCATGGAATAGGAATCGTGCTCCACGAAGTTGGCCTGGACCTCCGCGTGCACGCGCACTCCTTCTCCAGGAGCGCATTCAATATCGTCGATCCAGGCATCCCTCTCGAATAACCGCAAGGATGACACGCTGGCGATCGGGGAGTTGCCCTGGCCGCCTCCGAAGAGCATTAGCCATCCGTCACCAGTGGCCACCACGCCAGCTCCAATCACCGTCACCGGTGGGTCCGGAGCGGTGATGAAAGAACAATCCGCCATGTCCACCACCCTGAAGGTTCCGGTCCCGGTCAGGTCGGTCGTGGCCCCGGTCTTTCCGCCGTAAAGATACAGCAGGCCATCGTCGCCGATCGCCCCCTCGTCGTAGTAGCGTCCCTCGGGCATCTTACCGTACAGTGACCAGGTCTCCGATGAGACGTCGTAGCGGAAGACCTCCTTCATCGCCACCAGGGACACGGAGTCCGAACCGCCGGCGTAGAGAACGTCCCCAAGATAAGAGAGGGCCACGCCGGCCACCCTGGGCTTCAGAAGGTCGTCGGTGGCCGTGAAGGAATCGCTGACCGTGTCATAGATGTAGCAGGCGGCGGTGGCCATCATGCCCAGGTCCAGCCCTCCCACCAATAGTATCCGTTCCTCGTCCAGGGCCGCGGCCTCCAGCATGCTGACCGCCTCCGGCCTCGGCGCGCCGCTGGTCCAGATGTCCTCCTCCACATCGTAGATCAGGACCTCCTCCTGATAGTTCATGGTCATGGTGTCCTGGTCCAGCCAGAGGCCTCCGAAGACGTACACCCGTCCGTCGGGCATGGCCACCCCCGAGGCGGCCATGAAGGATCCCGGGGGGTCCGCCGCCGCCTGCCATTCGCCCGTTGTTGGATCGAAAATCCAGGTTTCGCCGGAGGGCACCTGCCCGCCATCCCAGCCCATGCTGACCAGCACCCTTCCGTCCAGCAGCTCCACGGTGGTGAAGGACGTCAACGCTTCGGGCATGTCGTCCAATGACCGCCATTCCGGCGCGGCCGCCGACGCCGGCGGGACGATCGACACCAACAGCAGCATGACCACGGCCGAGCAAAGAACGACAAGACGCATAGGATCCGTCCTCCCCCGAGGTGATCGTTACTAGGTTCGGATGAGAATATAAAAATGATGAAAGGAAGGGGTTTAGGTCACTTCTTGCGCAGCAATATGACCACACCGACGATGAGCGCGCCCAGGGCCACGATGAGTATGACGTACCCGATCATCGCGTCCAGCTTGGCGTCCACCGCCTCCTTGAGGTCGGCGCGCGTATCGTTCAGCTGGTCCTGAAGGCCCTGGTTCTGCGCCTCCAGGTCGTCCAGGCGGTCCTGCAGGGCCTGGTTCTGCTGGTCCAGGGAGTCCAGGCGCTCCTGGGTGCTGGGGACGTCGTTCACGGTCAGCGGCATCGGGGAGAAGTGCCGGTCCAGCCACCAGCCGTTCACATTGAGCTCTTCGACCTTCAGCAGGTAATCCCCGGCCGGCAGGCCTTCCGAGACGGCGATTTCCACCATCACGTTGGCGCCCTCGCCCGAGGTGAAGTGCCATTCCCCGTAGGTGACGTTGTCCTTCACCAGGTATACGCTTCCGGACAGGGTTCCAATGTCCTGTTCCGTCTCCACCCAGATGTGCAGCCATACGCTGTTCCCCTGGTCCACATCGTTTGCGGACAAGGTCGCCTTGGCCTCGCCGGTCTGGAGGACCATCACGTCGGTGTTCCCGTCCCCCGCGCTGTTGCCCAGGAGATACATCAGCCTGCCGCCGTCCAGCATGAACACGGCGGAGTTGAGCACCGGGGCCGGGAGGTCGGGTAGCTCGGTGAACTCGTAGGAGAAGGTGTCGAAGGAATAGGCCTTGGCCAACCCGTCACCGTACCAGCTGAAGTAGGTCTCCCCTCCGATCAGATAGATCGAGCCATGCCCGCTGGAGACCACGGCAGCGTTCACCAGGACGCCGGGCAGCTTCCCCACGGTCGACCACTCGTTGCCAATTATGTCATAGGCGAATATGTCGTCGTGAGGCGTGACGTCGGCATCCAACCCGCCGAAGAAGTAGGCGGTGGAACCGGAAATGGCCATCATGCCGCAGCACCTCGCGGCCGGCATGTCGGCCAGGGCGGTGAAGTCACCAGTGTCGGTGTCGAACATCCAACAGGCCGCGGTGGTGTTGGCGAAGTATCCGGTGGTGGCCCCTCCGGCGATCAGGACCTGGTGGTCGTTGACCGCGGCCGCCTCGGACAGGATGAGGCCAGTAGGCAGCTCGGGACCTTCGCTCCAGGTGTCGCCGGCCACATCGTACACCAGGACGTGCGTCAGCAGAGGACCGTTCATGCCCCCGAACACGTAGACGTTGCCGTCAGGCATGGCCGCGCAGCAGGCGGACTCGCTGATGTTCATGTCCGCCTTCTGCTCCCAGGACTTCGCCTCCGGGTCGTAGATCCAGGTCTCGTTGGTCAGCGTGGGCGTCCCATCGATGTCCGCGCCGCTGGCGACGAAGATGCGGCCGTCGGGCAGTTGCGCATAAGCGTACACGATCCTTTCGATGGGCGCCGTATCATGGACGACCCAATCCGCGCCGCCCGCCGCCGTTCCCGGAACGGCCGTGGCGGACAGCACCAATAACAAGCTCAGAATCACTACCGATGAAGCTATCGCTCTCATGTGTCCCATTCTAGTTTCCCCCCATTTACCAAATGGTCGATGATTTGATTTTCTTCCAGCCCTATATTACTTTTTAATATATTTTTAAAATTATTTTATGAACGCCCCGGCGACACATAAGGTCACCGGCGGTCTGGCAGCAGTATCAGGTACTTGATGCCCAGCAGCATGATCAATATCGACACCACCACCACCGCCGGCGTGCCGATCACCAGTATCGCCGCGGTCCAGGGATCGTCGACGTTGACCACCGCGTCGTAGCGGGTGAGCACCATGATCACCACGATGGCGAAGATTCCGACGAACACACCGAAGGTCTCGATGACCCTGATGAAGTAGGTGCGTATCACCTGGTCGTGATCGCCGATTCGCTTGGACATGCCCTCCATCCCGGAGTTCATGGCCTCCGTCTTTTCATCCAGCTCGGAGCGCATCTTGGACATGTCGGTCTGGATGCGGTCGTACGTTTCGACCAGACGCCGCTCCATCTCCATCAGCTTACCGAGGTCGGCGGTGGTGGCCACCAGCTCCAGCTCCTGCAGCCGTTCGATGCCCCGGGAGGTGATCTTGAACCACCGCCCCTCCATGTCCGTCTCCCCGAACTCCTCCAGGAAGCCCTTGGCCTTCCCGATGTTCAGCTCGGCGTCTATCTGCTCGATGCTGGCGGACATTTCCTTCTGCACCGCGGAGATGAGCACCAGCTCCTCCACTTTAGCTGGGTATATCTCACGCAAAGTGCGCAGCACCTTGGTGAGCACCGGGGACTCGACCTGGGTCGTACCTCCTCCTTTCCCTTGTGAATAGTTGAGCTTCATTTGGCATAAAGGTTGCTAGATTCCCGCAGCGAGATCTCCCCCTCGATGATGCGCCGGAGGTCGCCGATGACCATGGCGCATCTTTCCTCGCCTGGCGCGTTCCCTAGCACCTTGAATATCGATCGCGCCCGGGTGTAGCAGTCCAAAGCGTACTCGGAACGACCTTGCCGCTGCAGCGCCTCACCGTAGTAACAGAGCGAGTACGCCAAATGGATCATGCAGCCCATGCCGCCGTCCAGCCAGCGCAGGGCGTCCTCGAAGAGCCCGTTCCCCTCCTCGGCGTTCCCGTTCTGGCATAGGGCCGCGCCGCGGACCATCAGGGTCACGCCCTTCACCGGCGTCTTCACCGTCCCGGGGAACTTGGAGGCCACCTTCCAGGCCTTCTCGCTGAACTCCAGGGCCGAACGGAGGTCCTTGCGGTTGAGGGCCACCAAGGCCATCACGGTATCGGCCATGCAGCCCATGTAGGCGGAATCGGACTCCATCGCCTCGTCCAGGGCCAGCTTGGCGTTCTTCAGGGCGTCCGCGCTCTCCTTGAGGTCGAGATTGACGAAGGTGCGGAAGATGTGCGACCAGCACATGGACACCCGGTCGCCGATCTGCGAGGCGGCGTGATGTACCGAATCGAAGGCCAGCAGCGCCTCCCGTCCCCGTCCCTGATGGTAGAGCACCTCGCTTAGCAGCCGGTTGAGCTCCAGCTCCTGCTCGATGTCCTTGCCGCCCACGTACATTTCCCTGGCCCTGTCCAGGGTCTCCAACGCTCTGGTCATATCGCCCTGGGATAGGTGTATCCAGGCGTGGTAGCACAGTTGCTGCCCTTCCCTCGAACGGTCCCCGGCCCGGCGGAAGCACTCTTCCGATCGCGAGCAAAGCTCGTCGGCCTTCGGGAAGTCCCCGGTCCATAGGCTCAGGTTGGTTCTTACTCCGAATATCTCGCCCTCCTCGAAGGCGTTGATGCGCGGACAGGCCTCCGCCTCTGCGAGATATTTGAGGCAGTTGACCGACGAGCCCTTGCCGAGACGGGTGGGGGACCAGCACTCGGCGATCTTGCGCAGCACGCGGGCGCAGCGCACGTCCTCCCCGCCCAGGCGCATGAAGTCCTCGTAGTCCTTCAGCCCCTCCTGGAAGTTGGCCAGGAAGACCTGGCAGTCGCCCATGCCCTCCAAGGCCTGCAATCTTTCCACGACGAACTCCTCATCGCCGTCGGTCAGTTCCAGCACCCGGCGGAAGTTGGGCACCGCCTCGTAGACCGCCCGGCGGTCAAGCCATTCCATGCCTACGGACAAGGAGTAACGAACGCACTTGTCCCGTTCCCCGGAATACTGGTGGTGCAACGCTATCTCGCCATCCAGGCGCAGGCTCTTCGGCTCCGCCTCCAGTATCCGGGCCACCTCCCGGTGGATCTCGTTCCTCCGGGCCTCGGTCATTGAGTCGTAGATCACCCGCTGCAGGTTCTCATGGGCGAAGGTCACCCTTCCATCGCCGACCTTGACCATGGCGTGCGAGCGGTCCGCTTCCTCCAGAACCTCCAGGAGGTCCATCTGCCGCATGTTCATCAACGAGGCCAGAACCTTCGGCTCGAAGCTGAGGCCGATGACCGAGGCGGCCTCCAGCACCCGCCGGGTGGTCCTGGGAAGCCTTTCCACCCGGCGCATGACCACGTCCTTGACCGTGGACGGCACGCTGACCAGTTCCCCGGCGAAGGACCACACCCCGGCCTCGGACCTTATCTGACCGTGAGTGAGAAGGTTGTGCACGCACTCGATGGTGAACAGCGGATTCCCCTCGCCCTCCCTCATGACCTCCTCCAGGACCTTCCTGTGCACCCTGCCGCCGAGTATCTTGTTGAGGAGCTCGTCGATATCGCCCGCGCTCAGTTCCGCCAGCGGTATCTCGGTGAACAGCGACTCCCGGCGCATGGAGCGCAGCGAGTCGAAAAGGGGATGGTACAGCCCTTCGGCGACCTCGAAGGAGATGTCCTCGGGCCGGTACGTGCCGACGATCATCACCCGCATGCAGGATATGTTCCTGGAAAGGAAATGGATGACCTGGACCGTAGCGGTGTCGGCCCAGTGGAGGTCCTCCAGCACCAGTATCAGCGGCTGGGTCTGCGAGCCCTTCCCCAGCTCCTCCCGGATGGCGAACAGGGCGTCACCGGGCGTTCCCTCGACCAACGGGTCCTTCGTCGCCAGTCCCTGCAGGGCATCGCGGAAGGGCAGATAGGGGGCGGTGGCGTGGGGAAGGCACCTGCCGACCAGGAATCGGCAGTTGGTCATCCTGGCCAAGCGCCCCAGCTCCTCGGTCAGCTTGGTCTTGCCGATCCCGGCCTCCCCGGAGATCATGACCGTCCTGCCTTTGCCCTGGATCACCTGGGAAAGACAGGACTGCAATGTCTCGAGCTCCCTGATCCTGCCAACGATGATAGGATGAGCCTCGCGCGCGTTCTCCCCCATTGGTCTTTCGTTTGGTCGAATGGCCTATAAACCTTCCTTTAAGGTGTTAAAAAGTATCTATCTAATTTGATAATAAGAGGCTTTATGATTCCCTCGTGGAATAGAAAAGTTTCGGGGGATCGGTAGACCCCTAGGAGATTTCATACGACACAGACGGTAGTGGACAATGGCATTGAGTTCGTGATAACGCATGTGAAAGATACCTCCACCACACCTAAGATCAGTCCGTGGGGAAGGACCACCATAACCATGCGGAACCCGTCCCCGGACCTGAGCGTGGAGGATCCGATCACCATTACGTTCGAGGTCGAGACCAACAAGGACCTGAAGAGGCCCAGGCTGAAGGGCATAAAGCACTGAACGTTATTCTCTGAAGGATGGGCGGAAAGCTCCGCCCTTTAGTTTTCTCGCATATCGCCGGGAACATGATCATCGATGATCTGGGATGATCTGGCCCGGGGGACATGCGAAACGCTTTTCATTCCGCTTCCTTATCCAGTGTGGAGCAAGATGATCAAGATCGTTCTACTTCGCCATGGGGAGAGCACCTGGAACAAGGAGAACCGCTTCACCGGCTGGACCGACGTGGGACTGTCGGAGAAGGGGGTGGCGGAGGCGCACGAGGCCGCCCGGTTGTTGAAGGACGGAGGCTACGAGTTCGATCTGGCCTTCACCTCCGTGCTGAAGCGGGCCATCAAGACCCTGGACATCGTGCTGGAGGATATGGACCTGTGCTGGCTTCCGGTCCGGAAGTCCTGGCGTCTGAACGAGAAGCATTATGGGGCCTTACAAGGATTGAACAAGTCCGAGATGGCCAAGAAGTACGGGGAGGAGCAGGTGCTGCTGTGGCGGAGGGCGTACGACGTGCGCCCGCCGGCATTGGAACTGGACGACCCCCGGCACCCCGTTCACGACCGCCGCTATTCCGACCTAGCGCCGGAGGACGTTCCGGGCACGGAATGCCTGAAGGATACCGTGGCGCGATTCGTCCCCTACTGGAAGGAGCAGATTGTCCCGGAGCTGAGGAGCGGAAAAAGAATGATCATCGCCGCGCACGGCAATTCCCTGCGGGCCTTGGTCAAGTACCTGGACAACGTTCCTGATTCGGAGATCGTCTCCCGCAACATTCCCACCGGGGTTCCGCTGGTCTACGAGCTTGACGAGGGAATGAGGCCGATTCGCAGCTATTACCTCGGGGACCAGGACTCCATCAGGAAAGCCATGGAAGCGGTGGCCAAGCAGGGCAAGGCCTAGGCCAGACCGGTCCGCTCGTATCCCTTTTCCATCACTTTTTCCTTGAAAGGCTCGAACGGGTCGATGAACCGGTAGCGGGTGGCGGCGGTGCGGCCTTCCTTGACCAGGAAGCCCATCTCCACCAGACGGTTGAGGCGGGCGCGCAGGGACTGCTCCCCCAGGCCGGCCACCCAGTCCGCGGCCGTTCTCAGCTCGAACCGGGCACCCAGCTCCCGTGCCTTCTGGACCAGCCTTATGCTACCTTCGTCCAGATCTTTGCTCAGCATGTCCTTTCCCTTGAACCTCTCGAAGGCCTCCTGATAGGCCTCCAGCACACAGAGCGCGAAGTAATCGACGATCTCTGCGTACGAACCTTTCTCATCCGCATATGCAAGAAGGTCATAGTAGACGGAGGGCTGCCTCAGCAGGTGCAGGTCGATGCGGCAGAGCTTGGAATTTCGCATCCCGGATTCCTGTAGCAGAAGATGGAATAACGTCCGCCCCACGCGGCCGTTCCCGTCCCGGAAGGGGTGTATGCTCTCGAACTCGTGGAAGAAAACTGTGGAGCATACCAAAGGCTCCAGCGCGGCGCCGGAGGAGTTCAACCAATCAAGCAGGGAGGAGGTCTCCTCCTGCACATGCTGAGGGGGGCAGGCGATGAACGCCTCAATGCCATGGTCCATTATGCTGGCGTGCGTGGTCCGGAACTCCCCGGGCACCCCTTCCGTTCCGGTTCCCTCGGTGAGCATGGCATGCACCGACCTGAGCGTGCCTGGGGACCAGGGCGGTCGGAGCCGGTCCCTGAGGAAATACGTGTAGAGATGGTTGATGATCTCCTGCTGCGGCCCCGGGTTGATCTCTCCCTCCCTACCGGCGAAGGTCTGCCTGGTGAGACGCACCACCTCCTCCTCCCGCAAAGGATTCCCTTCCAACCGGGTGCTCCAATGGACGTTCGAGGCGTAGGCCTCGGTCACCAGCTCAAGGTAGTCCGACGCGGTCAGGATGAATCGGTCCAGCTCATTGTCCAATCGCCTGATCTTCAAGAGCACGTCCTTTGTATCCGGACCGATCGATATAGATGGCTGGAAGGGTACCTTGCGTCGATGCCGCACCGGTTGCCCTGATGGATGATATGATAGGAATTTATCATAATTTATTACCATAATTGTGATTAAGGCGTTATTAAGTATTTATAGTGTTGACCAATTGTAATATATATTTATTATAATTCAATATGATTAACTGTGTTATCATTTGTTTCGATTTGTTCGAGCAGTTCGATCTTGCAGTAGGTGCTGACCGCGTTGCAGGAGCGGATGAACGGCGTTATTTCCCTAATTTTGATATCGGAAAGCAAGACTTTATAAACCCGGGACACCAAGGATTAGTATGCCTTCTAGGCTAAGGCGTCCGGAAGAAAGGCCCATCCCATAACCCTCTCCCTGATTTGTCGTAAGATCCTCCGCCGATTCCCGCCGGACGCTGATATTTAATTAGGCTGCCTACTTCTCTTTAAGGGCATCGGGAGACCTCTATCAACAAAAATGTAATAAGCGGCCATCGTTTGCCTTCTCCCGGTCAAAATGAACGACGCCGAGATAAACGCCGCCAAGGAGCACTTCGGGAAGATACTCAAGGAGCAGCTGAAGCGGGTGGAGGACATGAAGGCCTCCTCCGGCTGGATGGACTACTCCAAGCTTGATAAGCTTGTCATAGGCGTGGTCGGGGGCGACGGTATCGGTCCGTTCATATGCAAGCACGCCGAGAACGTGCTGAAGGAGCTGCTGAAGGAGGAGATCGCCGCCGGAAAGGTGGAGGTGCGGACGATCGACGGACTTACCATCGAGAACCGGGCCAAGCAGCTGAAGGCCATCCCGGACGAGGTCCTGGCAGAACTGAAGAATTGCCATGTCATCTTGAAGGGGCCGACCACCACCCCGAAGAAGGGTGACGGCTGGCCGAACATCGAGTCGGCGAACGTAGCAATGCGCCGCGAACTGGACCTGTTCGCCAATGTCCGTCCGGTGCGCATGCCGGAGCAGGGCATAGACTGGACGTTCTTCAGGGAGAACACCGAGGGGGCGTACGTGCTGGGGAGCAAGGGCGTGGACGTCAACGACGACATCTCGATCGATTTCACTGTCGCCACCTCGCAGGGGAGCGAGCGCATTATACGGTTGGCGTTCGACCACGCGAAGAAGACCGGCGTGAACCGGGTGACGGTGGTCACGAAAGCTAACGTCATCAAGAAGACCGACGGCAAGTTCCTGAGCATCGCTGAAAGTATAGCAAAGGAATACCCGGATGTCAAGTGGGACGACTGGTTCATAGATATCATGACCGCCAAGCTAATCGACCCCTACCGCCGCGCGGAGTTCAAGGTCATGGTGCTGCCGAATCTGTACGGCGATATCATAACCGACGAGGCGGCGCAGATCCAGGGCGGCGTGGGTACTGCCGGCAGCGCCAACATCGGTTCGCGATACGCCATGTTCGAGGCCATACACGGCTCCGCCCCGCGCATGGTGGACGAGGGGCGGGCGCAATACGCCGACCCCAGCTCAATAATCAAGGGGGCGGCGATGCTTCTGAACCACGTCGGATACGTGGAAAAGGCGAGAAAGCTGGAGATGGCCCTGGACCTCTGCACCCAGTTCGAAAAGAGGATCAGGATGACCGGTCGTTCCGACGGCGCCACTGGCGAGGAGTTCGGACGGTATGTACTGGAGACGGTGGCCAGGGACGATCTGGAAACAAGATGGAGAGAGCTCAGCGGCAAATGCTGAGCCGCCCGATCGGGTCCAGGCCGCCGACCAATTTATCTACCTCCAATCATATTTGAAATAGGTCGTCATGGACGTTCTGGTGATCGGAGGGTTCAGCGAACTTGGCCGAGACCTGTTTCTGAGGGGAATCCTCGAGGGGCATGGTCGCGGCAAGGTCTCGGTGGTGTGCGAGAAGGAGGAAAGGTACGCACTTCCCGGAAAGCTCGGCCTCGGGAATCTGGCAGGAATATTCACTGTGGGCGCGGGATGCCCCTGCTGCGTGGGCAGGACCGAGTTCGCCGGAGCCTTGCAGGGAGCGTTGTCGCTGAGCCCCTGCTGCGTATGGGTCCTTTCCCCTCTGCTCTCGGACACCGCCCCTTTGCGCGAGATGGTGATGAGTTCGGTGCCACGCTCCGGAAGACCGGAAGATCGTTTTCACCCTGGAAGCGGATGGCTGCCAGGAAATGTTGGACGCCTACCCGGAGGTCATGGATGAGCGGCTCCGTTCCTGCGATGAGGTGGTGCTCACGAACCTGGGGGGAGCCCCGGACGCCTCCTTGGAGGCGGTGATCGGAAAGCTGAGGACCATCAACCCCAGGTTGACCTCTTGCAGAAGGGACCGGAGGGAGGGCAAGGAGCTGGTGATGGTTCTCGATGGACGGGAGGCATCGAGCTAGGCCCCGATGCGACCTGAGGTCTCGTTCCCATCCCAGTCAATGTGGGTCGTCCGAAGAGCAGGAGGATGCCCTTACGCCCCCGTCTATCGATCCCACAGGTGAGGGAACCCGGGAGGATAGCGGATTGCGGCCATTGATGCGAACGGTGACGATGGTGGTACAGTTCGCAGGGGAGTCGTGTTCTTAAGCGCGGATGACCAGCCGGAGCAGTCGGAACCGGCCCAGGACGTCATTGCGATGCTGACCTTCCCGGCGAACGGCCCTTTAGCGAGCTTGGCCGTGAACGGCACCTTCGATCTGGAGCAGATGGTGAATTCCCCGCATTTGTGGAGCCAACCTTCAACTTGACGAAGGAGATGCGCGGATGCCTTACCTGAACGGTGACCAGGCCCGTAGCGGCGCGCTGATGAACCGAGCGGCGCTCGGCATGCCCTGGAGAGAGAATTCCGTTGACCGTCCCAGGTTCCCGATGACCGAGGTGGCCAATGAGGGCTGGACCGGCATTGTCCGGAGGTGGACCGCCTATGTCGAACCGATCGGCCGGTGATCGGAGACCGGACCCCGATTCCAAGCTACCGGCGAATGGTACGTTCGATATATCTGGCCGCTCGGGGACGGTCCTAACGTGTTCACAATGGACGGAGCGTTGACGGAAGAAGAATAGGACCTACTCGCCGGTCTGCTGGCTCTGGTACTTGGTGTAGCGGTCCAAATAATAGATCAGACCGTCCATGACCTCTTTGCTGATGGTGCCGGCGGCCTGCTGCTCGCGGACGTAGTCCTTGGCGTCCTTGATGCTGAGACGGGAAGCTTTCGCGATGACGCTGGCCAAGAACGTCGATGCTAGGTCGGGGTCCATCTGGTTGTCGACGAACAGCTCCCGGACGTCGTACCTGAACTCGCCCAGGCGGCGTTGGTTAAGCATGCCAACGCGGGTGGAGGGCGCGTCACGGTCCCGGTAGTTGTTCGGTTTCCCCGCCTTGCTCTTGTTCCTGTTAGGTCGATAAGCCAAAGTGATTTCTCCGGGATGAAGTGATGAGGAGATATTATAAATACTTTGCCAAAATAAGAATAAAATGATTAAAATAATAAAAGAGATAAAGATGTTTTCAGGCCGGTGACTGGCTCACTTCTTCTTGACCGATTTCCTGCCTGCCCCGGGCTTCACCGAGACCTTCTTCGGGACGGCCTTGGCGCTGAGCTTCTCCTTCTCCGCGTCCTCCTCGTCCCACTCCGCGAACAGCTCGGATATCCCTTCCCGAGCGGTGGACCACGACGGAACGCCGCCAGTGAGCACGGCGATGTTCAAGGCCTCCATGATCTCCTCCCGAGTGGCACCGCAGTTCTTGGCCACCTTCGCTTGAGGATATATGCAGCCCTCGCACATGCGCACGGAGACGCAGGCCAAGGCGATCAGCCGCTTGGTCTTGCGGTCCAACGCCCCGTCGGTGTTGATGACCTTGTCCATGTCCCTGATGATGACCGCCAGGGCGGGGTGGTTGTTCTTGATGTGATGCAGGGTCGGCGGAACGTAGCCCCCCATCTGCTCCCCTAGCTCGTCCACGGCCTTCTTGGCTCTCCTCTCGCAGTCGTTCATTGTGACGAACAATGAAGCTGAATGGTTATTATTCTTATGCCACTTTGGAAAAAGAAGGAAGAGGTTTGTAAGGGGTTCAGGAGCGTTCTCATCGTCATTTCAGGTCCAGTTCCGTCCGCGGGTCAGGGTGCTCGAAGATGCGGCACGCGGGCTGCTCCACGTTCCCGGTGCGCAGCTTTGGATCGAGCCTTTCGCCGGTGACCATGTGATAAACGTACTCTCCAATGTTGCAGGCGTGGTCGGCCACCCTCTCCATATAGCGGGCGACCAGGATCAGGTCGATGCCTACGGTGATCTTCCGGGGGTCCTCCATCATGTACGTCAGTATCTCCCGGAAGATGGTGTCGTAGAGGGCGTCCACCGCGTCGTCCCGCTCGTGCAGGTGCGATGCTTTAATCGCGTCCCGCTGCAGGAAAGAGTAGACGGCATCGTCCACTATGCCAACCACAAGGCAGGACATGGTGCGCAGCGACTCGAAGCGCTTGAAGGCCTTGCCTTCCTCGAAATCATCGATCAATTCGGCGATATCGGTAGCGTAGCGGCCAAAGCGGTTGAGGTCCTCCACCATCTTCAGGCAAGCGGATATCAGCCGCAGGTCCCCGGCCACCGGTGAGTGTAAGGCGATTATGTCCAGGCAGTGCTTGTCGATCTCCTCGTTCAGCTCATAAATGCGTTTGTCCAGCGCCCTGATCTCCTCGCGCAGGGAGAAGTCCATGTCTGCTATCATCTGAACGGATCTCTCGAAGGCGGTCTTGGAGGCGTTGGCCATTTCGGTTATCTCCTTGCTCAGCTCCTCCATCTCGCGGTTGAACGTCGTCCTCGGCACCATCAGCCCATCCTCCCGGTTATGTACTGCTCGGTCAGCTCCTTCTGCGGCTTCTCGAATATCTGTTTCGTATCGCCCATCTCTATCAGATCCCCCAGGTAAAAGAAGGCCGTTTTGTCCGATATCCTGGCCGCCTGCTGCATGCTGTGCGTCACGATGACCACCGTATAATCCTTCTTCAGGTCCACCAGCAGGTCCTCGATCTTTGCGGTGGCGATGGGGTCCAGGGCGGAGCATGGCTCGTCAAAGAGAATGATCTCCGGGTTCACCGCCAAGGTCCGGGCGATGCACAGCCGCTGCTGTTGCCCTCCTGACAGCGAGGTACCGCTCTTGTCCAGGCGGTCCTTCACCTCCTCCCAGAGCGCCGCCCTCCGCAAGGAATGTTCGACGATCTCGTCCAGCTCCGCCTTGGTGTGCTTGCGCCTTTTAAGCTTCCCGTCCACCATCTCGGCGACACCATGCAGACGCGGCCCATAGGCCACGTTCTCATAGATGCTCTTCGGGAAAGGGTTGGGCTTCTGGAACACCATTCCGATGCGCCTGCGGACATCCACCACGTCGGCATCATCGTCGTTGATGTCCTCCCCGTCCACCATCACCTTCCCTTTCACCGAGCAGCCGGGGATCAGGTCGTTCATGCGGTTGATGCAACGTATGAACGTGGATTTGCCGCAGCCGGACGGACCGATGATGGCGGTCACCTCGTTCATCCTGATGTCCATGCTCACGCCCTTGAGGGCGTGGTTCTTGTCGAAGTATACGTGAAGATCTTCGGTGTGAATAGCGGTCGTCATCTTTACCACCTGTACTTGTCGCGGTATCTTTTCCTGAGCACGATAGCGAAGAGGTTCATTCCCAGCACCAGGAGCAGCAGCACCAGGGCCGTGGCGTACTGTATCGGCCGGGTGGCCAGCAGGTCGGAGGACTGGGTGGCCATGTAGAACACGTGATATGGCAACGCCATGAAGCTGTCGAAGAAGCTGTCCGGGAGCCGGTGCAAGGACATCGCCACTCCGGTCAGCATCAGCGGCGCCGTTTCTCCGGCGGCCCTTGATACCGAAAGGATGATCCCGGTGAATATTCCTGGCAGAGCGTAAGGAAGCACGTGATGCCAGATGGTCTGCCATTTGGTCGCCCCGAGAGCGTAGGAAGCCTCACGGACCGTTCCAGGCACGGCGGCTATGGCCTCCCTGGCGGACGAGATCATCAGCGGCAGGGTCATTATGCTCAAGGTAAGACCGGCGGAGATCAGGGAGAAGCCGAGCCCGAGATAGGCCACGAAGATGCCCAGACCGAGCAATCCGTATACGATCGACGGGACCCCGGCCAGATTGTAGATGGCCAGCTTGAAAACCTGCCCCATCCAGGAGCTCTGCTCGTACTCCACCAGGTAGATGGCCGACATGATGCCTATGGGAACGGAAACGGCCAGCACGATGACCATCAGGTAGAAGGTCCCCACGATGGCCGGAAGGATGCCACCCTGGGTATTGGCCCGGCGGGGCATTTCGGTCAAGAACTCGATGCTCAGGCGCTCCAGTCCGCCGGTGAGCATGTAGCCGAGGAGGACCAGCAGCGCCAGCACCACCAGTACTGCGCATGAGCGGAAGAGAGCGAAGACCACCATCTCGGTCGCTCTCCGGCTGAGCATCATCAGTAGTCCTCCTTGAAGCGTCTGGTGACCCAGTCGGCCAGGAAGTTGATTACGAAGGTGATCACGAACAGCACCAGCCCGACCAGGAACAGCACGTGGTAATGCTCAGAGCCAAACTCCACCTCGCCGAAGTCGATGGCGATGGCCGCGGTCATCGTCTGCACGGAGCGCAGGAAGTCGAAGTGCAGCGCGGTAGCGTTCCCGGTGGCCATGAGCACGGTCATCGTCTCTCCCACCGCCCTGCCGAAAGCCAGGACGATCGCCGCTACCACGCCGGAGAGGGACGCCGGGATCACCACGTGCCGGACGGTCTCCCATCTGGTGGCACCTAAAGCTAAGGACGCCTCTCTGAGATTACGCGGCACGGCGTTCATGGCGTCCTCGGCCACGGTGACCATTATCGGCACCATCATCACGGCCAGCATTATCGCCCCGTTCAGGGCGTTCAGCTTGGTCACCGGCTCGAAGACCTCGGCGATCCATTCGGAAAGAATGACCAGGGCGAAGAAACCGAAGATGACCGACGGAATGCCGGCCAGTATCTCGATGGCCGGTTTGAAGACCGCTTTCACCCGGGGACCGGCCAGTTCCGCCAGCCAGATCGAGCATCCCAGCCCCACCGGTATGGCGATGAGCGCCGCGCCGAAGGACACCATCAGGGTGCCGACGAACAGCGGCACGATCCCATAGAGAGGATACAGTGGATGGGAGGGGTTCCAGACCGTCCCGGTGAAGAAATCGATCATGTCGATGGAGGTGAAGGCGGGCAGCGCCCCGAGCATCAGCTCCCCGAAGACCGCGGCCAAGGCCACCACCGATGACCAGGTGGCGATGGTCAGTGCCAGCTGGATGAGCTTCTCCTGCGGAGGGAGATGCCTGTTCTTGCGCAGCCCCCGCCGCCCTTCCTTCCTCAACTTCAAAGCCACTTCAACTACGCTCCTCTCTTGAAAGATGTTCGGGAAAGGGTTTGGATCACTCCAGCTTGGCCAGCTCCTCAGCGATCACTTCCGTCGATAGAGCGTAGAAACCTATCTCCTCGGCCACCTTCTGTCCCAGGTCAGCGTTCAGGATCCAGCTCAGCCAGTCCTTCACCGCTTCGGAGGGTTCTCCGTGCGTGTACAGGTACAGGTACCTGGCCAGTTCGTAATCTCCGGACTGCACCGCGTCGCCGTCAAGGGGCGAGTAGGCCGGGGCGGTGTCGTTGCTCTTGAGGTCGAGAACGCTGATACCCGAGGACTCCGCGTACCCTATTCCGACGTAACCGATGCCGCCCGCGTCACCCTGGACGGCGGCGACTATGGCCGAGTTCCCGGAAAGCATGTTCATGCTGGAGGAGTAGTTCTCCTTCTTCAGCACGTGCTCCCAGAAGAACTCGTAGGTGCCGGACGTCGACTGCCTGCCGTACAGCGTTATCGCCAGATCGGCCCCGCCGACCTGGTTCCAGTTGGTGTACGTGCCGTTATAGATCCCGCGAAGCTGCTCCACGGTGAGCGTGTCCACGTCGTTCCCGGTGTGCACGATGATCGCTATGCCGTCTATGGCCACCCGGAACTCCATCGGGGTGAACCCGGCCGCCTCGGCGGAGGCCATCTCGCTGGCCTTCATCTGCCTGGAGGCCTGTGCTACGTCCACCTGTCCGTTGATGAGGGCGGCGATCCCGGTGCTGCTTCCGCCCCCGGAGATCTCCACGACCGCGTGGTCGTTCTCCACCATGTAGTCCTCGGCCCAGATCTGGCAAAGCTCCAGCATGGTGTCCGATCCCTTCTGAGTGATCTTGACGTCCTCTTGGTCATCGTCCGAACCGAGGAACGCCATACAGACGGCGGCGATGGCGATGATGGCCACCACGCCGATGGCGATGTACTTCATCTTCTTCTCCATTCATTCACCTTTGAAACATTAAGAAAGAGCAAGGAGCCGCGATACATTCACTCAGGACGTGAATCTGAGGATCGAGAAGGCGTGCGACGCCAGGGTCCTTTCCTGTACCGACGATCTCCTTGCCCATTTTCTCCGGAACGAGCTACCAAAGACGCCGTTTATATACATTGTCGAAATAGAATATATTCTTGTATTTTGTATATAGAATATGTATTGATTAGAATTTTTTATATTTCTAGTAAGTTTTGTATATACAATAACCACTTAAGTACGTTCGTGAAACCTGACAACACCATGAACACCGAGGTCCGCAGGGTGCAGAAGACCGGGGCGTCCACATTGACCGTTTCGCTTCCGAAGGACTGGGTGGACTCTTCCGGGCTCAAGGCCGGGGACCAGGTCTCCATGGCCGTGCAGTTGGACGGAACGATACTGCTGGATACGAACCTGGACCGCCGCCGGGAGACCCTGCGAAAAGAGATCTGGACCGATGACGAGGAGAGCGCTGAACACCTCACCCGCAAGCTCATCGGGGCGTACCTGGTCGGATACAATGTCATAGAGGTCCGCTCCAAGGACCGCATGGAGCCTGAGGCCAAGAGCGCCATACGGGAGTTCTCCCGATTGGCCATAGGACCGGAGGTCGTGGAGGAGACGGCCAACAGCGTCATCATGCACGACCTCTCCGATCCCGTCGAGCTGCCTCAGGAGAAATGCGTCAGACGCATGCACCTCATTGTGCGAAGCATGCATGCCGACGCCATCGAGGCCCTTTGCGAAGAGGACCGCGGCCTGGCCGAGGACGTGATCGACCGGGACACCGATGTGGACCGCCTCTATTGGATGGCGGTGAAGCAGAACAATCTCATCGCCAGGGACCGCAAGCTCGGCGACCGCATGGGCTTGGACATCTTCGGCTCCAACGACCTGATGCTGGTGGCCAGGGGAATCGAGCGCATTGGCGATCATGCTGTGCGAATATCTAGGAACGCCCTCATCAGCGCGGAGGACCCGGACAAGCTGCCCGCGGCCGCCGAGATTAGGAAGCTGAGCGCGGAGTCCATGAAGGTCCTGGAGAAGGGGATGGATGCGCTGTTCCGCAAGGACATCCCGGAGGCGAACGAGGTCATCGATCAAGGCCGGGACGTGGTCAAGCGCTGCGAGAAGCTCAACCAGAGCACCCGGGCCAAGGACAGCCGGGAGGCCATCATCATCAACATGGTCATGGACTCCATCATCCGTTCCACCATGTACGCGGTGGACATCGCGGAGATAGCGATCAACGGGGCCATGCGTGGCTGATCAATTGTTCCAACGGATCATAACGGGATAAGGTGAAATACCCGATTGGGACATAACGTCCAGATGATGAGCGGGAAGGGCAAATCAAGGTGCGGCTGCGGGTCGGAGAATCTCCCTTCCTTCGTGGCCGAGGCCATTGATGAACTGGGAGGAATGGAAAAGATCTCCGCCTCCATACCCTCCAAGAGAGTTTTGTCCAATCAGGAGAAGGTGTATAAGGCGCTTTCAAACCATACCCGGCTCACCATCCTGTGGTCGATGAGATGCTGCGAGATGTGTCCTTGTGTGCTCAAAGAGTTCCTGAAGGTCGGTGATTCCACCCTTTCGTACCATCTGGACATGCTGGAGAAGGCTGGCCTCATCAAGGGACGGCCGGAAAAGAACTGGCGCATCTTCGCCCTTACCCCTAAGGGACGCAAGGTCCTGCAGGTCGCGACGGAAGAGTAGTACTTTTTTCCCAGCTCGGTCCGCGACCAATGGAATTCTTCATATACTTGCTGATTGATAGATAATTCGAAATCTATCGAAATAGGTTAGAGGGATGATACACTGGAAATGGTTAACAGCCTTGAACAGACCCTTACGTTCTTTGTGACCATAACCCTGGAACTGGTCATACTGTTCCTAGGAATCAGTTTCCTGGTCGGACTGATGCTTGAATACATACCGCCCGAGAAGATCAGGAAGGCCATGGGAGGGGATGGGATCCTGGGCAATCTCGTAGGAGCTGGTTTCGGCTCGATCACCCCGTTCTGCTCCTGCTCCACCATACCGCTGACCATGGGCTTCCTGAACGCTGGAGCCCCATTCGGAGCGACCATGTCCTTCCTGATCGCCTCGCCCCTGCTGAACCCGATCATACTGGGGATGATCGTGGCCTTCATGGGCTTGCAGGTGGCTCTCATTTACGGAGTCACCGCCTTCATGCTGGCGGTGTTCTCCGGCTGGCTTTGGCACAAGCTCGGGCTGGCCAAGGAGGTCAAGAAGGTGCGGGTCACCGGAGGCCATGAGGAAGAGGATGACGGGAGTCCCAAATACAAGAAGGCCTGGAGGTTCGCCTTCACCACCTTCAAGAGCATGTTCATCTACCTGCTGATAGGGGTCAGCATCGGAGCGGCCATCTACGGCCTGCTACCGGATGATATCATAGTGTCAGTGGCCGGGCCGGGAAACCCCCTATCGGTTCCCGTGGCCGCTGCCATCGGGATACCCCTGTACATCAGGGCGGAGACCATCATACCCATCGGGGTGGCGCTCATGGACAAGGGAATGGGAATGGGAACGGTCATCGCCCTGCTCATCGGCGGAGCCGGCGCGAGCATACCCGAAGTGAGCATGCTGCTCGGTATATTCAAGCGGAAGCTGGTGATAGCCTTCCTGCTGACCATACTGTTTGTAGCTATAATGACCGGGTACCTGACCGACTTCATCGCAGTATAAGGAGAGTGGGAAATAATGACAATGATAAAAAAGAAAAAGAAGAAGGGATGTTGCGAAATGGTTATCGAGGAGATCAAGGACGAGGAATAAGCTGGACATTCCGATGATCAGAGGGGTGATCTGTAGCTCACTGGACCCATCGATCCTTTCCTGGATGGCGGTTGGATCGGCCCGCACTCCGATCCGATGCGAACCCGGGGCGGATCACCCCTGAACTATTTTTCCAATGGACCGATCGTCCCGACCTCCATTGGGCAATCGATGGGAATCGTTTTTTATTGACTGGGATCGAGCCTAGCGCGTATCTGCAAGCTTCGATCCTGCTCTCTAAAAGAAGTAGGCGAGGATCTCCTTTGCCCTGTCCGTCAAGGAAAATATTCGCCACTTACCTTCGCTCCTAACCGAGATGAGTCCCGCCTTTTCCAGCATGTTCAGATGATAGGACAGGCGGGAGTTCGACTGCTCCGTCAGGTCGGCCAGTACGCAGGGGCACAGGTCGCCGGTGCTGAGAGCTATCAGGATTATCAATCGATTCTTGTCGGACAGCGCCTGGAACACCCCGACGTTCCTTTCGATCTGCATGGCAGGGATGCCGCTCCTCAGGCCATCCACCCCTCCTTTCACGGACAGACCGTCGCTGACCGTGGGGGGGAGAAGCTCCAACTTGACCCTGGCTCGCGGTCTCGCCTCTTTCTGGTTCATGCGGATGGTCGAACGCGCTGTGAACTAATAAATGATGCCATGAATATAATCAAGAAAGTCAGGTGCGTTCGGAACGGAAGTCTTGTTCAGGTGCCGCGGGGGGCACTTTGTCCGCCGGTCTTTAGAGGTCCCCACAGCAGCTGCCCCCGTTGTCGGAGGCCATCAGGTCGATCTCGTCCGAGGACAGCTTTTCCTCGATTATGCTCTTGACTATTTGGTCCTTTTTCTCCTTGCCCACGCTAAGGTCGTAGGTCTTCTTGATATCGAAATCGCTGATGAAGACCTGCTCGAAATCGGTTATACCAGCCTGCTCCAGGGTCTTGGCCCCGCACCTGGTCCTGCAACCATCGACCATTATGATCATCTTGGCCGCTTTCGCGTTGAGGACCATCGTAGATATGTGTCCCCCGATGCCGCACAGGCAACCCATCTTTCCCTTTCCCTGGGCGACCAGTTCGTTCACGACATCGTAAGATATGTGCCCCAGGTTGGTCCCGCCGGCGCAGGTGTACAACATCACCCCAGTGTTCCCGCAATTGCACTTTTGTTCCTCTGCCATCATTTCACCGCGTTGGATATCATCCGTTTGATCTCTTCCGGCCCGGGCACCCGGCCCACGGACACCGCCTCGCCATCGATGAACATGGTGGGGGTGACCATCACGCCTCGGTCGACCATGGTGTCGAGGTCCTCGACCTTGACGACCTCCGCGTCGACCTTCATCTCCTCCACCACGCTCTCCACGAGCTTCATGAGCTTCTTGCACTTGGGACATCCTGGTCCCATCACCTCAATCTTGATCATGATCCTCACCTCTTTGGTATTTCAAATCTTATTGGAATGGTTTAGCCAGTTATAAATCCATACGTCACACCGGCGATAGTGGACATCAGCACCACCAAGACCCAGTAGACCATCGTCTTCTTCAGTCCCATTATCCGGGAGAGGGCGACTATCGAGGGCAGGCTGGTCGTGGGACCCGATAGCAGCAGGGCCAGGGCGGGTCCGTTGGCCATAATCCCCGAGGTGTATCCTAAGGTCCCCCCAATAATTGGAACCTCCAGAAGGGTCGGCATGTAAAGCAGGGCCCCGATGAGCGAGGCGGTGAGGTTCGCCATAAGTCCGTTGTCGCCCAGATATGGCCGGAAGGTCTCCGGCGGCACGAAGAAGGCGAATACCCCGACGAAGAACGTTCCGGCGATCAGTATGGGGAAGATCTTCTTGGTAAGGTCCCAGGACTCCATGCCCCAGTCGGTGACCTCTTCCTTCTGGAAATGGTAGATCAGCACGACGGCCACGGCCAGGGTCAGGAAGTAGACTATGGGCAGCTTGATCAGCCAGTCCAACTGGGAGGCCCCGATGAGCAGGATGGCGACCAGGAGGACGAAGAACACCGGGATGACCCATTTGGGCTTCTCGACCGTCGCCCCCGAGCCTAGTTTCAGGCGGACGTCCGGCCGGTCCTTCTCGTCCTGCTTGCCGAACAGGGCGGCCATTATCAGACCGACGACGATGGACATGGAGATCGCGGCCACCGCCCTCGCGATTCCCAGTTCTATGCCCAGCACTTGCGCTGTGTAGACGATGGCCAGGATATTGATGGCCGGACCAGCGAAGAGGAAGGTCGCGGCCGGTCCGATCCCGCTTCCCTTTTTGTATATGCCTGCGAAAAGTGGCAGTATGGTGCAGCTGCACACCGCCAGGATGGTCCCGGAGACCGACGCCACGGTGTATGATTTGTACTTGGCCACCTTGGGACCGAAGTACTTCAGTATGGCGTCCTTCTTGACCAGTGCGGCGATGGCCCCGGCGATGAAGAAGGCTGGGACCAGGCAGGTTATGACGTGCTGAGCTAGATACTCGATCACGGCCAGCAGCCCGGCGTTGAGCGCTTCGAATATGAGGTTGGACGTTTTATCACGACCTTATTTCAAATTATTTTGAAGGATAATTGATTCGATATATGTACTTATCGCCTCACGGTCGAGCTAGGAACGAGGAATGTGCGCGGCACCGGTCGACCATCCCAGCCCTATCTTTTATCCATCGCGGGGGCACCCATCAGCCCCTCGACGAACTCGGCCATGCGCAGGTCGCCGATGCCACTGATGCGGCTGGCGATGGACACGGCCTTACGGATGTCCTCCTCTCCGATGTTCAGCTCCTTGGCCTTGCCCAGGTGATGCCTGAAGCAGGGCTGGCAATGCCCGGCCACCGAGGCGGCGATGGCCACCAGTTCCAACGTTTTCTCGTCCATTGAGCTCACTCCCCTCCGTTCTTGGTCCCAACGCCACCATCGTTCTCGAAATATCTGCGTTTGAAACATAGCGACAGGTTGACCAGGCTGATCAGCACAGGCACCTCCACCAGCGGCCCGATCACCGCGGCGAAGGCTACCCCAGAGCCGATGCCGAAGACGCCTACGGCAACGGCTATGGCTAGCTCGAAGTTGTTGCTGGCGGCGGTGAAGGATTGCGAAGCCGCGTGAGGATAATCGAACTTCAACCTCATCGACAGCCAGAAGGAGAGCAGGAACATTATCAGGAAGTAGAAGAGCAGCGGGACGGCCACCCTGACCACGTCGAAGGGAAGCTCGACTATGTACTCCCCCTTGAGGGAGAACATGACCACGATGGTGAACAGCAGCGCCAGAAGCGATACCTTGCCCATAACTGGCATGAACTTTTTGTCGTACCATTCCTCGCCTTTGCGAGGCAACAGAGCATATCGAGTGAGCAGGCCGGCGAAGAATGGTATTCCTAGGTAAATGATCACGCTTATGGCCACTGAGACTATGGATATGTCCACGGCAACTCCCGAGCCAGGGGAGACGAACTCCGAGAGGACCGCGACGAGGAAGTAGGCGTAGAACGAGTACAGGACTATCTGGAATATGGAGTTCAGCGCCACCAGTATCGCCGCGTACTCCGTGTCCCCTTCAGCGAGCTGGTTCCAGACCAGTACCATGGCGATGCAGCGGGCCACCCCGGTGAGGATGAGGCCTATGCGGTACTCCGGCTGGTCCGGGAGGAAAATCCAGGCCAGGGTGAACATGAGCATCGGACCCACAACGTAATTCAGGAACAGGGAGGTCCCGAACATCCTCTTGGCGTTCCCCTGCCTGGTTATCTTACCAAGCTGTTCGTACTTCACCTTGGCCAGAGGAGGATACATCATCAGGATCAGACCGATGGCGATGGGTACTGAGGTGGTCCCTATGCTCAGGCTGTTGAGATAGGAGGATATGTCTGGAACTAGAGACCCTAGACCAACACCCAGTGCCATGGCCATGAATATCCACAAGGTCAGGTATCTGTTCAAGAACGATAGCCGCTTTTGGTCCCCCTCAGAATCCCCCATCTCCCCCTTCCTCCAATGTTGCCATCATCCAATTCTAAAATGATTTCAAATTAAGTTGAAGTATCCGGTCGGTGATATTAAAAAGTTTGTAACTATCATTATTTATAATCCAGATAAAAATGAGCCTGAGGAAGGCCGCGATAACACTGGCCCGACCAGCGTGGTTTCATGGCCACCCAAGCTTCGCTCGGCCTTCGTCAAACCGGACTATGGCTTTGCGCAATCCCCGGAGCCGGTTGATGATCTCGTTGAGTTTCCCACGGGATGCCGACGAACATCTCCTTGTCGCCCAACTTACCGGCCGAGGGACATCCCTAGCAGCCCCGGAGAAAAAGACCTCCCCAGTCTCGAGGGGGAAGGGTGTTGGCGCCTGCCACTGGTCCTCGTATGTGCCGCGCGTCGTACATACTCAGCATACGTTCAACACCGGCGTGTTTCCGAAGGGTCCCAAGCGATCCGCGGGATGGGCCAGAATCGCCCGGTCAGTTCAATACTACAATGTTCTGTTTAAGTCGTTCAAAGAACTCGGCCAGCAGGGCATCCCTGTAGGCCTGGGCCATCTTTGTCGGGACATAGTTGTAGATCATTATCTTCTTGAGAAGGGCGTCCCCGATCTCTCCTTCGCTGGGAAGGCCTTTCGAACGCACCTCGTCCATGACCTCGTCGAGCTGGTAGAGCCCGATCGGCGTTCCATTGACGTTCAATTGTTTGATCTTCCGTGCGGCCGCCGCCGCGCAGCAAGGCTTTTCTGCCATACCGTTCGCCTCCTTTTCCCGTCCAGATGGATTGGGCGTTGGCCAGGAAGGCGTTTCAAATTATATTGAATTTTTGAATCCGGTTGGTGAAAGGTTTCTTAAATTCCTTGCCTGACCGATATGCATTGAGACGGTTTTATACCAAGGAACCGGTTTCAGCAAAATGGACCTGGCCTCCAACCCGGGGAGGTCGCTCCTCGAGGAGCTCGATGCTCAGCATAATCCCCTTCCCGGCATCAGACCTGGCGATCACCCCCAGCCTCCACCCATGCGGCGGTAAGGACACCGGGAAGCGCGAGACAGCTGGCGTTCATGTCGGAGGCCGAAAAGTCCTTGAACATCTTGTTTTCCGCTTGTCGGAAAGGTCGACTATGCTCAAAGGGCCTAGCCCCTCCAAGAACCTTATTGCCTTTTGCAGGAGCCTATGACCTCCACGATGTGATCCCCTTCTTCGTTCTAAGTCAACGTTATCTCGGTCCTGCTCTCGCATGGGAACATGTTTATTCGGACCTTGGCCGCCATTATGACATCCTGAGATGGGATGGGAATGCGGCCTATTGATTTAAATTATTTTGAAACAGTTGTCATCATAATGAGGATTGGTAGGAAAAGTGATCGGGAGTTCCTTTGACCGAATCGATCGAAAACCTTTGGTGAACCATAGACACATGGATCGAACTGTTGCGGGTGATGACCTCAATCCCTCATGACCTGGTTGTCCCCGACCATGAAGTCCTGGTAGATGTAGATCAGTTCGTTCTCCGACAGCGAGCGCTTCAGGGCGATGGAGTTCGCCCGGACCTGGTCCAGTATCTTTTGCGCAAGATCATCATCCACCTCGATGCCCTTGTTGGCCAGGATCTGCTTGACGGTGTGCCGGCCGGAATGCTTGCCGATGACGATCTTCCTGGTCAGCCCGACCTCCTCCGGCGTATAGGGTTCGTAGTTGCTGAGGTACTTGATGACGCCGTCGGTGTGTATTCCCGCCTCATGCGCGAAGCAGTTCGTACCGATTATCGGCTTCCAACCGGGGATCTCCCGGGCGGACGATTTTGCCACGTACTCGGCGACCTCCCGGAAGCGCTCCGTGCGGTAGTTGACGTCCATGTGAAGAAGGTGCTTGGCGGCCATGATGATCTCCTCGAGGGGAGTGTTCCCGGTGCGCTCGCCTATGCCCATGACGGTCGTGCTGACGAACTTGGCACCGGCCTGAACGCCGGCCACGGCGTTCGCGGTGGCCATGCCGAAATCGTTGTGGGTGTGCATCTCGATATCTATGCCGACCGCCTCGCGCAGCGCCTTTATCTCATCATAGGCGCGCCTTGGCTCCAGAAGTCCGATGGTATCGCAATATCGAAGACGGTTCGCCCCGGCCTCCTTGGCCGCCTTGCCGAACTGGATGAGGAAGGCCGGGTCGGCGCGCGAAGCATCCTCGGCGTTGCATGATATGTACAGCCCGTGGTCCTTGGCGTACTCCACGCTCTCCACCACTTTCTCGAGAACCCATTCCCGGGTCTTCATCAGCTTGTTCTTGATGTGGATGTCGGAGGAGGACATGGATATCGCCACGGAATCGACATCGCAGTCGATGGAATGCGCCACGTCCTCCTTGTTGGCCCGGTTCCAGCCGAGGATGGAGGCGTCCAGTCCCAGAGAGGCTATCTTCTTGACGGCCATCTTCTCGTCACCGCCCATGGCGGGTATGCCAGCCTCGATCTGCTGCACGCCGAGCTCGTCCAGCAGCTTGGCGATCCTCAGTTTTTCCAGATTAGCGAAGACGATGCCGGCGGCCTGTTCCCCGTCGCGAAGCGTAGTATCGCAGGTGATCAGGGGGCTCTTCTCGAACTTGGCAAGGATCTCGGACCGGTCTCTCATTCGCTTACCTCTGCTTCGCCGCCCATTCGGAACTTCATATTTGGTCCGCTCGCCCCTTTTCAGACAGAGTGACAAAAGGGGAGTCTCCCCGTCGACATCTCTCTCCCGGAGGGCTCTGGACCTTGATAAATGGACGACAAATGCTCAATTAATAGGACCGTACAAAAGGATTTCGCACCGCCTCCACCCCGGGGCGAACGTCGTCTGAACGCCCAGGATCAGCTGGATACCTTATATCTCAATAACGCCGCCATTCCGCCCAGCGCCTCCAGCTTCTTGCCGCCCTCGTGCATCTCACTCACGATGGTCACCCGTCCGCGGGCGTCCTCCACGGAGCGCATCAGCGCCTCCACGTCCTTCTCACGGAGCAGGGAGTCCAATATGAGAAGCTGCTCCACCGCCCCGGCCTTGGCCGCTTCCCGCACTTCCTTCGGCCCGTACGTGGCGAAGCCGTCGGTCCCCACCTGTTCCAGCAGCTTTTCCACCAGTTCGGTCTCCTCGGCGACGCGGGAATCCTTCAGAACCTCGGTGCACATCCCCCGCTTCATCAGTTCCTGGATGCCGGTCATGCCTGATTGGCCGGTATGATAAAGGCAGGCCTTGGAGAACATCTCTGCCTCCTTCTCCTTGCCCTTGGCGATCAGCGTTTCCTTCGCAAAGCCCGGACCTAGTATAACGATCGGAACGCCCGGAGAGTACGCCTGCTTCGCTTTGGTGATTATCTCACCGAAGTAATCGCCCTCCTCCTTGGTGGCGTACATCTTGCCGTGCCCGCCGGCGAATATGTCGGCCAGCTTCTGCACCCCGAACTGACGCATCACCGCCACCGTCGCCTCGTCATCATCCAAAGAGATGAACATGACGCTCGGTTTCTTGCTGTCCTCGACCGCCCGGCGGACCCGGTCCAGCTGCGATGGTTTCCAGTGCTGCTTGACCACTGAGAGCACCTCGCCCTCTTCCATTATGAGCGTGTGATAGGAGCCCACGTCCTGCGGACCTTCCTCTATTATGCCCAGTAAACGCAGCCTGTTGTCGAACTCCCCGAACTCCACTTTTTCTAACCGGATCCCAAGCGTCATCCGCTTCTTCTCGCCCCTCTCCGCTCGTATCTTATCGGATTTCGCTTCCTCGCGGCGATACGTCGAAGCGTACACCAGGTCCCCGGGCGTCAGGATGTTGTAGAGATGCCAGAGATCGTCCGACACCTCCACCTGCATCTTGATCTCCCCCTTGAACCGGTCCTGGTGCAGCACCTTCATCGCCCTGGTCATGCTCTACCGGGCATTTATGGTTGTCCCAAAGCGTCCGGGATTGGACAAAACCTGAAACGGAATATCAAAAATCTAGACGGTCTGTAGGCATCCAGACAAAAGAGTTCCAGCCTGGTTGGGAAACAGAGTAAGCATTAAGTACCCTACAATGCTACCGTGGATTTCTGATGGCGAAGTGCTTCCTGGTTCTCGAGGACGGGACGATCATGGAGGGCACGGGATTTGGTTCCATGGAGAACACCTCCGGGGAGGTGGTCTTCAGCACTGGCATGACCGGCTATCAGGAAGGCCTGACCGACCCTTCATTCCGCGGCCAAATTCTGACGATGTCCTACCCGTTAATTGGTAATTATGGTGTCAACCCCAAGGACATGGAGTCCGAGAGGGTGCAGGTACGAGGGTTCGTGGTCAGGGACCTCTGCGAGAACCCGACCGACCTTTACGGCGGAAAGACGCTCGATTCATTTCTCATCGAGAACGGCATCCCGGGCATTGCCGGGGTGGACACCCGTTCGCTCATCATCAAGATAAGGAACGCCGGGACCATGAGGGGCGCCATCGTCTATGACGATCCGGCCGGGTACCTGGAGGAGGTACGCTCCATGCCCTACCCTTCCGAACTGGGATTGGTCAAGGACGTGAGCACTCCCAAGGTACTGCACTTCCCCAAGGCCGGTGCTAAAAGGGTCGCAATATTCGATTGCGGCGTGAAGCGTTCGATCGTGAACGAGCTCAGGAAGCGCTTCGAGGTATACCAGCTTCCCCACGACACCGGGGTGGACTTCTTCCGCAACACCGAGATCGACGGACTGTTCCTATCCAACGGACCGGGCAACCCGGCCCACCCCTCCCTGCAGGAGACGGTCATAAGCACCGTCCGCAAGCTGCGGGACGACTACCCCATAATGGGAATATGCATGGGCAACCAGCTGCTCTGCCAGGTGTTCGGCGGGACGACGTACAAGATGAAGTTCGGGCACCGCGGGGCGAACCAGCCGGTCAGATACAAGGACCGGGTGTTCATAACCTCCCAGAACCACGGCTTCGCGGTGGACCCGGAGACGCTCGAGGGCTCCGGCCTGGAGGTGGACCAGGTCAACGTGAACGACGGCTCGGTGGAAGGGATGAGGCACAAGGAGCTGCCGATCTTCTCCGTTCAATATCATCCGGAGGCGCGCCCGGGTCCCACGGACACCGGGTTCCTCTTTGACGATTACGCCAAGATGCTGGAGGCCAGGAAATGAGCAAGGGCAAGCTGCTGGTCATCGGCTCCGGTCCGATAGTCATCGGCCAGGCGGCGGAGTTCGATTTCTCCGGTTCGCAGGCCTGCCGCTCCCTGCGCGAGGAGGGTTACACCACCGTCCTGGTGAACTCCAACCCGGCCACCATCCAAACGGATCTGGAGATGGCCGACATCGTTTACATCGAGCCGCTCAACGTGGAGACGATAGCGGAGATAATCCGCAAGGAGAAGGTGGAGGGCGTGCTCTCCGGCATGGGCGGGCAGACCGCCCTGAACCTTTGCTCCGAGCTGGCGGAGAAGGGATACCTGGAGAGGCTGAACTGCCGTTTGCTGGGAACTCAACCAAAGGCCATAGCGCTCTCCGAGGACCGCGAGCTGTTCCGGGAGACCATGATCGAGATCGGTGAACCGATCCCTCGCTCCGTGACCGTGACCAACATCGAGGATGCCAAGAAGGCCGTGGAGCAGATCGGTGGTTACCCCGCCCTCATCCGTCCCGCTTACACCCTGGGCGGCACCGGAGGCGGCATAGCATACAACGAGGAGGAGCTCGTACCGATCACCGGCCGCGGTCTGATCTACTCCCGCATCCGGCAGGTTCTGATCGAGGAGAGCGTACTGGGTTGGAAGGAGCTCGAATACGAAGTGATGCGGGACCGGAAGGACAACTGCATCATCATCTGCACCATGGAGAACCTGGACGCCATGGGCATTCATACCGGGGAAAGCATCGTGGTGGCCCCGTTGCAGACCATAAACGATGAGGACCACCAGAGGATGCGCACCGCCTCCATCAAGATCATTCGTGCGCTGGGAATCGAGGGTGGCTGCAACGTGCAGTTCGCTTATAATCCGGCCACCAGGGAGTACCGGGTGATAGAGGTCAACCCGCGCGTCTCCCGCTCGTCCGCCTTGGCCTCCAAGGCCACCGGATACCCGATAGCCAGGGTGGCCGCCAAGATCGCCATCGGAAAAACGCTGGACGAGATACCGAACAAGATCACCGGGAAAACGTACGCGGCGTTCGAACCGACCATCGATTACGTGGTGGCGAAAATTCCCAGATGGCCCTTCGACAAGTTCCGTACTGTTGAAACAAAGATCGGCACTCAGATGAAGAGCACCGGGGAGGTCATGTCCATCGGCCGCACCATCGAGGAGTCGCTGATGAAGGCGGTATGTTCGCTGGAAACGGACCGCATCGACCTGGAACCGGAGGTCTGGAACGACAAGGAGCTGGAGGCGGAGCTGATAGCTCCGTCGGACAAGCGCCTTTACGCCATCGCGGAAGCGCTGCGCCGGGACTGGACGGTAGAGAGGATCGCCGACCTCACCAAGTGGGACGCCTTCTTCGTTCGGAAGATAAACAACATCGTCAAGATGGAGAGGGAGCTGGCCGCCGGCCCGCTGACCCCTGAGCTTATTCGACGGGCCAAACGCATGGGCTTCCAGGACGAGAGCATCTCCAAGTTCTCCAAGAAATCGGAATCGTCCATCAGGCAGACCAGGTTGGAGAACAACATCGTCCCCACCTACAAGATGGTGGACACCTGCGCCGCCGAGTTCGCCGCGCAGACGCCCTACTTCTATTCCACCTACGGAACGGAGTGCGAGGTTCCGAAGTCGGATAACAAGAAGGTCATCATCGTCGGCGCCGGGCCGATACGCATTGGACAGGGCATAGAGTTCGACTACTGCTGCGTGCACGGGGTCATGGCCTGCCAGGCGGCGGGCGTGGACGCGGTGGTCATCAACAATAACCCTGAGACCGTTTCCACCGATTACGACATCTCCGACCGCCTGTACTTCGAGCCGCTAACGCTGGAGGACGTCATGAACGTCATCGAGAAGGAGGACGCCGACGGCGTCATCTTGCAGTTCGGCGGTCAGACCTCGGTGAACTTGGCCGTACCATTGGAAGCGGCCCTCAAGAACCACAAATGCAAGGTCCTCGGAACCTCGCCGGACATGATGGATGTCGCGGAAGACCGCAAGCGCTGGTCCGCTTTGATGAAGGAGCTTAACATCGCCCAGCCGGATTCAGGCACTGGGCACTCCTATGAGGAGGTCAAGACCCACGCCGACCGGATCGGTTATCCAGTGCTGCTGAGGCCGTCCTACGTGCTGGGCGGCCGGGGCATGGAGATCATTTACACCGAGGACGAACTGAAGCAGTACGTGGCGACGGCGGTAAAGGTCTCCAAGAAGCACCCGGTGCTCATCGATAAGTATCTCACCCACGCCAGAGAGCTTGATGTCGACGTGGTCTGCGACGGCAAGGAGGTCTTCATCGGCGGGATAATGGAGCACATCGAGGAGGCCGGCGTTCACTCCGGTGACGCCACCATGGTGCTTCCGTGCCAGACCATATCGCCGAAGGTGATGGAGAGGGTCGTCGAGATCACCAACCAGGTCGCTTTGGCACTGCAGATCAAGGGCTGCATGAACCTGCAGCTGGCGGTCAAGGACGACGAGGTGTTCATGCTGGAAGCGAACCCTAGGGCATCCCGTACCGTCCCGTTCATATCCAAGGCCATCGGTGTTCCTTTAGCGAAATTGGCCACCAAGGTGATGCTCGGCGAGTCGTTGAAGGACCTCGGGCATGTCGGCGTGGCCAAGTTCGATCACGTGGCCGTGAAGGCGTCGGTCTTCCCCTTCCTCAAGCTGGTGGGAGTGGATTCCATCCTCGGCCCGGAGATGAAGAGCACCGGCGAAGTGATGGGGATAGACAAGAACTACGGCGCGGCGATGTACAAGGCCATGGTCTCCGCGGGCAACAAGCTGCCCCTGAAGGGCGGAGTTTACGCGACGGTCTCGGACGCGGACAAGGCGGACATCCTGCCGCTGGTGAAGGACCTTCATGAGATGGGCTTCACCATCTACGCCACGAAAGGAACCTCCACCTACATGCGCAACAATGGTGTTCCGGTCACCACCGTCTACAAGGTCGCCGAGAACGTCTCCCCTGATGCTCTGGGCCTGATGCGCCGGGGCGAGATCAACCTCATCATCAACACGCCGACATACTCCTCCGGCTCGCGCCGCGACGGGTATATGATGAGGCGTTTGGCCGTCGAGCTGGAGATACCTTTCCTGACCACCGTGCACGGGGCGAAGGCCACTGTCTGCGCGATAAAGCGGGCCAGGCAGGGCGAGCTCAAGGTGCGGGACATCGCGTCCTACCACTGAAACCTCTATGTAAAAGTGGCCTGACCGGCCACTCCTTTAATCCTTTTCTTTCCTCTTCATATTTTCGTCACCGCATGTTCCTACCGGAGGTAGGGGCATGAGAGTCGGACAAACCTCTATTCGCGGTTCTCCCGCACTATGGTCGCTCCGTCCAGATGTCAGGACCTGCCCCAATCCTCTTCACGCGCTTCACGCCGCAGGTTTGATCACGGGGTTGAATCCATGACTGTGATACGGCTCTCCGTTCAACATCATCCAGTAGATGATGTGCAGCAGCTTGCGAGCTGCTGCCAT
>JAXGNA010000013.1:0-46429 GCA_040768245.1 Methanomassiliicoccales archaeon | reverse complement strand
ACTCGGACCACTGGCAGCTGAACACCAGTATCGATGGCCGTCTGTCCCTCTGGCGCATGCGCGCCGCGGCCTCCTCGTAGGAACGCAATACCGAATAGAACTCGTAGCCCTTCACCTGGATGGCGTTGTGCGGGCAGACCATCTGGCACGCACCGCAGCCCACGCACTTGTCCTGGTCCACCCTCGGCGAGGAGATCGGGTCGGCGCTTATCGCCCCGTAAGGGCAGACGAAGACGCACTTGTCGCATCCCACGCAATCATGGTTGATCCAGACGGCCTTGCGGGAGTACTTGACCACCCGCAGGGCGTCCTCGGGATAGCCGAACTGCCTAAGCACAGATTGGCCAAGCAAAAGCCTTCTGGTCTCTATGCGGGTGCCTTCCTTCATGCGGCAGAAGCCGTCCTGGCACTGGATGGATACGATGTTCCTGATCCCGGAGGAGAGCGCTCTGAACAAGAAGTCCGTCGGGACCCGTCCGGCGCACGGGATGCGCAGGGGAAGGTAATCCTTGGTGTCCAGGCCGTGATCGGCCAGGATGTCCTCCACCTCTCCGCTGCTGGGGGAGTTACCACGGCACATCATGACCAGCGTTCCCGCGGAAGGGCTGGCCGTGCGGACGTACTCCAGCAGCCCATCATAATCGTAATAGGTCATTTCGATGGCCGACGCCGGGCACGCGCTGTAGCAGATGCCGCAGACCTGGCACTTCTGGATGTCGATCTCGATGCGCCCGTCCTTCCGTTCGAGGATGGACTCGAACGGACAAAGGGAGTAGCACACCTTGCAGCGGCTGCACAGGTCCTGGTCAATCTTAACGGCGGCGAGGCAATTATCGTTCATCAATGATCACCCGGCGGTCCCCAGTTCAGATCACCGCGGTCTCACCCCTCCCCCTATAGCGGTGGCGGGCATCTAACGGTCATCATCCAGGGACCTTGATGTTTCACGTCCACGACGTCCCTGATTGGATAATGGCCTTATTATTTAATGCATATGCTCGATAGTTCGTAAGCTGAACATTTCCTCGGCCTGAATGCCGGATTCATGGGTAAATTCCAGCAAATGTACAATTTTTCTCACTATATTAGACGAATATCGCAATTTTCCTATAACAAGGCCGAATTGCGCAACACAGATTAAATAAGACGACCTCGTTCGCCACAATCGTCGTCAAAGATAGGACGTTCCACAGGAGTGCCATTGTCATGCTGACCAAGGATCTCATGGAGAAGATCGTAGCCAAGAACCCTGGCGAGAAGGAGTTCCACCAGGCCGTGAACGAGGTGTTCGAATCGCTGGAACCGGTGCTGAAGCAGCACCCCGAGTACCTGAAGGCTAAGATATTGGAGAGGATGGTCGAGCCCGACCGGCAGGTCATGTTCCGGGTCACCTGGATGGACGACAAGGGCGAGGTTCAGGTCAACCGCGGTTACCGCGTGCAGTTCAACAGCGCCATCGGCCCCTACAAGGGCGGCATCCGCTTCCATCCCTCGGTCAACCTGGGAATATTGAAGTTCCTGGGCTTCGAGCAGGTGTTCAAGAACGCTCTGACCGGACTGCCGATGGGCGGGGCCAAGGGCGGGGCGGACTTCGATCCGAAGGGCAAGAGCGACGCGGAGATCATGCGCTTCTGCCAGAGCTTCATGAACGAACTTTACCGGCACATCGGCCCTAACACCGACGTTCCCGCCGGTGATATCGGCGTAGGCGGACGCGAGATCGGCTACATGTTCGGCCAGTACAAGAAGATCGTCAATCGCTTCGAGTCGGTTCTGACCGGGAAAGGAATCAACTGGGGCGGTTCCCTCGTACGTCCGGAGGCCACCGGTTACGGTTGCACCTACTTCTGCGAGGAGATGCTAAAGACCAGGAACACCGATCTCAACGGCAAGACCGTGGCCATATCCGGCTCCGGGAACGTCGCTCAGTACGCGGTGCAGAAGGTCACCCAGCTAGGCGGTAAGGTGGTCACCCTTTCCGACTCGGACGGTTCTATCTACGATCCCTCGGGGATCGACGTGGAGAAGTGGAAGTACGTCATGGAGCTGAAGAACGTGAAGCGCGGCCGCATAAGCGAGTACGCGACGAAGTATGGATGCGAGTACTGGCCCAACGAGCGCCCCTGGAAGGCCAAGTGCGATATCGCCATGCCCTGCGCCACCCAGAACGAACTGGACAAGAACGACGCCCAGAGGCTGCTGGACAACGGCGTGATCGCCGTTTCCGAGGGTGCCAACATGCCCTCCACGCCGGAGGCGGTGGAGATGTTCATCGCCAACGGGGTGCTCTTCGCTCCGGGCAAGGCCGCCAACGCCGGCGGGGTCGCAACGTCCGGTCTAGAGATGTGCCAGAACCACATCGGCATCTCCTGGTCCGCGGAGGAGGTCGACCGGCAGCTGCACCAGATCATGGTCAACATCCACAAGAACGCGGCGGAATCCGCGCGCAAGTACGGCAGCCCCGGCAACTACGTGGTCGGCGCCAACATCACCGGCTTCGTCAAGGTCGCCAGCTCCATGATGGACCAGGGCCTGATCTGAAGGCCCGAACAAAGCCCCGGCCGCCGCCGGGGGAAATCTCCTTTTTTATTCTTTAAGCCCGTCAGTCTTATAATGCCAGTAACCCCTCCTTGAAACAGTTCAGTGATGATCATGAGGATACTAGCCATCAACGGAAGCCCCCGCAAGGACGGCAACACCGCCAAGCTTTTGAAGGAGATAACCAAGGACCATGTGGACGTGGACCTGGACCACTTCGACCTGAACGATCTTAAGATAAGGGACTGCCAGGCCTGCTATTTCTGCAAGAAGAACGACGCCTGCGCGGTCAAGGACGACATGCAGCAGCTGTACCGGAAGCTCAGGGAGGCCGATGCCATAGTGCTCGGCGCCCCGGTCTATTTCGGCGTGGAGAGCGCCAACACCCGGATCTTCATAGACCGGCTCTATGCGTTACTGGCCTTCGGCGACGGTCCAGGGAAGTATGTCCCTAGGCTCAAGGGCGACAAGCTGGCGATATCCTTCGTCAGCTGCGGCAACGGCAAAGGTAAGGAGATATACGCCAACATCAAGGACCGCCAGTTCACCATGTGGGCCAACCTGGGGTTCAAGAAGGTCCGTACGTACGTGATAGCCGGGGCGACGCCCCAGGGCAACATCCTGGAACTGGTGGACGCCCAGAACATGGTCAGGGAATGCCAGGAGCTGCTGGACCAGTGAACAGCTTCCGGGCCTTCGTAGCTGTGGACGTGGAGTGCGGTCCGGTCCTCCAGGAGGCGATCGCCGAGCTCAAGGCGTACGGAAAGGCGCTCAAGCCCGTATCCCCGGCCAACGTTCACGTCACCCTCAAGTTCCTGGGCGAGATCTACGAGAGGACCGTACCGGAGATAGAGGCGGTCATGCGCTCGGCCGCCCAGGGCGTCGCTCCGTCCGATGTTCGTCTGATAGACGTGGGCGTATTCCCGAACGAACGCAGCCCGCGGGTGGTGTGGGTAGGAATGGACGGCACTGGACCGCTGATGGAAATGGCCGCCGCGCTCGAGGAAGGTTGCGAGCCATTGGGGTTCCCGAGGGAGAGGAGACCGTTCAGCCCCCATCTCACCCTGGCCAGGGTCAGGGAGGGATTCCGTCCCGACCTCGGCGAGTTCCTTAAGAAACATCACGGCCAGGACTTCGGCTCCTTCAAGGTCGAGAGGATAAAGCTGAAGAAGAGCGTGCTGACGCCGGCCGGACCGATATACTCCGACGTACTGGCGGTCGAACTTTAACGACCGACGCCCTCGAACAGCGAGAACTCGGTGGTCTTCAGCAGGTCCTGCGGCAGGTGGTCCTTGACATAGTCGATGCTGTAGTTGCCCGCTCTGAAGTCAGGGTTCCGCACCACCAACCGGTGGTACGGTATGGTGGTCTTGATGCCGGTGACGGTGTAGCGGTCCAGGGCGTCCTGCGCCCGGTTGAGCACCTCGTTCCTGGTCCTGCCGGATATTATGAGCTTGGCCAGCAGGTTGTCGAACTCCGTCGGTACGACATAACCTTCATAGGCGTGCGAGTCCACGCGCACGTGGTCGCCGGCCGGTTCCATGTACTTCTCGATGCGCCCCGGCGCCGGGAAAAAGTTGTTGAACGGGTTCTCCGCGTTGATCCTGAACTCCATGGCGTGTCCTTTCGGCCTAACTTCCGAGAGAACGTCCTCCACCGGCACGTCGGAGCCGATCTTGAGCTGCATCTCCACCAGGTCCAGTCCGGTGACCAGCTCGGTTATGGGGTGCTCGACCTGGATCCTGGTGTTGGCCTCCAGGAAGAACAGGTCCCCCTCGGAGGACATCAGGAACTCGAACGTTCCAAGCGAAGTGTATCCGGCCCGCTTCACCGCGGCGATGCACAGCTCGGACATCCTCTCGCGAAGTTCCGGGGAGACCGCGCAGGAAGGCGTCTCCTCGATGATCTTCTGGTGCCGGCGCTGCACTGAGCATTCCCTCTCGCCCAGACAGTAGGCGTTGCCTCTCGAGTCACCGACCACCTGGAACTCTATGTGCCTCGCTTTCAGCAAAGCGCGTTCCAGATAGATGGTGGGGTTCTTGAAGGCCTTGTCCGCCTCGTTCTTGGCCGACGTCAAAGCGTTCTCCATCTCCGAATCGTTGTGCACCAGGCGCATGCCGCGCCCGCCGCCCCCGCCGGACGCTTTCAATAGGATGGGGTAACCGATCTTGTTGGCCTGCTTTATGGCCTCGTCCGGCGACTCCAGCGCGTCCAGTGTTCCAGGCATGATAGGGACGCCGACCTTGGACATGAACTCCCTGGCGGAGAGCTTCGAGCCGAGCAGCCTCATGGCCCTCGGCGACGGCCCAAGGAAAGCTATCCCCTCCTCCTCGCAGCGCTCGGAGAACTCCGGCTTCTCAGAGAGGAAACCATAGCCGGGGTGGATGGCGTCCACCTTCATGCGGTTGGCCACGTCGATTATGGCATCTATGTCCAGATATCCGATGATATTGTCGTCGGTGTGCAGCTCCACGCTCTTGTCTGCCAGCGAGACGTGCTTGCAGTGCTTGTCCGAGGGGGTGTAGATACCTACGGTCGGCACACCCATCCTCTTGCAGGTGTTGATCACCCGTATGGCGATCTCCCCTCTGTTCGCTATCAGCACCTTCTTGAACATCTTGAGACCTCAGGCGCCATGGCTCCGCATGCGACTGCGTGGCAGGGAATGTAACATGTTTTTATAATAATTTCGATTCTCTTTGCCAAGAAATTCTTTTGATTTCGGACGGAATATTCGTTTTCTGATAAGAATCAAGAATATTATTGATAAAATTCGTTTTTCACTTGACGAATGCGGTCCGCTAGTTAGTCTCACTGTAAGCGAGGAGGCCTAGTCACCTCTCATCTTTCCTCATTTCGGAGATACAATGAGTTTCTCAAAGAAACGAATGGGCGGGGACAGGGACGGCGGGATCGAGGGATTGCCGCTGCAGCTGATGATAATGGTGATCGTGGCCGGCCTCGGCACGGCCATTCTGGTGGGGTGGATGGGCGGCCTGTCGGCCCCGGAGGCGATAGCGTCCGTGAACGGAAACCCGACCGAGATACTTCTGAGCGACGGAGATGGCGACGGGACCTTCGAGAACGATGATGTGACGCTTACGATAATCGTACGCGATCAGAACGGCGACCCGGTGGAAGGCGCCTCGGTGGTGCTAGACGGATGCGAGGTGCGCAATTCCGACGGCTCCCTGGTGTATGGAACGACCGGGGCGGACGGCAAGGTGACCTTCGACGCTCTGAGCGTATCACACTACGGCGACGGGATCGGTTTCATCACCGTCACCGTGGCCAAGGGCGGTATGGGAACGGACTCATCGCTCCAGGTGCCAGTGATCTGCAGGTGAGGAGTTGCGGAAAGATAGGAGGGGGATCGAGGGGCTGCCGCTGCGGCTGATGCTGGTGGCCATCCTGATCTCCCTGACCGTTCCCACCATGCTCTCCCTCCTGCAGGATACGACATCAAGCATCGCCGGGGACAAGGCCGCGATGATGGCCGAGGAGATCGCGAGGACCATCGAGGAGATGTCCGCCGCCGGTCCGGGAAACGTACGGACGGTGACGGTCCCGGCAGATCTTCCTGCCGGGATCGCCTTTCTCATCGGCGGCGAGAATGGCACCATCGATAGCACCAGGATAACCTGGAGCATAGATGGACGGGAGAACACCAGGTATCTGGCGGGTGCGGCGGTCATCACCGAGGACGGGAGACCGTTGACCGTCTCGGCCGGCGGTTCGATACGCCTGGAGTGCCCGCTCGGAACTTGGGGGACAGTGAGGGCGGCGAGAGCATGATGGAGTTCTTCCTATCCAAGTTCTGGGCGTTCCTGGTGGCGATGTTGGTCATGGCGGTGCTGGTCCAGGGTATCGATATGGATGCGCGGGCCGATCGAAACGAGGCCTTGAACGATCTGGCCGATGAGCTCGAGAAATTGTTCAATGATCTGGCGACCGCCGGTCCTGGATTGGGAACGACGATCGACCTCGGCCAGGTGTTGCCATCCAAGGCCGTCCTGACCTTGTTCAACGGATACGCCTCGCTGGAGGATTCAGGTCAGGTGGTGCGTTTTGCCATACCATCGCTCAAGATGAACATCGAGAGCGACGGCAACGGATCGCTGGAGGTCCAGAGTCTGGTGCTGCGTTGGAACGATCGTATCCTGTTCAAGAACCAAGCGGAGGGTTCCACGATAACGGTGCTCAATCGGTGAACTTGTCGGCCACGTACTTGACCGCGTCGACGAACTCGCGTATCTCATCCTCGGTGTTGTACAGGTAGAACGATGCCCTGGCGCATCCCTCCAGTCCGTGCGACGAGAAGTAGGGGTGAACGCAGTGCATTCCTGAGCGGATCAGCACGGAAGCGATCTCATCCAGTATCATCGCCACGTCGTGCGGGAGCATTCCTTTCAGATTGAAGGAGAATATTCCGCCCTTCCTCCGTGGATCGTTCGGACCGAGCATGGTCAGGTTCCTGACCCCCTTCAGCCCTTCCGTGGCGATGGCGTTCAGACGCTGTTCGTGCTCGGCGATCTCCTCCATCCCGATCTCCCGGAGGTATCGCACCGCCGCCCCGCTGCCGATGATGCCGGCATAGTTCTGCAACCCGGCCTCGAACCTTTCCGGTATCGGCAGTATCTCCGCCGAATCATAAGACGTGATGGCCACCCCGCCACCCCCAGTTACCAGCGGTTCTACCTTTTCCAGCAGTTCCCGCTTTCCGTAAAGGATGCCGGTGCCGGAGGGACCGAGCATCTTGTGCATGGACCAGGCGTAGAAGTCCACATCGAGGTCCGAGAGGTCTAGTGGATCATGAGGGGCGAACTGGCACCCATCGGCCATGACCAAGGCACCGTGATCGTGCGCCATTTCCACCATCTCCTTGAGAGGTATCGAGCTTCCGTCCACGTTGTTGGTGTGCACCACGCTCAGCAGTTTGACGCCCATCTCCAATTCCGCCTTGAGCGGCTCAAGGTTCCCCTGTTCAAGTTCTGAGAACGGAACGTATCCGCGGCGAATGCCCTTCTCCTTGGCCAGGAGCACCCAGGGCACATGATTGGAGTTATGCTCCATGTCCGTGGTGACCACCCGGTCGCCCTTCTTCAAGCCCAGACCTTTGGCCACGGTGTTCATCGATTCCGTGGCGCTCTTGGTGAAGATCACGCACTCGGCATCCCGGACCCCGGTGAAAGAGGCGATGTCCTCCCGCGCCTGGTCCAAGCGGATTGATACCTCGGTGGCCAGGCGATGCACGGAGCGGCCGCCGCAGGCCGGAAAATCGTAATAGTACTCGTTCATGACCTCAATGACCTGGCGAGGGCGCAGGCTCTGGCAAGCGCTGTCAAGATAGATCGGCGGTTTGTCCTTACCGAAGATGGGAAAATCATTCCTGATTCGTAACGGGTCCATGAGGGTCGAGGTTGGTACGGTTTGGGATTATTTAAGAACTTATCCTGTACTGGCTTGGCCATAAGGGAAGATCGGCGGCCCATGGCGTGCCTTACAGATTAATAATCCATCGACCATGCGCTTGAGCATGTCGTTCAAGGTTTGGATGAGGGAGATCAGGGCGCAGTACCTGCTCCTGCCAATAATACTCTCGGTGGTCGGGGGACTGCTGGCCATGGACAACGGTGCGTTCGACGCCGGCAACTTCCTGCTTTTCACTGCCATCATGGTCCTTCTGCACATCACCGTGAACACCCTGAACGATTATTACGACCATAAGAGCGGCATCGACCTTCACACCCACCGAACCATGTTCAATGGCGGCACGGGAATAATCCAGGCTGGACTGCTCACCCCACGCCAGGTCATCGGCGCCGCTGGCCTCAGCTACCTGGTGGCCCTGGGGATGAGCACATACCTGGTACTGAAGGTGGGGCCAGTCCTGCTCCCCCTGGTGGTCATGGGCATGGTCTTCGCCCTGTTCTACACCCAGATCTTCGCCAGGAACATGGCGGGGGAGATGGCCGCTGGCCTAGGTCTGGGCTTCCTCCCGGTGCTGGGGGCGTACATGGTTCACCTGCCCGAGGTCACCCCCGGATGCCTAACATTGGCCGTAGCCGCTGGGATATTGACCTTCAACCTCCTGCTCCTGAACGAGTTCCCAGACCTGGAGGCCGACCGTGCCGGGGGTAGGAAGAACCTGGTGATCGCGCTTGGGCCCAATCGAGCGGCCAAGCTGTACACGGTCCTGACCGCCTTGGTCTATGGCATCTTGGTGCTGTTCGTGCTCCTAGGCACCATCCCGACACTGAGTCTTCTCGGCCTCATCACGATCCCCTTCGCCTACAAGGCGGCGACCATCTCCTTCACCGACCCAAGGGAGGTCGACCGCTTCGTGCACGGCATGACCGCGAACGTCAAGGTGGTCCTGATGACCCAGGCAATGGTGGCCGTGGGGTTACTGGCGTCTATCATCATCCAGTGGTGAGAAGAATGATCGGTGATAGCTCCGGGGAAAGCATGGACAAGTCTGCCAGAAGGATCGGCGGGATGTTCGACGACATATCTCCGACGTACGACCTGCTGAATCACATGCTATCCATGTCCATCGACGTCAAGTGGAGGGAACGGATGATCGCCGAACTAGGTCTCTCCGGAGGGGAGGAGGTCCTGGACATCGCCACCGGTACCGGGGACATGGCCGTCCTAGCCCGCGACCGCACCGGATGTTCGGTGGTCGGTGTAGACCTCTCCCGGAACATGTTAGGGGTTGCGGTGGAAAAATGGGGGAAGAAATTTGGCAACGGATCGTATCCAGCCATCCAGGGCGACGCGCTGCACCTTCCTTTAAGGCAAAGCTCCTTCGACAAGGCCATGGTGTCCTTCGGAATAAGGAACATGACCGACATCGGTGGCTTCCTCGACGAGATGCACCGGGTGCTTCGAGATCATGGGCGGTTGGCAATATTGGAGTTCTCCATTCCCAAATACCCGTTGGTCAGGCAGGCCTACCTGGCCTATCTGACCAGGGTCCTGCCGTTCATTGGCGGGCTGCAGTCGGGTAACCGCACGGCGTACCAATACCTCAGCGACTCTATCCAGAGATTCCCTTCCCCCGAGAGCATGGAACTCCTCTTCAAAGAAAGGGGGTTCGAGGTGGAACGGTCCCTACCGCAGACCCTTGGAATTTGTCACCTATACCTCATCCGGAAGATTTGAGGCGTTCACCTCGTTCTCGGGAGAGCTCATGGAACTCTGCCGTAACGCATCATCTTTTAGAAAAATGAAAAAAAGGTTGAGGGAAAGGTCAGACCGACATCACGCGGTCGATGTACCTCTCCACCTCCTGAACAAGGGCGTCGGACGCCTTTCCGCCTCCGAAGGCCATCCGGTAGTCCATGAAGTGGCGTACCGCCTTCCTCTTGGCGTCCGCCTTCCTTCCCGGGTGCTTCTTCAGATATTCCCGGACAGACTTCGCTAGCATTGCCTTTCCGTCCTCGGTTAACAAGTTTTGAACCCCCAGCTAGTTACTATGGTCCCGTCACCTATTAAGGGTTGTCAGTGCCTTGTCCGAACCAGGTAGTAAATGAACTTCTATTCGCAGGTGTGCAGGCCGACCGGGGTCCAGGGTATCATGATGGCCCGGCACATGAACGCCAATCACCGGGGGATGATGGATTGGGCCCTTGATCAGCTGGACGTATCCGGTATCAAGAGCGTTCTGGACGTAGGCTGCGGCGGCGGAGGGCCGATGTCCCAGCTGTCACGCAAAGCCTCCAAAGCCAGGTTCACCGGCCTCGATCTTTCCAGGGACATGCTGCGCATGACCCGTAAGGTGAACGCATCCATGCTTCGGGAAGGGAGACTGCGCACGATCCGTGGTTCGGTCTCCTCGCTGCCCTTCCGCAACGGTTCTTTCGACACGGTGTTCGCTTGCGAGACCACCTACTTCTGGCCGGACCTGCGCGAGAACCTCAAGGAATGCCGACGAGCTCTATCGAACGAAGGAAGGATGATCCTGGTGCAGGAGGCCTGGGATGCTCCCCAATGGCGGGAGCGGAACGAATACTGGCAGAAGGGCTTCAACATGAGGTTCTGCAGCCTTGAGGAGTACGAAGGCCTACTTCTGGAGGCAGGTTTCGGTACCGTTGTCACCGTCACCGAGGAGGAGAGGGGCTGGTTCGTCATGGTGGCCGGGACAGAGCGAAATTAATATTCCCGTAGGGCATGCGCAGAGCGATGACATCTCTGAAGGTGGTCCTGGCCGGGGTGGAGATGGAGAACCCCACCATGCTGGCCTCGGGCATCATGGGGGAGACCGGGGGTTCGCTGCTGGCCATGGCCAAAGGTGGCGCGGGCGCGTTGGTCACCAAGTCCATCGGTAGTGTTCCCAGGCAAGGTCACAAGAACCCCACCCTAGTAGAACTGGAGTTCGGCTACATGAACGCCATGGGTCTGCCAAACCCGGGCATAGAGGCCTTCGGTGAGGAGATGTACGAGGCCTCCAAGGCCGGGATACCCATCGTGGGAAGCGTCTTCGGCTCATCGGCGGAAGAGTTCGCTTCACTGGCCAGAAAGATGCAGGGGTACGGCGCGGAGGCATTAGAGCTGAACCTCAGCTGCCCGCACGCCAAGGGCTACGGGATGGAGATGGGCGTGGACCCGGACGTGGTCGCCGGCATAATCAAGGAGGTCAAGGCCGCGGTGGTCATCCCCGTGTTCGCTAAACTGACGCCGAACACTCATAAGCTCATAGAGGTCGCCAAGGCGGCAGAGGACGCCGGCGCGGACGCCATAGTGGCCATCAACACTCTTAAGGCCATGAAGATCGACGTGGACGCCAGGATGCCGGTGCTTTCGAACCGATACGGCGGTCTCTCCGGTCCCGCGGTCCGTGGCGTCGGGGTCAGATGCGTCTACGAGCTGTTCGAGGCGCTCAAGATCCCGGTCATAGGCGTCGGTGGCGTGGAGGACTGGCGCTCCGCTCTGGAGTACATCATGGCCGGTGCCGTGGCGGTCCAGATAGGCAGCGGCGTCGGCCGGGTCGGAACGCAGGTCTTCGGAGATGTATGCTCCGGAATCTCCGCATACATGGCCGAGAACGGCTTCCGCGATATCACGCAGTTGGTGGGGGTGGCCCATGACTGAGAGGTTCATGGTAACGCAGACCCCGGTGCGCATCGATTCGCGGACCGAGGAGGCGGAGGGGGTCATCACCCTGCGCTTCGATTGGGAAGCGCCGGCGTCACCTGGTCAGTTCATAATGGTCTGGGTCCCCGGTGTGGACGAGATACCGATGTCCCTTTCGTATCTGGGAGATCACAAGGGGATAACCGTCAAGAACGTGGGCGAGGCCACCAAGGCGCTGACCTCCCTGCAGGTCGGGGACCTGATGATCGTCCGCGGTCCCTACGGTCGTGGTTACCACGTCCCCAAGGGAAAGATACTGGTGGTGGGCGGGGGGACCGGCATGGCCTCGCTTCTGCCGGCCATGGAACGAATACCCGCGGTCGACGTTCATACGGCCATAGGCGCCCGCAACGAGAAGGAGCTGCTCTTCGAGGAACGTTCGAAGAAGACCTCGTCCGTCGTGCGCGTCTCCACCGATGACGGCAGCAAGGGCTTCCACGGCAACGCGGTGCAACTGGCCAAGGAGATGATGTCCTCAGCGAAATATGATCTGGTCCTGGGCTGCGGTCCGGAGAAGATGCTGTTCTTCCTGCACAAGCTATGCCAGGAGAACGGCATACCTTGCCAGATGTCTTTGGAACGTTACATGAAGTGCGGCGGCGGACTGTGCGGCTCCTGCGCCATGGACGGTAAGCGGGTCTGCCGTGAAGGTCCGGTGTTCTCCGGGAACGAGCTCAAGGAAATGAAGGAGTTCGGGAAGCAGCGCCGCGACGAGTGCGGCGGCCGGCTCAAGTTGTGAGCACCGGTCGGATCACCGAGGCGACGATCTCGCGGAACTCCAGGTCGTTGACCCTGCCCTTCTTCTCACCGATCATCTTCACCCGGTCCAGAATTTCCGATAACTGTTCGTCCGTGGCGATGAGGCCGATGTCGTCCACCCTTTTTCGTATGTAGTTCAGACCGCTGTGCTTCCCCATCAGGATGTGGCGTTCGTTGCCTACCAGGCGGGGGTCGATACTTTCATACGTAAGAGGACAGGCCAGCACGGCGGCCACATGTATCCCCGATTCATGTGAGAAGGCGTTCTTGCCGACCAGGGGCTGGTTCACCGGCTTCCTGAGCCCGGAGAAAGACTCCACCATCTCCGAGATCCCCATGAGCTTGGTGGTATCGATCCCGAGGTCCTTTCCATACATGAACTTCATGGCCGCGACGAACTGCTCCAGAGGTACGTTACCGCAGCGCTCGCCTATGCCGTTCACGGTGGTGGTAACGGCGTCGGCGCCGACCTTCACGCCGGCTATGGCGTTCGCAAGTGCCAGACCGTAATCGTTGTGCAGATGCAGCGAGACCGGGATGCGCACCGCCTCCTTGGCCTGGGTGACCAGGAATGAGATCGCTTCAGGAGAGGCGCAGCCTAGGGTGTCCGTAACGCCCACCCGGTCCGCGCCCGCCGCTTCTGCGACCATGTAAACGCTGAGCAGGAACTCCAGGTCCGTCCGGGTCGTATCCTCTGCGCTCATGCTTACCTGGACACCGCGGGACTTGGCATATTCGATCCCGTTGATGATCTTGTCCAGGACGAACTTGCGGTCCTTCCTGAACTTGTGCTTGATGTGCAGGTCCGAGGTACCGATGAACAGGAGCACCATGTCCACCCCGGCGTCCACCGAGGCGTCGATGTCCTCCTTGGTTATTCTGGAGAGAACGAGAATGTCCGCGTCCAGGTTCTCGTCGCATATGGCCTTGACGGAAGCCTTCTCCCTCTCCGATACGGCCGGGAACCCGGCCTCTATCTGGTGCACGTGCATCTCGTCGAGCTTGCGGGCGATGGCCACCTTCTGCTCCAGGCTGAACGTCACACCAGGGGTCTGCTCCCCGTCACGCAGGGTGGAATCGTAAACTATGATATCCCCTATCTCCAGCTTGGGGTTGAAGGGGCTGAGGGCCAACTCGTCCATGTTCCTCTCATTCAGCCAGGGGTTAAAAATGGTTTCTATGGACCGCTTACGTTCGCCATCGGTTCAGCAATCGTCACCTTTTTTAAGGGGATGGTGGTTGCGAGCGGCATGGCGGAGGATGCCAAGCGGAACCCCAACTTCATCGAGGTCAGCCATGGGCATCTGAGGGTGAACGTTCCCCTGACCGCTTTCGAAGGAACGACGTACCATATCAAGCCGGAGGAGGCGGAGAAGCTCAAGAGGATGCTGGCCTCCCGTTATCCATGGTTGACGCAGAACGCCCTCAAGGTTTTCATCGAGGAGGCCGAGCAGACCATGTACGACCGGATACAATCGCAGCTCGGTTACATGGAGAAGGCCAGGCATGCCATGCATTCCGGGAACTACCAGAGGGCGAAGCGCATGGCCGAGAGGCAGATTGAGGAGGTCCCGGACGACGCGGACGCCTGGTACGTGCTTGGAGAATCGATGTGCAAGCTCGGGGAGACGGAAGAGGGCTTCGCCGCAATGACCAAGGCCCGGTCCCTTTCCAAGAAGAAGTAGTTTAGGGGAAGAGCGCCTGCAACGCCTTCACCACGTCCATCATGGTGGCTCCCCAAGGAACGGACGCCACGTTACCATCGACGGTGCATCCTTCCTTGACCTTGCAGCATTTGACTATGGTCGGCACCCCGTCCTTGGGCGCCAGGTTCTGCGGGCAGATGTCCAGGCTTTCCACCGGACGGCGGTAGATATGCTGGAAGATGCGGCGGGACAGGTCGCAGCCGATGAGCGTCGATTCAACCTCGATCTCCGGCGTCTCGTCCAGGTAGTAGATGGTTCTGTCCGAGCTTAATCCGGAAGCACGACAGGGGAAGATGACGCCAGGCGTTCTCACCAGTCGCTCCTTCTCCATGATGTCGATGTCCACGTACTCGGGTATGATCGGCCTCTCGATCAGTCCGGAGGATAACGCCCTCTCCACCAGAACGGACAGCTTGGACGGGGAGGGAGGAACGACGTCCAGGACCCGGAGGTCCAGGAGCTTGTCGGCCTTCAGGAACGAAACGTGGGAGAACATGCCGGAGACTACGACGGTCTTGCCATGGTTCTTCCGGACCAATCGTGCCAACTGCGAGACGTTGAGGACGTCGACCTCCTCGTCATGGATGTAGACCGTGTCCTTCGGGAGGGAAATGATCTCCAGGCCGGTGATGGGGCGGAAGAGGTCCTTGCCCTTCTGCTTGATTACCCTGACCGTAGCGGTGTCCTCTCCGTTCCTCAGGACCATGAAGTCCGTGCGGGTGTAAGCTATCTTGTCCTGAAAGTTGGAGAGGATGTTCTCCCTGGTAAGGGCAAAATCCACGTGGCGCAGGGACACGTCCTTGCAGTGGTCCGGAAGGTTGGGCACGATATCCGCTTACGTTCCCGAGCGTATATAATCGAATCGAAAGGCGGGCAATGGTAGGCGGTTCACCAAGCCCCCGTGACCAGCATCGTTTTATCTACGGCAAGATCATCCGATAAGCATGGCGAACTGCCCCCTTTGCGGACGCGCCGGTCTTGACGTGGAGAAGATAACCGTCGCCGCCCACACGAAGGAAGCGCAATGGCCCCTAGGTGACGACCAATACTCTCATTGCCCGACGCCCAGTTGTGACACAGTGTATTTCACCGCCGCCGGAAGGGTGCTTAGAAGGGCGGACGTGAAGACCAGGGTGACGTTCAAGGAGAGATCGTCCCCTAGGCCGCTTTGCTATTGTAAGCAGGTCACCGAGGAAGATGTCATCAGGGCGATAGACAACGGTGCCCGCACCTTGGAGGCGGTAAAAAGGGTCACTGGTATCGGTGGCGGCGGTCACTGTAAAGTGACCAATCCGGCCGGAAGGTGCTGCTCCAGGAACTACGGTCCGTTCGTCGAAGCAGAGCTGACTAAAAGAGGATTGTCTGGGCAGGCGCCGATTCAACTGGGGCCGTGAGGCGGTCCCCTGGCGAAAAACGAAAACCTAATTATACGGGTTACAGAATCAACCTTCAAGGCTGGGATGACAGAGCGGCCATGTGGCGGACTGCAGTCCACCAAGGCGGTAATCCGTACACCCGTGTTCAAATCACGGTCCCAGCTCCATCAACTCATCTCTGTTCTCAGGACCTGACCAGGTTTACACGAGCCATATTTTCGTTCAATGGTTCTATCAGACGATCTCCCTCGGGTCGTCTGTAAGTGTCTCCAGGTTTCATTAAAAAAATCAATCGTGTGCGATCATCTGATAATCCTCTGCAAGAAATAGTACGAACAAAGATTTGGTGAAAAGAGGATTGTTTCATTGACGACAGAGAGAGAAAGAGTCCGTGCGGCATATGCGGGAGAAGAGATCGACCGGGCGACCGTGACCGGTAAGACGGTCATCACCCCAACGCTTTTCGGCAGGACCGGAGTAAATCCCGCCGGCATGTTCGACCGACCCAAGGACCTGGTCGCCTTGGCGGTGGAAGCGCACGATTTCTACGGCTTCGAGAACTACGAGGTCTTCCAGATCTGGTCGCACTGTGGGTTCCTGGGATTGAAAATCGAGTACAACGCCCCCAATCCGTACGTCAAGTCAACACCGTTCTCCCTGGACGGGGAGTTCGAGATGCCGGACATGGACAGGTACCTCAAGGACCCCAAGATCAAGAACGTCATCGAGAGCTATCACCTTCTCAGGAAGGCCGCCGGTGAGAACGGGGCGATCAACGGCATCACCAGCTGGGGACCGATGACCATGGCCGGGCATCTGGTGGGCACCGAGACCCTGATGCTGGGAATAGCCATCGACCCGGATAACGTCAAGAGGGCGCTGAAGTTCGCCGCCCAGTTCGACGCTGAGGCCTACAAGCTGGAACTGCTCCCAGGGAACCTGGACGTGCTGGACTTCCTGGCCGTGGCCGATCCCACCGCCTCCGGCGATATGGTCTCCCCGGAGATGTTCGAGGAGTACGCCCTTTCATATAACCAGACCGAGCAGAAGGTGATCAGGTCCGCGGGCATGCTGAGCGAGCTTCACATCTGCGGCGATACCACGGCCAACCTGCAGTTGATGGCCCAGACCGGTGCGTGCGGCCTGAGCCTGGAACAGAAGGTCGACCCGTTCACCGCGGTGAAGCTGGTGGGTGACAAGGTCGCCCTGTGCGGCAACGTCGGTCCGATAATGCCCTTGCTCAACGGAACCCCGGAGACGGTACGGGAGCACACCCAGAAATGCCTCGATGCCGGTTTCCGCGTCATCCAGCCGGGGTGCTCCATCGCCATGGATTCCCCCACCGAGAACCTGAGGGCCATGTGCGCGACGACCAAGGCATCGAAGAAAGGGATCGCCAAGAGAAAGTAAACCCGTTCAAGGGCCAAGGGAGGTCTGGTGCTCCCTGGTCCGCCCACCTTATTTTTTCTCGCAGCGCTTCTTCATCTCCTCGTTCATCTTGTTCAGGTTGACCTGGGCGGCCTTGATGGTCTTCCCGGCGAAAATGGTCATGAGCCCGGTGAAGATGATCCGCTGGGAGAACACGCACTTGCTTTCCTCGATTACCTCGATGAGAAATGAATGCTCGGACGTCAGCAACCCTTTCTTGATCGCACCTCTGGTAAGAAGCTCCTTGTTGGGCTCGACCTTCATGACCTTGGTCTTGAACTTGGTGTCCTTGCGGTCCGGGATCACCACCGTCACATCGAGAAGACTGCCCTCCTTCAGCTCCCCGCTGAGCTGAGTGATGAACGGGTTCCATTCCTTGTACAGGGCCCTCTCGGAGAGGACCGCCCAGACCTTATCCGCCGGCACGTTGATCATGACCGAGCCCTTGATCTCCTTCATGATGGCGATACCAATCTCGGAATGATATAATGGTTAATATTAATTAAATCAGTGAATAAATATTTTTGAAAGAGGTAGGCCGTTTTAGTCTCATCACCATCTTTCCCAGTGAGCGACCTCATCCAAGGACTTTCTCTTCGAGCTTCCGGCGACGGCCTTCATCAGCTTCTCGCCGACCGAACGCTTCTCCGTTGGGTATCCCAAGGGGGTCATGCATACGACCCTTAGGTACTCAGGGATCCCCAGCAGCTCCCGGACCTTATCTTCGTCGTAGGCGGCGAGGTAGCACGTACCAAGTCCCATGTCCGTGGCCGCCAGCACCAGGTTGTGCATGGCCAGTGCGGAATCCCACATGTAGTACGGAAGGTCGTTCAGGTCCGTGCTCTCCTTGGGATCGGCGCAGACGACGATGACCGCCGGAGCGTCCTTGAGCCATCCGTTGAACACCATGTTGCTCTTGGCCAATTGAGCTATGGTCTCTTTATTGGTGATCGCAACGAACCTCCAGCATTGCTTGTTCATTGCTGATGGAGCCCTTATGGCCGCCTCCAGTAGTGACTGGATCTTCTCCTTCTCCACAGGGGTGTCCAGGAACCGGCGGATGCTCTTTCGGGCATTGATGGCATCGAGCGTCTCCATATGTGTCACCGAGTCAGGGCAGCGTATGGGATAAAAAGCTTCGTGTTCGATACAAGCCTGACCTTTTCATAATCCCATAATGACGGTCCTTCGCAAATTGTATTCGAACTTATGTTGACGGAGTTCGTCGCTGATAAATCGGAAAGATATATGAGTACCACATCGTTTCAAGAGTAATCCATGAACTGGAAGGATGACGTGCAGACGGTCCTGGAGAGGGACCCGGCGGCCAAGTCGTTCCGCGAGGCCTTCTATTTCAGCCCCGGCCTGCACGCCATTATCCTTCAGCGAATATCCCACCGGCAATACCTAAAAAGGCATTTCAACGCCGCTCGGGCGGTCAATTACTTCGCTCGTTTCCTGACTGGCGCCGATATTCATCCTGGTGCCACCATCGGTAAGGGCTTCTTCATCGATCATGCCGTCGGCGTGGTCATCGGAGAAACAACGATTATCGGTGACAACGTATCCATTTTCCAGGGCGTCACGCTGGGGGGTGTAAGCACCAGCCAAGGAAAAAGGCACCCGACCATCGGCAACAACGTCACCATCGGCGCAGGGGCGAAGGTGCTTGGGAACATAACCATAGGGGACAACGTCAAGATCGGCGCGGGGTCCGTCGTGATAAGAGACGTCCCGCCCGACTCCACGGTGGTCGGGGTACCAGGCCGGGTGGTGAGAAGGGAAGGCGCCTGCGTGAAGGTGGACCTCCGCCACGACGAACTCCCGGATCCGCTGAGGGACGCCATGATGCAACTGACAAACAACATATCCGAGCTCGACCATCGCCTTGAACGATTGGAAAAGCTCGTGAACGAGAAGAACGGCGACGAGGCGAAAAAATGACGCTGCAGATCTACAACACCATGGCCAAGGCCAAGCAGGAGTTCCGACCGATCGAGGACAAGAAGGTCAAGATGTACGTCTGCGGGGTCACGGTGTACGATGACGTGCACATGGGCCACGCCCGGTTCATGGTGGTCTTCGACATGGTCTCCCGGTACCTGCGATACCGAGGTTACGACGTCACCCTGGTCATCAACTTCACTGACGTGGACGACAAGATCATCAAGCGCGCCAACGAGGAAGGCGTGGACGCTCTGGTCGTTTCACGCAGATGCATAGACTCGTTCTTCAGGGATTCCGATGCGCTGCGCGTCAAGCGCGCGAATGTATACCCCAAAGCAAGCGAGACCATCCCTGAGATCATTGGCATGGTGGAGGACATCATCAAGGCCGGGTTCGGTTACGTCACCCCGGACGGCAGCGTTTACTTCGATGTGTCCAAGACCACTGAGTACGGGAAGCTCTCCGGGAACAAGCTGGAGGAGATGATGTCCGGGGCCCGGATCGAGGTGGACGAGATAAAACGCAATCCAATGGACTTCTGCCTTTGGAAGGCGGCCAAGCCCGGCGAGATCTCCTGGGACTCGCCATGGGGCAAAGGACGTCCCGGCTGGCACATCGAGTGCTCGGCCATGGTGCGCAAGCTTCTGGGTGAAACGATCGATATCCACGGCGGCGGCAACGACCTCATATTCCCGCACCACGAGAACGAGATCCTGCAATCCGAATCGGTCACCAAGAAGCCTTTAGCGAACTATTGGATGCACAACGGCATGCTTCAAGTGGCCGATGCCAAGATGTCCAAGTCCCTGAAGAACTTCTTCTCGGTGAAGGATATACTGGCCAGATACCAGCCGGAGGTCGTCCGCTTCTACCTGCTGAACACGCACTATCGCGGACCCCTGGTCTACGGCGAGGCCGCTCTTGATGAGGCGGCCGCTTCTCTGAAGCGCCTGCACAATACCTACGACTCATTACGCTCTTACACTCCGAGGGGAAACGATGACGCGGAGGAGCTAGTAGCCAAAACAAAGCAGGGCTTCCTGGAATCGATGGACGACGACTTCAATTCCCGCGGCGCTCTCTCGTCCCTGTTCGACCTGGCCAGGGAGGCCAACCGTCTCATGGATTCCGGTGAAATGAGCGCTCAAGGCGCGTCGAACATCATCGCCATGTTCAACGAGATGAACGCCATCTTCGATATACTCCCTGAAGAGCGAAAGGGCGACGACAAGCTGGACGATGTCATGCTCCTGCTCATCGACATCCGCAAGGAGCTTCGCAAGCGCAAGATGTACGACCTGTCGGACATGATCCGCGACCGGCTTCAGGAAGCGGGGATAAAGATCGAGGACACCTCCGAGGGCGCCAAATGGAAGCTGATCTGAGGCCGGTGGAAAAGAAAGCGATACTGATCTGCGGCGGCAACGTCAAGGTACAGAGCGATTTCCGTCCTCCGTTCCGTCTGAGCCGTTCCACCGCCGGACCAGGTGCAGGCTCCGCCTCCATAGTGCTCGCGTTCGGCGGCCTCCGGGTGAAGAAGAGCATCTCCCGCGAGGAGGGCGAGTTCGAACTGGTCGGAGGCCCCGAGGGCTATTCCCTCCTTCGCAACGGAGAACCGTTCATTGACGAGCTCGAGCTGAGACCGGTCCTATACCATTCGCCCGAGCAGGCCTTCTTCAATCTAGGCCAGGCGTGCTTGTTCGACTGCATCTTCTGCACCTCTCGAAAGCTGAGCAAGGATGTCGTGAAAGACCTCGACCTGGACCAGGTGGTGGACCTCATCCTGGAGGCGGAACGGAAGGGCGACCTGAAAGCGGTAGCGCTCACCTCCGCCGTGGTCAATTCCATCCAGGAGACCATCGAAAGGATGGTGTACGTGGTCCGGAAGGTGCGTAAGGCGCTTCCCGACATCCCGATCGGCGTGGAACCGTACGTCGAGTCCTTCGGGGACATCGACCGCCTCTACGAGGCGGGGGCCACGGAGATCAAGATCAACATAGAATCGTTCGATCCCCGGATAATCGAGATCGCCTGCCCCAAGCTGGAGCTGGAAAAGCAGCTGGAGTTCCTGCGCTACGCCGTGCAGGTCTTTGGACGAGGGAAGGTAACCTCCAACATCATTATCGGCCTGGGGGAGACTGACCGCAACGTCCTGGAGGGGGTCTCAACGCTGGCCAGCATGGGCATCGTTCCTAGCATACGCGCGTTGAAGATCAACCCCACCAACCGCCCCTCTCTCGAAAAGGCGCTGGGAAAACTATTACCAGTGACCCCGGAACGTCTCCTAACCTTGAACCAGGAAGCGAAGCTCATCCTCATGGTTCACGGCCTCAGTACCAATACATATCATACTATGTGCCACGAGTGCGGCTGCTGCGACCTCGTGCCCTTCAAGGACCTCTGAATTTTAGGTCTTTAGAAATTTTCACCGCATGGATACTTTTAGGTCTATCTAGAAAAAATTGTTATATATCCTATGTTAGGTAGCTCCTAAATCATGGTCAGCGAGAACATCGAGAGTACCTCGAGTGCATTTGGGAACTGACGCAGGATGGTACGTCTGCACGTACCAATGGACATCGCCAAGAAGATGAAGGTGTCCCCGGCCAAAGCTACGAGATGATGCAGCGCTTGGATTCGCTGGGATACATTACCTACGAGAAGTACAAGGGCGTTCTGCTGACCGATCCTGGCAAGAGGATCGGGGAGACCATCAAGCGCAAGCACCGCCTGCTGAGCGGTTCCTGGTTGACGTCCTAGGCATTGCCAAAGATAAGAGCCACGAGGAAGCGTGCCGTCTCGAGCACATGCTCTCGGACGAGAGCGAACGCCGCATCTCGGAGATGATGAACCATCCCACCACCTGCCCGACGGTGATCCCATACCGGCGCTGGACCAGCTATGTCTGAACAAGGACGAGGACTCCTCGGCGCTGAGCGAGCTGTCCGAGGGTGACGAGGGTGTCATATCGCATCTGTCCTGCGACGATCCGCAGAAGATCCGCCGCATAATAGCTATGGGTTTCGTTCCCGAGAGGTGTTTGACGGTAGAGGAGAAGTTACTTCATGGGCGGCCCGGTGCTCGTGCAGATAGGAGATTGCCGCGTGGCGCTCGCTAAGGAGTACGCCGATCTCGTTTTCGTGAACACCAAGAAGCGCTGCCAGAAGCGCCACAGGCACGGTGCCAGATAATGGAAGTTATGCTGGTAGGTAATCCCAACGTCGGGAAGAGCGTGGCTCAACCGCCTCACCGGTGTCGGCGCCATATCGTCAAACTACTCCGGCACCACCGTCGACTACCTCAAGGCGGATATGATGGTGAACGGAAAGAAGGTCACCTTCATCGATCTCCCAGGCATTTACTCGCTTACGAACGGGACGGAGGACCAGATGGTGGCGGCCAAGATGCTTCATTCCGCCAGACCGACTGCGTTCGGTGGTCGCGGACGCCACCCAGGTCTCGAGCCTTCACTAGTGCTCATATTCCAGCTGATCGAGCTCGGCTACCCCCTGCCTGTCGCCATGAACATGATGGACACCGCCCGCAAGCGCGGCGAGCTGGATATCGACGGGGCTAAGCAGGATACTGGACATCCCCATCGTTCCCACCCGTAGCGGGGTCACGGGCGAGGGCATGGAGGAGCTGCTGAAAGCTCTGGACACCTGCGCCGCCAGACGCCTTGAACTTCAAGGTCAGTTACGACTCGCACATCGAGGCGTATCTGGAGGTCATGAAGCTCGGAATAGCTGGAGCGGAGCTGAAATACCCCGTCCGCGGCGCTTCCATCAAGCTACTGGAAGGAGATGAGCAGTTCACCGAGGGGATCCCCAGGGACCCGCCCATCCAGGTCAGGAAGCTCAGGGAGGAGTTCCGCAAAGAACACGACGAGGACCTGGAGGTCCATGTCAACCGGCGATAGGTACGGGGAGGCGGGCGGGTCATCTCCGAGGTATCCAAGCCGAACGTTCGACCGCGGACCCGCGGCCAGAAGCTGTCCGACCTTACCATGCGCCCTCGTACTGATCCCGCTGCTCATCGCCGTTCTCGCCGGGGTGCTATTGACGATAATCAAGGTGGGGGCCTTCCTGGAGGAGACCCTGCCTACGCTTACTCTGACCTCACCGTGGAACTTTCTTCACCGATCTGGCCGATTCCATCGGCGGCGAGCTCGGCCAGGCCTTGAAGGCGTCAGGCGGGACTCGCCATTCAAGCCATCCTCGCCATCGTCATACCTTTCATTCTGATATTCTACTCATAATGGCGTTGCTGGAGGATTCCGGCTACCTCCCAAGGGTGGTGGTGCTTCTGGACGGGTGATGCACAAGATAGGCCTGCATGGTCAGGCCATCATCCCGATGCTGGTGGGAATGGGCTGCAACGTCCTGGCCATGTTCGCCACCAGGGTGATCGAGTCCCGAAGGGAGAAGCTCATCCTCGGTACCATCATAATCATGGCCATTCCCTGCTCGGCGCAGATGGCCGTGATCATCGGCACGGTCGGCAATTACGGCGGCATTCTCTACGTGATCGCGATACTGGCCATCCTGCTCGGCCTGGTCTCTACTACTTGGGCGGCTGCTGCACAAGGCCATCAGGTTCGAGCCGACCAGCCTGATGATCGAGATCCCTGACCTGAGCGTTCCGCGCCTGGACAACATCCTTGTGGAAGACCTGGATGCGCATCAAGGAGTTCTTCTTCATCGCCTTCCTGATACTGCTGGTCGGCAGCATCGTCCTGGAACTGCTGAACGCCTATGGGGTGCTGGACATGCTGGTCGAGCCGCTCGCCCCTTCACCGAGGGCTGGCTGGGGCTTCCGGCCGTGATCATCGTCGCCCTGGTCTTCGGCATGCTCCGGAAAGAGCGCCTTCCAGCCGCTGGTGGTGCTCTTCGGCATCGCCAACCGGCATCGGTGATGACCGTGGAGCGCTCTTCGTGTTCGCCCTGGTCATGGCCACGTTCATGCCCTGCATGTCCGCCTTCGCGGTGATGCTGAAGGAGTACGTCCGAAGGACACGCTGAAGATGACGCTCGCATCGATCGTCCTGGCCTTCGCGCTGGGGAACGGCCAACTTCCTCTTCGGGGTGTTCTAGGAAAGGGTAAAAGAACCGAGGCCATACCGGGGTCGGATGTACCGACTGTTCCTGGCCGCGGTGGTCCTCTCGTCATTATTCTGCGCCACGCCGGGCGCTGTCAACACCCAGGCGCTGCGCGTCGGCGTTACGGGAGGTTTCCGCCGGGCCTTCGGGGTGGAGACGGGTTCGATAGCTGGGGATATGTGCTGGGCGGTCATCGCGCTAGCGGGGCTGGCCGTCATCTGGAACAACATGACGGCACGTGTCATACTGGCGGTCATCGGGGCGGCCTTCCTTCTTACTTAGCGTACCAAGGCTTCCAGGACGCCTGCAGAAAGGAGATGTCCGAGGTGGACGCGCCCAAAGGGCACACCGACTTCGTCACCGGCGTCATCATGTCGTTCGCCAATCCATTCACGATACCGTTCTGGATCGGAATCGGCAGTACCAGCATCGCGGTCATAATGTCCGACCCGAGCTCATGGACTTCGTGATATTCTACCTGGGATATCTGGTCGGAGCGATGATCTGGGGTACGTCGTACTCGGCGCTGATCGGTCACGGCAGGCGCTACATCACGCCCAAGCGGTTCCGCGCCCTGAGCATGATCTGCGCCCTGGTGCTGCTCTACTTCGCTTTTAACTTGCTGTACAGCACCTTCCTCAATGGGTGAAGCAGGCCACCAGTTTGGGGAGACCTTCTCCACCTTCACGAAGCCGAAACGCTCAAATTGAACGACCTTGCCCTCCTCTTCCTGGGGAAGATTCTCCACGAAACCGTCCTTCTCCCCCGGTGGGCATAATGACCGTGGCGGGGGTGCAGTTGTCCGGCACCCAGTGGATGATGCGGTATCCTTCCTTGAGCACGGAAAGGTCGTTCCCTGATACAGCCTTGCCGGAGCGGAACTCCACGTTGCCCAGATCTTTCAGGGCGTACCTTGCCTGCCTCCATGGCGGTGTTCAGGTCCTTCTCCACCACGTGGACGACGATCGGCGAGTTGAGCTGGAACTCCTGCCTCAGCTCAGGGTGGTCAGGATGTCAGGGCCTTGGCATGAAGCTCGTTCACCCCGCAGATCTGCAGGAGGCACCGTCCCAGACGAAGAAGTAACGATTCGCCGTTCGTCCACGATGGCCTTGTTGTAAGCGTAGATGTTGTCCCAGGAGAACTCCACGTCCGTCTCCTTTATGCCGCAGTCCACCCAGTAGTTGCGTATCGCTTCCGGCCGGAAGCCCCGCTTGGCCACCACGGACGGTTCCCAGACGCACGTCGTCCCAGCCCGAGTACTCGGTCTTGATGCCCTTGCCCACCGTAGACGTTTTCAGGATGGCGTCCGGGACGAGACCAATCCGGGTCGAGGTGTAGTGCGGCACCTTCCAGCCGAAGTATTGGAAGAGGGTAGGCCTGGCGTTGAGTGTTGTTGAGATGGTCCTTACCCTGAGGACGTGGGTCAATCCAAGGAAGTGATCATCGATAGCCACGCTGAAGTTCATCATGGGGTACAGGCAGCACCGGTCGCCCTTGAGCGGATGAGGGGTGGACTTGACGATGCGCAGTCCGACAAAGTCCCGGATCGCCGGGTTAGGATGGTTGAGGTCGGTCTTGACCACGAAGATGGCCTTCTCCTCTTCATAATCCCCGGCCAGCATCTTCTCGAACTTCTCCATGGTGGTCGCGACGTCCTCATCATGATGCGGGCAAGGCTGTCCCTTTTCCTTCTTCGCCCGCCAATCCTCGGCCGGGCAGGTGCATATGTACGCCTTGCCCTTATCGATGAGCTGCCTGGCGATATCATAGTAAAGTTCGAAACGGTCCGACTGGACCACGGTCTCGTGGACCTTGACACCTAACCAATCCAGGTCCTCCGGGATCATATCATAGGCGTTCGGGTCTATCTTGTCCGGGTTGGTGTCCTCGATGCGGTTGATGAACTTGCCGTCGTAGTTGCGGCAGTAGTCATCATTGAGTATCGCCACTCTGGTATGACCGAGGTGCAAAGGACCGGACGGACCGGGTGCGAAGCGCATGACGACCTTGCCCTTCTCCATGCCCGGAAGCTCCGGTAGACCGACGCGTCGCTCGGTCTTCTCCCTCTTCAGCATCGAGGAGTCGATCTCCTCCAGCTGCTTGTGCTGGACCTCCGGGGCTAGTGAGTTCACCTCTTCCACTATGGAGGCGATGAGCGGCAATACCTCCTTCACCCGGGAGCGCAGCTCGGGAGATTCGGCCAGCACCTTACCTTGCACGGCCTTGGGATTGGCCTTGCCTGAATACAGCACGGCGTTCTGCAGGGCGTACTTCCGAACGGTCGCTTCCAGGTCCTCGGACATCGTTCGGCGATATCCTCCTCCGGCTTTTTAAGTTATGTAGCGGCTCAAGGAAATCGGTTATATGCTGGGACAGTAATTATCGCTCATGGCCGTCCAAAGCCACCTGGGCCGTATGAAGGGCGTCAAGGTCATCGAGAACAAGGTGCCGATAGAGATCGAGCCGACGCGCATCCTGATGGCCGATCAGCGATCGCCAGTTGTTTTCAACGACCTCAACGGCATGAAGGCCGCCGGGAACCTGTGGAGCGAGAGGGAAAGGATCACCGACGCTCTCGGACTTCCCAAGGACGGATTGACACAGGCCTTGATGCAGGCATTGGCGTGCCCTAGGCCGGTGGAGGAGGTCAAGAAGGCCAAGTTCGAGGAGGTCGTGGAGGAGAAGTTCGATCTTCGAAAGCTGCCGATACCGAAGTACTATCCTCAGGACGGCGGACAGTACGTAACGGCCGGCGTGGCCATCGCCGAGCACGAGGGCAAGATCAACGTGTCCTTCCACCGCCTGATGGTCATCGGTAAGAACAAGTTCGCCATCAGGCTCGTCCCAAGGCACCTCTTCACCATGCACAAGCTGGCCTTGGAGAAGGGTCAGGACCTCAAGGTGGCCTTCGTGGTCGGCACGTGCCCGTCGGTACTTCTGGCCGGGGCCACCTCCGCCGACTACGAGTTCAACGAACTGGAGATGGCCAGTGCGTTACGTTACATAGGTCTCAAGGAAGGCCTGAAGGTCCGCCGCACCAAGTACGGCATACCTGTCCCGGCGGACGCAGATTACGTTCTCGAGGGGCGTTTGACGTCCGAGACCCACGACGAAGGGCCATTCGTGGACATCACTGGCACGTACGACGCTGTGCGCAAGCAGCCCGTGTTCACCGTCGACCGCCTGTATCGCCGCAAGGACGCGGTGTTCCAGCTGGTCCTTTCGGGCGGGATCGAGCACTATCTGCTCATGGGATTGCCGCGAGAACCGGTGATCTTCCGGACCGTGCGGCAGGCGGTGCCGAGGGTCCATGCCGTCCGCCTCACGGAAGGAAGCTGCTGCTGGCTGCACGGTGTTGTTTCGATAACCAAGAACAAGGAAGGGGACGCCATGAACGCCGCCATGGCCGCCTTCACCGGACACCCTTCGATGAAGCAGGTCATCATCGTCGACAAGGACGTCGATATCTTCGACGACCGGGCGGTAGAGTGGGCCGTCGCCACGCGCTTCCAGGCTTCCCGCGGCCTGCTGGTCGTCAACAACGCTGCCGGTTCGTCGCTAGACCCGAGCACCGAGGGAACCACCTCCAAGATCGCCATCGACGCCACGATGCCGTTAGGGGACCAAGGATTGTTCAGCAAGGCCAAACTGGACTGACGGGCATCGGTCAGCCAGCAAATCATTATTAGATTAAAGTACGTTTTGTGTTGAAACGGAGGATCCCTCTTGAGATGCAATAATTGTGGATTGGACTACATCGCGGACAACGCCGCCAACTGCCCGAGGTGCAACGCGCCACTGGGACAGCCGATGTACCAGCAGCCCCCGCAGCAGTATCAGCAGCCGCAGGGATATCAGGAACCGCAGACGCAGTACCAGCAACCCCCGCAGCAGTATGGGGACCAGCAGTACCAGCAGCAGCCGCAGTACCAGCAGCCACCGCAGGGCGGTTACTACGCCCCGCCGCAGGGCGGCTACTATCAGCAGCCGCCGATGCCGCCGAAGAGAGTGCCGACGGTCAAGAAGGTCGACCTCACCGAGATACTGATGATAATCTCCGGCGTGTTCCTCCTGGACGGAGCGTTCGGTAATTTCTCCTGGTTCGGTACCGGAGTACCGGCGGGCATCGTGGTGCTTGGCATCGTATGCCTGGTCGGCGCCCTGCTCCTTTTCATGGACGTGCTGATGCCCGCCATGCTCAAGCAGCTCGGGGAGATCAAGGACATGCTAGTGCTCGTATTGGCGCTGGTGTTCATCGTCTGGGGACTGGTCGCCACCTTCGCGGACACCTTCAAGTACGGTGTCTACGGACCGGAGATCTTCACCGGCGGCTTCGTGCTTCTGGCGGCTGGCGCGCTGCGCATGGGCATCCTGAAGTGAACCTAAACCACTTATCCAACCCTTTCCTTTTTTTCCGTTTTTGAAATGGTTCATCATTTGAACGCAAAGGACTTGATGTTGCCGCACCATGCTTTCGCAGGTGATGGTCGTGGATCCCGTACGTTCGTTCAACCTACCGGTCGAGGATATGCGAAGGGCGGTCGATTTCTATTCCAGTACTTTCGGATGGAACTTGGAGGCCATAAGGGGTTCCGGTGGTGATTATCATCATGCCATCACCACCGAGACGAACGAGGATGGGATCCCATTGGAGAGGGGCGCGGTCAACGGCGGCCTGTTCAAAAAAGGCACGCACGGCATCGACAGCACCTTCCTGGAACTTAAGGTGGACTCGATCGATGATTCAATAAGAAAGGTCCAGGCCAACGGCGGACGGCTGGTCCGGGAGAAGCGGCCTATGCTCGATTTCGCATTCTTCGCGATCGTGCAGGACCCCGAAGGGAACTACCTCGGTCTTATGGAACATCGGAAGTGAGGCGAGGAAGGATCATCGACGGATCGTCTCTTCCCTGCCCTTGCCGATACTGATTATCCTGGCCGGCACCTTGGAGCGCTTCTCGATGTAGCCGATGTACTGACGCATCTCCTTCGGCAGAGCGTCGTAACCTCCACGGACGATCTCCATGGTCTCCTCCTCCGTCCAACCGGACCAGCCGTCCAGCTCCTCGTATACTGGCTTGGCCCGTTCGAGCATCTTGAAGTTGCCTGGGAAGTGATGGACCTTCTTGCCGTCGATCTCGTAAGCCACCGCCACCTTGACGGTCTTCAGACCGTTCATGACGTCTAACTTCGTCACAGCGAACTGGGTCAGTCCGTTCAATCGGGCGGCGTGCTCTACGACCAGAAGGTCAAGCCAGCCGCAGCGGCGAGCGCGACCGGTGGTGGTCCCGAACTCCCCGCCCACGTTCATCAGCATCTCCCCGGTGGCGTCCTTGAGCTCCGTGGGGAAAGGACCAGCGCCAACCCGGGTGGTGTATGCCTTCAGCACGCCCATTATCTCGTCGACACGCTTCGGCCCCACGCCGGAGCCGGTGCATATGGCGCCTGCCACGCAGTTGGAGGAGGTGACGAACGGATATGTGCCGTGATCTATGTCCAGCATTGTTCCCTGCGCACCTTCGAACAGCACGTTCTTCCCTTCGTCCAAAGCGTCGTTGACCAGTACCGACGTATCGGTGATGAACTTCTCGTACTTCCGGCCATAGGCAAGCAGTTCCTTGAACAGCTCCTCCTTGTTCTGGGCCAGGCGGACGCCCAAGATGTCCATGACCTTGAGCTTCATGGGCATGACGGTATCCAGGCGCTCCTCCAAAAGCTCCGGGTCCAGGAGGTCGCCCATGCGAATGCCGGAACGAGCGATCTTGTCCGAATAGCATGGTCCGATGCCCTTTCCGGTGGTGCCCACGGTCTTGCTGCCGCGCAACCGTTCCTCGGCACCGTCCAGCAGCCTATGCCAGTTGAGGATCACGTTAGCCCGGTCAGAGATCTTGAGCCCCTCCACGGTCTTGCCCCGCGACTCGAGCTCGGCGATCTCCCTGTCCAAGGAAATAAGGTCTACGATGACCCCGTTGCCGATAACGTTGATGACTCCCTTCCTGACGATGCCTGACGGAAGGATGTGCAGGGCGAAGACCTCCTCGCCCACCTTGATGGTGTGGCCAGCATTGGAACCGCCCTGGTAACGGACGACCATATCGGCACGTCCAGCCTCGTAATCAGTGATCTTGCCCTTGCCCTCGTCTCCCCACTGGGCACCGATGACCGCTATGCTCGGCAATCTCTCACCACTTCGCCAAATGAGCCAACGTAGATAAAGCCTTCTTCATTGGCACGCGGACCTGAAAGCCTCCAGCACTTCCTCCAACGGTCGGTCGGTGCGGAAACCGGTGGGTGAGAAGTTGGTGCGGGAAACGCGTCCGATGGAGAGCATGGCCTCAATCAGCTCGTCACGTCCGGGCGGTGAGAGCTTGAGCATGGCCGCGATCTCGTTCGTCTCGTAATAGTATGGCACGTCCAGCTCCTCCTTCCAGATCTCGAAGTGCTGGCGGACGCGCTCCTGGCACTCCAGCCCCTCCGGTATGATGACCTCGGAGATCGCCTCGCGGTCCATGAGCGGACCGAGCCACAACGGGCCGATCTTCCCCTCGCCGACCTTGCGCTCTCCGGTCGTCCGGTCGTAGGACATTATCCCCAGTTGTTCCAGCGAAGCATCCGCCGCGCCGGCACCGTCCTTGGTCCTCAGGAACAATCGGAAGTAATGGTCGGCGTAGTAGCACAGCAGAGGCGTCACGCCCTTGTCCTCCTGCGCGGCCATGCGGACGATGGTGCCGATCATTATGCGCAGTCCGCTCTCATGCAGGAACGGGCTCCTCTGGCTATTGGCCATGTACCGTCGTCGGCACTTGCCGGGATGCGTTCCGGAGAGGGAGGCCGTATCCGTGGCGGTCAATGCCAGTATTCCTTTTCGAGCCATGCCCTGCAACGCTGAGGGAACGAACGGTATCGGCGTACCGAACGGATCGAGGTCTATGTAATCGAACATCTCCTCTGCCAACAGGCAGCGCAGGTCGGCGTTGCAGACCTCGGCGTTCTCCAACGAGTTCAATTCAATGTTATGCTGGATGTGATCGCAGGCCAGCGAATCCTTGTCGTTGATGATGAAACGATAGTTGCCCGGGGCCTCGTTGCAGATACGGATCCCGCGGGCGCCGGTGGCGGCCATGGCGTCCAGGCATTTCCTTGGCCGTATGACGGAATGGAACAAAGCCACGGAAACGTCGCGATTGAAGGCCATCTGCCGATTGAAGAAGACCCTTCCCTCGATCTTGCCAGGTCCTCTCTCGGATATTAACGAGGGAACCAGCAGCTGCGTGCTTCCCTCCCTGATAACGGTGCCGTCCAAGTTCACAAAAGCTCGCCCTTCATCAGCTTCATTATCTTGTAGGGCAAAAGGTTTCTGTTGATCGGCGTGACCTCCAGAATTCTCACGTCGTCCCGCCTTCTGATGTCCTGCAGCAATGGATTTCGTGATTTCTTGTGCAGGGTCAGCAGCATCGGCTTTTCCGTTTTCAACGCTTCCTTGACCGCGTCCCGGAACTTGTCGCTCTCCACCTCGATCTTTCCGACCTCGTCGATGACGATGATGTCGGCCTTCTCGCAGGCGTTCACCAAGGCCTGAACACCGATCTCCTGGAGGACGTCCAGGTCCACACCCATCTTCCCGACCATGAACTTGCTGTGAATGTCCGTGGCCGCGAGAACGCCGCGCTGCTTGGTCATCCAGTCCATGACGTAGAGTCCGTTGCGCTTCTTGTCGTCCAGGATCGGCTCGGTGATCATTCCGCCGACAATATGCCCTTCCTCCTCGAGCATCTTGATGACCTGGATGAGAGTGTTGGTCTTGCCCGCGCTAGGAAGCCCCGTAATGCCGATCTTGATGTTGTTCATCCGATTCCCCGGTGTCCGCGCATCGAATGGGCTCGATGCTGTAGAAGACCTATATGGCAATCTTAGCTTAATATCCTTTCCCGAAGGACGGGATGCTGGGTTCGCTCTGATAACCTTCAATAAAAATAATAATGGACGTATTTATCGGCTCTCCACCGACCTTACGTACATGAGCGGATAACGCAGGTCCTCCTTGAAGTCCATGGCGGCCACCACCGTCGTGCCGCCGACCGTGATGGTCAGTTCCACGTTGAGCAGATTGCCAGTGAGCGTCTGGTAATCGAACTCGTCCTTCTTCTTGCGGAGCGCCTCGCGGGATATGCGCACCTTGACGTCCTTGACGAACGGTTGCACACGGACGCCATCCTCTATCGCCCGTTCCAAGATCTCCACGTTGGCCGCCGCGACCGGCGTCCCTACGAACTGGTGGTAGATGGTTCCCAACTTGATCCCAGCCTCGAAGACCGCCCTCTCCCGTTCGCTGCAGTTGAAGTAGTTGGCAGCGAGCTCCTCGCGCTTGCTCGTCATTTCGCTCAGAGGTGATAAGGGGCACATGATTAATAATCCCTGTCCTGGCCTGAACCTTTTTTATAACGGGCTGCGAAAAGGATATACGCCGGACCGCGTTTCGAGGACCGGGGCATAGACATGTTGGAGGACCTAAAGGAAAGGCTCCGGATGGAGAACGAGCCGGAGGAGAGCATCGATCCCCGCGCCCGCAAGGTGTGGATGATCGGCGGTGCGCTAGGTTCGATGATCGTCCTGACGATCGCCATCGGTTTTCACTTCCTGGTCACCATCATCTACGGGGCTCCGGACTGGGCGGGCTGGACCGCCATCGCCCTGGGCGTGGCCTACGTTCCATGGGCCACATACTTCAGCCCCTGGCTCCGGATGCGCTTCTGGCGCTACGAGCTGAGGGAGAACGAGCTGGAGATCCAGCACGGGATATTCGTGATCAAGCGGCATCTCATCCCCATGGTCCGCGTTCAGTACGTCGATACTGAGCATGGCCCGCTGATGCGCTACTTCGGCCTCACCACGTTATCCATATCGACCGCCGCCACCAAGTTCTCCATACCCGCCCTGCCTAGGCAGAGGGCGGAGCATCTGCGCGGCGAGATAGCCACCCTGGCCCGGGTCAGTGAGGAAGATGTCTGATCTCCGCCGACAGCATCCTCTGCTCATCCTTCTCGATACCGGGCGGGGGCTGGTATCCAACCTGAGCTTCGCGCTCATCATAGCGATCTCCTTACCGGACGATATCTTCGGCGGCTTCGTGGGGAACGCTATCGTGGCCCTGCTGGCCATGTTCGGTATATCCACTGCATACAACGTCTTTCGCTGGTACTTCTTCCAGTATCGGTACGAGGAAGGCCTGGTCCACATCCGCCAGGGCGTGCTCTTCAAGCGCGAGCGGACCATCAAGAGGGAACGCGTCCAATCCATGAACACCAACGCCAACGTGCTTCAGCAGGCGTTCGGATTGGTTACGTTGCAGATCAAGACCGCCGGGGTAAGCGTGGACGCCGAGGTGAACCTGCGCGCCGTATCGAAAAGGGAGGCGGAGAGCATCAAGGAGCACCTCTATGCCAAAGAAGCGCGTTCCGAAACGGAACCGGTGGAGGTGCCAAGAGCGTCCCGCTTCCTGCAAGGACGGGACATCTGGCTGGCGGCCCTCACCTCCGGAAGGTTCATGGTCCTGTTCTCGGTGGTCGCGCTGATCTACGCCCAGATCTATGAGTACATCCCGCAGAGCTACCTGGACCAGGCGGTGGAAGGTCTCTCCACGATACCGTTGATGATCGGCATAGGCATAGCCCTGGGGCTGTTCTTTCTGACCTGGGTCCTGTCGGCCATAGTCTTCGTCATCCAGTTCGCAAACTTTTCCGTACGCCGGTTCGAGGACCGTCTGGAGATCAGCTGGGGCGTATTGAAGAAGAACCACGTGGTGGTCAAGCTGCACCGCGTTCAGGCCGTGGTCGTTCAGCAAGGCCTGCTCCGCCAACCGTTCGGCCTCTGCACCATGTTGGTGGAGGTGGCCGGGGGAGGGTCCAAGGAGCAGGAAAAGGTGTCATTGCTGCATCCGCTCATCCGTAGGAATGAGATAGAGAGCTTCCTCAGGGACATCCTTCCTGAGTACCATCTTCCCTCCTCGTCGGTGGTCCTGCCCGAGCGGGCTCTGCGCCGCTACCTGTTCCGCTCCACGGTACCGGTCGCGGTCCTGGCCGGTGCGATGATGGTCGCCTTCCACTTCTGGGACCTCCCATATTCCTGGTTCTCGTTGATTTTACTAGCTCCAGCCTTGCTGCTGGGCCTATCCAGGTACCGCAACGGCTCCCTTTCCGTGGAGGGGGAACAGCTTTCCCTGCGCTTCCGAAACGTCAGCCTGGTGCAGGTGATGATGAAACGCTCGCATGTTCAGTCCCTGTCGTTCACCGCGAATCCCTTCCAGAGGCTGGCCGGACTGCGTACCGTCAGGTCCTCCTTCCTCTCCTCCCCGGCCGGCAAGAGCTATTCCCTCAAGGACCTGGAAACCGGGGACGCCCGGACGGTCCGGGACTGGTACTCCCGGAACTGAGCTATCGGCAGACGATGGTCCATCAATTCGGGCAGAGCGACCAAAATCATTATCCACTTCAAGCAACGATAGTCTGGTCAGGTGTTATTATGGAGCAAGCCAAGAGATATGAGCTGCCGAAGCTCGCTTACGGATACAAGGACCTCGCTCCCTTCCTGAGCGAGGAGCAGTTGACCGTCCACCACACCAAGCACCACGCGGCCTATGTCAACGCTGCCAACGCTATACTGGACAAGATGGACAAGGCCCGAGCGGAGAATGCCGATCTCGATATGAAGGGCATGTTGAAGGACCTCTCCTTCCAGATCGGAGGGCATTACCTGCACTCGGTGTACTGGGAGACCCTGTGTCCCGTCGGCAAGGGGGGCGAACCGTCCGGCAAGCTGAAGGCCGAGCTGGAGAAGGAGTTCGGCTCCATCGACCGCTTCAAGAAGGAGTTCACCGCCGCCGCGGCGAGCGCGGAAGGCTCCGGCTGGGCTGTCCTGGTGTACTGCATGGCACTTCACAAGCCGATAATCATGCAGGTGGAGAAGCACAACGTTAACGTGATCCCCGGCTTCCGCGTGCTGATGTCCCTGGACGTCTGGGAGCATGCGTACTATATCGACTACAAGAACCTCAGGCCGAAGTACATCGAGGCCTTCTGGAACCAGGTCAACTGGGACGCGGTCGGGAAGAAGCTGGACGCCATCCTGAAGTGAAACATCAAGGGCTGGTGAACCCAGCCTCCATGATCTCTTTTTAATTTTCAGCTGGGTCAAGTAAATATTTATACGGATTTCGGCATGAGTTGCCGAAATGAACGCCGCGGAGCGTATCCAGGAGCTCAAGGCGCAGCGCAAGGCGGTCATCCTGGCGCACAACTATCAGTCACCGGAGGTGCAGGATGTCGCCGATTACGTGGGCGATTCCCTGGGCCTGTCGCAGAAGGCCGCCAGCACCGACGCCGAGGTCATCATTTTCTGCGGGGTCGATTTCATGGCCGAGAGCGCCAAGATCCTTTCCCCGAACAAGAAGGTCATCCTACCTGAATCGGACGCCATGTGCCCCATGTCCGCCATGTGCACCGGTCTGGAGCTCGCCCCGGTCAAGGAGAAGTATCCTGAGGCGGCCATCGTCGCTTACGTCAACACCTCCGCCGCGGTGAAAGCGCTGGCGGACGTGTGCTGCACCTCCGCGAACGCGGTGAAGGTGGTCGGAAAGATGCCCCAGAAGCGCATCATCTTCGTTCCCGACCGGAACCTGGGAGCGTACGTTCAGAGGTTCCACCCGGACAAGGAGATATTGCTTTGGCCGGGCTTCTGTCCTACCCATCACGATATCGATGTCGATGAGCTCAAGGAGATCAAGAGGAAGCACCCCCGAGCCAAGCTCATGGTGCATCCCGAGTGCACCCCGGAGGTCATTGACATAGCCGACAACGTATCTTCCACCGAGGGCATGTTGAGGTACGCCAAAAGCTCAGAGGCCATGGAGTTCATCGTCGGAACGGAGGTGGACATGACCTACCGGCTAGGCAAGGAGGTTCCGGGAAAAACGTTCATTCCCGTCCCGTCCGCGGTGTGCCCGAACATGAAACGGACGACCGTGTCCTCTCTGATCAAGGCCTTGGAGACCCTCTCCCCGGAGATAACCCTCTCCCCGGAGATAATCGAGGCGGCCAGAAAGCCCTTGGAAAGGATGATCGAGATCGGCCGCGGGGACTAGTTCTTTCTCAAAACAGGGTCTGCAGCGCGTCCAGGACGAACATTAACGCGAAGACGATCATCAGGACCCCGGAGCCAGCGATGACCCTCTGATGCCAGGTGGTGCTCCATCTCCCCTTGGTGCCGAATATGGTCATTCCCACGAAGCCCTCCCAGAGGAAGTCGCAGGTGATGTGCACCAGGGTGAAGAAGGGCAGCATCCACCATCCGAAGGTGACGGCGGTGGCGGTCAGCGCCGCGCCTACCGTAGCCCACCACAGAAGCCAACCGGGATTGAAGGCGGTGGTGGTCACGCCCGCCCAGAAGGGGCTTTGCGTTTTCGTGCTGCAGCTGGTCAGCACCTCCTTGCGCGTCCGGATGACATCATACCCCATGTAGAGCAGGATGACCCCGCCCAGCAGGCCGATCGCCCCCAGGACCATGTCGTTCTTCAGGAACACGCTCAGCCCCAGGAAGATGGCCGCTATGGTCGGCACCTCCACCAGGGCGTGCCCGAGGGCGATCTTCCAGCCGGACCAGCGGTCCTGGAACCCGCAAGCGATGGTCATGGCGAACACGGGACCGGGCATCAGCACGCCGGACAGCGAGATGACGGCGACCGAACCTAGAAAGAGCAGAGCGGAATCCATGCGCAAACCTCACAGGTACCAGTCGACGGTCAGGTTGATGTAGTCGTCCGGGGCCATGTCGCGCAACGTACCGCTCTCCACCTCGATGATGGAGACGCTGTGGATGCGGGAGTTCATGATCTCGTCCATGCTGACCGGCGGGCTCTTGTAGTAAAGATCGCAGTAATGCTTGACCAGCCAGGCCTCCTTCTCGTCCCGGTCCCTCGGGGGCTTGGTAAAGAAGGGCATGACCGGCATCACGTAATGCGGCGGCGCGGCCAAGGAGAACTTGTGGCAGTGGTTGCTGTAACGGGCTATCTTGGAGGCTATCCTCGCTCGTATATAGTCCATGGGGTCCAAGGCGTGCGCCGGCGGCACGTAGCCGGTCTCCACCTCCACGATCATGACCCCGTCGCCCTTGCGGGCGTAAACGTCACAGCTCAGCCCGGCGTCGATCATGTGCTCCAGGTCGACCTCGTAACCGTCCTGCACCAGATATTTCGCGACGATCATCTCCAGGACCGAGTGGTTGATCTTGAGCAGGTTCTTCTCCTTGAGGTCGATGAGACGCTGCTCCAGCTTGCGAAGGGATTCCTCGCACGGTGGGTCGCATCCGGCGACCAGCTTGTTCATCAATGATTCCAGGTCCTGGGCGAACTTGTCCAAAAGGATGCCTCTGTTCCGGTAAACACGAACCTAATCCTTACTTTTTATGCTCCTTGCACACCACCAGGGTGAGGGTGGAGCGAACCCCCGGCATATCGCGCACGGCGATGATGGCGGTGCTCATCTCGTCCTCCGAGGGGGCCTGCACCTTGACCAGGATGTCGTACACCCCGTACACCATGTAGCATTCCCTGACGAATGCCATCTGGCACAGGGCTTCCATCACCCGCCCCTCGGCGCCGATGTCGGTGGTGATCGCCACGATGGCGCTGTTCATGAATAAGCTATGGGACTAGGTAAAAAATAAGTTTACCGCCGTCTGATGAAGAAAGTGGACGGCAGGAACATCTATCTCACTCCTCCGCGGAAGGGACGAACACGTCGATGACGGTCCCGGTCTCACAGGATACGCAGAAGCCGTATCCCTCGGAGGTTATCTCATGGGCCACGCGCAGGGAGTAGGGAACTCCCACATAGCTGTTCTTCGCGTCTTCCAAAGCCATTTGCTCCATCTACTACCTCTTTTCGGGAATTGGTGATTATTGCGGAACAGCACATAACCGTGATGTTCGGCAATCTGCAGGGTTAACGGGACTATGTCCAATATTGGACAAAGACCTAGGGAGCAAACGTTTAATTCGTGTCAGGGAGTAACCGCACCCGTCATTGGACCACTTATCGGATCGATGAAGAGAAGAGGGTCAGCTGATCTTCGCGGAAATGATGAACCCTATGAGTGCAGAGATCCTGGTCCAATGCCTATTCCAAACGTCGGATCGATATGTGCAGGCCGGGTGACCGGTCGCATTCCCCATAACATTTTCCGGCGATGATGCGCACCACCTGCGAATCGTCCGGGATCAGGACGTTGGTAATTCCGTCCAGCACCGCTCGCACCAGCTTGTCCAGGTCCGGCCGCTTGGTGTTCTGCTTCCAGCGCTTCGGAGTGCTTTTCGGCCGGGTGAACACGAACTCCATGGTCACCTCGTAGCCGAGGCGGCGGTCCTCGGAATAGTAGCTCTGCGGCCTAAGTTCGTTCATATGCTGAGCCTCAGTAGCAATGCGGTTGCGCCAGGCCTCGGTGTTGGCGTTGGTGTGGGTGGTGACCACTCTCTCCAGCTTCTTGATGTAGAACGCCTTGGTCGAGCCCTGCGGCACCGGTTCCCCAGCGACGAAGAACTCGATGACCTCCGGATCGAACTCCTCGTAGGTCATGAAGTCCACCGGCCCCGCCTCGTGCTCCTCAGCGTCCGCTGCTTGATCATTCACGTGCATCCCAGGAGGGATATGAATACCCCGGGTAATATAATTTTACCCGATGAACGTACGTTCAGGGTACCAGCCGGTTGCGGTCCCTGGGGAAGAGTATGGTCTCCCGGATGTTGCTCAGCCCGAGCATCTTCTGCACCATGCGCTCCACGCCCAGGCCCCACCCGCCGTGCGCCGGCATGCCGTAGGCGAAGGCGTTCAGGTAGAACTCGAAGGACCTGGGGTCCAGCTGCATCTTCTCCATCCTCTGCACCAGTCGGTCGTAGCGGTGCTCGCGCTGCCCGCCGGAGGATATCTCCTGGCCCTTGTAGTCCAGGTCGAAGGAGTAGGAGTACGGCGTCCCATCCTTCTCCATGATGTAGAACGGCTTCGCCGCCTCGGGATACTCGGCGATCCAGTACATCTCGTGCCCGTCCTGGGTCATGAGCTCGCCCAGGAGCTTCTCGCCTTCCGTCCCTAGGTCCTCGCCCAGCTCGATCTTGAATCCGGCCCCCTGCACCATTCCCACGGCCTTCTCGTAGGACACGACAGGGTACGGCGCTTTGGGCACGACCACATCGCAGCCCAGGGCCTGCAGCGCCCAGCCTCCCCGCTCCCTGACCTCGGATATCACGAACTGGGTGCATCCTTCGATCATGGCCATGACGTCCAGCTGCGAGTCGATGTGGGCCATCTCCCCGTCGAACGAGATGAACTCGGAGACATGGCGAGCGGTGTCCGATGGTTCGGCGCGGAAGGCAGGACCGATCTCGAACACCCGGTCCAGGCCGGTGGACATGAGCATCTGCTTGTACAGCTGCGGGGATTGAGCGAGATAGGCCTGCTTTCCGAAGTAGTCCACCTTGAACAGGGTGGAGCCGCCCTCGGCGCCGGAGGCTACCAACTTGGGAGTGAACACCTCAACGAAGCCGTTGTCCGCCAGGTACTCGTCGATAAGCCTCATGGTCAGTGACTTGATCTCGAAGACCGCCCGCACTTCAGGCTTGCGGAGGTCCATGTAGCGGTGGTTGAACCTTGTTTCCACTTCAACGTCCACCTTGTCCACCACGCCCATGGGGAGCGGGGTCTGCGCGATGCCGGTGACCATCACCGAGGAAGGTATGATCTCGTACCCCGCCTTAACCTGGGCGCTCTGCTTCACGGTCCCGGTGACACGAACCACGGATTCTCTGGCCAAAGAGGTGATGGCCTGCATGACCTCCGGCGAAATCTTCTTCTTTGGAGCGGTCACCTGGACCACGCCGTAGCGGTCCCGCAGGATGAGGAAGGAGATGCCGCCGAGGTTGCGGACCTCCTGGGCCCAGCCTTCCACGGTCACTTCCTTCTCGTACTCGTTGGCGGTTATGGAACGGGAATCGTAAAGCATGCTATCTCCTCTGAATGGAACGGCTCGATATCTCCCATTCTGCTTATAAGCATTGGCGGTCCAGGCGTCCCTTCGTTACTATCATGGGGCAAAGCGAAAATTTAAAGTTCTATGGGCAGGGTGTTTACCTTCATGCCCGTTAAAGTCATCATAGACCAGAACGAGTGCACCGGCTGCGGCATATGTTACAATGATGAATGCCCCGACTTCTTCATGGAGGGGGACGACGGTAACTCGAACGTGAAACCGCTGTACCAGAAGGGAGACAAGTCCGTTGGTGAGGCCCCGGACAGCCTGAGCAACTGCGTCAAGAACGCCGAGGCGTCCTGCCCCGCGTCCGCGATAGCCGTCAAGTAGGAAGGCCTGGCCTTCCCATATTCAACGGCCCAAGCTCGTCATTCAGCGATATTGGTTCATCAAACATTATATATCGCAGCAGTAATTCTGAGAACCCAAGGTATGGGATTCTAATGTCTCAGAAGGTCACTGTCTCTGTCATTAAAGCTGATGTTGGATCGGTCGCCGGGCACTCCAAGCCGCACCCGAAGATGATGCGCGTTTGCGAAGAGGTGCTGGTCGAAGGAGTGAAGTCCGGGGTCATCAACGACTTCTACGTCACCAGGGTCGGCGACGACATCAACCTGTTCATGACCCACTACAAGGGCGAGAACAACAAGGACGTCCACTCGTTGGCGTGGACGGCCTTCCAGACCGCTGCCAAACTGGCCAAGGAGATGAAGATGTACGCCGCCGGGCAGGACATCCTCTCCGACGCCTTCAGCGGCAACATCCGCGGCATGGGTCGGAGCGGCCGAGGTGGAGTTCACCGAGAGGGGCGCCGAGCCCATGGTGTTCTTCATGGCCGATAAGACCGAGCCCTCCGCTTATTCCATGCCCCTTTCCCGCATATTCATGGACCCCTTCACCACCACTGGGCTAGTCATAGACCCCAGGGCGCGAGGAGGTTCGGCCGAGATCGTGGATGTCATGGACTCCAAGAAGATCGATGATGTCCGCCCCCGAGGAGACCTATGACATTCTAGGCTTGATCGGTGACACCTCCCGGTTCGCCATCAAGAGGGTCATGAGCAAGGACAAGAACCTGGGCACCGCCTGCGTGGTCAGCACGGAGAAGCTTTGAACATCTGCGCCGGCAAGTATGTCGGCAAGGACGACCCGGTAGCGGTGGTCAGATGCCAGTCCGGCCTTCCAGCCGATGGGCGAGGTGTTGACGTTCGCCTGTTCCCCGCCCTGGTCGCGGGATGGTTAACGCAGTTCCTCGCCTATGGAGCATGGTATCCCTGCTCCGTGGAGGATTCCGACCCGACCTACTTTGACGGCCGCCGCGGATCTGCGCCCTGGGATTCCCGGATCAGCAACGGCCGCTTCAAGAGCCACGAAGAGACCCCGTGCGCCCCCTGGGCAAGAAGATACCGGTGGACTACTTCGCCGGAAGCGTTTGGGACGAGGCTAGGCGGAAGGCCGTTCGGGCCAGCATATACATGCGCCAGCACGGGCCGTTCATGCCCTCGATCCTGGGACCGGAGGAGATGGAGTACACCACCCGCCCGGCCGTCCTCGGCAAGCTGAAGGACGGGATGGAGAAGATTGACTGAGCTAAGGACCCCGGTCATAATCGTCGGCTGGTCTGCTCGAGGTGGAGGGGCCGGGGCAGTTCGACTGGCCAAGGACTGCGAGTCCATTGGCCATCGTGAAGAAGGCAGCATAGTCGTCTGCCCCCCGATGGTCGACTTCAAGGTGGCCTCCGCGGTCACCATCCCCGTTTTCTCCCAGCACACCGACAACAAGGGTCCAGGTTCCGCCAACCGGCTACGTCTCTCCGCAGGCGTCAGGCCGCGGGAGCGAAGGGCAGCGCAAGCCACGCCGAGCACCGCGCGGCCCACCGGGACATCTCCGCCACCCGGTGGAGTCTTGCAGGGAGAGCTAGGATTGATCAGCGTGGTCTGCACGGACACCGGACGTCCGCCGCCATGGCCGCCTTCTCCCCGGACTTCATCGCCGTGGAGCCTCAGAGCTCATCGGAGGGGACCTGCGTCACCACCGCCGATCCGGCCATAGTCTCGCGGACCGTGGAGATGGTGAGGGCGGTCGATCCCAAGGTCAAGGTGCTCTGCAGTGCCGGAGTGAAGAACGGCAAGGACGTCCAGGCCTGCCCTGGACCTTAGGCTTCAGGTGTGCTCCTGGCCTCCGGCGTGGTCAAGGCCAAGGACGTCAAGGCCGCTCTGCAGGACCTGGTCTCAGCGCTCTGAAGGCTCATTGCATCGAATAATCACTTTTGTTTTTTCCGCTTGCAGATCGGTGTGCGCTCGATCACCGTCTTCGCTCTGATGCTATTGCTCCTTCTATCGGTCCCGTCGATGCCGGTACAGGCCACGGAGGTCGAGGACGGGACGAAGGTCATCGTCTACCGGGTCTGCGCGTCCTATCCCGGCGAGTTCATCTCTCTGGCCAATCACGGCCCTCCCGTGGACGTCCAGGGCTGGCGGCTCAGCGACGGGGAGGGCAGCGTCATCATCAATGTTTCCCTGGTCCTTCCCACCGGCGGAGGCCTAACTTGGAGCGCCGCCGGTTCCTTCTTTCAGGCGCTGTATCCCGATGAGCGATGCGTCCCGAACGACGGCCGCTCGGTGATACTCAAGGGAAGCCTGAAGCTGGCCGACGCCGGTGACCAGGTCTTCCTTTTCGACGCGGAAGGAGAGTTGAAGGACGTGGTCTACTACGGCAACGTCGAACCTCAGGATCCGTGGGCCGGACCCCCGGCGGTCCTGAGGAAAGGTAACGTTATGACCAGGACCTCCTCCGGGGTCGGTCCGGAGAACTGGGAGACGGCCGTCCCCGGACTGTATTCCGAGACCTCGCCAACCTTCCAGGCGGAGGTCATCCCTCTTCTCTACCCGGAGAACGCGTTGCCGGAGCTGGTCCGGCAGATCGATAACGCGCGAAACAGCATCGCGCTGGCCTGCTATCTGATGGAGAACTGGACCTTGGCCAGGCACCTGACCGGGGCCTGCGCCCGCGGAGTGGAGGTGACAGTATTGCTGGAGGGTCGACCGGTGGGAGGGGTGTCCGAGAACGGGGCGGCCATAGCATATCATCTGCAGGACGCCGGGGCGAAGGTCTGGACCATGCGGTCCGGCGAATCCTTCCGTCGTTACGACTATCTGCACGCCAAGTACGCCATCTTCGACCAGGAGCGGCTGTTCGTTTCCTCGGAGAACATGGCCGATTCCAGTTTCGGCAGCAACCGCGGGTGGGCGGCGATCGTCGAAAGCGAACAGTTATGCTCGTACGCCGAAAGCGTGTTCCAGAGGGACCTCGCCGCCAAAGGTGTGGACGTATTCCCATTGAACACCAGCCTGGTGAGGTCCGAGGGAGGTCCGGGCAGGCTAATCGGCGTGCTGCCGCCGGCCCCCATTGAATTCTCGGCCGAGGTCTCCCTGCTAACGTCCCCCTTCAACATTCAGGACCGCCTCGTCGAGTTAATATCGGCGGCGCAGGAGCGCATAGTGGTGCAACAGATGCGCATCGAGGAGGATTGGCTGGAGGGCTCGCGAATAATGTCCGCATTGCTCTCGGCGGCTGGCCGGGGGGTGAGCGTACGGATCCAGCTCGATTCCGGCCTGGGCACCGAGGAAGGGAACGCTCAAGTATCCGAGCTCCTCAACACCCTATCGAGCACCAACGACTGGGACCTGGAGTGCCGTCCGACCGACGAGCGGTCACCGTTCGGAAGGCTGCACAACAAGGGGGTCATAGTCGACGACGCGGTGGTGGTAGGGAGCGCCAACTGGGTGGACGGTTCGATGGAACGGAACCGAGAGATGGCGGTCGTCCTCCGCTCACCGGAACTGGCCGAGGTATTCGTTGATTGGTTCGAAGAGGATTGGAAGGGGGACGCCCGGCCTCCGGTCATCGTGCTGCCCTGGCATTTCCTAAAGGCTCGGGCCGGGGAACCGGTCCTGCTGGACGCCACCGGATGCAGTGATCCGTCCGGGGTGGCGAGCATCGCCTGGGACCTGGACGGGGACGGCTTGGCCGATCTCCGAGGGCCGGTACAGGTGGTGACCCTTGGGGAGGGTAAGCATAATATCACCCTGTTGGTCGAGGACCCCTTAGGCAATGTCGCCGTGGACCAGGTCCACGTAATGATCGAAGCCCCCGCGGCAGCTTCTTTCGCTTGGCTTATCTACGTGCCGTTCCCGGTCCTCCTATCCCTGGTCCTTCTCCGGAGGTGGACCAGAAGACTTTAGTTAGGCGAACGGGATTCGGCGGCGTTGCAGCTGCGCCATTACCAGAACCGGGACCTGGCCGACGTTTGGCAGGTCGCCTCGGAATCGCTCCGGGAGCGGTACGACCCCACCCTCTTCACCCAGCTGGTGCCCTTCTGGCCCGACGGCCTGCTGGTCATCGAGGACATGGGCAGGGTGGTGGCCTTCGTCTTCGGGGTCATGAGCGGCGCGCAGCAGGCCCGCGTGCTCATGCTGGCCGTGAACCGCAATTACCGGGGCGCCGGCCTCGGGACGCTTCTGACCCAGGAGTTCTTCCGGGAATGCGGCAAGAAAGGGGTGCGGCAGGTCTCCCTGGAGGTCAGGGCCAGCAACATCGGGGCGCAGCGGTTCTATCAGCGTCTGGGCTTCTTCACCGTGCGCCGGGTGCCAAGATACTACTCGGACGGGGAGGATGGGGTCCTCCTGCTCCGCTATCTCTAATGGAACATGGAATCCTTGGTCTCGTTCCAGAAATAGTAAGGGGATTTTTCCTTCTGTGCGGAGGAGATGTCCGTTCCCAATCCCTTCGTGTAGGAGCCATAGCGGTCCTTGATCTGCTCCTCGGCGCTCTTGCTGCGCTCCACCGCCTTGGCGATGTGAACGGCCGATATCAAGGGGGCGCCCTCCACCGTGGCCAGGTCACCGGCCGCCCGGATGAGCCCGCCAAGCTCCCTAAGGCGCAGGGTCAGGGCGTTGTTGATGTTGTCGACCTTCACCGCCCTTGCCCTGGCCTCCTTGATTATCGCCTCTATGGCCGAGGCGTCCGCGTGCGGGATCCGCCCGTCGGAGACTATCTCCTGCGCGATGAACTGCACCAGCCGGCCGCGGTTCTCTTCCGTGTCAGGCATGGCCGTGTTCACCAGAACCTCGTAACCATTCCCGCAGACGCGTGAGCGCAGCGGGGAAAGCACCTGTTCCAGGTCCTGGATGTTGCACGCGCCGACGAATATGAAGTTGCAGGGGACGTTATCCACTTTGACGGATGCTCCAGCGCTCTGCGGGTTTCGGCCGGATATGGGGAAGCGCCGTTCTTGCATGGCGGTCAGGATGAACCGCTGCAGGTGTCCCAAGTGAGGCAGCTCGTCTATGAACAGCACGCCCTCGTGCGCCTCGTGTATCGCCCCGGGAACGACGCGATCGTAAGGTTGGGTCCCCAGCTGGGCATGACCGCCGTACGGGTCGTGACGGACGTCGCCCAATAGTTCCGTTTCCGATGAACCGGTAGCTAGCACGAAAGGATTGCGGTCCAGGCGGACGATGACCTTGCGGGGGGACTGCTTCTCCCAGTCCCGGCGCTTCTCCAGCGCTTCCTGATCGAGCAGACGGATCATCTCGCCGCAACGTTCGAAGACCACCACCTCCTCCTTCCCGAATCGGGTGCGGGTGGTGGTCACCCGTTCCTTGCCTGCAGTTCCGGTGAGACCGGCCGCGTTCATCTGCTCGAAAAGGCCGCTCATCAGGTCCCCGAAGGGGTTGTTGGCAGCGACGTCCGCACCTTTGCCTTTCTGGCACTTGGGGCAGATGTGCTCCTTTGGAGAGGAATAAGAGCCGCAGTTGCGGCACCGGTAGCCCAGACGTTCCGCTACGTTCACTGGAGCGTTCTTGGGCTCGATGAGCTCGCCCTCGGCGAACTCCCTGGTCTTGGATTCGGAACGGACCTCGTCCTCGTTCTTCACTTCCACAAGAGGCCGTTCCGGGTTCTCCGGGTTGTGCACCACCCTTATCTCCTGGGTGGGGCGAGAAAGGTGCAACGCGAGCGCCTGCGCGATCATGGACTTCCCGGTCCCCGGGGGTCCTACCAGCAACAGGTGCCGGCGCTGCTTGGCGGCTATGCGGGCCAGGGTCACGGCCTCCTCCTGACCGATCACCCGGAGAAGGGGATCGGCCGGTATGGGGACCTGGGCGGTGCTCTCCACGCTCCGCCAGTCCACCCGGTCCGCGCCGCTCATGTTCAGTTCAGGTCGTCCTTGGACCAGACGTCGGTCCCCGCCGGCTGCTTGGTGATGTTGCCCATCTTGGTGCCGACTATGGTCCCGATCTTCAGGTCGGAGGCCAGGTCCAGTATCCTCTGGGTTATGATGCCGTCGAAGACGACCGCGGACAC
>JAXGNA010000012.1:0-60561 GCA_040768245.1 Methanomassiliicoccales archaeon | reverse complement strand
ATTCCATCTGGTTCTGGACGGGAAGATCGACCATGGAGATGAGCGCGGACAGGTTCGCCAGGGATTCTTGGCTTTCGGCCTTCGACCCCCGGGTCAAGCTGCTCTGCTTCCTCTCCCTGGCGGTGGTCATCGCCCTCCTCACCGGGACGGACGTACTGCTGTTCGCCCTGGCGTTCGTGCTAGCTCTGGCCGCGATCTCCGGCGTACCACCGCTACATCTGGCCAGGGGATATTTCATGGCCTTCCCTTTCATCGCCGTGGCCTCCCTGACCATGCTGTTCACCTCGGGAGCGGAGAACGCCCTGGGCATGGGGCTGCGCATCTCCGCCTCGGTGCTGCTGCTCCTGGTGCTGGTCTCGTCCACTCCGTTCATGGACGTGCTCTGGGCGCTGCGTTGGTTCAGGTTGCCCGCGGTGCTGAGCGACCTGATCATGTTCACCTATCGTTTCATATTCGTGATGCTGGACGAGTCCGGCCGGATGCGCTTGGCGCGGTCCTCCCGCGGCTTCCGGGGCGGCCGCTCGCTGCTGGACCGGGAAGCCTTCAAGGTTCTCTCCAACACCATCGGGATGATATTCCTGCGCTCCTACCGGAGAGCGGACCGGGTATACCTGGCGCTGCTCTCCCGAGGATATGACGGGAAGGTGCGGACCTTGGGCGGCCATCGGGTCAGGGCCAGAGACGCCGGGATGGGGGTGGCGTTCGTTATTATAGGGGCTTTGGCATTGACCCAGCAGATGGGGTGGTATCTCTGGTGGTGATCTCTCTCCGCGGCGTCTCCTTCGAGTACCCCGGACATATACAGGCACTGGAGAACGTGGACCTGGAGCTGGGGGAGGGCGAGCGTGTGGCGCTCATCGGCCCGAACGGGGCGGGCAAGAGCACCCTGTTGCACCTGATGGCCGCCCTGGACTTCGCCAAGGAGGGCGAGGTATCCATCGCCGGAAAGAAGGTGGAAAGGCGCGGCGCGGCCGAGGCGCGCAGGAGCGTGGGCTTCCTCTTTCAGGACCCCGACGACCAGGTGTTCATGCCCTCCGTGTACGAGGACGTGGCCTTCGGACCATTGAACATGGGCCTGCCGGAGGAGGAGGTCCGTTCCCGGGTGGACAAGGCCCTAGAGGCGGTGGGCGCAACGCACCTCGGTCAAAGGGTGCCTCAGAACCTATCCCTGGGGGAAAAGAAGAGGGTGGCCATGGCCGGACTGCTCTCCATGTCGCCCCCGGTCCTGCTCTTGGACGAACCGACGGCCAACCTCGACCCGCAGGGGAGAAGGGACCTGGTGAACGTTCTTTCCGGATTGCAGCAGAGCATGGTGATCGCCACCCACGACCTCACGGTCGCTTTCGAGCTGGCCGACCGGGCCATCGTCCTCAAGAAGAAGGTGCTCTTCGATGGGACCTTCAGGGAGCTGATGAAGAGGCCGGAGGTGCTGAGGGAGGCCAATCTGGAGCTGCCTTCCTTCTCCCGGCTGATGATGATGCTCAAGGAACATCGCAAAGCCGATTTCGAGCCCCCGCTGACCGTGGAGGAAGCGTTCGAGATACTGAAGGCTCAGAGGTAAGCCACCAGCTCCTCGATCAGGTACTGGGCGGTGGCCATCTTAGGGATCACGTCCACCCGCACCCCGTGGTCGTCCAGTTTCTTGACCACCTCGGCGCTCATGGCGGCGATCTTGACGCCCTCCAGCAGCCTGGGGGCGTCGCTCTCGTCGAACCTCTCGAAGAACTGCACGAAGAAGGCCTCGGTCTGCAGAGGCGTAGGGAAGGCCATGGCGGAGACCTCGCGTCTCTCCACCCGGTCCAGCAGAAGCTCCATGTCCTCGGACTGGGAGAGCAGGGGCGAATAGACTGGCACCTCGGTCACCGTCCAGCCGTCCTCGCGAAGCACCATCGGCAGCACCTTGGTCCCCCGGTCGGAGCGAAGCAAGGCTATGTTGCCGCGGAAGGGCAGCTTCTGAACATGCTTGACCAGGGCGTCGGTGGACACCTCGGGAGATACAGAAGACACCTGGAGGCCGTTCCACCGGGCGCTCTCCGCCGTGCGGCCCCCGATGACCGCCAGATGCACCCCTTGCATCGATGAGATGAAACGGTTGAGCATGCCCCGCTTGTTGGCCATATCGATGACCGCACGTACCACGGTAGGACAGGTCATGACCACCGCGTCGTACTTGTTCACCAATAGGTCGGTCAGAAAGTAGGAGAACGCGGCATCGTCCCGGGGAACGCAGGTAAGCGGAGGCACGAACAGGAAATCCAGGGTATCCTGGAACTTACGGCAGAGAGGTTCCCAACCCTCGGCTGGGGCGAGCACCGCCACGCATCTTTTCATCCATGGGGACATGGTCGACATATTATGAACCTTTTTCGAAAAATTCGCCTGACGGTGATTTAAAATTGTTTTTTTAATATATATTTTTGATAATGACGATTGAACCTATATATCCTGTAACCCTTTTTGGTCCCCATATGCGGTCGGTCACGCTGAAGGTCAGAATGATCGACGAACACATCTGCTGCAATTGCTTGAGCGGCCTGGAAGAGCTCGGGCTTTCGCTCAAGGTCCTGCGCTGCGCCCCAATGGGCACGGATTGCGCCCACAGCCTGATGAGGATAGACGGCGACCCGGCCATCTGCGAGCGGTTACTGAGCGATCCGCCAGTTCTTCAAGGCCAAGGGATGAAGATGGAGATGGCCCGTTCCGGGAACGGGACGATATCCTTGCTGGTGGTGAACGAGCGTTGCCGGCTCAGCCACCTGATCTCGGAATCCGGATGCTTCCTGGAGCTGGCCATCCCGGCCGGAGGCGAGGGGATGATCTTCCACCTGCTCGGGACGGACGCCGATTCCATCAACAATTTCGTCCGCCTGGCCAAGGAGGAAGGGTATGCCATAGAGGTGATCAGCACCTATGAGAAGACGGAGTGGGGCGGGCTGACCTTCAGGCATGAGCGCGACCTCCGGATGGCCTTCGAGCTGGGATACTTCGACATCCCCAGCCGTGTCACCCTCGACGAACTGGCCAGCAGGATCGGCTGTTCCAAGTCCACCCTGAACGTGATACTCAGGCGGGCGGAGAGGAAGATCATCTCCGACCACTTGTCCGGTTCAAAATAAAAAAAAAGGCCGGGCGGCGGAGGGGATATGGCAGACGAGGCCGTCATGGGAGAGACAGCGCTTTTTGCCGCCCGGCGATGCTTCCGTTCAGCGTTTCTTTCCCAGCCCCTTGATGGCCGTGGACATGGCCCGCACGTTCTGCACGTCGATCAGGGCGGACATCCCGCAGCCGGCGGAGATGATGTTGAACCCGGCGTCGGCGGACCGCAGCGCGTGCTGCCGGACATCCTCGGGCGTTCCCTGCAGCAGGGGCTTGACCACTCCCACGTTCCCGACCAGGGCGGCCCGCCCGTTGACGATCTCCACCGCCTTGTAGGGGTCCACCTTCTCCTCTATGCTCAGGCCGTCCGCACCGGTGCGGATCATGTGGTCCAGGATCACCGTGGTGTTGCCGCAGATGTGCAGCACCTTCTTGGTGTTCTCCAGCGGCTCGTAGGTCATCTTCACGTACGGAAGGGCGTACTCCTCGAACATGTCCGCGGACATCATGTCCCAGGAGGCCGAAGGCTCGCTCATCTGGATAACGTCGATCCCCAGGGTCTCCACGATCTTGAGCCACTCCCGCTCGTACTGGGCGGCGAACTTCACGAACTTGTGCACCTTCTCCGGGTCGGTCACGATCCAATAGAGAAGGTTCTCCGTGCCGACCAGGTGCCCGGCGATGGTGAAGGGGCCGGTGACGCCGAGCAGAGTGGGCAGTTCCTTTCCGATCTGCTCCTTGACGTACTTCGCCGACTCGATGATCACCTTGTTCCTGGGCATCTCCATGATCTCCTTGGGCTTGGGCAGGACCAGATCGGCCTCGGGGTCGTCGCGGTACGGGTGGGATTTCACCATCGGCGTGCTGTTCTTCTTGCCCAGGTAGATCTTGCACCCCAAGGCCTCCGCCTCGTAGGTCAGGCAATAAGGTATCCTCACCGATTCGAAACCGAAGAAATCAGGGGCGCCAAGAGCGATCTTGCTCATCAGTTTGGCGTCGGTATGTGCCTCTGGCCAGGCCGCCCCGACCTTGTCCATGAGCTGGACGGTGGCGGTGGTCGTCATGCCACATACCGGCGGGCGGTCTACCTCTTTGCATGCCATCGCCCGGAAGAACCTCTCCCGGGGCGTCATCTCTCCTTTGTCTTCCTTCAATCTATTCTCCTCCTGTTTCCCGGATCATCGACCCGGGGGCCGACCGGAGGACCAAGACCAAAGTTGAGCTAATAGCACCTAGCCGGATATTAGGTCGGAACGGCGAACCTGTTCGACGGACACGGATATAAGCCGAAGACGGCGAACCTGTTCGCCTAGGAAAAGCGCCGGAAGGATCGCTTTGTTTTTCTTCATGCCCAGGACGTGTCTTTGCTGGCTCGGAAAAGGCGAACATGTTCGCCATCACGATTAACCTCCACCCGCGGATGATAAGAATGCCGACCGGGACCGACGACCGAGGTGACAGCTCTCGATGAGGGGGTGTTACGTTGGTAGTCAATGAAGAACTCAAGAAAAAGATGCTCATATATCGGTGGGTAATATTCGGAGTGCTGGCCTTCGCCTACTTCTTCGTATATTTCCACCGGGTGTCCACTGCCGTGGTGGCGACCGATATTCAGACCCAGTTCGGCGTCGGCGCCACTTCGATCGCTCTGTTGAGCTCGGCCTACTTCTACACGTATACGATAATGCAGTTGCCGAGCGGAATCCTGACCGATAGCTGGGGTCCCAAGAAGACCGCCGGCATATTCACCTTGATCCTGGCCGCGGGCGCCGTGCTTTGCGGTGTCGCCACCAGCTTCGAGCTGATCGTCGCCGGTCGTCTCCTGATCGGACTGGGCGCGGCCATGGTGTACATACCGATAATGAAGATACTGGCCGTCTGGTTCCGCAAGTATGAGTTCGCCACCGCGAGCGGCATACTTCTGGCCGTGGGCAGCATAGGATCGCTCAGCGCCGCCACCCCGTTGGCGCTCATGTCCGACGCCATCGGCTGGCAGCAGGTCTTCGTGGCCTTGGGCGTGGTCTCCGTGATCATCGCGGTCGCCATATTCATGACCTGCAAGGACCGGCCCCAGGACAAGGGCTACCCTACCGTGAAGGAGATCGAGGCCTTCGAGAAGGGCGAGGAGCTCCCCAAGGAGGACACCTCGGCAGTGAAGGCCCCGGAGAAGATCCCCATGACCCAGGCCCTGAGGTCCGTGTTCGGATCGGGTATGAAGTTCTGGCCATTGGCGATCTGGTTCTTCTTCCTGTACGGAAGCATAATGGTGTACCAGGGACTTTGGGGCGGACCGTTCTTCCGCGACGTGCTGGGATGGGACAAGGCCACCTACGCCATGTCCTTGACCTTCATCGGGATAGGGATGATATTCGGCTGCCCCCTGGCCGGCATACTGTCGGACAAGGTCCTGAAATCCAGGAAGATGGTGCTGGTGATCGGGACGATCGCCTATACCGCGGTATGGGCTGCCCTGTACCTCTGCGCCGGGAACGTGGAGAGCACCGAGGTCTACATGGCCATCCACTTCCTGTTCGGGTTCTTCGGCGGGTTCTTCGTGGTCTGCTACGCCATGATCAAGGAGCACTTCCCGATAGCCATAGCTGGAACGTCCACCGCCGCGCTGAACATCTTCCCCTTCGCGGGAGGAGCGTTCCTGCAGCTCATCACCGGATACATGGTGCTGGACTTCACCCTCGCCGAGTATCAGAACGTTTGGCTGTTCATGCTGGTAGGCATGGTCATCGCCTGCGTCTGCATACTGGTGGCCAAGGAAAGGCCCAGGGAAGCCTAAGCCCCCAAGGTGCGCCAAGCGCACCCCTTACCTTTTTCCTTTTTTTAATTACCCTTAAATGGACCATATCACGATTTATTCCAGTGGTATCGACGCGAAGGCGACCGGGGGCGGAAGGTGCGGTTCTTGAAGGAGGACGGAAATAAGCACGGGCGTTCGCCATGGAACCGCTGGACCATATTCGGCATCATGGCCCTGACCTATTTCCTGGTGTACTTCCATCGCGTTTCGCCCGCCGTACTGGCCACCGACCTCCAGGAATCCTTCGGGGTCGGGCTGACCGCCGTGGCCATCCTCAGCTCGGCCTACTTCTACGCTTACATGGTCATGCAGCTGCCCTGCGGGGTGCTCACCGACCGCTGGGGGCCCCGGCGCACCGTCTGCACCTTCACCGCCCTGTCCGCCCTGGGGGCTTTCGTTACGGCCTTAGCAGGCAGCTTCGAGATGGTGGTCGCCGGTCGGGTCATGATCGGCCTGGGCGTGGCCATGGTCTACGTGCCCACGCTGAAGGTCCTTTCCTCCTGGTTCCGAAAGGACGAGTTCAGCACTCTGACCGGGGTGCTATTGATGGTCGGGAACGTAGGCGGGCTGGCCGCCGCCGGACCGTTGGCGGCCATGTCCGATTACGCCGGATGGCGGCAGGTGTTCCTGGCCCTGGGCGTTCTCACGGCCGTGCTGACCTGGCTGATGTGGCTGCTGGTGCGGGACCGGCCGCAGGACGTGGGGCTTCCGGCGGTGGAGGAGGTGGAGAAAGAGGAGAATATCCCACTCATCAGCTCGTTCCGCCGGACCTTCGGCTCCGGCATGAAGTTCTGGCCTTTCGCGGTGATATTCTTCTTCATGTACGGCAGCCTGATGGCCTACCAGGGGCTGATGGGCGGGCCGTTCTTCCGGGACGTGCTGGGCTGGGACAAGGCCGAGTACGGTTTTTCGCTCACCTTCGTGGGCCTGGGAATGATCGCCGGCTGTCCGGTGTCCGGATACATCTCCGACCGGGTGCTGCGTTCCCGACGTAGGGTGGTCCTGTTCGGCACCGCTGCGTTCACGCTGATGTGGGGCATGATCTGGCTGGCGTCCGGGAGACTGACCGATCAGGCGGCCTACGCCGCATTGCATTTCGTCTTCGGGTTCTTCGCCGGCTGGTACGTCCCGATATACGGGCAGGTGAAGGACGCCTTCCCGAGATCGATGACCGGGACCGCGATAGCCTCCCTGAACATATTCCCTTTCGCCGGAGGGGCGGTGCTGCAGATGGTCGCAGGCCTCATGATCGCCGAGGGTTCCCTGGCCGATTACCGCTCGGTTTGGCTCCTGATGATGGCCGGGATGGCCATCGCCACGCTCGCCGCGCTGTTATCAAAAGAGCGTCCGTAGGTTTGGCGTCGATGAGCGCGGACGATCAGATCTCCAGATGGTCGATGAGCATCCTGAGCAGCGTGGCGGGCTCGGCCCTTTCCGGGACCAGGTCCACCTTGATGCCGAAGGACTCCAGCTTTTCCTTGGTCTCCTGGCCTATGGCGGCGATGGTCAATCCCTCCAATAAAGACAATGCCTCATCCTCGCCACAGCGTTCCTCCACCTGAACCAGAAATGCTTGGGCGTGCGCCGGGGTCGGGAACACCAGGGCGTCGACGTTGCCAGCGTCCAGACGTTCCAGGAGGTCCTGCACGTCCTCCCCCTCGTCCAGGAGCAACGAGTACACCGGAACGTCCTCCACCTTCCAGCCGCTGGCCTTCAACTTTTCCACCAGGAGCCTGGAGCCCTGGTCGGAGCGCAGCAGGGCCACCGTACCCCGGCGAGACCTGGAATTTATATGCTGGACCAGAGCGTCGGTGGTTGCTTCCGGAGCTACCGATGAGACCCTGAGGCCGTTGCGCTCTGCGCTCTGCGCCGTCCGCTCGCCGATGACTATCAGCTCCCGCGCACCCATGGCCGTCCGCGCCCTGTCTAGCATCTTGCGCCTGTCGGCCATGGTGACGATGGACTCGATGGCCGTCGGGCAGGTGGCCACCAGCACGTCGAAGCGCCCGGAGAGGACGTCGATCAGGAATAGGGAGAAATTGGAATCGTCGATGGGTTCGGCGCGCAGCGGAGAGGCGCAGATGAAATCGGCCAGCTGTCGGTGCTCGCGACAGAGCGGTATCCAGCGTTCCGGCGGTCCGACGATGGCCACGACCTTCTTCATGCCGTCTCGTACAACGAACTGGATTATGAATTTTCTCCACTGGGGAATTATGATTAAATATTCCGGCCCCGATTGAACGGGCATGCCCATCGGAGACCCCATGGCTGAGAGCGACCCAAGGCTGGAGAAGGGACGGCTTACCAGGGTGTGGATGGCCGGCGTTCCCGTGAAGGAGCTGGATTCCGCCCTGGACTTCTACATGCAGGTCCTCGGCCTGGAGCTGAGGCGCAGGGACGGCAACTGGGCCGAACTGGGTCCGGGGGAGCCGATGGGCAAGGTGGCGCTGTATGTGCCGAGAGAGGGCGAACGGCAGCCTGGCGGCGTCAGCGGGGTGGTCTTCTCCTGCGACAGCATGTACGACCTGCACCGCCGGCTGGTGGACGAGGGCGTGCTCTTTAAGGTGAAGCCGGAGAGGCAGCCCTGGGGCGGGCTGATGGCGGTGTTCCTGGACCCCGACGGCAACGAACTGATGGTGCTGGAGCATCCCGACCGCTACCGGAAATGAATCGCGATATCATTAACTACCATGGGTAACCATCGCTGGAAGGAGTGGAACCAATGCTGGAGATAGAGAACCTTACCGTGGAGGTCGGGGGGCGGGAGATTCTGCACAACCTGTCCCTGAACGTCATGACCGGCTATACCACCGTGCTTTTCGGACCTAACGGATCGGGCAAATCGACCCTGCTGATGACCATCATGGGATTCTCCGGGTACAAGGTGAAGAGCGGCCGGATCCTGCTGAACGGGGAGGACATAACCCATCTGCCGGTGAACGAGAGGGCGAAGCGGGGCATAGGCATGATGATGCAGCGCCCGCCGAACCTTACCGGGGTCAGGCTCAAGGACCTGGTCCGGGTGACCAGCAAGAGCGGCGTGGACACGGACAAGGTCGCTGATGAGCTGGACATGGCCCGCTTCTTGGAACGCGACGTCAACGTCGGCTTCTCCGGCGGGGAGATCAAGCGCTCCGAGATATTGCAGCTCACCGCGCAGAACCCCTGCCTCATCCTGCTGGACGAGCCTGAAAGTGGCGTGGACATGGTATCCATCGAGAAGCTGGGGGAGAAGGTCCACGACCTGCTGACCGGACCGACGCACTGCGCCGGTTGGAGGGAGAAGAGCGGCAAGGCCGCGCTGATAATAACCCACACCGGCCAGATACTTGATTACGTGGAGGCCGACCGCGGATACGTCATGTGCAATGGGACGGTGGCCTGCTCCGGCAACCCCAGGGAGCTCCTGGCCGAGATCCGAAAGATGGGATATCAGGAGTGCATCCGCTGCAAGATCAACCAGGCCAATCTGATCAAAGAGAACATCGTTTCCGAGGGTTGAACATGGTCAGCAACGAGGAGAAGAGGGCCAGGGAAGCCCTTAAGAAGGAGGCGAAGTTCGGCGAGGACATCGACCTGGACACCTATATGGAGGGCAAGAAGGACCTGGCGGAGGTGGAGTCCCTGGAGGACCTGCCGAAGGACACCAAGACCACCCTGCTCGATTCCGGGATAGTGCCGACGGGGCACGGGCGCTCCGGTAACTTTCTGCTCATGGACAACACCGTGGTGCACTCGGCCATCATGGGCGAGGGCGTGGAGCTGATGCCGCTGAAGCAGGCGCTCAAGGTGCACGACTGGCTGAAGGATTACGTCTGGAAGGCGGTGCAGCCGGACACCGACAAGTACACCGCTGAAACGTACCTCAAGGAATCGGACGGATACTTCATCCGGGCCCTTCCGGGGGCGAAGGTCAGGATGCCGGTGCAGACCTGCCTTCTGCTGAAGAACCGCAACACCAAGCAGCACGTGCACAACGTGCTGATAGCCGAGGAGGGATCGGAGTTCGAGGTGGTCACCGGGTGCGCCACCACCAAGGGCGTGGAGAAGGGATTGCACCTGGGGATCTCCGAGTTCTTCCTGAAGAAGAACTCCAAGCTCACCTTCACCATGATCCACAACTGGTCGGAGTTCATCGGCGTGAGGCCGCGCACCAGCGTGATCATGGACGAGGGGGCGACCTACATCAACAACTATGTGGCGCTGAAACCGGTGAAGACCATTCAGACCTATCCCACGGCGCACATGAACGGGCCGAACGGGGTCTGCCGCTTCAATTCCGTGGCGGTGGCCCATCCGGGCAGCGTCATGGACCTGGGCTCCCGGGCCATACTGAACGCGCCGGGATGCAAGGCCGAGCTGATATCCAGGACCATCACCACCGGCGGCACGGTCATCGCCCGCGGCCAGCTGGTGGGCAACTCCGCCGGCATCAAGGCCCACCTGGAGTGCAAGGGCCTGATCATGAACGAGAAGGGCATCCAGATCGCCATCCCGGAGCTGGAGGCGCGGGTCCCGGACGTGGAGATGACCCACGAGGCCGCGGTGGGTAAGATAGCCCAGGACCAGGTCGAGTACCTGATGTCCCGCGGCCTTTCCGAGGAGGAGGCGGTGGGCATGATCGTCCGCGGCTTCCTGGACGTCGGCATACGCGGCATACCGGACCATCTCAAGGCGGAGATCGACAAGACCCTGCAGGAGACCAACGTCCGCGGTTCCTGAGGTCGAGCCAGATAAACCCTTTCGTCTTACTTTTCATCTAACCATTTAACCAAAGTATTAAATTGGCACCATTATAATCCGAGCACGGGAATGCCTATTGTTCGCGGGGAACGAACTACAAGTCGAGACCGCTGTCCACAATGCTCTTATGACCATGCGCGGAGTGGAGCGTAACCGGATCGCCGTTTTCCTTATCGACCCGGTGGTGCTCTATATACTGGCGGCCACCTCCAAGCGCTGTCTTACCGTCTCCGAGATGGCCCCGGTGGTCAACCTGCCGGCGGCCACCTGCTACAAGCTGATCTACCAGATGGAAAAGCTCGGCCTGGTGGCCTTCTGCGGCAACGGCCGCAACAACGGAAGGGGCAAGGCCGCCGCCTACACCTCCGTGCTCAAGGAGATGCACCTGGAGATGAAGAACAGCGTGATCGTGCTGCGGGTCACCTGGAAGAACGGTACCAGCGACGAGTTCCGCAAGGACCTGGTGCCTCAGACCGCGGAAAAGGTCAACTACGGGACGATGGGGGTCATGCCTTCGGAGGCCGATGCCGCGTCCGAATGAGCATCAGGAAGATTGATTAGATGCCAGCACTTTGACCTAAGACATGCGCGTGGTCAAGCGTTCCGGGGAAGTGGAGGAGTTCGATCCGGCCAAGGCCATCAACGCCATCCTCAGGGTAGGCACACCGCCGGAGGAGGCGAAGGCCATCCTGGAGTCCGTTAAGCCCTATCTGTACGACGGGATGACCACCGAGGAGCTTTACCGGCGCATACGCTCGGCCCTGCCGGCTCCGAAGGCGCAGCGGTACTCGCTCAAGAAGGCCATCATGCTCCTGGGCCCGGAAGGGCATGCCTTCGAATCGCTGATGGGACGGATATTCGAGCAGATGGGATACGAGGTGCTGGTCCGCCAGATACTCAAGGGCAAGTGCGTCTCCCACGAGGTGGACGTGGTCATCGTCAAGAATGGCCGGAAGGCCATCGTCGAATGCAAGTTCCACAACGCCCTGGGCACCAAGTCCTCCATCCAGGAGGCGCTGTACACCTGGGGGCGTTTCCTTGATCTGAAGGACGGGAACGGGGTGGACGTTCCCTGGCTAGTGACCAACACCCGGTTCTCCAGCGACGTGGTCCGTTACGCCAATTGCGTGGGCATGCACCTCATCGGCTGGAAGTACCCCGAGGAAGGGGGGCTGGAGAAGCTCATCGACGACGCCAACATCTACCCCATAACCGTCCTGGACATCCGCCGCTCGGAGCAACGCACCCTGCTCTGCCATGATTTCGTGATCTGCCGGGACGTGCTTGACCGGAGGTCGGAGCTTTTGACCCTGTTCCCCCGGGAGACCGGGGAGAGGATCATCATGAAGGCCGAGGAGTTCCTGAGGAACGTGAGAGAATGAGGTTCAGTGTGGTCCTGGGCACCCGGCCCGAGATAGTGAAGATGTCGCCGATCGTCCGCGAGCTGCAGCGCCGGGGCCTGGATTTCGATCTGGTGCACACCGGACAGCATTACTCTTTCGAGATGGACCGGGTGTTCTTCCGGGACCTGGAGCTTCCAGAGCCCACGATCAACCTGGAGGTCGGCTCGGGCACGCACGGCGCGCAGACCGGCAAGATGCTGACCGGGCTGGAGAGGTTCTTCCAGGAGAGCCGGCCCAAGGTGGTCCTGGTGCAGGGGGACACCAACACCGTGCTGGCCGGGGCCTTGGCGGCGGTCAAGCTGGGGATCACCGTAGGCCACGTGGAGGCCGGGCTGCGCTCCTTCGACCGCACCATGCCCGAGGAGATCAACCGGGTGATGGCCGACCATGTTTCCGATCTGCTGTTCGCGCCGACCGAGGTCTCCGCTCGGAATCTCAGGGCGGAAGGCCTGCCCGAGGGGCGCATCTTCGTCACCGGGAACACCATAGTTGATGCGGTGCGCGAGAACCTGGAGATCGCCGTGGGAAAGGGCGATGCGCTGGGGTCGCTGGGACTGCGCAAGGGCGGATACATCTTGACCACGCTGCACCGGCAGGAGAACGTGGACTCCCGGGACCGCTTGGCCAACATACTGAAAGGCCTGGAGATGGCCGGCCGGCAGACCGGGCTGGATATCGTATGGCCCATGCATCCCCGGGCCAAGAAGAACCTGGACACCTTCGGGCTCGGGCTTCCCTCCAACGTGAGGGCGGTTAACCCGCTGGGCTTCCTGGAGTTCCTGCAGCTGGAGGGCGGCGCCGCCTTGGCCCTGACGGACTCGGGCGGAGTACAGGAGGAGAGCTGCATCCTGGGCGTGCCCTGCGTGACCCTCCGGGACAACACCGAACGACCGGAGACGGTGGAGGTCGGGGCAAATGTGGTGGTCGGGACCGACCCCTCCAGGATCGTCGAGGGGGTGCGCTCCATGCTCCCCCGCCGCGGGGGCTGGGCCTGCCCCTTGGGCGAGAACGGCGCCGGTGGGCGGATCGTCGACATCTGCCAAGGGCGAACGAATCAGGGGTAACCTTTTCTATACCCCCGTTTATTGGCCGCACCAGAGGCTGAAGGATGATCGAGGCGGTTCTGGAGGTGGACATACCGGACGGGTGGGTCCGCGACATATCGACCAACTTCAACGTGCCGGTGCGCATCCTGGACTGCATACCCTTCGGCGACAAGGGCGCCCGTTCCTTCGTGGAGCTGGAATGCAACGACCCGGAGATGCAGCAGATAGTCTCCCGGGCCATCGAGAAGCATCCGGACGTCTGCAAGTGGGAGCCGGCCATCACCGAGGACGGCCGCATGCGCGGCATCGCGCTGCTCACCAAGTGCCGGGCCTGCAAGGCCATCATGCGCTCCGACTGCTACCTGCGCTCGGCCAGGACCATGGGCGACGGCAAGGTGGAATGGCAGGTCATCGCCAGCCGGGAGTCCGCGCTGGGTGAACTCATAGATGAACTGAGGGGCAGCGGATGCATCATCGATCTCCGGTCGAAGAAGAGGCTGGACGACAGCAGCTTCGTGACCAAGCGGCAGGAGGTGGCGGTGCGCGCCGCCCTGGAGAAGGGTTATTACGATTATCCCCGAGGCGTCAGCTTGGCGCAGTTGGCGAAAGGCTTCGGGGTCACCGCTTCCACCATGGGCGAGACGCTGCAGAGGGGAGAGCGGAACATCATCCGGGAATATTTCCGGACCAAGATGTGAGGTGTTCGATATGGATGATTCAGACAAGATAGAGGTGACGACCATGGACGAGAAGGACTACCGCCTCAAGAAGTCCCTGGCCAGGATAAAGCACAAGATCGTGGTCATGTCCGGCAAGGGCGGAGTGGGCAAGAGCACGGTGACCGTGAACTTGGCCACCGCCCTGGCCATGCGCGGTTACGAGGTGGGCATACTCGACGCGGACATCCACGGCCCGAACATCCCCAAGATGCTGAACATCGAGCACGAGGACGTCATGTCCGACGAGGACGGATTGATGCCGGTGCTGGTCCCGCCGCACATGAAGGTCATGTCCATGGCCTTTCTGCTGCAGGACCCGGACACGCCGGTGGTCTGGCGCGGGCCGATCAAGATGGGCGCCCTGCGCCAGTTCGTGGCCGAGGTCAAGTGGGGCGACCTGGACTTCCTGATCGTGGACCTGCCGCCGGGAACGGGCGACGAGCCGCTGACCATCGCCCAGCTGCTGGAGGATGCTGACGGTGCCATAATCGTCACCACCCCGCAGGACGTGGCGCTTCTCGATTCCCGCAAGAGCGTTACCTTCGCCCAGGCGTTGAAGCTGCCCATACTGGGGATAGTGGAGAACATGAGCGGGCTGATCTGCCCGCATTGCCACAACACCATCGACCTGTTCAAGGTCGGCGGCGGGGAGAGGGCGGCCGAGCAGATGGGAGTTCCGTTCCTTGGCCGCGTGCCATTGGACCCCAACGTGGTCCTGGGAGGGGACGACGGTTCGCCCATCGTCCTCCGGGACAAGTCCAACCCGGCCTCCAAGGCCTTCGACGAGATGGTGGAGCGACTGTTGGAAAAGGTCAACGGGAGGAAGTAGATGGTCAGGCTGCTGGTGACCGCGGAAGGCCCGACCCTCGACGACCTGGTCGAGGAGGACTTCGGCCACGCCCGCTATCTCATAATCGTCGACCCGGAGACCTGGGCGTTCGAGGCCCACGAGAACATCAAGAAGCAGACGGACATGGGCCATGGCATCATGACCGCGGAGAACGTGGCCAAGCTCAGGCCGGACGTCGTTCTGACTGGCTACGCCGGAGAGCATGGACGGATGAAGATGCAGGACCTGGGCATCCGGATGATCATGGACGAGGAGGGGACGGTGCGGGACGCCGTCAAAGGCTACATCCGCCGGCATCTGCAGAAGTAGGGTCCACCGGAATCCTAGGTGCCTATCGGAATCGCCGGTCAACGGCGAACGCCGATTTTATTTTCACGAATGCTTCGTAGATGTACGAAGAAATATAGTTCGTATTTTATACTGGCATGGATACAATGCTATTCAGTAGCACGGCGGGCATTACGACAAGCCCCGAAGATAACGCATTTTCTCGGTAGAATTATGATTACAATCGTAATTATTCTGCAATATCTGTAGAAAAGCTAGCTGATATATGTGAATATCGCAGGTTTTTCACATAGTATTAAGTATTCGCCTGAAAGTAGCTTCCCTTCATGGATGTCAGATCCCATCCACGCGCGGATATCCGGCGCCCTCCCGCGGGCGCCGCCCCCGAACGGTCAGAAGCGAGGGGGAATGGGACGGGAGCTCTGCCCAGGTCCATGGGCGGAAGGGAGAGGTCGAACGATACGGTCACCAGGGAGGAGAGGACATGAACCACCGCATCCTCCTGCCCACCAACGGATCGCTGCCAGCCCTGGTGGCGACCAAGGAAGCGGTACGCCTGGCCAAGGAGAAAGGTGCCACGCTGGTCATTCTGAGAGTGGTCGAGCAGGACCCGGCCATGTACCTGGAGCAGGTCAGCGAGGACGTCGGGCTGCGCGGCGGCACCGGGGTGGACGGCGTTCTGTTCGCCCAGCAGCTTGCGAGCGAATCAGGGCTGAAGACCGAGATCATGGAACGCGAGGGCGCGGTCACCGGGGAGATCCTTAGGGCGGCCGACGAGGCCAAGGTGAGCATGATCGTCATGGGCAGTTCAAACCCCCGCGGTCTGGCCGGACTTTACCTGGGGAACGTGGCCGAGGCGGTGACCAAGAAGGCCAAGGTGTCCGTCTTCATCATCAAACCTACCGAGGAGGATATCGAGGCGGCCCTGAAACTGGCCAAGACACCTCTGCCCACGCCGGAGGAGAACGCCCTGCGTTCGATCATCCACTCCCGCAAGTTCAAGGTCGGGCTGGGACTGTTCGGCATCTACGGGGTGCTGTACACCACGTTCACCGTGCTAGGCACCTTCGGAAGGGACGTGATGTCCACCAGGATCGCCGGGCTGAACGTCGGCCTGATCATGGGCATGACCGTAATTCTGCTGGCCATCGCCATGGCGGTGTCCTTCAATTACTACGCGGTGAAGGTGGAGAGGGAGGGACAGTAAATGGCTGAATTTCTGGACAACAGCTTCAAGCCATTAGCGTTCACCCTGTTCCTGCTGATCACCGCTCTTACCCTCGCGATATCCATTTACTTCTCGCGCCGGGTGAGGACCGCCGGACATTACTACGTGGCCGGGGGAGGGGTCAAATGGTTCGTGAACGGGATCGCCTTCGCTGGTGACTATCTCAGCGCAGCGTCCTTCCTGGGTGTGGCCGGGATGATCGCCTTCAGCGGGTTCGACGGCTTCATGTACGGCATCGGCTTCCTGGCCGGCTGGATCGTGGCGCTGTTCCTGATCGCGGAGCCGTTAAGGGTCATGGGCAAGTACACCTTCGCTGATGCGTTAGTGCACAAGTTCAAGAGCAAGCGCGTGCGCCTGGCGGCGGCGATCTCCACGTTAGTGGTGAGCGTGTTCTACCTCATCCCGCAGATGGTGGGCGCTGGAACGATAGTGCAGCCGCTGATCGGTCTCGATTATGCTTGGGGCGTGGTGCTGGTGGGCGGCGTGGTGATACTGATCACCGCCACCGCCGGGATGGTCTCCACCACCTGGGTGCAGTTCATCAAGGGCCTGCTGCTGCTGATCGCCGCGCTCGGCCTGACCATTGCCGTACTGATACTGTCCGGCTTCGGCCCGCTGGAGTTCATCACCCATTTCCTGGAGAATGGAGCATCCAATCCCTCGACCGGGCTCTTCGCCCATACCGGGGATGTGTTCCTCGCGCCCGGGATCAAGTTCACCAACCCTCTGGACTATGCCTCGTTAGCATTAGCGCTGATATTAGGAACGGCAGCCCTGCCGCACATCCTGATACGGTACTACACGGTGCCGAAGCCGTCCGATGCCAGGAAGTCCACGGTGGTGGCCATAATCGCGATTGGCGCGTTCTACATCATGACCCTGTTCCTGGGGCTTGGCGCCAACTACTTCGCCGGGCAGGGCGAGTTCCTGATCAAGGACAGCAACCTGTCCGCGCCTACGTTAGCCAACTTCGCCGGGGGAGAGGTGTTCTTCGCCATAATCTCCTCGATAGCCTTCGCCACCATCCTGGGTACGGTGTCCGGCCTGATCATGGCCGCCGCGGGGGCGATAGCCCATGACCTGTACACCGAGATCCTGGGCAAGAAGTCCACCGAGAGATCGGCCCTGCGGGTCTCCAAGATGACCGCGGTCGGAGTGGGCATCGTGGCGATAATGCTGGGGATAATGGCCGAAGGGATGAACGTGGCCTTCCTGGTGGGACTGGCCTTCGCCATAGCCGCCTCGGCGAACATACCGGCGCTGATATGCACCCTGTTCTGGAAGGGGGCGACGGAGAGAGGCATCGTGGCCGGGATATTCACCGGACTGGTGCTGTCCATCGCCCTGATCGCCGTGAGCCCGACCATGATGGCCGATCCCTTCTTCAGCCTGAACAACCCGGGCATCATCAGCATACCGGCCGGCTTTGCGGTGACCATAGGCGTGTCGCTGCTGGACAAGAAGAAGCAGGAGGTCCCCGCCCTCTCGGGCTGAGACGCCGACCGCAACAAACCCTTTTCCTATTTTTAAATTAAAAAAATAATAAAATGTTTGTCAGAGGTCCAGGCCCTCGCTCCACTTCTTCTCCGGCTTGATGTCCAGCCAGGGCATCTCCAGGCGCTTGGGGGAGACCCGGGTGTTAGGATCGATGGGGTTCGGGCCGAGCTGCCTCACCTTCTCGATGTGGTCGTTGACGACCTTGACGTATCCCTCGACCTCCTCCGAATCCACGTAATCGATGCGGAAGCGGTCGGGGTGGAAGCCCATCTGCTCCAGGTAGGTGTGCAGCAGGGTCATCCGCTTCCTGGTGCGGAGATTGCCTATTTCGTAGTGGCAGCGGCCGGGATGCCCGGCCAGCACCAGCACCCCGTCGGCGCCCTTGGACAGGGCCTTGAGCACCCATTCCGGGTCCACCCGGGCGGAGCACATGGTGCGCAGGACCAGGAAGTGGGGGTCCATGGCCATGCGCTTGAGGCCGGCCACGTCCGCGGCGGTGTAGGAGCACCAGTGGCAGGAGAACACCACCACCTTGGGGAAGCCCATCTTGGTGCCCTTGAGGAACGTCTCTATCTGCGAGACCATCTGCAGGTTGGAGAAGCAGGTCTGGTCCAGGGCGGCGGTCGGACACGCGGCCACGCACGCCCCGCAGCCCTCGCAGGCGTTGATGTTCACGTTGGCCTTCTTGTGGTCGTCGTAATCCTTGTCCGGCGCCAGGTGGATGGCGTTGAAGTTGCACACCGATTCGCAGATGCCGCACCCGGTGCAGCGGAACTTGTTGACCTGGGAGACGTTCGCCTTCTCCGTCATCGACTGGTTCTGCAGGCGGTCGTGGGACATGCGAAGCATATCCTCCGCTTTGTTGGTCGCCGCCTCCCGGTCATCGAAATGTATCCAGGCGCACTGCTCGCGGATGTTGCACATCTCCAGCATGCACCCCTTCCGATCGGCCTCCTCCAGGGTCTGCTGGAACTCCTTCAGGTACAGCTTGGGGGAGCAGGCGGCGATGAGCACCCGGTCGATGCCGTGCTCCTTGATGTCCTTGGCCATCAGCTCGCGCGTGGCCGGGGAGCAGGCGAAGTCCACCATGGCGGTGTGCGCCACCTTGGTCATTCCCTTGGCCGCCTCAAGCAGCTTATCGGTGTCCAGACTGTTATCGATGTTGCCGCCGCAGCGGCAGATGTAGATGCCCATTCTCTGCGAACCCTTGCTCATCCGATGCTCCTCCAGACAGAACTACGAGGGGAGAAAAGTCATGCTCTATTGTTAAATAGGTTTCCCCGGAACCTTCGTTCCCTCGAAGGCCCCGTGGTTCGGTCGCTTACAGGTCAACGCAGCGGCGCTGGAAGTAGGAGCGGGGGTGCTCGCAGGACGGGCACTTCTCCGGCGGTTCCGTGCCCTCGTGCTCGTAACCGCACTCCCGGCACACCCACTTGGTCTTCTTCTTCTCCTTGAAGACGGTGCCCGACTCGACCAACGCCAGAAGCTTCTGGTACTTGGTCTCGTGGTGCTTCTCGGCCCGACCGATGGCGCGCAGCCTGGCCGCGATATCCGCGTAGCCCTCCTTCTCGGCCACGTCGGCGAACTCGGGGTACATGCACTCGGTCTCGTGGTTCTCCCCGGCGATGGCCGCCTTGAGGTTGTCCGCGGTGCAGCCCTGCACGGCCGGGAACTCCGCATCGAATGTGAGCGCCTCGAAGTCCAGGTTCTCCTTCTTCTTCAAGCCCTGGATCATCTTCCAAAGGGAGCTGGCGTGGGACCTCTCCTGCTCCGCGGTCTCCAGGAACACGGCGGATATCTGCTCATACCCCTCGACCTTGGCGGTCTTGGCGTACCAGGTGTAGCGGTTGCGGGCCTGGCTCTCGCCGACGAAGGCTTTGGCCAAATTCTCTATGGTCTTCTTCATGCGATCACTGGGCTGAAATGGAAGCTCCACGGATATTAGGATTGCGTCCATTTTTTCCAGGGGATGGGGTCGCAGGGAAACGTTCAATTGATGGGAGAGCGATGGCCTTGGGCTGGCAATCCAAGCCGAGAGTGAGAACATGAGCGCCAAGGTGAGCTTCGACGACCTGGAGGTGGAGGAGCAGGCGCTCTATATCATCGACAACTACGCGGACATCTTCCTGGACAATCTTGGCCTGGGACTAAATCGCCGGCGCATCCTCAGCATCATGTACGATGCCCGGAAGCGGATGATGCGGGAGCGCAACTTCTCCGGCCTGGTCAAGGTGCTGACGTTCCTGCAGGAGACCTTCCATCAGGACCAGGAGGCGGAGATCGCCATCTTCAACTTCCTTAAGCCACTGGGCAAAGAGGAGGCGGAGGCCACCGCGGCGCTGAAGGCGGAGCAGCACTTCGAGATGGGCAACTACCGTTTGGCGCTCGTTTACTACCAGCTCCTGGAGGACGAGTCCGGCGAGGGACCGGCCTCCGAAAAGGTGCAGGAATGCCTGGCGCTCATCGACAAGTGAGGCTATTCGCCCTCCCTCATCATCAGCAGACCGTTCCTCAGCGAGACCATCGGCCGTCCCAGCTCCGATTCCGCCAGATCGACGCCCAGGCAGGAGACCTTAGGCCTCGGGGCCAGAAGGGGCATCTCCGCGGTTTTGACCGCCCTTATCAACGAGGCGTCCAGGTCGAACGTTTCCGCCACCAGCCGTCCTATGTCGTAGCGGCTCAGGCAGTCCGGGCCGCTGGTGTGGCAGATGCCTTTCAAATTCCCCAGGCCCAGCTCCAGGATGTCCCTGGCCGCGGATGGCGCGTATGTCGGCGACACCAACTGGTCGTCGTATAACCGTATCTCCTGCCCTTTCCGCAGCGAATCGATGACCCAGGTCACGAAGTTGCTCTTCCCGCTCAAGCGGTTCCAGCCGTAGACCACGGATACCCGGCAGACCAGATTGGCGCGGCTGGCGTCCAAGGTGACCCGTTCCCCTTCCAGCTTGCTCTTGGCGTAGATGCTCAGGGGATCGGCCGGCTCGAACTCGTGATACCTCGCTCCTTTGAGGCCGTTGAAGACGTAATCGGTGGAGATGTAGACCAGCTTGGCACCTGAGGAACGGCACTCCGAGGCCACGTTTAGCGCGCCCTCCATGTTGACCTTGTAGGCCGAACCGGGCTCTCGCTCGCACTGGTCCACGTTGGTCATGGCCGCGCAGAGCACCACCAGCTCCGGGCAGGCCGCCTCCATCCCCCGGGAGACCGAATCAGGGTCGGTGATGTCCATATGGACGGTCGGACCCTGGTCTACCGTGTTGTGGGTCCCGGTCATGGCCAATCCCATCTCCCTGCCGGCGCTCATCATGTGCTGCCCCAGCAGTCCAGAGGCCCCGACCACCATCACCCGGTGCATGAACGTCCATGGTGACCAAGGGACAAATACTTTAAGCGGGGACCTTCGAGAGGTAAGGATTATGTCCATAATCGGCCATGCACCCGGGTGGGTCGCATGAAGATCGTATTCGTCAACGGGAGCCCCCGGTCGGACGGGAACACCGGGAGCATGATGAAGATCCTGGCCAGGAAGGCCAGGGAGCGCGGTGCGGAGGTCACTTACTTCGAGATCGTGGACAAGGAGGTCCAGGACTGCGACGGATGCTACCGCTGCGACACCGAGGACCGCTGCAGCAAGGACGATGATATGAACGACGCCTATTCGCTCATCCAGTCCTCCGACGTGCTGGTCATCGGTTCCCCCATTTACATGGGCGGGGAGACGGGCATGACCAAGTGCTTCGTCGATCGCCTCTACTATCTGATGGCCAAGAAACGCCTGGCCCCAGGAAAAAGGGCCGCGGCCCTGTTCACCTGCGGCCTCAGCGACGGGCACATGATCTATGGGCACATGCATGGCCGCTTCGACAAGCTCCTACGCATGGACCTGGGGTTCGACGAGGCCAAGACGTTCATCGTTCCCGGGATGAGGAACCGGGTGGACCTGGAGGGGAACTACTACGCGCAGGAGACGCTCAAGGCGATGGAGAGCTTCCTCTTCCCGGAGTGAGATGGACGAGGAGGTGGTGGGCTGCCAGCACTGCGGCTCCCGACGCATCGTGCCGAAGGTCCTGGTCGGCGGTCCGATGGCCGGGGTGGACAACAAGGACGGTTCGTACGTCTGCCTGGACTGCGGCAGGGAACTGGTGCCGCTCGGTTTCGAGGGTGAGGCGGAGCGGCAGGATTTCGTCGCCCACGCGCAGAGCGCCGGGAAGGACTTCCTGCACATCCCGATAGTGCCGGTGGACACCTGGTCCCTTTTCAACCTGCCCATCCTGGACCTGCCGATCGTCCAGGTGGCCAAGGTGGTGGAGGTGGAGTGGCGGGAGGGATGGAACGTCAAGCCGGGCGGGGTGCCCTTCGCCGACTACTGGAAGGCGGTGGGCTCCAAGCGCTACGGGGCGGAGGACGTTCTGCTCATGGACCTGGCGGGAATGCAGCACGCTCACCCGAACTTCGAGGCGCTGAAGGCGCTCATGAAGCGCAAGTACGCGATCTGGCTGGAGATGGGGGTGAGGGAGGTTCAGGACCTTTTCGACGCCTTCACCCTGGGCTCGCAGCATGTGCTCCTGGGAAGCCTGACCTGCAGATCGAAGGGAATGCTGGAGGAGATCATCGAACTGTCCGACATGAGCGTTCCGCTGCTGTACTTCGACGGCAAGGTGCGGTGGTCCGGGAAGCGGTTCCCGAGCGATATCCCCGGCTCGCTGAGGATGCTGGACGACCTGGGCTTCGAGAGGGCGGCGGTGCTGGACCTGCGGCGCCTGGGAGGCGCGGACGGTTACGACGCTGAACTGGCCGAGGAGGCGCTGTCCTCGGAAATCGACATCCTGTTCGGCGGAGGGGTGCGGGAAACGCACCTTCCCGAGCTAAGGAAGAAAGGGGCGGTGGGGGGATTGCTCGACCCCTACACGCCGGTGCTTCGCGACCTCATCGCCACCCAGGGCGTACCGGACGAGGAAAGGCCTCTGCCCACCCCGGTGAGGCGGGAAAGTCCTCGCGGCTTCGGTATAGACGGATAAGGACGGCAACAGTTTGATATGGCCATAACCTCCTTGGCGACCGGGGGATAGAATGGAGATATGGGAGCTGGCGGTGGTCATCCTGGCGGCGGTCGTCCCGTCGCTGATCTACCTGGTCTGGATACGTAACTCGGAAAGATACAACCGGGAAAGGTGGATGCACGTCCTCTCGGTCTACCTGTTCGGCGCGATAATCTCGGTGATCGCCGCGGTGTTCCTGGAAAGCGTGGCCATCAGCGTGTTCAACGCCTCCGGCTCCATATTCTCCGGCGGGTTCTGGTCCTACCAGCCGTACGACCCTACGCTGGAGATAGTCATCCTGGCCGTGGTCATCGCCCCCCTGGTGGAGGAATGGACCAAGGGCTGGGGGGTGATGACCGTCCGCAACAAGGTGCGGGAGCCGGAGGACGGCTTCATCTACGGCGCGGCGGCCGGACTGGGCTTCGCGGCCATGGAGAACATCTTCTACAACAGCTCCGCCCTCATCGACGGGTATGAGGTCTTTCTGGCGACCGCCCTCACCCGGGCGGTGGCCTCCACGTTGCTGCACGCCTCCGCCTCGGCCGTCCTTGGTTACGGGATAGCGCGCAAATACCTGGACGGGGCGAGGGGCAGGCGCAGCAGTTACTTCCCCTTTTACCTGGCGGCCGTGGTGCTGCACGGCCTGTTCAACGGCTTCGCCGTCGCCGGAGAGGTGTGGGACCACGAGGCCATACCGCTCATCGGGCTGATATCCGCCTCCGTGCTGGCCATCGGCATGTTCCTCTGGATGCGCCGCCGGCTGCGGCTCATGGACCGGAGATGGAACTGAGCAGGCCCCTTCCCAAATCCCGCGCTTCCTCCAGGATGTCCGGTCGCTCGGCGGAGTACGTAATATGGTCCGCCCCGGCCACCCTGAGGACCGTTCCAGGGGTGATCCCGATACCGATGAGGAAGGCCCTCAGCTCGGACACGGCGTTATCGAACTTGGCGTTGGGCTGGGCGGCGGTCAGGATGATCGCCCCCACCCCCGGCCTCCTTTCCTTTTTCAGGACCTTGCGCCGCGCCCACAGCGCCTGGCAGCGGTCCACGGCGATCTTGGCGTAGCTGCTCATGCCCGAGAAGTAGATGGGCGAGGCCAAAATGACCGCATCGGCCCTCTCCAGTGCTTCGTACAACCCGTCCATGTCATCGGAGATCACGCACTCCCCGGCGGAGAAGCAGTCCTCGCAGGCCTTGCAGGGGGCGATGTTCATGAAAGCGAGATCGAAACGGAGAACCTCCGCCCCGGAGCCTTGGGCGGCGAGCAGCGCCTGCTCGAGCAGGGTGGAGGAGTTCCCGTGGCAGCGCGGGGAGCCGTTGATACCGACGACCAGGGTCATTCCTCGAGCGCCTCGTGGATGCGGTCCTTGAGGTTCTTGAAGTAGCCGAAGCCCTTGATCACGTAATCGGAGGCCCCGGCGCGGAGGGCCTGGTAGCTGAGATCGGGGTCGTCCACCGCGCTTACGAACAGTATGAGGGAATTAGGCTGGAACTCCTTGATCCGCGGGAGGAGGTCCATGCCGTTGGTGTCCGGTAGAAGGTAATCCAGAAGGATGACGTCGTAAGGGCGCTTCTTGGCCATGGAGAGGGCCTCGGAGCCGTTGCGGGCCACGAACAGCTCGAACTCCTCCTGGGAAAGGTGCTCCCGGCAGAGCTCGGTGTGGTCCGTGTTGTCCTCCACCATCAGCACCGAGAGCTTGACCTTTCCGCTCATCGTTCCTCCCTCTACCCGTTTATTATTCCTGGATATTTATCATTATCGTGCCTTGGGGAGCATCACCACGAACACCGTTCCCTTGCCGTGGTCCCCCTTGATGCGGTCCTCCGCCCACACCCTGCCCTGGTAGCGGTCGACCAGCGCCTTCACCACCGAGAGGCCGAGACCGTGGCTCTCCGCGGCCATGCCAGTGTCCAGGTTCTCGAACCTCTGGAACAGCTGCGGCTTGCGCTCCTCCGGTATTCCCTTGCCCTGGTCCCGGACCTCCACCCTCCAGTACTCATCGTCCCCGATGCGGTCCGGACGGACGATGACGTCCACCTTCTTCATCTCGCCGTACTTGGCGGAGTTGTTGATGAGATTGTAGAAGACGTCCCTGACCAGCGGATCGGCCATCACCAAGGCGGTACCCTCCGGGTACTGCAGGTCCAGGGGGATGTCCGAGAAGAGGTATGATGTTTTTATCTCCCGCACGATGTCGTGCAGCAGCGGTATTATGTCCACCGGCATCAGCTCCGCGGAGGCGTCCGATTCCAGGATGTTCCACAGCTTGCGCACGTCGGAGATCAGGTTGGAAATGTTCTGGGACTGGGCCAGGGCGCTCTTGACATAACGCCGCTGCCTCTCGTCCAGCTTGGGGTCCTTGATCAGCATCTCCAGGAAGCCGTGTATGGGGACGTTGTAGTTGGCGACGTCATGCGTCAGCAGGATGTTGTAGATCTTCTGCGCGGACACCTTGGACTTGATGTCCTGGAAGCGCCCGGAGTTCTTGAGGGCCATGGCCGCGTGCAGCGAGTAGAGCTCCATGAGCCGGTACTCGTCCTGGGTGAAGGGCTTTCCCGGTACCTTCTCCAAGGTCATCACGCCCAGCATCTCGTCCCCTATCTTCAGGGGCACGCTGATGAGCGAGGATGGCTCCTCCGGCGTCCCGTCCACCTGCTTAGCTCTTTCATCCAGATCGGCCCTCTCCACCAGTTCTCCCTTCCCGGTGCGCGCGACATCGCCGGAGATGCCCTCGCCGACGCTTATGGCCAGCGCCTCCGGGTCGACGTCGTACTTGCTCAGATAGGTCAGCGGGACCAACCTGGTCCCGCCGCGGTCGAAGCCGTAGATGATGCAGTTGTCGCTCTCCACCAGCTCCTTGGACTTTGAAAGTATGATATCCAGCACCTCGCGGTAATCCAGGGTGCTGGAGACCAGGCGGGAGATCTCGAAGAGGGTCTGGAACTCCGAGCCTACCCGCTGGTAGTGCTGGTTGAGCAGGGAGTAGAAGTAGATCATGGCCATCTGGTTCGAGAAGACCTGCAAGGTCAGTTTCCGGGTCTCCAGGTCCTCGATGGGGGCCTTCTTTCCGAACAGCCCGGCCCCTACGTAATCGCCGCGGAAGCGCAGCGGAAGGCAGACCAGGGAATGGAAGCCCAGATCGTTGGTGGCCTGGCAGCAGTCCGCGGTCAGTGCGGAGCAGGTGCAGCTCTCCCCCTTGGCCATCTTCACCGCCAGGGAGCAGTCGCCCACCTCCGTCTCGAATAACTCGCGGGCCTGCTTGAAATCGATCCCCGAACAGAAGAGCTGCGGTCGCCCGTCCCAGCCCAGCAGCCTCATGACCGCGAAGTCCAGGCCTTCCCGGCGCAGAAGGTTGTCCAGCTCGCTCTGCAGCACCTCGTTGGGGTTGCCCTCGGAGATCAGGTCGGTGGACGACTCGGCCAGGAACATCAGCGCCTCGTTCCCTTGGCCGAGGTGACCGCGCAGCATGGGAGGGTCGGCCACCGCCAGCACCAGGTCCTTGCCGTCCCGCAGGAAGGGATGCAGGGACCAGGTGAGCTTGACCGGCCGTCCCAGAACCTTCATGGAAAGAGTGACGAAGGAGGGAAGGTCCGGTTGCACGAGCGCCTTGGCCACCTTCCTGGCCTCCTCTCCCTCGCCGTGAAGGACGAAGGAAAGGTCCTTGGACTCCAGAACGTCCCGGTCCACCTCCAGGAACCTCTGGAAGGGGGAATTGGTGCTGATGATCTCCCCTTCCCGGGAGTACACCATCACCAGGAGGTCATGGTCCTGGAGGACGTCCAGGACCATGTCCAGGGTGAGCTCGCGCTTGTCGTCGTCCATCAGGAAGCCGATCAGGCTGACCCCGACGATCTCCTCTCGTTCCTTGACGGGGGTGATGGAGGCCATGAAGCTCGCCTGGCCCAGCTCCATCGTCAGACGCTCCCGGCTGCTCTTCCCGCGCAGGCATTCCTGCAGGGCCGTCTCCATGGCCGGGGCGGTGCTGTTCTGCAGGAGCGAGACCAGGGTGGTGCCCAGAAGGCGCGATTCGTCCGTGGCCAGCAGCGACTCGACCGTGCGGTTGTAGTACTTCAATCGGCCGTTGAGGTCCAGCGTGCAGATGATGGTCCGGCCTATACGATCTCCCAAGGCTCCCTTGCCCTCTCCCGAGCTCATGCTGAACTATGCACCCCTCTTCCTTCCAGTACCCTATCGATTGTTACGTTATGAATTCTTGCTTCTGAACACGTTCCGAGCAGAAGGACGTCGGTCGTAGGGATTGTTCGTCGTTCGTAATGTCGGATAAGAATATTTTTCCGCGGATTGAGTCTCCCAGCGCCCCTATAATTTGGTATCGAGTAAAATATCCAGTTAACGAGATACATAATATTTTGAAACGAATACATATCCATCGTCGCAATGCCTATATGAATCGAAATCATTTTATAGTGCACCATAATTCCTTCGCTCAGAGAGGACCCGTGCAAGGGACCCCCCACTATTCTCCTCCTAAAGAATAGTAACATTCCACCTTGCATCCCTTGGCGGGCCTCTTTTTCTCTCCTCCCTTTTATCTATAGATCGCGTTCACCGTTCATGAACTCCCCCATGCGACTGGGAGCCATGGCCACCCTCCGCGACCACCAGACGATATCGGCCCTGAAGGTGGACTTCCTGGAGCTGCTGGTGCTTCCGGGGGACGACATGTCGAAGGTGAAGGGCTTCTGCGACGGCTTTGACGGGGAGCTCATACTGCACGCTCCCGAGGAGCTCCCGGACGGAAGGCTGCTGGACCTGAGCTCCCTTGACCCATCCTGGAGGGAGGCGAGCGTTCGCCGGGTGCGGGAGATCACCAAGGCCGGGGAGGCCACCGCCCGGCCGGTGGTCATCCATCCCGGTGGTGTTGCCGAAGGAACGGTTGATGATGTCAGCGAAATGATCGCCAGCCTGAGGCGGTCCCTCGACGCGCTCCCTGATTATACCTGGCTGGAGAACATGCCTTTGCACTACCATCACCGCGGCCGTACGCTGCGCTCGAACCTCATGAGGACCCCGGCAGAGATGAAGATGGTGGAGGACATGGTGGCCGGCTTCACGGTGGACGTCTCGCACGCCTATCTCGGGGTGGTGGAGGACGGCAACGCCAACGTTCTGGCGATGTTCCGCGAGCTGGGGGAGGCCGTGCGCCACGTGCACCTTTCCGATGCCAGACGACCGGACGTGGAGGGGGTCATGATCGGCGATGGGGAGATCGATATGTCCTTCCTTCCCTACCTGAGGGGATTGCCGGTGCTGTTGGAGATTTGGGATGGGCATCTGAACGGCGGGGCGGGGTTCAGGGAAGCGTTGAGGCGCATGCGAGGGCAGTAGGCCAGCGTAGCGAAGCTTCGCCAGAATACCGATAACTACAAAAACTGCTACCGAGATAATAGGCGCCACCAGGGTGCTTGGATTGGACGATGGAGATTTCACCAAGGCTCGCTCGATGCTTTTTCCGAGGCAGGTTCTGGCGGGTCATGACGTCATAGGAACGGTGCCTGATTCCTGTAAGGACTTCGGGCTTAGCGGCACCGCCCTCATCGTCACCGGCGACAAGACCATGAAGGTGGCCGGTAACGCCGTACGGGACGGGCTCCTCGCCAACGGCTACGAGGTTCAGATCGTGAACGTCGGGGAGGCCACCAACGAGAACCTGGACAAGGTCATGAAGGCCGCGCACGAGTGCAAGGCCGATTTCCTGCTGGGCGTCGGCGGCGGGTCCAAGATCGACCTGGCCAAGATGGCCGCCACCAACCTATCCAAGGAGTTCCTTTCCATTCCCACTTCCGCCTCCCATGACGGGATCGCTTCCGGGAGAGCGAGCATCCGTTCCGGTACCGGACCGATCTCGCACGAGGCAAGAGTTCCATTGGCCGTGATCGCCGACACCGGGATCATCGCCAAATCACCATACCGCTTGTTGGCCGCGGGGTGCGCTGACGTCATAAGCAACGCCACCGCCCTGATGGACTGGGAGTTCGCCCGTAGGCTGCGCTACGAGGAGTTCTCCCGTTCGGCGTACGCGCTGGCCAGTTATACGGCGCAGACAATCATTGAGAACGCTGACCTTATCCGGCCCAACCTGGAGGAGAGCGTGTGGATCGCCATCCGCCCGATAATCATCTCCGGGATATCCATGAGCGTGGCCGGGTCGTCACGACCCACGTCGGGCAGCGAGCACATGTTCTCGCACGCCCTGGACCTCATAGCGCCCGGCAAGGCGCTGCACGGGGAGCAGTGCGGGGTCGGCTGCATAATGATGATGTACCTTCACGGAGGCGACTGGATGCGCATCCGGGAGGCGTTGACGAAGATAGGGGCCCCCACTTCGGCCAAGGAGCTGGGGGTCAGCAAGGAGCAGGTGATCGAGGCCCTGGTGACCGCGCACCAGATCCGCAAGGACCGTTTCACGATATTGGGCATGGGGCTCACCAAGGAAGCGGCCGAGCGGATAGCCACCATCACCCGCGTAATCTAGTCGGGGAGGTTTGTCTGATGATCACAGTAATCGGTGAGAGGCAGGCCAAGGTAGATGGTCACTTCATCTACCTGGGTCCGCTGACGGAGTGCAAGGAGTGCAAGCTCAAGGGTGTATGCTTCAATCTGGACGCCGGGGCGCTGTACCGCATCGTGGAGGTTCGTGATGTCAAGCACGAATGCAGAGTGCACGAGGACGGCGTTCGGGTCATCAAGGTGGAGAAGGAGAAGATGGAAGGGGTGGTGAACAAGAAGGGAGCCCTGGAAGGCACGACCATCACCTACGAGGTGATCAAGTGCGACAACCTGGGCTGCCAGAGCTACCGCCTGTGCCATCCCCTTGGCATCGATAAAGGCCACAAGGCCCGGATATCCAAGATCGTTGGCGACATCGAGTGCTCCGAGGGCAAGAAGCTGGTGCGGGTGGTCCTAGAGTAGAGAATCTGTGGCATGCGATAATATTAATGCATGACCGGGCTAGTTCATTCCGGAGATGGGGATGCGCATCGGATGGGATGAGAGAACGCTGTTCCACTCGTACGTATTGGCAGTGGCCGTGCTTTTCGTGCTGTACATCATACCGGTGATACTGCTGGACTTCCTGAGCCTGGAGGTCAACGTGACCGGTGCCTTGGCTGACCTGGCCGGAGCGGCGTACCATTACTTCTTCCTGATCGGGGTGCCCTTGGTCTCCTTGTTCCTGGGGGCAATGTCCATGGGCGTGCTGGGATGGCGTTCCGCCCCGGAGGGACCGAAGGAGCTGCCCCATTACATGGGGTACCTGATGTTGTTCGTGACCTTGTTATCGATAATCATCTGGATAATCGATATGTCGGTGTATTAGAACGGATGGCGAGGTCAGAACCTCTCCCCGGTCATCCGCTCGTACATGTCTATGTAGAGCCTGCTGACCCTGTCCCGGACCTCGTCAGGCAGGGCGGGGATGTCCGGCTCCGGCCGGTGCTCCTTCCTGGCCTTGTACAAAGCCTCGTGGTAGCCGGTCTCACGGTAATGCTGGCGGACCATCTCCTTCGACAGTTCGACGCAGTTGCCCTTTTGGTACTCGGCGAAATCCCACCATCTGTCCTCGTCCAACGTTCCGAAGGTGTCCACGATCATCAGCTTGCGGTTCTCATCGTAAGCGAACTCCTTCTTCCCGTCCACATGGATCAGCCCGGCCTTATTGGCGCGTTCGGCGATGAGCGCGTCTATCCTGGCGATGGTGTCGAAGACCTCCTGATATTCCTTGTCGGTTAAACCGGAAATGCGTTTGGCCTCCTCGTCCGTGAGGTTGCGATCGGTCTCCTCCAGTTTCGTCGTCGCCTCGAAGAACGGCCTCGGGAGCTTCTCACCATACTTCAGCTGGTGCCCTTTTGGGAATCCTAGCTGCTCGACGGTTATCTTTCCCTCCTTGACTCTGTCGTTCAGGGAACCGGCGTTGTAGTGGCGGCAGATGAACTCCAGGGGGATCAGGTAGTTGGTGGTCTGGTTGTTCAGCTTGGAGTAATCGGGAATTACGTTCACGCGCTTGACCAGCATGCGGTCCTTTCCAGTCAATTTGATGAAATCGGAACGGATGCCGTGCTGCTCCAGCAGCTTGAACCAGTAGGCGGACGTCCGACACAGCACCTCGCCCTTGTGCGGTATCTCCGTCGGAATGATCTTGTCGAACACGGAGATGTTGTTGGTGAAGTGGAACTCGAACGTGCTGTCGTCGACCTCGAAGACCTTCTTGACCTTGCCGACCCGGTAGAGCTTCATCGCTAGAGTGATGACGGAACGACGAATAAAGCTTGCTCAGAACTCGGAGCCCACGTGCACTTCCAGGCCCTTGTTGGTTATCGAGTACGGAGTGATCTTGCGGGAGTGCTCGGTCCTCCTCATCTTGATTATTCGTAACGAAAGCATGAGCTCGTTGCGGGACTGCATCTCCAGGTAACGAAGCGAGATCACCCCGTCGGCCACGTACTCGATCAGGCCGTCCCGGGAAGCGAAGGGGTTGTCGTCCTTGACCTCGGCGGTCATGATCAGTGTGGCCCCGGTCCTTTTTATCATCTGGGACAGGTTGAAGAGGTTGGTCCGGCGATCATGATCGGTGTCGAACAGCAAGTTCAGCAGCGAGACGGAATCGACGACGATGCGGGACGCCCCGAACTTCTTTATGAACTCGGGCAGCTCGCTCTTGATGCGCTGTATCGTTATCTTAGCGTCGGTAGGTTCCAGCTTCACGATCTCCAGCTGCTTCTCGTTCAGCTTGGAGCGCAGGTCCCAGCCGTGCGCCTCGGCGTCGGCGAGTATCGATTCCCTGTCCTCCTCCAGAGAGATGTACACGCCCTTCTCGCCCTCCGCCAGCCCCTGGTTGAGGAACTGCAGCCCGAAGGTGGTCTTCCCGGTACCGAAGGAACCCATGACCACCACCGTGGAGCCTTTGGGTATGCCACCGAACAGCATCTCGTCCAGCCCATCCAACCCCGTCTTGACCTTCTCCATTCCCATCACCCTATCCTTTCCGTATCGATCACCACAAGCCCGTGCTGCGCCGTGACTATGGTGGCGAACCGGGCTATCCTCTGCTGGTCCAGGTGCGGCAGTATGCTCATGAACTTCTCCACGTACATGTAGCGCTGGCGGCGGGACGATTGAGCGAACTTGCTCCACTCGAAGACCAGCGCCCCGTCCACCGAGTCCATGATCAGCTTCTCCTTCCTGGCATCGACGATGTCCTTGGTGAGTATCAGGTAGATAACACCTTTCCAGCGCTTGGCCATGCGCTGCATTCCCCGCATGACCGCCACCAGGTCCATCTCCTCGATCTGGTTGTTGACCACCAGGTCCGTAAGCGAATCGATGATCACCATGCTGTCATGCGCGTTGGCGTCCAGGTAGTCCACCAGCGCCTCCAGCGTGTTCTGCTCCCCGTCGTCCGAGAAAAGGCCGGCGGAGGCCTCCCCGGTCCAGCTCCTGGGGACCAGCGTGTTCCGGAAGTACTGCTTGGAGAAGTCCTTGAACTGGACGTTCCTCTCGAACGCCCCGTAGAAATCCTGATTGAAGGAGGTCTTGATCTCCTGGAGTATGTCCTCCTGCGATCTCGCGAACGTAACATAGCAGATCTTCTTGGGCATGACCCTCTGGCCCACGCGATGACCAAGATAATAATCGGAAACGGTGGGGTTCTCCTTGACCAGGGAGATCTTGGAGGCGGACGTCAGCGCGTACTCCTGCTGGCCCGCGCCCAGGTCGCCCATCAGCAGGATGACCGAACCCTGCGGTATACCGCCCTTGATTATGCTGTCAAAATCGGAGACACCGCTGGGTATCCGTTTCACCGTGGCATCCATTCCCGCACCTGACTGGGCATTTATAGGGATATCAGCTTATAATTGTATGGTGGCCCCTGTGGCGGGTGGAGCTAGAACCAAGAAATTTCAGTCGGTCTCGACCCAGGCCTTGACCTTGCATGAACCGTCGAAATGCGAGTAGATCAGCAGCCGGTGCAATTGGTCATAACCCTCGTACACAGCGATACCGCCGACCAGGCCGAGCGTGCCCTCCAGGGCGTTGCCTTCATCGCTCATCGCCAGGGGCTTCCAGGAACTGCTTGCCGCATCGTAGTAGAAGACGCTGACGTCCTCCGGCGATATGTTCGGCCAGGTGAGGGAGAACTTGACCACCACCCCGGTCTCGCTGCGCAGGCCGATCACGCGCACGCCCATGTCGTAGGCCTGACCGGTCATCCAGGGTTCCGAGACGTCCAGATGTTCCTGCTCGCCGCCCAGCCCGTCGGTGGCGATCGGCACGATGGTGGCGGTGGCCGCCGGCCCCTCTTCCTCGGGCATCATGCGGTCATGCAGGGCGCCGGCCGCCAGGTAGGCGGTGGAGACGACCACTGCGGTGATCGCTATCGCCAATATTGCCGGCCATATCGTCCTTTGACCCAAATCCACACCGGGAACGAAATCGTTCTTGGTCCGATATAATTGATTGCCTCGCGCTCAAGGAACGAAATCCAAGACCAGGCGCAGCGCCTGCTCGGTGGCCTGGGCCTTGATGCTCCGGCGGTCCCCATCGAAGAGGTAGCGGAAGACCGCCTGCTCCTTCTTCATGGCCATACCTATGAAGACCAGGCCGACCGGCTTCTGCGGGGTGGCCCCGCCCGGTCCGGCTATTCCGGTGACCGAGATCCCGACATCCGCGCCGAAGGTCCTGGCGACCCCGGAGGCCATCTCCCTGGCGCATTCCTCGCTCACCGCCCCGTGCGCCTTCAGCGTCTCCTGCGAGACGCCCAGGAACTTGACCTTTGAATCGTTGCTATAAACCACGATGCCGCCCTTGAAATGCTCCGAGGAGCCTGGCACATCGGTCAGGCGGTCGCAGATGCGCCCGCCGGTGCACGATTCCGCCACGGCCAGGGTCAGTCCGGCCTTGCCCAGCTTCCCGAGGACGTCAGTCTCCAGCATCGGGCCCACCCTGGGACACCAGGTCCCTGAGGCGTTTCACCCCGTCGATGGAGTCGATCACATCGGCCACGGCGCGGGGAACGAACTGGCGCCAGTCGTCCCCTTCCACCATGCGCTTGCGGATCTCCGTTCCGGAGTACTGGGCGCGGTTGAACATGGGGGACGCGGAGACCTCGTAGCCCGCCTCCGAGAACAGGCGCTTGGTCAGCGGATTGTTGGTGTAGACCCGCTCGAACGGGGGCACCATGGAGCGCACATGGGAGACCCACACCCCGTACTGATTGATGTCCACGATGGGCACCAGGAAGAAGTCCTTGATGCCGTCCTCCCGCAGGGCGCGGGATATCATGAGATGACGTTCGCCGGCGGTGAACGGATTGTCGAACGTATGCGATATCTGCGCGCTGCCGATGCCGATGATGAGCTCGTCGCACTCCTTGGCTATCTTCCTTACCACCTCCAGGTGACCGAGGTGGAAGGGCTGGAAACGTCCGATGAGAAGGCAGTCCACGCGATTTACGTCGCTCATAACCTCACGTCAATCCGGTTCTGCCGATAAAACCCTTGCCATGGAAAAATGGGAAGAAATTAAGAGGTTTACTGGGTGACCGGTTTCGCTGCCGGCTTCAGGGGGGCACTGACCAGGGCGGCCAGCTTCTGCAGCAGGCCGTCCTTCTTGCTCCCGCTCACCAGGGCATGCGAAAGCACCTCGCCCATGTTGGTCACCGGCACGATCTCGATCTTGCCGATGTAGCGCTCCTCGAGCACCACGTCGAACTGGTTGGACTTGGGTATCAGGACCTTCTTGAGCCCCGACTCCGCGGCCGCCTCGATCTTGGCAGTGACGCCTCCGACCGGAAGCACCTGGCCCCTGACGCTCAGCGACCCGGTCATGGCCACGGTCTGATCGACCGGCACGTCCTCCAGGGCGGAGATGACCGCCGTGGCGATGGAGATGGAGGCGGAATCGCCCTCCACTCCGTCGTAGGTCCCTACGAACTGCACGTGCACATCGTGGTTGCTGATGTCCTCGCCGGTGTACTTCTTGATGATGGCGGAGACGTTCTGCACCGCCTCCTTGGCGATCTCCCCAAGCTTCCCGGTGGCGATGATCTGCCCGCCGTTCTTGGTCTGGGCCGGCGTGACCTCAGCTACGATCGGCAGAACGATACCGGACAGCTCGGACATGCTGCTGGAGGAGTTCATGGCCGCCAGGCCGTTGACCACGCCGACCGCTCCGCCCTCGGTGTTGAAGGTGGGGTAGAGCTTGTGCGCTTGTATGTAACGGTCCACGATCTGCTGCTCCAGCGAGCGCGCCACCTTCTTTGCCTTTATCACATGCTCCTGGGTGACGATCGGTGCGGACTCCTCGCGGGCCATGTCGCCGGCCACGCGGATCAGGCCCCCGAGCTCCCTCAGGCGCAGCGTGAGCTGCCCGCGCCTTCCGGCGCGCCTCTGGGCCTCTTTTACGATCTCCATGACCGCCCGCTTCTCGAAGTGGGGGATCTTCTTGTCCTTGGCGACCTCCTGAGCTACGAACCGTACGAGCTTGGTGCGGTTATCCTCGGTGTCGTCCATGGTGGAGCGCATGTACACCTCGTAACCGTAGCCGCGGACGCGGGAACGGAGGGCGGGGTGCATCCCCTGGATGGCGTCCATGTTGCCCGCGCAGACCAGTATGAAGTCGCAGGGCACCGCCTCGGACTTGACCATGGCCCCGGAGCTTCTCTCCGATTGCCCGGTTATGCTGAACTTGCCCTCCTGGAGAGCGGTCAGCAGGGACTGCTGGGACTCCATCCTCAGCATGTTGATCTCGTCCACGAACAGCACGCCCTTGGACGCCTTGTGGATGGCGCCGACCTCCAGCCTCTCGTGGGCCGGGGTCTCCAATCCTCCGGACTGGAACGGGTCGTGCTTGACATCGCCCAGCAGAGCCCCGGCGTGGGCGCCGGTGGCGTCGATGAACGGTATGGTCGCCCCTTCCTCGTGGGTGATCAGCAGCTTGGGGATCATGTAGTTCTCCTGGCGCTGACCTACGTATCGGGTAGCGAAGAATATCATGGCCGCGGCCATTATTCCGAACAGCAGGATCATGGGGTCCCTGGCGTTCCAGTAAAGTATGACCGTCAGGACCATCACCATCATGACGATGGCGGTGATCATGGAGGACTTCTGGGACTTGCGGGCCATGGCCTCCTTCTTCTGGGCGGAGACGATCTCCTTGCCCTTTCCGGCCGGAACGGTACGAATGCGCGGCTCGTTGGGATCGTCCGGGTTGTGGTAGGCGATCACGTCCTGCAGCTCGTCCTTGGGGAGGTACTCGGTCATGGACTTGGCCAGCATCGATTTGCCTGTGCCCGGCTCGCCGATGAGCATGACATGGCGCTTCTGCTCGGCCGCCTTCTTGACGACCTCCACCGCGGAGTCCTGACCGATGACCTGGTCGGAAAGCTTCTCCGGGATCTTGATGTCGGCGGTGGTCGTGAACGACTGGGTCTCGATCCAGGTCTCCACGTCCGGAACGTTCACCGCCTTATCCTTGACTTCCTCTTCCATGCTTCACCTTGTCTCAAAACCAACCCATGCAAGCGCTGCTATATAAACCAATTCCTTTCATTCAGCGGGACGTTCGATATGCCAGCCATTGGACTTTCCCCATAATGACTAGGTCTTCCCCGAGCTTAAAACGTTCCCTCCCGCCCCTGACGACCGGAGAGCCCCTGGCTTAAAGGAAGCGAGGGGAATGGTCGAGGACCACCTCACCATTGACCGTACCTGACCATAACCCAGGTAGGCTTGGCACAACGACTATTTATCATTTGGATGATTATGACAACTAGCGAAGCAGGGTGCATCGAATTGAACGTGGTCGTTTATGTGGGAATGAGCGCTGACCTGATCCATCCGGGCCATCTCAACATACTGAAAAGAGCTTCGGAACTGGGGGAGGTGACCGTGGGCCTGCTCACGGACGAGGCGATAGCCAGCTACAAACGCCTCCCTTTCATGAACTATGAGCAGAGGAAGACGGTCATCGAGAGCATCAAGGGCGTCTCCAGCGTCGTCCCCCAGGAGACCCTGGACTACACTCCGAACCTTCGCAGATATCGGCCGCGGTACGTGGTGCACGGCGATGACTGGAAGGAGGGGGTGCAGAAGAAGGTCCGTCAGGACGTGATCGACACGCTCCACGAATGGGGAGGGGAGCTGGTGGAGGTCCCCTACACTCAAGGCATATCATCCACCAAGCTCAACCAGGCGCTGAAGGAGATCGGGACCACCCCGGACATCCGGCGCAACAAGCTGCGCCGGCTGCTGAACGCCAAACCCCTGGTCAGGTTCATCGAGGTGCACAGCGGGCTGACCGGCCTCATCGTGGAGAACATCTCCCTGAAGACCGAACGCGGCCGGGAGGAGTTCGATGGCATGTGGGCCAGCAGTCTGACCGAGAGCACGGCCCAGGGCAAGCCGGACATCGAGGCGGTGGACGTGACCTCCAGGATGAACAGCCTGAACACCATCCTCGAGGTCACCACCAAGCCCATCATCTACGACGCGGACACTGGCGGGATAGCGGAGCATTTCCAGTTCACCGTGCGAACCTTGGAGAGGCTGGGGGTGTCCGCGGCGATAATCGAGGACAAGACCGGCCTGAAGAAGAACTCGCTGTTCGGGACCGATGTCTGCCAGACCCAGGACGGCATCGAGAGCTTCTGCCGGAAGATCCATGCCGGGAAGACCGCGCAGGTCACCGAGGAGTTCATGATCATCGCCCGCATCGAGAGCCTCATCCTCGGATGCGGAATGAAGGACGCCCTGGACCGGGCGGCGGCGTACATAGAGGCGGGGGCGGACGGGATAATGATCCACAGCCGGGCCAAGGACCCGGACGAGGTGTTCGAGTTCTGCCGCGAGTACCGCAAGCTGCCGAAGACCGTGCCGCTGGTGGTGGTCCCCACGACATACTCGAAGGTCACCGAGGAGGAGCTGGTCCGGAACGGGGTGAACGTGGTCATCTACGCCAACCATCTGATCAGGGCGGCCTACCCGGCCATGGTGGAGACCGCCGAGTGCATCCTGAGGAACCACCGGGCCTTCGAGGCCGAGGAGCGGATCATGCCCATCAAGGATATCCTGGAGCTCATCCCCGGGGGCAAGTGATGATCTCCCCGGAGGACCTCTTCCAAGCCTTGAAGGTCAACGGCATAAGGCGGTTCGCCGGCGTGCCCGATTCTTTGCTCAAGGAGCTTTGCGCTTTCATCACCGATAACGTGCCCGAGGACGCCCATGTGATAACCGCCAACGAAGGGAACGCCATCGCCCTGGCCTCCGGTTGGTACCTGGGAACGGGCGAACCGGCCCTGGTGTACATGCAGAACTCGGGCATAGGCAACGCCGTCAATCCCCTAGCTTCCCTGAGCGACCCGGAGGTCTATGGCATCCCCATGCTCCTGGTCATCGGCTGGAGGGGGGAACCGGGAAGGAAGGACGAGCCGCAGCACGTCAAGCAGGGACGGGTCACCCTGGCCCTCCTGGACTCGTTGGAGATACCATACCGGACCCTGGGGCCGGAGGACGATGTCACGGAGACCGTGCGCTCCATCTGCTCCGAGATGCGGGAGAGGGGAGGACCGGCGGCCATCGTGGTCCGCGAAGGTACCTTCTCCGCTTACAAGCTCAGGAAGAAGAAGGGGACGGACTTCCAGATGGACCGGGAGGCGGCCATCGTCACGGTGGTCGGCTGCCTGCTCCCGACGGATGTGGTGGTTTCCACCACCGGCAAGGCCTCCCGGGAGCTGTACGAGTGCCGCGCCCGCTCCGGGAAATGCTCGGAGAGCGACTTCCTGACCGTGGGATCGATGGGGCACGCCTCCTCCATAGCCCTGGGGCTGGCGGCCACCAGGCCGGAGAGGAGGGTGCTGTGCTTCGACGGGGACGGGGCGTTCATAATGCACATGGGAGCCCTGGCGATAATAGGCCGCCAGGCGCCGCCGAACCTGGTGCATCTGGTCTTCAACAACGGTTCCCACGATTCCGTGGGCGGGCAGCCCACCGTGGGCCTGGAGATCGATATGGTCGGGATCGCCAAGGCCTGCGGCTACCGTCTCGCCCTCTCCGTCTCCACGGCCGAGGAGCTGGAGAGCGCCATGAGGTCACTGCCAAAGGGAGATGGACCGGTATTCCTGGAGGTCAAGGTCAATGGAGGCGCCCGACCGGACCTGGGACGGCCCAAGACCAGCCCCAGGGAGAACCGCGACCAGCTGATGGCCAACCTGCGGAAGGGGGTTTGACATGGATCCCGAATGGACGTTCCACAGCCCGGTGCGGATAAGGTTCCAGGACCACGTTCTGGACGGTTTGGGCGAAATCGTACCGTATGACCGGGTGGCCTTGATCACCACCCCCGGATTCGTTAAGCGGGGTGTTGCGGAACGCGTGGAACGTTCGCTAGGCGACCGGCTGGTGAGCGTCCTGGACCTGGTCGAACCGAACCCGGACCTCGACGTTCTGGACGCCGAACGCGATCTGTTCACTACGGGAGAACCCCAGGCCCTCATCGCCCTGGGCGGGGGGAGCGCCATCGACACCGCCAAGGCCGCGGCGCGCCTGATGTCCGGCGAGGTTTCGCTATCCGGTCAGCTGCGCGAAGGGCATCCGTACCAAGGCAAACGCCGGGTTCCGATCATCGCCGTTCCCACCACCTCCGGAACAGGCTCGGAGGTGACCCCGTTCGCCACCATCTGGGACCGGGCGTCGCGGAAGAAATACTCCATCGACGGTCCGGACCTGTTGCCGGAGATGGCGCTGCTGGACCCCCTGCTCACCCTGGGACTTCCCAAGGAGCTCACCGTGTCCACTGGACTGGATGCCATCTCCCATGCCCTGGAGTCGGCCTGGAACCGCCGGGCCGGGCCGATAAGCATGGCCCTGGCCGTGGGCTCCCTGCGCCTTTCCTTGGAGAGCCTTCCCCGGCTGGCCCGGGACCTAGGGAACGTGCAGGCCCGCCGCTCGATGATGGCCGCCAGCACCATGGCCGGCCTGGCCATAGCCCAGACCCGGACGGCGCTGGCGCATTCCATCTCCTATCCTATAACGGCCGAGCTGGATGTCCCCCACGGCCTGGCCTGCGGTTTCGCCCTGCCCGAGGTGCTGGAGTTCAATTACGATGGCGAAGGAGGACGTCTGTCATCCCTGGCCAAGGACCTGGGGTATGGATCGGTACAGGGATTGAAGGAGGCTTTGGGATCGCTGCTGGAGGTCACCGGGGCCGACCGGATGATGCTGGAAATGGTCGGCGACCCCCAGGAGGTCCTGAGACGGAAGGCGAGGATGATCGGTTCCTCCCGGGCCACGAACAACCTGCGCCAGGCGGACGCCGCGGACGTGGAGGGAATACTGACCAACTGGGCGAGAAGGGTCGGCAAGGGATGAGCCCTGTTCATCAGCTTGGTTCCCGCCACCTATCTACGAATATAATTTATCTGGAAAAGCTCATAGCGAGGCCAGTGCCCGCATGGCCGTCAAGCTGGAAAGACTTTTGAACAACATGGTCGTCCGGACCGCCTCCCAGTTCAGCCTCTACATCCTGGACCACTTCTGGAAGAAAGAGGACAAGCTGGTCGTCTTCACCGGTCTGGACGGGAAGTGGTACACGGACAACAGCCGATACCTCTTCGAGCACTGCCTGCGCAACAATCCGAACGATCTGAAGTTCGTCTGGGTGACCAGGAACCAGGACCTCATCGACCGGATGGAGAGGGACCCGGACATGGCCGGGAGGTTCCTGCATCAGTATTCGCCCCGGGGGATCATGACCCTGCTCCGGGCCAAGGTCGTGGTGCACGCCTTCCTGACCTACGACCTGCCGATAATATTCTCCCGGCGGACCACCACCCTGCAGCTGTGGCACGGCATACCCATCAAGGCCATCGGGATAAGGGAGAACAAGCGCTCCCCGATAAACAACCGCTTCAAGAGGCTGCAGATGGACGTGCAGCACACCTACTGGATGGCCAGTTCGGAGACCGACAAGCGTACCACCATGCTGTGCACCGGGCTTCCCGAGGACCGGGTGCTGGTCACCGGCTATCCCAGGAACGACCGGCTGGTACGGGATGACGGAAAAGCGTCCGGACCGCCAGATAGGTTGGCGAACAAGGTCATCCTGTACGCCCCGACCTGGAGGCCGGAGAAGGCCGCCAGCATGTTCCCCTTCCCGGACATGGACATGGAGGAGCTGGAACGGCTGCTGGAGGAGTTCGACGCCTGCCTGCTCCTGCGCGGACATTACCGGGACGACCTGGCGGTGCGCGAGGGGAACGCCGGGAAGCTGGGTAAAAAGGGAAGGATCATGATGGCCAACCGCGACCTGGTGGAGGACGTGCAGGAGCTGCTGCCCCAGGTGGACGTGCTGGTGAGCGACTACTCGGGGATATGGGTGGACTACCTGCTGCTCGACCGGCCGATGATATTCGTGCCCTACGACCTGGAGGAGTACGCGAAGAGCCCCGGGCTGATGTATGACTTCAACGAAGTGACCCCGGGGCCCAAGGTCAGCGATTTCCAGGGGTTCATGGCCGCTCTGCGGGAGTGCCTGCGCTCCCCGGCCCGGTACCAGGAGGAGAGACGTCAGACCCGGAAAATGTTCCACGCCTACGAGGACGGGCGGGCTAGCGAGCGCATCTACGATATTATATCGAAGCACGCCTGAGGCCGGGGAGGGTGAAACAGTAATAACCCTCTAGGCCATCCCCTACCGCCCATGTCCGACTGGAAGAGCATGCTGCCGCCGAAGGTGCTGGATATATTGGCGGAGGACGGCATCACCTCGCTGTATCCGCCGCAGGAGAGGGCGGTGCCGCTGGTCCTGCAGGGCAAGAACTTGGTCCTCGCGGTACCGACCGCCTCCGGCAAGTCTTTGGTCGCTTACCTGGCCGCGGTGAAGAGGGTGCTTCATGACCACGGTAAGGTGCTGTACATCGTTCCCCTGAGGGCCTTGGCCTCGGAGAAACTGGAGGACCTGCAGCGCTTCGAGCAGCTGGGCATCCGGGTGGGGATGTCCATCGGCGATTACGATGACTCCGATAGACGAATAGACGAGCTGGACATCCTGGTGGCCACGTCCGAGAAGGCCGACGCGATAATGCGCCACCGTTCGGAATGGGTGCGCTCCATGTCCCTGGTGATCGCGGACGAGGTCCATCTGATGAACGACCCCGGGCGCGGTCCGACCCTGGAGATCACCCTGACCAAGCTGAGGATGCTCAATCCCAAGGTCCAGGTGATAGCGCTTTCGGCCACGGTAGGCAACAGCAAGGAGATGGCCGATTGGCTTGGAGCGGAACACATAGCCATGGGCTGGAGGCCGGTGAAGCTGAAGGAAGGGGTGTACCTGGAGGACACCATCAACTTCACCGACAACTCCAGGAGGAAGGTGAAGCAGCTGGACGATCCCGTCTGGTCCCTGGTCAAGGACACCATCGACGAGGGAGGGCAGGCGCTGGTGTTCGTGAACACCCGCAAGTCCACGGAGACGCTGGCGGTGCGCTTCTCCAGGCTGGTCAAGGGGAAACCGGACGAAGCGTTCGTCAAGGAGCTCCAGGAGGGGTTCCAGGACGAGCACACCTCCATCGGGTTATCGCTCAAGGACTGCCTGCGGCACGGCATGGCCTTTCATAACGCCGCCTTGAGCAACGAGCATCGGCGTCTGGTGGAGAGCTCGTTCAAAGCTGGAAGGATAAAATGCATCGTGGCCACGCCCACCTTGGCCGCGGGGATAAACCTCCCGGCCAGACGAGTGATCGTCAGAGACGTCAACCGCTTCGACGACGGCGGCTATGTGCCGCTCCCGGTCATGGAGGTCAAGCAGATGTGCGGCCGTGCCGGCCGCCCGCGGTACGACCCCTACGGGGAGGCGGTGCTTCTGGCCAAGACGGTCGACCAGAGCCACATGCTGTTCGAGAACTATCTTTTGGGAGAGCCGGAGGATGTCGAGTCGAAGGTGGGCAACGAGCACGTGCTGAGGGCGCACGTGCTTGCGCTCATCGCCACCGATACCGCGAACACCAGGGCGGCCATCCTGGATTTCTTGCGACGGACGTTCTACGCGCATCAGAAGGGCGAGCAGGGCATGGAGGAGGCGGTGGACAACATCGTGCGATTCCTCTGGGAGGAGGGGATGGTCCGCTGCCCGGGAACGGAGATGTTGGCGCTCGAGCCGGAGGCCGACCTCAAAGGCACCTTCTTCGGGAAACGGGTCTCGGACCTGTACATCGACCCGATGTCCGCGGTGAAGCTCAGGGACGGATTGCTGGCATATGTACCAGGCGAAAAGACCCTGGGATTCCTGCATGCCGTCTGCTCCACGCCGGACATGCTGACCCTGTTCCTGAAGCGGGACGATCTCGATAATCTTACGGAAGTGGTCCTGGACCGCAAGGAGGAGATGCTCTTCATGGTCCCGGACATGGAGACGCCCGATTACGAGTACTTCCTGGCCGAGGTGAAGACCGCCCTGGTCCTGGATTCCTGGATCGCCGAGAAGGACGAGGAGGAGATGCACCGGGCCTTCGGCACCGGTCCCGGGGACATCCATAACAAGGTGGAGATCGGGGAGTGGTTGCTGTACTCCATGCGCGAGCTGTCCAACATCTTCAACAAGGACTGTTACCCGATCCTTACGAAGCTCATGACCCGCATGCGTTACGGGGTCCGTGAGGACCTGCTGGAGCTGGTCGAGCTGAAGGGTGTGGGCCGGGCCCGTGCTAGATCGCTGCACAAGAAAGGATTCACCAGCTGGGAAAGGCTGAGGGAGGCGGACGTTCATGCCATATCGTCCGTCACCGGCATCGGGGACACCCTGGCCGAGAGGATAAAGAAGCAGGTGGACCCCGGCTTCGTTCCCAGCAAGAGCGCGAAGCCGCGTCAGCCGAAGGAGAGGGCGCCTCAGACCAGGGACGGACCGAAGGAAGAACCTTCGAAGAAGGGCCAGACCAAGCTGCTCGATTTCTAGGCCGAGCTTAAATAATGTAATGGCAAATATATTATGTTTAATAAATTGCCATTACACTAACATTAATATCAGATCCCTCACTTTTTAATCGACAATAGTCTCCATACGATCGATGGATGGAGATGCAGATCCCTTTGGACAGGGATCCCCTCGAATAGGATGTCCTGGTCGATGCGTTTTTCAGAATACATCGTATGGAAGAACTCCTCCTCACCCGTTGAGAGGGTCAAAAGGTCCCTGACCAGGGAAGATGCTCCGGCCTTCATCGCCGCGGTATCGATCGATTGAGACCTGGAGAGCATGGGCACCAGATTGTTCTGCATATCCCTATCGGTCACACTCTCCACTGCTCCGGTTCCCATGGTTCGAGCGTCTCCATACATCGAGAGATAGAAGAGAGTGAGCTTTCGGAAAAGGAGGCCATCGATCTCCCGGATAGTTCGTAAGATCAGGTTGGCATCGTAGATGTCCCTGGGAGTGCCGCGGACGATCAATGCCCGCATCTTGCCCGCGAAAAGCTCCTCCGACCGGTAAGTCAGTGTTTCCACCGGGTCTAGATCATCGAAGGGGTGCACGAGCCTGCCCTTTACGGTTCCGGCGACAGGCATCCTCTCCAGATAATTGATCTCGAACTTTAAGTGGTCCATACCTCCACCGCAGTTCTTGAAATGGATATCGAACTGTTCCTCCGCATACATGGTCACTGGCGTATCGACCTTGTACCCAAGATCCTTGAAGAGAACGACCAGTGCATCCCTTATCTCCGCCCGGTCCTTCTACATGATCTCCCGGTCGAGGTTTCCCACATAGTTCAGGTCGATATCTACCGAAAGACGTTTGAAACCGAACACCTGACCCTGAATGGCGGTCCCGCCTTTCAAGGCTAGGCTGTTTGACAGTTCGGGCATGGTTCGAACTCTTTCGAGTATCATCATGAGTCGATAGACCTTCTCCAAGGAATCCGACTTGAACCCTGTGCGTCCAGCCGATCGGGAGAAGTATGTCTTGCCGGGAACTTCAGACAAAACGCACCATCTCCTCGAGGTTGCGAGGCACCAGAACGTTCCATTCCTTCACCAGTCGACCCCCGACCCTCTTGCCTGGGACCAGATAGCAGGGATTGGGTCCGACCTTGGCCCTCAGGGAGATCAAGAGGTCCTCCGGCACCCGGACCCGGTCCTTTAAATGATGAAGTACGAAACCTGCCTTATGGTAAAGCGTTTTCTCACCATACCGTTCCAGATATTCCAGGATCTTGTCGGGGTCCATCGCCGAGAACGACTCAAAGCTCTTTAGGTACTCCTCCACCCCGCCACACAGGTCTGGTCGGCGGATGCAATCCAAGAAGGTCCTTTCTCGATCGGTGACGTTCAGGGGAACATCGTCCAGGTAATGCACCGTGGTTCCAAACATCTCGGAGGCAGCTACGGGACGGTACAGGATGCCTTGGAACTCGAACCGTCTGGACCTCTTGGTCGACAAATAATACACGGTCGTGTACCGTGAGTTGGCAGCCCCGTGAAGCTCAAGGGCGCTATGGAACGCCAAAGCCCCGGTCCGCTCCATGACCTTGTCGAAAAGGAGGTAGCGATCGAACTCATAATCCGATCCCACGTGTTCTGGCGGAATGGCCCCGTAGATGCCTTCCCGAACCCTGACCAGATTACCTTTGGTGCTCAAACGCCAAAGCGCCATCCTTGCCGTGCTTTCCATGCGCGTGATACCTAGCGCCTCTTCCGAAGTTATGAACTGGCCACGCAGGGCGGTCAGGTAGATGTCCTTCTGACCTCCGCATTCCTTTCCATCCTTTGACCGAGCCCGTTCGACCTTGCTCATGATGGATCATTGCTCCATGAGGAAATATAATTTACTGATTATTGCTGTATATCTACCGTTATGTAGATATGAAGAATATTATATCAAATGGTATCGTATCTCGTTTCTAGCCCGCTTGTGAGCTGGACCGAAACGAATACCGTTGTCGCCTCGGAACGTCAGCTTTATGAGACCGAGGGTGAACGACCGCGGTCAATGTGGTCAGAAGTCACAGACAGACCTCAGAAGTCGGTTATAGCCCGGGTGACGTAGAACGTGCCTTCCTTGAAGTAGAAGGAGAAGTAGCTGGAGCTGTGGTCCGTCTCGCGCATCTTGACCACCCGGAGACGCCTCTGCACCTCTATCTCGCCGACCTCCACCATCTTCAGGTGGATGATGCCGTCCGCCAGGAAGTCGGTGTCGCCGGAGCCGTAATACTGGTATTGGCCGACCGGCATCTCGGCGATCATGAAGGTGGTAACTTCAGTAGAGCGCAGCCACTCGAACAGACGGAATATCTCCTCCCGGGGCTGCTCGAACTTGGCTATCAGCTCCAAGGCACCCAGGGAGTCTATCACCAGGATGTCGTAGTTGATGCGCTTCTTGCTCTCCTCGACCGCGAAGCGGAACGTATCGAACCACCCGCCGGACTGCGCCTGCAGGCGTATCTCCCCCAGGTCCAGAACCTCGACGAGACCGTCGGGGTTCCCCGGCATGTGCAGGTACTCCATCTGACGCATTAACGAGGGCTTGTTCTGCTCCAGGGAGATGTAGAGGGCCTTGATGCCCTCCTTCACCGCATTCTGATGCAGGATGTAGTAGGCCAGAGAGGACTTCATGGTGCCCGCGGCACCGGAAACGAGAATGATGTTACCCTTCGGTATGCCTCCGGACAGATTTTCGTCCAGACCGTTCACGAAGGTCCTGATCCTCGCCCTCTCTCCCCTGTTCATTCCCCCATCCATCTACACACGTATCGGGTCTCCGAGAATTTAATGTTTGGTCAGGCATAATGACGAATAACCTGAACAAGGATAAAATTGAAAAATATCATTCATCACACCTGGTGATTTTTCATTATCATAAAACTACAATCTCAGCATATTTTTTTATTCAAATGTTCATTATAATCCAATCATTGTCTCGTGTCCTGATCTACATAGACGAAAGCGGCAGCCCTTACAAAGGGGAGCGCTTGTTCTTGGGTTCTGCAGTATGGTGTGCACCGACGAGCAATGACGGAGTCCAAACCACCTTGAGGTACACCATAGATCAGATACGTTCCATGGTAGGTAAATGCAATAAGAAGATCCCCAAAGAGATACACTACTCGGATGGCTTAAGAAGAATGGCGACTGAGATAGTGAACTTGACCTTTCAGAAAGCCTACGAGGACAAGACAATTCGTAGAAATGACCTATTATGGAAAAATCATCCGCTGGCCAACACAACATCTTTTTGCAACCCGCGGATCGAATGGGAGCTGACCAGAGAGGATGATATTTCAAATCGGATGAGAGCTAGGATGATCTCGGAGCTGCTGCAGCCTCTGTTCACTTTCAACGGGAAATTCCGATTGGATGTGGACGTGGTTTTAGACTCTGAATGCTGGAAGATCTCCGTGGATCAAGTAGCCGAATCCTTGAAAAGGCTGATCGGTGAAAATAATGTGCATATCAAATTTTTTTGCGAAGATAGTAAGAAGGTTCCTGGATTGCAGCTTGCGGATGTGTTTGCGGGAGTGTCCAGGCATTATAGGTTGGAACGCGATGTGGGGGAGGCGTTCGAGCTCATAAATGGAAAAAGCATCTTCCATGTCGGAAGCAGATAGAAGATCAAGAAATAAAAAACATGAGACCAAAGGGATGGACTCGTTGCCATTCACAGATGGGTCATTGCCCCTCCCACCGTCTCATTAAGAGGTTACAAGGATGTTTACACGATAGACCGTTATTAATCTTTCGAACAGAATCAGTTCCATCTCCATTGGAACTTTTGGATACGATCTCATCCGATCAATTCTTTATCGCCTGCCTAACAGCCTCGGCGGTCGCCTCCGTCTTCAGGAGCTTGCCGCAGTTGGCCATCACGGTGTCCGGATCCTTTAGGACATGGCCGGTGCACACGCAGACCACGCGCTCGCGGCGGGACACCTTGCCGTCGTCAAGAAGCCGCTTGAGGCCGGCCAGCGAAGCCGCCGAGGCCGGTTCGACGCCCACGCCCTCCTTCCTGCCGAAGAGGAACTGGGCGTCAATGATCTCCCGGTCGGAGACGGCGGTCATCAACCCGCCCGTATCGTAAACGGCCTTGAGCGCCTTCCTCCCGGAGGCGGGATTGCCGATGCGTATGGCGGTGGCCACCGTCTCCGGGTCCTTGACCGGCCTGAAGTCCTCCTGGCCGTGGGCGAAGGAGTTGACCAGCGGGGCGCTCCCGCCGGCCTGAACGCCGGTGAATATGGGCATCTTGTCGATCCAGCCCAGCTCGTACCACTCCTTGAGCGCCTTGTAGCCGGCCCAGATGTTGGCGGCGTTTCCCACCGGATAGATGATGCGGTCCGGAACTTGGAAATTCAGCTGATCGATTATCTCGAAGCACAGCGTCTTCTGCCCCTCCGGCCTGAACGGGTTCACCGAATTGAGCATGTAGAGATCGCCAGCATGCGCCAGGTCCTTGACCACGCGAAGCGCGTCATCGAAGTTGCCGTCGATGGTTATGACCTTGGCCCCGAAGAACATGGCCTGGGCCAGCTTTCCCAACGCGACCTTTCCCGACGGAAGAAGCACGACGCACTTCAGCCCGGCCTTGGCCGCGTACGCGGCTAAGGAAGCCGAGGTATTGCCGGTGGAGGCGCAGCCGACCACCTTGCACCCCAGTTCCACCGCCCTGGAGACGCCCACGGTCATGCCCCGGTCCTTGAAGGAACCGGTGGGGTTGGCCCCCTCGAACTTGACGTACAGCTCGCGCACGCCGTACTCATCGGCCAGCTTCTTGCAGTCGTAGAGCGGGGTGCCGCCCTCCTGCAAGGTGACCGGCTCGGAACGAATGGGCAGGAAGTGCTCGTACCTCCAGACGCCCAAAGGCCGAGAGCGCAGGTCCTCGGGGGACGTCCCCTCCAGGTGGGAGAGGTCCATCTCCACGGTCAGGTTCCCATGGCAGCTGGGGCATTCGTCCAGGAAAGGGTTCTCGATCTCCTTCCCGCATTCCCAGCATTTAACAGCGTACTTCATGGTCCCACCTGGTCGCAGCCCTTTCCCCACGTGGTGTTCCAGCAGAAGCACTCCACCCCGTGGTCCTCGTAGAACTCTTGAACCGCTTTGGCGATGACCAGCCCGTCGGCCTTGCTGCGGTCGAAGAAGGCCGCGATGCATGGACCCGAACCGCCGAGGAAGGAAGCGAAGGCTCCCGCGCCCACCGCGGCCTTCTCGGCATCTTTCAGGAACGGAACCAGCGGCGCCCGGGCCGGTTCCACGATGATGTCGTTGATGGAACGAGCGATGAGGTCCAGGTCACCGGTGGCCATCCCCGCGACCAGCGAGGAGGCGTGCCCGACCTGATGGATCACGTCGTGCATGGGGACCGTCTTGGGCACCTTCTTGCGGGCCTCGCGCGTGGGAACGGCGAACTCCGGCAAGCAGGCCACGATCCCCAGGTCCTTCGGTGGCGAGATGCGGACGACGTCCATCGGCTCGTACGAACGGATGATGGTGAAGCCGCCCATCAGCGCCGGGGCGGCGTTGTCGGCGTGACGGCTGCCGGAGGACGCCTCTTCGCCATATGAAGCGCAGCAGATCAGCTGGTTCATGTCCAACGGTTTGTCGAGAAGCAGGTTGGCAGCGTAGGCGCCCCCGGCGGCGGACGCGCCGGAGGAGCCCATGCCTGAAGCGGGACGGATGCCCTTGTTGATCTTCATGGCGATCCCGAAGTCCACCCCGGCGACCTTGAGCACCTTGTGCGCGGCCACGGCCGCGGTGTTCCTGGTGTTATCGAGGGTGACAGCATAGGCGCCCACCCCGACGATGGACTCCACGTGAACCCCGGGCTCGCTGGTCCTTCGAACCTCGATGCGGTCGCTGGGTTCCTCTAAGGCGATCCCGAAAACATCGAAACCGGGGCCGACGTTGGCTATGGTGGAAGGCGCTCTCACGATGGCGCGGTCTAATGACATGATGATTCCTCCGTCAAATGACTGGTCATCACCTTCATAAGCTGAGCTCGTTTAAATGTTTTCAGAGCCACGCCCTTTTCGCTCGACGGAAGGTCATGACCATGCGTCGCTCGCCGAAGGGATGACAACGTTTATTCCCACCTTCCCCGTTGAAGGGGGCATGACCGTCCGCTGCGCCGGGGCCTGGATCGAGAAAGGCGAAAGCAACGCCCTGCTCAGACGAGCTTCGGAGCTGGAGACGGACATCGTCCTCGTGGACGCTGACAAGGTATGCGGCAAAGAGCATTTGGAATCGGCAGTGTTCCACGCCCGAAGGGCGTTCGAGCGGGGAACGAACGCCTCCAACACCCTGGGCATGGAGGTCATCCTTTACGCGTCTGGAGAGCGCCAGATCTCCAAGGCCAAAAAGAAGATGGGACTGCATCAGGACACCGAGAGGGTGGCCGTGGTGGTCCTCGGTCCGGATGACGTGGACGAGGTCCTTCGTGACCTGGACCTGAAGAGGGACGACTCCCTGCTGGACTGCTCGCTGCAGAAAGGCATATCCTTCGGCGTCAACAGGGACGAGCTGGAGGCCGTGGGCGAGGAGATGCTTGCCGACCTCGTATTGGAGAAGGTCGCGTTCGTGGAGATACTCAAGCGGTGAGGTATTCTGTTCGAAATCCGTCCAATAAGCGATATATGACCACCTGGGCATCTTAAGTTCAGGTGAAAGAAATGGTATCACAATTGTTGGCCGGGATCGCCGTCATCATGGTGGCCACGGGAGCCGTCGCTGGTGGCGGGCTGATCTATCAGGATATTAACGAGTTCGAAATTGACCTGACGGTTGTCGATGCTCAGACAGGAGAGCCTGTGGAGGGGGCGCTTGTCGAGATCACCGATGCCAATGGTACTTTGATCGCCTCGGGCTACACAGATGACGACGGAGAATTCGAACTGGATGTGGAGGACGAGGACGATGATGAGGACGACGAGGAGGAGAGCGATGACGATGGGGTCGAGACCGAGGATTCGGATGATGATGACGAGTACAGCATCCAGGAGATCTTCTGGCCCCTGACCATAACCGTCACCATGGATGGGTACGACGTTTACACCACCACGGTCGAGCTCGACACCATGGACGACCTCGAGATGGAGATAGAGCTGGAAATTGCCGCGTGATCCCCACCTTTCCAACGGGTCGGAAGGCCCCCTTTCCCTCTCCTTTTTTATTGAATACCATAGGCGGCTGAGATCCCATCGAAATGACGGAAATACGCTTTCTCTAGCTTAGACGGACAGGTCTTCCCAGATCCCGATGAAGCCGTCCATCAGGGAGGCGGGCTGCGGAGTGAAGGCCAGCAGGATCCGCTCGATGCGCGGCGGGTCCGCCAGGAGGTAGCCCCCGCCCTGGCCTCCCTTCGCGACTATGCCCATCCCCACCAGCTTTTCCAGGTGATGGCTTACCGTCGGGGGCGAGCGCTTCACCCCCGCCACGAGGTCCTTGTGCAGCAGCTCCCCGTCCTTGGCCAGGAGCACGATTATCCGGAAGGGGATGGGCTTCCTGAGCATGGCCACGATGGGCTTGTCGCGATCGCTGAACCGGTCCCTCCGGTCCTCGGTCCCCGGCGGATCGCGCGGGTAGTACCTCTTGAACATGCCGTCCTGCTGCGAAAAGACCAGGGAGCGCTTCTCGAGGTAGTGGAGATGGTATTCCGTGAGATTGTGGGCCAGGCCGAGCATTCGCGACAGCTCCCTCAGATGCGTGCCCGGGTACCTGCAGACCATCTCGTAGACGTTCCTGCGGTTGCCGACCTCCTCGGCCAGGTCGTGCAAGCCCTAGCACCTCAGCTCTTGAACATGGCAAAGAAGATGGTCAGGAGTATGGCCACGTCGATGAGCGTCAGGGCGATGAGCAGTCCCTCCTGGCCCAGGAGGTCGAACGAGAGCTCGAGCGTCAGGATAACTCCCTTCACTAGGAAGAAAATGAAGGCCAGGGCCACCAGCAGCAGCTTGCCCTTCCTGGTCCTCAGGAAGGAGGCCAGGGCGATCCCGGTCAGCGCGAAGGACAGCACAACAACGAACGCGTACAGCAGGTTCTCGATTATCTTCAACCCTCCCTTACCGTCTCATTCATCTCAGCGATTCCTCCAGCGTTGTACCAGTACCATCCCGCCGACCAGGCCGCCCGCCATGAGCAATCCCGCGGTGTACAGCAGAGGGTTCCAGCCGGAGGTGTCAATCACGATGGGGCCGGACGCCACCGCCAGGCTGGTGATGCTGATGGTCGATTCGTGGGTTATCGTCGATCCGGGTGGGAAGGTCAGGGATACGCTCTCCTCGTCCCACGCGGCCACCACCTGCGCCGGCGCCCCGTCCACCGTGGCCGTGGTGGGCCAGGTGATGCTTCCGCCCGCGGCGGAGTTCAGCAGGGACAGCTCCGCCCCATCGTCATCGTCCTCATACTCCAGCTCCGAGTCGATATCGGCCTCTACCGAGATCTGGAGGGCCATGAGGGTACCGTCCCCATGGTACGGGTAGTTCCTTATCTCAACCCCTATGCCGATGTCGCATGGGGACTGGGATCGACCGTCCCGGAAGTAGGGGGAGGTCGACACCGCCAGAGTGATGTTCAGGATGTCGCCTTCGTAGACGACGGTGAAGGTGGTCCTCGTCCCTCCTTCCGGAAGGACCCCCACGCCGCTCATGACCCGGTAGCCGACATCCTCCAAGGAGATGGAGGACACCGTCTCGTCATCCGGATCGAGATATCCGTTCCCATTGTCCTGGAACTCCACGAGCTCGTCGAACTCGAGCTCCAGCTCCCAATCCACATCCTCGTCCTGCTCATCTATCCCCTGGTAAGAGATGCTGAGCACGCTGTCCTCGAAATCGATGGCGAAGCTGTCCACCAGCTCGTAGCCCATCGACGTGGAGCTGATGTGGAAGCCGTACTGGTCCTCGTTCGCGGACAGCTCGCGCTCCTGATCGTCATCGTCGGCCAGCGCGGAAGCCCCCGATAGCAACAGGCATGCGGCGAGCATCGCGCATATCACCACGGTCATGGTCAATTTGCGCATAGGCACCTCGCCCTGTCGGCGACCATCCGGCCATGGCCTTCCCGTAACGAAAGATGAGATTTCATGATGGCACCCCTGGAGTTCAAGTCGCGAAGCTATCGGCTGATAGCGTTCCATAAGAACGCCGGCAGTTGATAAATAGGTTATTGGCCACCTATGGAATGCGATTTATGCAATAGTCCGCACCGGAAACCGCATCTGCGCGGCGTGGTCCCATCGCCCTTTCCCCTTACCGATGAAGATTTATGACGATAATGGCCTTCGCCAGGACCGAAGGTTAGGAAACTGTTTTATGTCTAGTAATCAATTAAACTAGCCAAATCAGGATGAATCCAGTTGTCCAATGATTACGTGAAGCAGCTTCAACTGGCCAAGCAACTGGAGCAGAAGGCCAGGGAGGCGGCCCGGGGTCGCGAGACGGCGGAGGCCAAGATAGAGGAAGCTACAGCCCTGCTTTCCAAGGTAAAGGAGATGCAGGCCCCCTCCGCGGAGACCGAAAAACTTTTGACGCTGGCCAATCAGAGCTATTCCGAAAAGGATTACAAGGAGGCGCTGTCGTACGCCGTAAAGAGCGTGGAAGCGTCCGTCCGGGCGCGCAAGGAAAGATTGCAGGACATGCTCCGTGAGGCGAGATCGATCCTGAACCGGGTATCGGAGCTCGGAAAGGCCGAGGCGGATACCGAGAAAGCGTTGAAGAAGGCCTCCGAGGCCATCGACTCCGGTGACCTGGATGAGGCGTACGGCCTGAGCAAGGACGCCTGGGACGTTTCCGAGCGGAACGCCAACCGGGTGCTGTCCGAGGCCTTCGGCCTGGCGCAATCCTCGTTGCTGTTCGCAGAGAAGCTGGAGCTCAAGGTCGACAAGCAGAAGACCGCCCTGCGCAACTGCCGTGAGGCCCTGGAATCCGGGGATGTGGGAAAGAGCGTGGAGCTCATCCAATCCCTCTCGGGAGCGCTGCGCTCCATGACCCTCGACCGCTTCGTGCAGAGGGCGGCCAAGCTGGAGACGCTGCTCTCCCTGGAGACCAGGTTCCCGTTGCAGCTGCAGGAAGCTCGGCTCAAAATGGCCAAGGGCCGGGAGCTGATCTCCCTCGGAAAGGTGGAGGAGGCCTTCGGAGCATTGGACGATACCGAGGATGTCTTCTCTCGTTCGTTCAGCAAGGTGGCCGGACAACGCATCACCGAGCTCAAGAAGAGGGCGGAGAACGTATCACGGTGGAAGAAGGTTAACCTGGGCGACCTGGAGGGCGACGCCAGGCGGCTGGAGCTTGACGAAAAGTATCCGGAGGCGGTGGCGCTCTTGGATTCTGCTAGGGGCAAGGTGCGCGATGCCGAGAAGGAGGTCCTCCTTCGTTACATGGCCGCGATGCAGCCCCGGCTGAAGCTGGCCCACCTGACCAAAAAGGACGTCGCGCCCGCGCTTCAGAAGATGGACGAGGCGCGCAAGGCGCTGCAGGGCGATGACCTTAACCGCGCTTTCGCCCTGGTGGAGGAGGCCAGGAACGTCATCGAGGAGCGGCTCCAGGGCTATGACCAGGTGGAGCTGGAGCTGAAGAACGCTCAGGCGTTGCGCTCCAGATGCGACGACCTCGGACTTGCCTGCTCGGAAGGAAGCAAGCTCATGGCATTGGCGAGAAAGCAGGCCATGCAGGGCGATTACGCCACCGCGGTGGAGACCCTGCGTTCATCGCAGCGCTCCTACCGGCTGAGCCTGGAGAACCATTTCGCCACCGGCATCATGCGCCTGGAGATGAAGCTCGCCTCGGCAATGCGCCTGGGGGCGGACGTCTCCGAGGAGTCGGCCGCCCTGGAGAACCTGACCGCCAAGGTCCGAAAAGGAGATTTCGAGCTGGTTCATGGTTCCCTGATCACCATCGGGGAGGCGGTGGAGGAACGTACCAGCAGCGCCGTCTCCGAGGAGCTGAGCAAGGCCGACGTGATCCTTTCACGCTACGCCATCGGTCCGGAGGTGGACCGGGCGAGGACGGCCATGGCCGAGGCCAGGCTCAAGTTCGATACTAAGGAGTATCAGGCGGCGCACGACCTCGCCTCGGCCATGCTCACCGAGCTGATGGCTCAGCGCCGGGAGGGCCTGGACCGCTCCCTGCGGGACGGCCGCACGATGCTGGACATGGCCAAGCAGCTGGGCACGGAGTCTGTCACCCTCAAGGACAAGATGCAGCGGGCCGAGGAGCTGCGCTCCTCCGGCAGAATGGACGAGGCGACGCTTCTGGCCGACGAGGTCTGCTCGTACGGGAGGAGCATCGTCTCCTCGGAGATCGATCATCAGCTCACCGAGCTGATGCAGCGGGCGGCCAACGCCCGCCGCGAGGGCGTGGAGGTGGGGGCGGCCGAGCATATGAGCGAGCAGGCCTCCAACGCCCTGCACCGCGATGACCTGGGTCAGGCCTTCGAGATGACCATCGGCGCCCGGAACTCCCTGAACGAGGTGCTGGCGACGCACCAGTCGCTCAAAGAGCGCCTGGAGGAGGGAGAGGCCATGATGGCCGAGGCGCGCCGCATCAACGCTAACATCGCGGATGCCTCCGAGGCATTGGTCCATGCCGGCATGCTCCTGCGTTCTGGACGGTACAAGGATGCCCAGGAGGCCCTGGACCGCGCCGAGGAGCACCTCCAGCGCAACGCACCGGAGTTCCTGCTCAATTACGGCCTGAAGCGCATGGCCGAGATGGGGAAGCTGCGCGACAAGCTCGGTTATCGGAACAGCGAGGAGGAGCTGAAAAAGCTGGGCTCCCTGGACGCCTCGCACCTGGTCGAATCGCTGAGCGCCCTGAACCAGCTCAAGCGGGAATGGGAGGGGGAGATCAGCGCCTCGTTGAGCTCCGAACTGAACAAGTGCCAGAAGGAGCTGGACAAGGCCGTGGCCACCGGGTTCGTGGTCGGCCACGTGCAGCAGATATTGGCCGGGGGAAGGTCAGCGCTCCAAGAGCGCAAGATGGCCGAGGCCATGCGCGCCGTGGAACTGGTGAGGAGCGAACTGGACCAGACCCTGCAGGACGATCGGCGTTTGACCGACGCCCTGGCGCATCTGGAGGAATCGGTCGATCAGCTGAGGGAGATGAAGGCCGAGGTCAAGGACGTGACGGTGCTTCTTGAGCAGGCTAGGGCTTTACGCCGCACCGGCAACGTCTCCGCGGCGGCGGACGCCGCACAACGGGCGCTGGACCGCTCGCAGAACATCGCCCGGGAACGCATCACCTCGCTGATGTCCTTCGCCGGCGGCATGACCACGGAGCGGTTGGCGTGGGAGGACCTGCGCACGGCGCGGAAGCTCGGAGAGGACATAGAGGAGGCGCTCAAGAACTACCGCTACCGGCACTCCCACCTTCTGGCCAGGTCGTTCCGGGAAGAGCTGGAGCGGGTGCTGCAGGATAAGGCGCAAGCGGAAGAGGAGCTGCGTAAGTTCGATTCACGCCTGAAGGACGAGGCCAAGGCCGGCCTGCGCCCGCCGGCCTCGCAGCGGGCCTTGGAAAAGGCCAGATCGTTAATGGTACAGGGCCGCTTCGTTCAGGCATTGAGCACGATAGGCGCGGCCAAGGACGAGCTGCGCGCGGTCTCGGAGATGTACGAGTCCCGCTTGACCGAGTACAACGAGCTGCGCGAGGCCTTGAACTCATTGGAGGTCCTGGACCCGCGCAAGGACCATGTCGAGGAGCTGCTAAATCAATCCTGGAGCTCGCTGAAGGAGATGCGCTTCGATTCCGCCTCCCTCTATCTGAGGAGGGCGAGGAACGGGCTGAACGAATTTTTAACGGTACGGACGAACGAACTGCTCTGGGAGTTCAACCCCCTGCATGATCTCATCAAGCGCCTCAAGCTGCAGAAGCGGTTCGCGGCGGAGATCTCTGAGATCGAGAAAGCCGTAGTGGACAACATCGCCCCCCGCGACTTCAACCGGCTGGCCAGGAACGTGGACCTGGTAAAGGAGGGAATGAAGGACATATTCCAGGAGCAGCGGGAGAAGGTCCGGCGGACGATAGAGAAGGCCTCCCGCTCGGGCAAGGAGACCGGCCGATCGTGGGAGGTCTGGGCGGACGCGGAGACGCAGGCCAAGAAGGGGGACCTCTGGGAGGCGTTCAACTCTCTGGAGACGTCATTGAACGTCGTCGGGCGCAAGGCCGGGGAGACGCCGGAGCAGCTGTCCCGTCAGCTCTCCGAGACGTTGGAACGAGCGAACCGGAGGCGCATCGAGCTGCCGGGAACGCAGAAGGCCTATGCGGACGCCTTGCAGGCGCAGAAGGACGGCAAGAATCCATTGGAGCTCCTCCGGAAAGCTATCGAGATGTCCCGAAAGGAGGTGCGCTCCACCTACCCGGACATCTCCGCGGAACTGGAGCTGGTCGGCGAGGCCCGCGAGGGGCGGGCCTTGGACGTCGTCGTTCACCTGAAGAACGAGGCGGAGTACGAAGCAAGGAACGTGCGGGCGTTCATCTTCGGCGACGCAGAGGTCAAGGGGATGGTGGAGGCGGAGGTGCTGAAGCCGAACGAGGAGGTCAAGGGGCGCATCACCGTCATCCCGAACCGCATCGGCATATTGTCGCTCGGCATCTCCGTAAAATGCAAGCCCCTGCTGACCGACGAGGACGTGCTGTACGACAGCAAGTTCGACCTGGACGTGAAGTGAGCGATCCTCAATCGTCTTCTTTATTGAAACGCCGGTTCACAACATCCAATTTCTTCAGCGTGATCTTCTTCTTATGGTCATTGAAGGTGATCTCGAACTCATCGAAGAAGCCGGCCCTACCTAGAAGTGGCGGAAGTTGCACGTCATCCTTGAGAATTCTCAGGTTTTCCTGTGAGGTCAAGACCGAGCACCTCGGCCATCTCCTTTGATATCGCCGAGGCGTCAGCTCCGGAGTCCAAGTGAGCAAGCGTCTCGAAGGAGACCTCGCCGTTAGAAAACGTGACCGGCACCATGGGCCTCTTCTTTTTAATGCCCTCGGGATTGGCCACTTCCTTGTACTTGAAGCTCAGTACCATTTGATCACAAGATCATAGTGTCCGGAGTTGGGACCATGGCGATGAAGGGCTTTGACCGACCGCATCTGCTCTTCGCCAGCTGATAGGCGTCCTTAAAAGATGGGGAATGGGCTATGATCTTCTCATCGCAGATGGCAACCCATTGGCCAGCGTATGGACTGACGTCCATGCTCATGAAGTAATCGTAGTTGGTTGTCAAATCGACCCCAATATCGGATTCGTGATGTGGAGTTATAAACATTATCGCTACTTGTAATGGGCCGACAAGCATCGATTTGATGATATCACCTGAATCATTAATTGGGTGCGGGGTCATAGATCGAAGCTTAGCCGTGACCATTATGAAAGATCATGAGTCCTTTACGACAGCAAGTTCGATCTGGATGTTAAGTGATATCGGTTGAATTATTCAATATCGTCCTGAAATAAGACGATATTTACTTATTATCGTCCTGCTATAGGACGACTTGATGAAAATAGAAGAGGTGGCCGAGGAATGGACCAGCTATGCGCTGAGAAAAACGCTGGTCCAGCGGGAATTGCCAGCTGATGCGGTCATCAGGGCTTCGAAGACCAAGGTGGTGGTGATCAGCGGGGTCCGCAGGTGCGGCAAGTCCAGCTTCCTGATGCTGCTGGCGCAGCGTCTTCACGCCGAGGGGAGAAAGGTCATCTACGTGAACCTGGAGGACCCGCGGTTCACCGGTGAACCTGACATAATGGACCGATTGCTGGGATGGTTCGGTGAGGAAGGATATCTGCTATTGGACGAGGTCACCGCCATCCCCGGCTGGGACGGGTGGCTGCTTCGGGTGCACGAGCTTCTGAAAGGACGGCTGCGCCCAATCGTCTCATCATCCAAACGCAGCGTCCGCTCGCCATCTCGCCCTCTAAGGGGAAGATGCGTGTACTTCGACCTGTTCCCTCTATCGTTCTCCGAAAGGCTGTCGTTCCTTGAAGTTCCGTTTGGAGCGAACGTAGTTCAGAGGGCGGCGGTCGAAAGGCAGGTCCAGGAGCACCTCCAGTACGGTGGTTTCCCGGAAGTGGTGTTGCAGGACGAACCGTCGGAGAGGTTGCGCACATTGCTCTCCTATCACCGGGAGATCGTTGGTCTGGACATCGCAGGAGAAACGGGAATGGACCGTTCACTGGTGGAACTGTTCAGCAAATACCTTCTGAGATCTCCGTACTTTTCAGCCACCACCTGCACCAATTTCTTGAAAGGGCTCGGGTACAAGGTCGGTAAGGACAAGGTCCTGGAGATGGAACGTGCGGCGGCGGATTGCATGCTGTTCCATTTCCTTAACGTCCACTCGTCAAGCATCAAGGACATGGCGCAGCAGCCCCGGAAGGTGTACGCCGGGGATATGGGATTGCATCTTATCGGGGGAACGGAGGACCTCGGCAGGAAGCTCGAGAACCTGGTATGCCTGGAGCTGTTGCGACGACTAGCTCCAGAGGAGGAGCTGTTCTACTGGAAGGACACCGCAGGGGCGGAGGTCGATTTCCTGGTCATCTCCGGACTGAAAGTTTCGTCAGCGATACAGGTGTGCTATGATCCAGGCGAGCCCAGGACGTTGAGCAGGGAGCTGCGCGGACTGGAACGATGTTCGGAAGGGATGGGACCGGAACGCTGCCTGATGATCACCATGGACACCTCAGCACGATACGAAATGGACGGGCTGACCGTGGACGCGGTCCCGTTGAGGGAGTGGTTGCTGCCGGCGACGGCCTGCGGGGAAAGATCCATACGGCCGGTGCTGAAGGTCGTCAGAAGAGGGCGGCCGCGGATGATCGGTACTTGAGGACATGTTCATCGGTCCGTTCGCGATACTTACTTGCCCATTACCATCCATAGGTCAGTCTGTCGCTATGGGATCCCCACGTTCTTCCGCTTGGCCATTCGCGACGCTGTATCGATCCTTATCTCGCGTTCAGAAAGCTCCCCGCCCCGAAGCGATGTGCTCGTCGATCCTTCCTCTACACCATCCAAAACGGCCTTGACATCAGGGAACATCTGCATTATGAGAGAATCGTTCATCGCGTTGATGGAAATGACCAGCGGCTCATCGGAGTTCAACCGGTAGAAGTCCATCTTGCCCCTGGTGGTGCGAACGAGAACGTTCCATCTTAGGAACTTGCTGATGACCTTTGAGGCGCTGTCCCGGTGAACTCCGGTCATTGCGCTCAGTTCGGCCACATTGAACTCTGTTCCAGGGGATGCTATCAGCCTCTCCAGCACCCTCAGCTCGACGGTGTTGCCGAGCACTCCCTCGAACGGCCGATCATTCGTTTTCATCAGTGTCCCTCTGCAACAAGGTAAGGGCGTGCTTCACATTAATATGTCGTATATAATCAGCATGTATACCGAATAAAAACATCATATTTTACCCCTCCCTCCCCTCCAAATCTGCACCCCGTGAGCTGATATCGCCTTGATGGTCCGCGATGGGCCGGCGTAATAGTTCTTCGACCTTTTCTTCTTGCACCCCAGATAGCGTTTGGCCACCAAGATGTCCAACTTGTCCTCGAGATCTTTGATATGAGGACCGAGGTCCCGTTCGATGGCCTTCAGGCTGATGGAATGGTCCTGGCTCAGGCAGCGCCCTTTGTACAAGTAGGTCAGGATATCCAGCTCATCCTTGCTGAGCCCGCAGGTCATCCGATATCCCTCCGGCTAGCGGATGGGGCTGTCCTAGATTCCAGATCGGTCGCGAACACGTTGACCGAACTTGAACGGGGATTGTCTAATATCTATGTTTACAAATATATTACACCATGTATCATGACCTCAGCGGGATGCTTCAGGTGAAGCGCCCATTGATCAGCGCCG
>JAXGNA010000011.1:0-73833 GCA_040768245.1 Methanomassiliicoccales archaeon | reverse complement strand
CTCCTGAGCTTCGTTTTCCTGGCCGATGCGTACCTGGTTTGGTGGCTGTGGGCCCCGGTCCAGTAGAGTTATATATCCTGCGCTGGAGTATCAATCCCTATCGGGGGGAAGCATCTGCCTATTATCAGCTGCCAGGACGTGGTCAAGACCTACGTGACCGGAGACATCAGGGTCGAGGCCCTGAAGGGCATAAGCATGGGCATCGAAAGGGGCGAGATGGTGGCGGTCATGGGCCCCTCCGGATGCGGGAAGACCACCCTGCTCAACTGCCTGTCAGGGATCGACGACGTCACCTCCGGCCGGGTAGAGATCGAGGGCCAGGACCTCACCTCCATGGACGACAACGCCAAGACCCGCTTCCGGGCCAGGCGCATGGGCTTCATATTCCAGTTCTACAACCTCCTTCCGGTGCTCTCCGCGGTGGAGAACGTGGAGCTGCCCCTGCTCATCTCCGGAGAACCTCCCCGCGAGGCCCGCAAGAGCGCCCTTGATCTGCTGGAGACCGTGGGCCTGAAGGACCGGGCCTTCCTGCGTCCGGCCTCCCTCTCCGGAGGGGAGAGGCAGAGGGTGACCATCGCCCGGGCCCTGGTGAACAGGCCGGCCCTGGTTTGGGCCGACGAGCCCACGGGCGACCTTGACAAGAGGACCGCCGACGACGTCGTGGCCCTGATGCGCAAGCTGAACCAGGACAACCAGCAGACCTTCGTCATCGTCACCCACGACCCCGAGGTGGGCATGAAGTGCGACCGCATCGTGCACATGAGGGACGGGGAGATAGTGGACGAGGATGGAAAGGTCACCACCGTATGCCAGGACATCCTGGCCAGGGGATGAGGACATGTCCCGCCTGACGGGGTTGGCCAAGGCCGTCGCCGCCGCGGTCCTAATTATACTTCCATGGGTCCTCCTGGGCACCGCCCTGGCCCTGCTGGTGGACATACTGATCGTGGTGATGCTGGTCATCCTGGACGCCCGCCGGAACCGGCTGGTGTCCATCATGGCCATACGCTACGCGCTTCGTCGCCCATCCACCACCGCCCTGGTGGTCGGGGGCCTGATGGTGGGCACGGCCATAGTGTCCGCCACCTTCGTGGTGAGCGACACCCTGGACAACCTCATCGTCGGCCAGGTGACCGAGGGCCTGGCGGACGTGGACCTGGTGATCGCCTCCGAGTTCGGGTCCTTCTACGTGTACGTGGAAGAGGGGGAACTGGACGCCCTCGCCGCCAACCTGACCTCCCTGGAAGGAGTGGGATACGCCTCACCGGCGGTGACCGAGAGCGCGGTGATATTCAACACCGCCAGCGGCCTGTACTCCCTGAGCAACACCGCCCTGGGGTTCGAAGGTCCTGCCCTCGATGAATTTGGGGGACTGAGCTCCGTCGGTACGCCGGTGGAGGGCTCCCCCAGTTCAGGGGGTATCTACATAACGGATGCCCTGGCCATGGACATTGACGCGCACGAGGGGGACCTCCTCCTGCTGGTCCGGGAACGCTTCGCTGCCCTTGCAGGTGGAGCAGGTGGTGGACAAGGAGGGACTGGGGGCCTACAGCATGGGCGGGGGAGGTTTCTCCGTTTCCGCGACGGTGTTCGTGAACAAGACCGACCTGCAGATGTGGACCGGCAACCCCGGCCGCAGCAACCTTCTCTTCATCTCCTTGGACGATGCGGGGGTCTTCGACCGCTCCGGTCTGGAAGCCGTCCTGGATGGATCGAGCATAACCGGCCTGGAGGTGGTACAGGACCGACAGCAGATACTGGAGGACGGCAAGGAGGGCATGTCCGCCTTCACCTCCCTCTTCTTCGTTTTCGGCTCCTTCTCCGTCATTGCAGGCATGGCCCTGGTGCTGAACATATTCACCATGCTCGGGGAGGAACGCAAATCGGAGATGGGCATAACCCGGGCGGTGGGACTGCCCAGGAACGGCCTGCGAAGGCTGTTCGCCTACGAGGGGGTGGTGTATGCCACCATGGCCGCCGGGGTGGGAACGGCCCTGGGCATCGTGGTGGCCTATCTGATCATCTACTCCATCTCCGGGCTGTTCGGGTTCACGGACATAAACATCCTGTCGTACTTCACATACACCCCCGAGGGCCTGGCCTTCTCCTACCTGATCGGTTTCGCCATAACCATGGGCACGGTGTACTTCGCCACCTTGAGGATATCCCGCATGAACATAGTGCGGGCCATAAGGGCCATTCCGGAACCACCGTTGCCCACCCGTGACCGCAGGGCCTTCCTGATGGGGGCGGGGATATTCGTCCTGGGCGCAATGCTCACCGGTCTGGGCATTTTGACCGAGAGCCTGGGGGTGAGCATGAGCGGCCTTTCCCTCTGCACCCTCTCCGCCGGCCTCCTGCTCAGGCGCTATCTGGGCGACAGGCTGGCCTGGAACTTGGCGGCGCTGGCCACCTTCGCCATATGGATGTCCAATGTGGCCGGCATTCAGATCTTCCCATATTCCGCAGAGATCGAGATGCTGGTGGTCGCCGGCCTGTTCCTGCTGGTCTCCTCACTGCTGCTGGTGATGTTCAATTCGGACGCCATTATCCGCTTGTTCACGGCCATAATCAGGGCCCGCTCCTCCTACCGGGCCGTCGTCCGCACGGCCATATCCTATCCGCTTAAGGCCAAGTTCCGCACCGGCCTCAGCATCTTCATTTTCGGACTGGTGATATTCACGGTCACCATCCTGACCATGATATCCGGGGTGATGAACTACAACATTCCCATCATGGTGGAGGAGACCTCGGGCGGGTTCGATACCATCGCCTTCACGCTGGACACACGGACGGTTCTGGACAGCGATCCCTGGGCCAAGCTCAACAGCACCGGCGGCTTCCTGGAAGGGGGCAACGTGAGCAACCTCCTGGCCATGGCCACCATTGAGGTGCGGGTCAATGACACGGTGGACCTGGGCAATGGCGATCTCAGGCATATCACCTTCAGCATCCTGGCCCTGGGGGTCAACGAACGCTTCTACACCGAGGGTTACTATCCCCTGGCCGAATGGGACACCTCCCGCTTCAGCTCTGAGGGGGAGGTGTGGGAGGGCGTCATGTCCAACGACTCCCTGGCGGTCATCGACGGCGGTCTGGCTGGGGCCATGGGGGGGATGATGTCCTTCAACGACGCCGAGCGCATCGTCCTGAACGACACCTTCCGGGTGGAGGCGTATGACGGCACCTACACCAACATCACGGTGGTGGGGGTGATGAAGCAGAGCGCCCTGGGCGGCATATTCGTGAACGAGGGGACGGTGTACGACACCTTCAAGGCCCTGGGGCCGAACCGCATGCTGGTCTCCTACGCCGATGGACTGGACCCTGCCGAGCAGTCGGTGCTGCTGGAGAAGGACTTCGTGGAGGCCGGGCTGACCACCATCTCCGTGAAGGCCCTGGCCAAGCAGATAACCTCCAGCGTGGATTCCATATTCACCCTGTTCCGGGCCTTCCTGGCCATGGGGTTGGTCATCGGGATAGTGGGCTTGGGGATAATCACCATCCGGGCCATCTACGAGCGCCGCCTGGAGATCGGGATGATGCGGGCCATCGGGTTCACCAAGAACATGGTGGTCATCAACTTCGCCCTGGAGTCGGCCTTCATCTCCCTGCTGGGGATCGTGGCCGGGTCCCTGCTGGGCATCCTGGTCGGCTACCAGCTGTACGTGGAGGCCCTGGAGTCCATGGACTTCATCTTCGTCATCGACTGGCAGCCGATACTGATAGTCGCCGTGCTGGCCTTCATCGCCACCATGATCAGCATACTCCCCGCGGCCCGCGGGGCCAGCAAGGTGGCCCCGGCCGAGGTGCTCAGGTTCGAGTGAGCGTTGCTTAAGAAAATTAGTTATGGCCCCAATGGCCTTCCCGGTCAAGGTGTGGACATGAGATACGGAGCAAGCACCAGGCTGAGCCCGGAGAGGGCCCTGGAGAAGGCCAAGGATTTCTTCGGAACATTGGACCTGAGATTGGAGGAGGAGTCCCCGGGGCAGGTGCTATTCCGAAACGACTCCGGTCACGTGCAGGTGACCGTGTGCACAGGTCACGGGACGGAACTGGACATCGAGACACGGGGTTACGACGACCGGGTCAAGCAGTTCCTGCAGCGCATCGGCTGATCAGCATTCCTGGCACTCGGTCTCCTTCATCTTGCTGCGGTCCCTTAGCAGCCTCTGGCGCATCTCCATTCCGGAAAGGACGCCCTCCTCGGTGATCACAGAATGCACCAGCTCCAGGGGCGTGAGCTCGAAAAGCGCCTCCCGGTACCTCAATCCATCCAGGGTGCGGGACGAATCCACAGGGTCCATCTCCAGCACCGGTATGAGCTTGGAGGTGGAGCACACCACCACCAGCGGCTTATTGGCCTCCTTGCAGGCCAGGGCCAGCAGCGAGGTGCCCACCTTGTTGACCACTCCCTCCGGGCACACCCCGTCCGCCCCGACCAGGGCCAGGTCCGCGTGCTGCATCTCGCGTGCGATCATGGAGTCCCTGATCAGGGAGACCTTCAGCCCCTTCTCGGTCAGGCGTCGATAGGTCACCGCGCCCTCTCCGAGCGGCAGCGATTCAGCCACCACCACATCCACGTCCGTGGGCATGGCGGAAAGGGCGGCCATCACCGTTCCGGAATAGGACAGGGTGAGCACCCTGCGGGGCCTCTGCTCCTTGGCCAGCTTGAGGGCTATGGCCTCCGGGGCTCTTACCTCCCTCTCCGCCAGATCGTTCAGGAAGCCCTTGACGAAGGAGTTGAACTGCTCCTCCGGGATCTGGGCGTTCAACAGGAACCTGATGGAGCCGGCCACGTTCTGCAGGGGGGCCATGGAGCGCTTCACCCGGGAGAGGCCGACGCTGAACTCCGCCCACTCCTTGGTGCTGGGTTTGGAGGCCAACGCCTCGGTCAGCCCCTTCAGGAGCTCGGAATATATCTCGGACGAACCGGAGGCCTGGTCCTCGGACACCTTCTTCAGCAATGAACCTAGATCGGACATGGAAACACCAGAACAGCATGTGGAACGAATCAGTATAGAAATAACGTTGGAAGGAAATTTCGGGGTTTCAGGTGCAGACTACCTCGTCCGAGATCTTCTCCAGGGCCCCCACGTAACCAGGGTTGTGCTCGTTGGGGTCCAGGCTGATGAAGAACTCCGCGCTGCCCAATCCGCCCCTGGCCCTCTTGATCGACTCTATTACCGGGCGGAACCCGTTCCAGGAGTACAGCACGTCCACGCCGTTCAGGACCACTATGGGGTTCTGGTTCTCCTGCAGGAACTGCTTTATGCGTTCCTCGAAGTCCTCCAGGCTCATGGGCGGGATGCAGTCGTCCGCCGGCCTGGGCGACAGCCAGAACGCGGTCATGTTGTCCTTGACCTGATCGAACTGCATCTGCAGCTGCCTGGGGGAGTTCTTGGAGATGTATAGCGCCTTGCGGCCCTTGCGCAGCTCCCTCCTCAGCATCTCGTGCGTGCGTAGCGGCACGCGCTCCTTTATCATGACCAACTTTCCTTCCTTGCCTTTCATTTTTCCCCTCGAATGAATAAGGAATGGCGAGTTCCTGTACCTGTGCTGACGAGAAAACGAAAAAAATGACGATCGGCCGCTGAGATAGCGGGCCAGGTGTCGGGTGAGGGTAGTAGGCCCCCTTCTGTTTCAGGCGACATTCAACTGCGCGCCCTACCCGCCGGTCCTGAGCGGTCATCCCGGCTGTTTGGGCTTGCTCCGGTGGGGGGTCGCCGTTTCACCAGGTCCCCGGGGAACGTCCTCGCCGAGCGATTCATACTACCCTGGGGCTGTGCCGTTTCTGTGCCCTTGCCTTGGCTCTCGCCAAACCACTTTCGCGGTCCACCTTTCTCATGGAGGAGGGACCTTCCTCAGCTGGGCCCGGAGGCCCTACCGTCAGTCGCTCTCCCTCTCCCGACGATATTACCTATGAAAAACCCCTATTTAAATAAGTTGAAGCGGTCATATTCTGCCGTTCAAAGGCCAGTCGGCACGCCGATACGTTCACCTGATATGCAAAGGTTAATAACCGCATCCTACATTCCCAAAAAAGCCCGCGGGGGTAGCCAAGCATGGCCAACGGCGCTAGATTGAGGGTCTAGTCCTTAGTGGTCCTTGGGTTCAAATCCCAACCCCCGCACCACTGTTTCAAATCTTGCGTTCCTTTAATATCTACGATCCTTTTCTTTTCGATATGGCCATTCGTCTGGTCCAGGTAATACTATCCGCTTAGCGGTAAAAACTTCTTGACCCAGTTCAGCGAAAAAGTGTCTCTCGATCTTTCATCCCTTTCGGTCCGCAACCTTGATAATGTCCATCGTTAACTATTCACTCGCCCTGAGTTCATCTCAGAGTGGGGGGTTGGAAAATTGGGGCAAAGACCACACAATGTCAAGGCGATCATGCCAGACAGGTGGGATGAATATCCCACGGATTGTAAGGTGTACCTGCTGTACTTTTCTGGAACCACGGAATTTCCCGACCTGGTGGACCGATTGAGAAGACTGGGCGAGCGCACCGGTAAGAACCTGGCCGTCGGTTTCATCGGTCTGGCGGAAGAAAAATACCAGAACCTGGTGTCATCATTCCAGGTGGTCAAGATGCCGGCCATCGTGATAACGGGGTCCGACGCCATAGCTTCGATAAAGGAAGGGAAGGCGCAGCGGACGATATTTGTGAAATTCGACAACCGGGAAAAGATGAGCAGCACCTCACAGACCATGGACGCACTGGAACAGGTTTATAATCTGTTCTTGCAGAACAAGTTCGTGGAAGCGGCCAACCTATCAAAAAATGTGGAAAAGGACGTCAAGCTGGAGAAGTTCTTCAAGTCCCTGGGGGAGGCCGTGTCAAAGATCGGGAAATACCTCGACGAACACGATTTCAAGATCGAGACATCACTGGGCAAGATCGATATAACCAAAGTGAGCGGCTGAATCATCAGTTATCTCTCACATTGGCCATGTTAGTTCTTTCCGTCACATCCAGATCAAGGACCGCTAGCGACCTCGCCTACATTTCCAAAATGGATAGGCAAGAATTTTCCACGCCTCTCCCTAAGATCCGCCGTTCTAGAAGAAGCAGGTGAAGCTCTGCTTCTGCACGTCCGAGCACACCCGTACCTTAATCGACCGACCATCGATGACCTTGACCACCGAAGCGAAGGCCACCGCCTCCGGGATCAGAGAGGCCAGATGGTTCTCGGACGATGCAAAGAACTTTTCGTTCAGGACGTGCCCCTCCCGGTTGGGATGCACGGCGCAATAGACCATGTCCATCTCCACCAGGTCGTTGAAGAAATGCGTTCCCAGGGACGCCTCGGGAACCAGGCCCTCGTGCATGGACATTATCTCGCACAAGATAGAAACCGTGTTAATTTCCGAGAAGGAAACGGGCACGCCCATCTCCGGCGAAGTAGTGGCCCACCTTCCGGGGCCGGCAAGGAGGATCGTCGGTCGTTCCCCCAGGTCCTTCAGGTGCGTAAGTTTGCCGATCAACCTGGCCACCGCGTATCGGTCGCTCATTCTCATGTTCCCGTAGACCTCTGGAACGATGTAGATGATGCGGTCGACCGACACCGCCCGGCTGCTGCCGATGACATGTCCACCGGAGCTCAGCAGGACCCTTTCCGGATCGAAGGCGCACGATTCCTTCAGGCTGGTGCCATTGCCCTTGGTCTGGAAGGGCCGACACTGCAGCAGATTGATCCGGTAATCGTTCAGATCATCAAAGTTGGCGGTGAACTCGATATCGATCGGGTGCTCGTAGGCGGCCTCGAGGGTGCGCAGCATTTCCCCCATTCGATGCACGAACGTGCCCTTGGACAGGAGCTCCTCGAAGGTCAGGATCAAAGAGAACACCTCCCCTCCCCCGGCCTCGTTCGCCCTCCTTTCCAGTTCCAGGTCCCGGGAGGCGAATATCTCCAACGGTATTTGCGGATAGCTGCGCACGATCTCCTCGAACGGCAGCGAGGTGAGGCGGTTCTCTCTCATATCGATCACGTCGCTCCTTCTCTGGGAGTACTTGCCGATATCCTGCGAACACCCCTCCGGACGTCTCAACGGCGCGTTCATGGCCACGATCCTGGTGTAATCGTCGTCCACCCGGTCCACCGCCCTGGTGCCGAGACCGAACACCAATCTCATCATCCCGGCCCGGGGATCGATCTCCTTGTTCCAGACGTAAGGATTGAAGGATATGCCCACTCCAGCCACCTGGGGGAAGAACATCTCCCCGTAGACGGAACCGGAGACCCGTTGCACCAGGACCGCCATCTGTTCGTCCCGGTCTAGCAATCCCCAGTGGGCCCGATACGCCAGTGCCTCCTGGTTCATGGTGCTGGTATAGACGCGGCGTACCGCGTCCAGGAACTTGTCCAACCTTTCCCTGGGGGTACCCTGGTTGGCCAGGAACACGCTCTCATACTTCCCGGAGAAGGCGTTGCCGTAGGCGTCCTCCAGCAGACTGGAGGAGCGGACGATTATCGGCGACTGGCCGAAGTAATCCAGCATCTTTCGGAACTGGTCCTCGATGTCCGCCGGAAACACGCCGGTCAGCATCCTCTCCTTGTCCTGCTCGTCCATCAGGAAACCGGAGGCGGGGTCGTTGAGCTTGCGACGGATCCACCAGCAGCCGTTCTGGCTTAGGTAGGTGTAATAGACATCCGAACCGATGTAGTAGGAATCGTGGGGTTCCAGCCGCTGCGACCATTCCGGATCGCTCCTCCTCAATATCGCTCTGGCCAGCAGCATCCCCACCGACTTTCCCCCGATGAGCCCGGTGCCGATCATCCGCTTGCCGATGTCCACCAGGTCCGGGAACTCCAGGTAACGCTCGATAAGCTTCATGAGCCGGGGGTCGCGGGTGACCGCCATTCGCACCAATCTCAGGAACAATATGTCGCAGGTCTGGTCGGTGAGGCGCTCGACGGCGTTGGTCTCCACGAACTCCTGGGCCTTCAGAAAGCTCCGTGTCCAAATGTCCTGCTGATGGGCGGAATAATCTATCCAGGGCTGGGGCACCCCGGTCAATATCTCGGCGGTGGTGGAGCTGTTCAGGACCGGGATGAAATCCTCCCCTTCCCAACGGTGCAGCATGTACATGGTCGGAGAACGCCGGCCGTCCACCTTCAGCGGATGGACGTAGATGCGGCTGTCCTTGGAATGGATGTCTATGACCACCTGCGCCGTGCCGTGGATGGCGTCGATGGCGAAAGAGGTGTGATGGTTCCTGATCAGCGCGAAATAGGCCACGGTGTCGTACGTATAGAGGTACGGGCAGGCCAGCATGAAGAAGTTACCCAGCATCCGGTCGCTGTACCAATCCACGGACAGGTCGGAGAGGCAATCGAAGACGTAGAACGCCCCCTTTCCCTTGCGGTCGATGATGTCCAGGATCTCGGATATGAAGTTCTCGAAGCCCTCGTTCGGTTCCAGGACGTGGATCTCGGCTCCGCAGTCCTCGGGCACCACCTTCCTATGGTCGGCGAAGCGGAAGTATATCAGCGGACGTGCCTGGCGTTCCGCCTCCTGGCAGAAGGGGGTCACGAATCTCACATAATCATCGATGGAGTCGACCTGAAGGACCACGTTGTCCCCTAAAAGCACTCGTTCCAGTATCCGGTCCAGGCCGGGAAGCCCGGTGTTGGATACTTCCTCGGCGTACTCTTGGGCTCGCTCTTCGATGCCGATCCCTCCTGTTCCGGCGTCCTGTGGAATACACGATTTTTATGGTATTTCAAAGGGAGCGAGGATGCCCCGGCGGCCACCGAAGCACCTGCCCGCTCATCACCGAAAGCGGTCACTTCGAACCGAGGCAGTTCATCCATTCCTCCTCCTGATCATCAAGAACCAGACCACCGCCACGGCCACCACCATGATGCCGATGATCAGGGCCAGGAGCATAAGGTCGAATCCGTTATCTCCGTCCTCCCTCTCCACGATGACCTCGGCCGACTCCAGGTCCAACCAGTTGCTCGGATAGATGGTCAGCGTCTCATGCGGACCGATCTCGATGCCGAAGGCCTCGCAGGTGGGCAGATCGGTCAACGTTCCGTTCAGCCGGTCCCAGGCCTCCTCGCTTATCACGTTCCCTTGGAAGCGCACGTCGAAGGTGAAGTTGTGGTCGCCGTCGTTCCTGAACACCAATTTACCGTAGTCCTCGGTGGTGTTGATGATCGCCCGGCTGTCATCGAAGATGGTGGCGTTGAGGACCTTGAAGACCCGTTCCCGGGTCCCGAAGCGCTTGATCAGGGTGGCCGAGTACTCCTTCTCCTGGTCCGAGGTCCGGTAGGTCATGGTTCCCAGGAATGGATTGCCATCCTCCTGGAACAGCCTCAGGGTGTCCTCCGTTCCGTTCTCGGCCGCAGCGTTCTCGATGGCATAGGCGGCCCTAGCGCCGCTGAATATGGTGCAGTTGTACACCCCGCTCTCGAAGCCCTTGATATGCGTGGTATAATTGCCGTCCGGCAGGTAGTACGCGTACGTTCCCGTGCCCAGGCCGGAGTGCAGGGTGAACGGTGAGGCGCCCTCGATGTCCATGCGGTAAGTTCCGTTTTCGAGAAGCTCCATCACGTTGCCCTCCTCGTCCTCGATCGAGCCGGAGGCGCAGCCGAACACCAGGTCATAAAGGCCGTCCAAGGTCGTGGGAAGCGTCCTATCGCCCAGGACCACGTCCGAATGCAGGAACGTCAGCCCCATAGGCCCGCCCCACCATCCCTGGTCGGGGCTGAAATAATATGACCACTCCCAGTAGTAACTGCTCTTGTCGATCTCGATGTACGGGGGATGGTTCATGTTGGCGTTACCGCCCAGGAGCGCGTTCTCCGCAGCTCCCTCCGTGGTCCATTCCGGCTTGTTGATGTCCCATATGTAGATCCGGGTGGTGTCCGGATCGATGTCCACCACCTCGTAAGGGACCACGATATGTCCATTGCTCCCGTCCACGATGGAGATTATGCCCAGGTCCCCGCTGTCGATCGAGCTCTCGATGGATGAGAGGACCAATCCCATGCCCGAGAATCCATAGACGGGCGGGACCAGATTGTAAAGGTGCTCGGCGACCCAGTAGTGAACGCACTCCGCCGACACCTGTGAGCCATGCAGGTAATCGACCCTGGTGCGCAAGGCTCCCTCGAGCTCCAGGTCATCGATGGTATACACGCCGGGCTGGATGTCGTTAGGCTCATATTCGTCCAGATACAGTTCCAGGTTGACCGCGCTCAGGCCGAAGCACTCCCCGTTCTGCGCTAGATGACAATATGCCACCCCGTACCAGATGGCCGCCAAGGGGTCGGGACAGATGGGCTGGGATATCTCATAGCCCAGGCAGTCCCAGCCATCCCAGGGCGTCCAGTAGGGAATGCCGATGCAGATCCACAGGTTCAGGTATACGTCGTCCCCGAAGGTGCGGCGATAGTCGCCATCCTCCCAGACCAGCCAAGGATATGATAGGTAATCCTTGGCCGTGTTGCCGAAGGTGAAACCGTGATCCAGGCAATACCAGGGATAGGGATACACCTCCAGTTCGTCCTCCGAGGTGGCGCTGCCCGCGCCCGTGGTCACGGTTATCGCGGAGGGCTTCGGAGGTATCCCGGGCACCAAAGTGAAGTTGTATGCGACGTCCGGGTCCGGATTGGCCGGGCTGGGGGAATAGGGAACGGTACCGGTCAGGACACCTCCGATGTAGATGCTGGCCCCTCTCAGGTTCGTACCAGTAATGCAGATGTCCGTCCCCTCGTAACCTCCGCCGGGCGTGAAACCGGTGATGGTCGGCCCGGAGGGCGTGATCAGGACGCTGGTGCGCTTGATGTTGTCCGTGTAATGCGCGACCTCGATGTCCTCTCCGTCGCTCACCGTCAGCTGGAACACCAGGCTGACGCTGTAATCATCAATGCTGGCCCGGAACGTCGGGCGGTCATCGTAGGGATCTGAAAGCTGCACCTCGAACCCCAAGGTGTCCACCTGCTCCCAATAATAGAACAGGCCGTCCTCGTCCGGGTCATAGCTCTCCGAACCGTCCAAGGTCACCAGGGCTCCCTCCTGCGCTGCCAGGCTGTTCGGGGCCAGGGCCACCGGGGGGCGGTTCCACACCGTCTCGGTGAATATGTAGAAGGGGTTGCTGCTCCTGGAACTGGCATCGTGCATCTCGCTTCCCGTGATGTCCATCTTCACCATTATCTTGGCCGTCCGGATGTCCAGGGCCGGGACGGTCCAGGAATAGCTGGTCGTTCCGGGAGACAAGCTGGCGAACATGGTGTAGGTGCTTCCGTTGTTCTCCGAGAGGTACAGCTTGAAGACATAGATGGCTCCAGGATAGCAGGTGTACCTCCAGTTGATGTTGTAGGTCTCCCCGTCGAAGAGCACCAGCTGTCCGGGGATGGAGGGATTGGGAGCGAGCAGGCTTACCGAGGTTACCGATTCATCCTCGATGATGCGCAGATCGGCATCGCTGGTGTCGTTGGCCAGCTCGTTCCATTCGGTATGATATACGCCAGCCTTCACCCTGACGTGATCGTAGTTGACACCCGCCGGGATGGTCCAGTTATAACTGAAATCGTTCGGGGTGCTCCATTGTATGGTCAGCCACGATGAGCCGCCGTCGATGCTGTACTCCAGATATGCCCCGGTGATGATCCCGCTGGCATCGTTGGCGGTAGCCCAGGTTATCTCGTACGTAGAACCACCGACCAATGCCTCCCCGCCGTTCAAGGAGGTCAGCTCTATCCATGGTGAGCTGATCTCGAACTCCGGGCTGATGATCTCCTTGATGAACGTGCCTCCGGGCAGGAAGGTGTATGCGCGCAGCTTGATCTGACCATAGGCGCTCTCGTAATAGCTGGGCATGAACCAGATGCCCCCTTGGTCCGCTGGGATGTTGGCGAAGGTGCCCGTCAGCGAGGTCCAGGTTCCCCAGACGGTGTCGGTACGATATCGTACCTGCATGTTGAGCGCCCCGACCTGCTGCGTCCCGTCCCAGAGGTTCCATCTGATCAGTTCGTTACGTCCGTAGCTCATCAGCGCTGGGAAGTCCATGAACTCCAGGACCGCGCTGGGGGTTATGCTGAAATTGCCATAGCTGGAGTCCGTGCGATAAACGGTGAAAGGTTCAGCGGCCTGGCTGCGCCATTCCACCTTGACCCGGGCTGACGAGGTCTCGATATTGTTCGGCACTGTCCAGCCTATGACCTGGTAACCGCCAGCGTTGCTATTGGTGGTTATCTGGTTGGGGAAGGTCGCCCCTCCGTCGGTCGAGTAGGTGATCACCAGGACCCCGCCAGCGACCGATGTGGACAGCCGTATGTCGAAGGTCGTCCCTCCGAATATGTTCTCCCCTCCGTTCGGGTCCTCCAGGGACAAGGTGTAGGAGATGGCCTCCACCTCCTCGGAGGGGGTTAGACCCATCAGCAGAACGCTCAACAATAGGAAGGAGACGAAGACCGACTTCATTTTTTTAATTATATTTTTATAAATATAAGGACCAGCGCGTTTGTTTAGATGGACCGGACGCTTCACACCGACCAACCCCTTGCGGACGAGCCGGGGACCTCCCCGGAAAATAGGACGCCCTAAAAAACTTGTGCTTATGCCATTAAATAATTTATGTTTCAGAGGGTCCATTCAGATTCGGCGTTTAACGACATCACCATCGTTCTCACGTCCATGAATGGACTGGTCAATCGTCAATGAATGAACCTTCGAGAAGTTGAAATCGGTTTTTTTTTCACTACTTTGAAACAACATTTCAATTCAAAGGTCAAGGATCACCTTTTGCACCGATGAACGGTCTGGTGGCAGGTCCACTACTGGGAGTTCGCCAAAAATCGAGATTCCAGCCGACCACATCAGCATCACCGATGTCGACAACTGGAGGGGATCGTGGATTATTGCTCTCGCTTTCGCTTCGGCCTCGCTATCATAAGAATAAGGAACGCCCGGCGAGGAGATGGTCACGCCTTGCCTGAGCCAAGCTCCCGGGACCGATTCCGGTGATGCGTTGAACACTGCATGGGTATCCTTGACCTCATCTTCGGTCGCATCCACGAATCTCGCCGAGGGCAGGCGCCTTCGCGCCTGCATCATCTTCAGCGGATCAGGATCTGAGACGGACACCACACCTCCGCTCCGGGCGATGATCTCCGCAGCAAGCGTACCCACTTTCCCGTAACCAAGAACAAGCACCCGTCGGCCTTTCCAACCCCCCATGGCCTTCTGAAGTGCAAAGGTGTATCCCAGAGCGGTGCAGGTCGAATTGTCGATCAGAGACCCCGTCGCCGCATCTACCGCCGCAAACAACTCATCGTCTGCCATGAGAAGTATGTCCGCTCCCTTGGCCAGTCCCTCCCTAATGCCCTCCCCGTCCGATGCTCCAGTAACGAATGATCTGAACCCTAAAAAAACGGCAATATCGGCCAGAGCCCTGGAGAAACCCGGTATCACCCCCAATCCAGAGGTTAATGGGACGGCGGCCACGGTCAGAGTTCCCAGGTCAAATTTCGACCTCTTCATTCCTAATGAGTTCGAGGCCAGCTCTAGATATCCCATCCCGGTCTGCGAGCGAAGCCGTCGATCGGCGGAAGGCAGTCCAGCGCCGATACCGCGGACCAGGTCAGCGGTCAACCGAGTCATCGTATCCCTCAGGGAACGGGTCCAGGTGTTCAGTGATGGAGTTTTCTTCCATGATTCGGTTCAGGCAGTCCACCCTCCTCTTTAAAAGGGACCCGCGATCATCGGCCGAGATCATGATCGTGGCCACCCATGTCTTGGTACCCGGTCGGTAATCGGTGATCATCTCGTCAGCTCCAAAAATCCCACGGATGATTCGCGGGCTGTGAACCCCGGCGAACGCTCCCTCCCCGCAGGACCTCATCACCCCGCCATCAATGCGCACGTGTTCATAGACGGATGCCCTGGCTTTCTGGCTGACGAAACTTTTCCGAGGACGACCGTTCATGGCCTCGACCATCTCCTTCACCAAATTGATCTCGTGAGAATGCAAGATGGCCGCAGGTGTTTGGCTTGGTATGCGAGCGTCGATCTCCAGAACCCTCGGCTTACCGTCGACCACGATGGCCTCCATGTCCATTATCCCTTTGATCTTAAGAGCTCGGGCGGTCTCCACTGCGCATTTGGTGAATTCCTCATGGACCGGGTCCGAAGATCTATACGGGGAATAGACCCTTTTACAATCATAATTGTCATCCAAAACGATTTCGGTTATGACATAGGGCGTGAAGTTCTCACCGTTCCCGACCACCTCTATCGATATATTGGGTCCGTTCACATACTCTTCCACCACCGGTTGTGAACCTTCCTCCCGGAGCCGGCGGACCATCCGTGACATCTCCTCTTCGCTGCTGGCTTTGGCCACCCCACAGCTTCCGCTTCCCGTCGATGGTTTGACCACGACAGGGAAGCCGCACGAAGGCCATTTGCGGGGGATCGGGACCCCCAATCTCTGAAGCAGTTCGTTAGATCTGATCTTCGACTCTGATACTGTGTAGGCATCCAGGTCAAAGAGGAGAGGTACACCGGCTCGTTTAGCCATCTCGGTAATGGTCCTTAAAGCACCGATCTCCTCGTTGGCCGGCAGAAGGACATCACAATCCGCCAGGGCCTTTAACGCCGATCCCCGGTCCTTCTCCACATCGACCACCAGGGTCTCATCGGCGAGGGATAGCGCAGGGGCGTCCTTCCTGCGGTCCAGAACTAGCGTTTCATACCCCGCTTTCGTAGACAGGTAAGTGGCCTCCATTCCCTGAAGCGCCCCGCCGATTATTCCGATCCTCATCATCAAGTCTCCCGCATGTTATCTCTAAGCACTTCCCGCCCCTTCTTCCCCTGGTCATTGGGATGCAGTAAAGGGTCTAGGAGCCGAACCCGGCCAAATTCGTTGTAAGGGCCCAGTGGTCCCAGGCCGGACCTCTCCAATAAAAAAGGGTCTAGCGACTTAATCGTTATCTTTCGATTACCGCCGATCGTCGCTAGGGGGATCATTTGAAATCCAGGCCTAGGTTGGTAAGGTCCTCTCTGAACTTACGATACACGTCCACGTACTCCCGGCTAGGACGGACGGTATCGACATCGTAACATTCCTGGAAGCGCTTGCCCTTGGGGGCATGGGTGAACTTCCGCTCATAATCACCTACCAGTTGCTCGATGATCTCGTTAACTTTTTCCACCTTCATCCCGGCCGTGGCCATAGCTACCTCCCCAAGCACTCTGGCTTCCATGCCAGTGGCGAAATCTTCGGTCACCCCCTTGGCGGTGGCCACCCCCGAGACCAGCTCTCTGCCGCTGGCCGTATCGAGCATGGATTGGGCGGCGATCTCCTTAAGGCACATGTCAGTGCAGGGGCCGGCCAGCGAGTAGTATTGGTTGGCGATGAGCAGGTCAGTGTGCGCATCGATAGCCGCCGCGACATGCCCGGCGATCTGCATGGTCTCCCTTGTCGTCGTGGTTCCCCAGCGTATGTGTATGGGCCCATCCAGGTGGTAACTTGCGTTCATCATGGTGAAGGATGCCAGAGTGGTAGCGACATCGCATATGGCGGTCTCCTCCACCCCACCCGTATAACTGCCCAACAGCGGCATCTGTTCCACCATTATGACGTTGCCATTGTGCATCCATCCCGCGATTATGTTCAGACTGGTATTGTCCAGTTTCATCTCGTTGAGCTGTGAGACCTCATGGCTGTCACTGGGTCGCAGACAATCTTTCAGGTCGCTAATGAGACGTCCCGCCGAGGTCAGCGGGGTCTCAGGACCCTATATGGCCATATATGGCCGGCCAGCTCGGTTGCACGCCTCCCTCATGGCCCTTATCTCAGCTAAAGTGGCCTTTATCTCGAATGGGGTGTTGGAAACCGCTGGAATCCCATTGATAGTGGCCAACACCCCGTTGACCATGGTGTCCACTAATGCCTCCTGCGCATAGCTTTGGATGACCGAAATGAAAACGTTCTCGGATACCGGGGATCCAGTAGGGCCTCCCTGTACGATCGGTCGGGTATTGGCGTTACCCTTTCTCGGCTCTAAAAAAACCGTATCGCTGTGCTCACCTAGTTTTACCCTCCGGGGCGCCTTCTTGATGCCCTCCTTGATCTCCGCTTCCGTCACCCTGATGGCCCGGCGTGTATCGATATTGTAGATCCCCACCGTCTCCAGCATCTCCATTCCAGCCAGGAACAGCCTTTCCTTGACGTCTTTGTCAGTGGGGATGAACTGATCACCAAAATCCAAATGGTACTTATCTTTGAGGTGAGATGCACCTTCTGGTACGATTCTAGAGTCCCAGTAGCTTTCAGCGATCTTCGGACCTTCCGTGGAACGTAAGTATGTATCATAGACCGTCAACGGGCGATCGGCGACATCCATTGTGTTCCCTCGTTCACTCATTTAACAACCTTCGTACAAGATCGATCACGTCAGAGGCGCATGCGCAATAACCATCTCCCCCTATTCGGACCACCCAATCATTGCTGCATGGGGCGCCTCCGAATATTGTCTTGATCGATAACAGCCCCTCCTCCCTGAGAGCATCCACGATCTGCTTCTGGCAGATCAAAGTGGTGGTCATCAAGGCAGAACCGCCAACGACATCCGCCTCCCGATCTCTAGCGATTTTTACAAATTCCTCGGGGGGCACGTCCTTGCCCAGATCGATGACGGTATAACCACCCCCGCGCAGGAAGGCCTTGATGACGTTCTTCCCGATCTCGTGAATGTCCCCCTGAACGGTCCCCAGGACGATCAGGCCTTTACCAAACCCGTCACTTTGAATGCTCGAGTCCAGCCTTTCCATGGCCTCCTGCATCGTTTGTGAGGCGGCAAGGACCTGTGGCAGGAATATCTTCCCATCATGGAAACGTTCACAGATGGACGTCATTCCCCTGCCCAAACCGGCTTCGATAGCCACGAACGGTGAGATGCCCATGGCCTTCGCCCGATCGGCCGCATCGATGGCCAATTTCCTGTTCCATGTCTCCACGGACTCTTTGAGGTCGTTCAATACCTCATTGACCGAGCTCATGAACACAACCCCCCCAATCTACAGGAGCGCGATTCGGACAATAGAAGGATGGCTAGGGAAGATATAGACGCAGCTGATATCAACGATGCGTCCGCAATAATTCTAGCCCATCCATTTGACGGGTCCTGTACTTCCTATGAACACATCAACGATTCCTCCGGTCCTGCACGAATCGGTCCATTTCCCCACCAATGCCTTTTCAACCAATAGATTGGCCACTCGGGGATAAAAATGATATGCATCGCGTTCAATTAATGCTTTTGGCGGAGGACGGTCAAAGTAAAAAAATAAAGGCGCCGGCATGGGAGAGAGCATGCCGGGCCCTGGGTAAGGTTTTTCAGGCCTTTGGTGCCGGGTTGTCAATGAAGTCAGTGTCGTCAGTGAACCATTCCTGTTCCTTACGAGTGAACTTCATCACCAGCCCGCATACGCCTCCAGTTCCCAATCCGATCAGACAGACCGACACGGCCGCCGTGACGTTCGCCGTCAGGGCTCCCGACACCACCACTGCGGCGGTGAGCGCACCTAGCCATCCTCCTACCCCATGCAGGTTATGGACGCCCATGACATCGAGGACCCCCGCCTTCTTGCACAGCCACGGGTGCAGGTAGATGAAGCTGAGCGCGGAGATCGCTCCTGCCAACAGTCCCAGGGCGAGCGCGGCCCAGGGGGCGACGTTCATGTCCCAGGCCAGTAGCGGAGATCCGATGGCTACCGGGCCGGCCAGAAGGGCGTAGGTGTATACCAATGGGTTGACCTTCTTCTGGATGCCCTGACATACCAAATATGCGGAAATTATCGAACCGATACCCGCCATATAGCAGGTTATCGTTCCCATGGTGATGTCCGCGGAATTGTCTAGGGTTCCGGTAACAAAGGACGGCCACAGTACGAACAAGAGCATCGAAGCAAGCCAGACGAACGACGTGCTATGCTTGGTTATGTACATCGGCTCATTGAAGGCCTTCTTCTCGCGGAGGGTCAATATGACCCCCCAACCCCAATATGCGGCCAGCATGTGCACGAGCATCGATCCGCCTGGATCGACCGGGGTGCCCAGTCCTAGATCGGGAATGACCGTGTAAAGTACCCAGAGTATGAGCTGGAAGGTCACGCCGAAGAAAACTCCGGCGACCAGGTACTGCCACATCTTCACCGTTCCAAGGAACACCCCAATTCCGATGACCACCGTGATCGAACATACCACGGCCATGATCATGTTGCTCATGTTCCAGACCTGGTCAATGTCCTTGCCCAGGAAGAACTGGTCGATGAACATGTAGGTTATGAAGCTCGTGGTGGTCACCAGCAGGACTGCCAAGCATACGCCCCATTCGAACTTCCTGATAAATAGCATCAGGAAGGCGACGAGCATGAGCATGAACCAGACGTCCATGTTCTTGTTGAACATGGCCTCGTTGAAGTCATCCGCTTCGAGCGGGGCCGCCGAGGCCGAACCAACGAGGACCACGGACATCAGGCATGCCAATGCCAGCACACCTATTATCGTTGTAACCTTGAATTTCATTCTTAATCCTCCCTTGTGCTCCCCCAAAAATAAAAAAAAGGGTTTGAGGGGGCGATGAAGATCAACCCTTCAAGGGCACTCCCAGGCTCTTCAGGGTCTTGCAGGCCTTGTCGTAAACCTGCAGGTATTCATCGCTAGGCAGCACCGACTTCACGTCGTAGCATTCCTGGAAGGGCTTACCCTTGGGCGCGTTGGCGTAGTTCTTTTCGTAACTAGCGATCAACTTGTCCAGGATCGCGTTCACCTCATCCACCTTCATGCCGGCGACGGCGGCGGAGGCCTCCCCCATCATACGTGCCTCCATTCCAGTGGTGAAGTTCAATGCCACTCCCTTGGCAGATGCTACCCCGGACAGCAGCTCGCGGCCACTGGCGGTATCGGTGATAGCCTGCGCGGCGGTCTCGAGCAGACACATCTCCGTGCACGGCCCCGCCACCGGGTAGTATTGGTTCCCCAACAGCAGGTCGGTGTGCGCGTCGATCGCCGCGGCGGTATGCCCAGCGATCTGAAGGGTCTCCCGGGCGGTGGTGATGCCCCAGCGTATGTGTATAGGGCCATCCAGGTGCCAGCTCCCTCCGATGACACCGAAGGAAGCCAGGGTGGTAGCGACATCGCATATCGCGGTCTCCTCCACCCCACCGGCGTAACCGCCGAAGATAGGCATCTGCTCTACCATCACAATGTTCCCCTGTGCTAGCCAGCCGGCCACGAAGGTTAATCCTTCGTTGTCGATCTTCAGCTCGTTGAGCTGAGAGACCTCGTGGCTGTCCCAGGGCTTCATGGCTCCGTTAAGGTCCGAGGCGAGACGTCCCGCTGCGGACAGCGGGGTCTCAGGGCCCTATATACCCATTCCCGGTCGGCCAGCACGAGTGCAGGCTTCCCTTATTGCCCTGATCTCAGCCAGAGTGGCCTTGATCTCCCAAGGGGTCTTCGTCTTCACTTCCACTCCCTCGCAGGAGGCCATGACACCGCTAACAATGGTGTCTACGATGGGCTCTTGAGCGTAGGATTGGAACAGCTGTATGAAGACGTCTTCCGATACCGGTGCCCCGGTCGGACCTCCCTGGATGACTGGCTTTGCGCTCGCATTACTCTTGCGGGGAACGAATTCCTTAGAGTCCCGGTGAGAACCGAGCAGCAGCCTCTTGGGCGCCCTCTTGATGCCCTCCTTGACCTCCTCCTCGGTGACCTTGATCACCCTTCCGGTGTCACAGTTATAGATACCGGTCGTAACCAGCATCTCCATTCCCGCCAGGTACAGATTCTTTATGGTGGCCTTGTCAGTCGGTATTATCTCCTTGCCGAAGTCCAATTTATACTTGGCTTTCAAGGCCGCTGCGTTGGTTGGAATTATGGAATAATCCCAATCCTTCTCCCCGACCTTCTGGCCTTTCTTGGACCTGTTGTATGCTTCAAGCACATCCACAAATCTCTTTGACGCCATGTCTTTCACTCCTCACTTCTTCTCTATCAGCTTGGATATCTTGTCGATGGCTTCCGACGCGTTCTCGCCGTATGCATCTCCTCCGATCTCAGAGACCCAGTGCTGATTGCAGGGTGCCCCACCAAAGATCGTCTTGGCGCGCAGCCCCTCTTCTTTCAACCTCTCGACTATGTCCCTCTGACCAAGCAGGGTCGTGGTCATCAGTGCGGAAGCGCCGACCACATCCGCGTCGTTCTCCTCCGCGGTCTCGATGAACTTCTCGATGGGCACGTCCCGTCCCAGATCGTAGACGGTGTACCCCGATCCGACCAACAGCGCGGATACGACGTTCTTACCGATCTCGTGGATATCCCCTTCGACAGTGGCGATGACGATCTTGCCTTTGGATGATATCTCGCCGACCTTCATGGCCGGTTTGAAAACATCCATGGCCTTTTGCATCGCCAGCGACGCGGCGAGAATCTGGGGGAGATATACCTCGGCCCGGTCGAACCGGTCGCTCAATGTCATCATTCCCTTGCCTAGCCCTTTCTCTATCGCATCCAATGGCGGAATCTTGGCTTCCATAGCTTCATGGGCTACCTTTTCGGACATTTTGAAGTCCCATGTCTCTACAGCTTTCTGAAGATCCGCCAGGATCTCTGCCTTAGATCTTGGCATTTTTTACCTCCGACTTATAATCAATATTATTGTATTAAAACTTTATGATATGATATATATAATGATTGCGAATACTATAAATAGTAATAATTAAGCTATTCGATACGAATATAAAATATTAACTGTAATATCATCGATATCTGTAACGTTTTACTCGCATCACCCCCTCCGGGCAAGCCTGTTCGCATCTTCTACAGGCGGTTCCGTTGCAAAGATCGGACCTTATCTCAGCAAGCTTCGCAGATTCCGATCCAGTAATGACAAGGGCGTTTTCCGGGCAAGATTCGACGCATTTCTGGCAGTTGATGCAACCAGGTAGTTCGCAATGAAGTCGCACCCCTACATCCTGAATGACCTGGATCCCCAGCCGTCCGAGGTCTGGTATGTCCCGGACGACGTCCTGGTGTATCACCGAATTCCTGGCCTGGAGGTCCACGGGGGAGAGGCTGGCCATCGCCAGCATCTCATTGTACATTTCCATGGGCATCCCATAACACCAGTGGCTCAATTCGATGGTATAGATCGCTTTGAACGCCTCCGAGGTGGCGAACATGCAGTGGTCGGCCCTCAGAGCCTTGGAGAAAATCCTCAATCGGTCGTAAAGCTGGGGGTGGGCGACCAGGTCCTTGGCAAGAGCCAGTGATGTATTCCCGACCTGATGGATCTCCGTTGCCGAGAAGGGAGCGAGGCCGATCCCCTGCGCCTTTCTGGCATCGACATAGGTTCCAGAGGCACCCGACATGTAGGCCACCTTAATGTCGTTCGGGCTGATCCCAGCTTCATACGCCAACGTCATGTACCCAGCTCGTATGGCGCCGATGGCCTTCCCCGCTTCCTCGAGGTCCCGGGAGCACAGGTCGATCCCGTCCTGCAGCCTGATGACGCCATCCGGAGTGAGTATCCTCGGGAATTTGACCAAGTCTTTCCTGGATGCAAGCTGAACGGCGGCAATCACGCCGGTGCCGGTTATCCCAATCGCCCTGCCATGGGCTGGTCCGCGGTCCAACAGCGTTCCATTTACGGGGTCGACCAGATCTCCTTTGACCACCTTGAATTCATTATCGAGAACGAACGATCGCCAACCCTCGCCCTCCTGAGCGATGTCGGATATGGCGCCTTCGGAGGCCAACATGCCGTGTTCGATCTCCTGGCCCTCCAGCGCCGGTCCCGCAGCCGCTGAACCGGTCAATATCCGACCAGAGCAGATAAGGGACATCTCAGCGTTGGTGCCGTAATCAATAATGACCGTCGGGGAGGTCGCGGTGTACGCTCCAGTGACCCACAGCATAGCCATGGCATCAGCTCCTATCTCATGGGTCACGGCCGGAGGTATGATCACCTCTGCCAATGGATCAATGTCGAGACCAAGTTCACCCGCGGTAACGATCGATCCATCCCTTTTTGGGGGCACCACTCCCAGGGACCTCAGCTTGTTCTGTCCGGCATAGGCCAGGTCTCTGATCTCGATGTTCTGGAACAGGGACAGCTGGAATGGGTTCCCGCATACGGCCATGCGGGTGAAGTGTGAACGGGGGACCCTCAGCATCCGTACCAAACGGTTGATCGTCTCCACCATCAGGCGGTTGCATTCGGATTCACCAGCTTCGATGGCGAAATTGACGTGATCGATGACGTTCGAACCTGGGATGGGATGTCTTACCGTGATGGCCGTGGAAATGACATCTCCTGTTCTGAGGTCGATGGCCTGCGCTCGGAAACCGCTGGTTCCGATATCGAGGGCAATGCCTACCTCATCCATTTATCTGCAGCCCCCATTCCTCGTATTCTCTCACCGCCAAGCCGGAAAGGATGCTCTTACAGGCCTTCGCTGCCATGACCGCCACACCAGTGGGAAGCATATCGTGAATGATCACAGCGGCCTTTTCTCGGGCCTTATGGTCGTATGCCAAGGGAACACCGGGAGCGGAAATTATGACCCCATCTCTCAGCAGATCTCCCGGGACGGGTGATGGAGAAGCATGGAATATCAGATCGGCCTCGCTGATCGCTCTCTCGGAATCTAGGGTGCAACGGATTCCGTACCTTTCTCTCGCTCTCAGGAGGGTGTTGGGGTCAATGTCCAAACCCAGGACCGACGCTCCCCTGGATCGGATGTGTGGTATTGCATGCATTCCTACTCGTCCCAAGCCAATTACCAGGACCTGCTTGTTCCTCAGGCCTTCCGCGGCTTCCTCGAGGGCTTGGACGAAACCCAGGGCGGTACATTCGGCATTGTCCACGACGGTCCACGTTCCGAGGGGGTGGGCGACGAACTGTTCGTCGTCGGCCATGAATATCATGTCTGAACCGTTATTGACCGCCTCGGCGAAACCGGCCACGTCCGTGAAAGAGGTGACCTCCGCCCATATGCCCACATGTTCCAGTATCTCCTTCACGGAATGAGCGAACCCTGGGGTGACACCTTGCCCACTGGTGACCGGTACCACGGATGACGTGAGCTTCGACACGTCCGAATCAGGTCTCAGGTCGGCCGCTTTAAAGGCCAGGGATTGCAATCCCATACCGATGGTGTCTTGTAGCCTCCTTTCAGTATCCAAAAGGCCGATCCTTATCTCTTGAATCATCCTTCCATTCAATCTGGTCAATGAACCCACCTCCCGATCGTAAAAGGAAAAAGGTTTCCAGGGGACGTTGGGGCGAGGAAATCTACGAAAAACGAATGACACACGGTCCCCTGGCTGTCATATGCAAATCTACGGGCAGAACTCTGTACGACAATAACGCCAATCGGTTCGGCCCTCCGAACGGTTTCGATTGAAAAAAGGTCCAGCAAAGCATCGAGAAAAGCCGACTCGATTTGAGAGCCGGACCGACCAATGCGAACGCTTCCCAATGATATGAGAGGCGCCTCGAGGCTCGGCTCACGCTCATCTATTTCTAGGAGGTTTTCCGAACCACCGTCTCCCCGGGAAACCCCCGGGCCTTCCAGGATCTAACCCATTCTCTTCGACCCCCTGTAGGTTTCGATGAACTTGTTGTATCGTGAAAGGGGGGCCGCCTGGAGTCCCATCGATTCTAATTTGCTTCGGACGGAACGGGCGCACCGTCCTCCGTTGTCTATGTCCAGTTCATGCTGCGCGACCCCGGCCAATCCAACCTCCGGCGGAATGATGGAGGTTACCACGTTGGCGCCAGCGTTTATCCTGCTGGCCAAGCCAGATGGGCCTTCTATGTCCAGGCTGGCCGGGATGAGCCGGTCCTGACACACCAGCCTCATCACCGCGATCACCTTCAGCTCGTCGTCCGCACCCATATCTGCGACGTTCGACATTGGCGTGCCAGCCTGGGGGACGAAGGTCATCGCCCTCACCTGCTGCATGCCGTGCAGATGCATCTGGTATATCGCGTAGGCCCGATCCCAAAGGGATTCTCCGATGTTCAGGAGAAGGCCATCCTCTGCTAGGAGCCCGAACTTACCAGCGGAAATCCTCTGGCCGAGTCGCACATCGAAATCTTGGTCAACCCGAAGATACTTGAAAAGTTCGCGATTGTGCGTCTCCTGGTAGCAAGCATACCAATCGGCCCCGGCCGTCGAAAGGTCCCTCAATACCTTATCCGGAAGAACCCCCGGCGATACCATTATGGGGAGGTCCACTTCCTCTTTCACCATGTTCACGAGATCGACCAGCCTTCTCCAACCCCGGGACCCATGGAAATAAGGGTCCTCCCCCATGGTCAGGTCGATGAGGTGCACTCCGCTCTCCGCCAGGGTGGTCGAGAGCGATAGCACCTCCTCAGTGCTCTTTCGGTACCTTGGGCTTATAGAATTATCATGGTTATAGAAACAGAAGGCGCATCGATTGCGGCAATAAGTACTGAAATAAACGAATCCATACATGAAAATCTCATCAGAGAAATGTTTTCTCCGGACATGGTCCGCAGACTCAAAGAGATCATTTATCTCATCTGGTTCTTTCAATCCCAACAAATGAAGCGATTCATGGAAGGAAGGTACGACACCATCCACCGCCCTTCCTAGAACCTCCTCTAGGTCAAAACGATCTTTTTCCATGGCATGTGGGATTGAAATCGCCTGGGGATTCATATGTCCAATCTCACCCCGTCCAGGTAGATCAGGCTTCTACCCACCCTCTTGATGTTGGCCTCTCCGTTCTTCATCTGGGCTAGGCGTTCTATGCCGAAGCCCACGCCAGTCCATGGCACGTCTATGTCATTCATGGCATCGAGCTTATGCGGCCCAAAAGAGGCCGAGGCGACTTCGACCCCGTGAACCATGACATCTATCGTATCACCATATACCTCGCTGGATTCCTTCACAAGTTCATAATCCATATCGATGGAGCCCATGACCATGCGTACCAGGTCTTCTATCCTATCTCTCCTATCTCCTTGGACATCGATCTCCACCAAATTCAGCATGGTGAACTCTTCAAGATGACGATTGCCCTTCGATTCGTTCCTAAAGCACGGTCCGATCTCGAAAATTCTGATAGGGGTCCTTAGGCATTTTATGAGCCGCCTCATCATGGAGTACAAGTTGGGGGCAAGCATCGGTCGCAAGCACTCTTTCTCATTTAACCAAAAGACCTGTTTCCACAATGGATGGGATTCGTCAAGCCCCATCTTAGCTAGGGAATCCCTACCTATGATCATCGGAGTGTAGCACTCGATAAAACCCTCGTCAATGAGTTTTGTTACAATCCATTCCTCGATCTCCTTTACCGAGTGTCTTCTCCGTGCAACACATTTGTTCATTAATTGCTGTCTTTGTTTTCTAACCGCGGTTTGGACCGCATTCTCGAATACAAGGTCTCGGGCATCGACCGATGCGAATCTTTCGGAGGGAACTGGCAATCCCAGTTCTCTCAATCTTTGAATTTGCGTTACCGTGTATCCGACTTCCATTCTATTACCGTCCTTCTGATGAAAGCGAAGGGCCCGGGAGTCGAACCCGGCTACTTTAGCTGTAGAGGCCTAGCGGTCCCGGACCGACCCTCCCTTTTGGATCATAGGAATGTGGTTTTGAAAGCTCGTTCAGTTTCTAACTCCGCATTCCCCAATTAATAATTCTTTATTTAGCCTATTTAATGGTTATGACATCAATTATTATAATATGTTAATATTTATAAAATGTTAATTAAGATATATAAAATTATAATTAATAATATAAATCATATTATTATATCAACATATGGCTATAAGGACATTGTTAATTATATTAAATGTGTTATAGTATAACCTATAATATATAAATAATAATAAATAACTAATATATATTAATAATTTACAATATATTAATGACTAATGAGAAAATAAAAATTATAAATTCGAATGCTTAATTGAATATAATTAGTGATTTTATCTAATAACTAATTGTTTTTGAAGTAATATGACTAATTCAATAATAATGTGTGATTTAATAAAACATAAGGTTATAATATATTAATATATACATAATTATACCTTATCAACTTCATATTAGCCACGATAAGTATAAATAATAAAAAGAAAAAATCAATATTGTTAGTAATAAACTATAAATATTAATTATAAAAACACGAAGCATCGTTCCATAAATTTAATATATTAAATTCAAAAACCACAAAATTCCTGAAAATGTGCTGTGTTCGATTATTTATCATAGAGAGCGTTATTAATTGATCAATAAAAACACAAATTCATTCGTTCAGTATGGTGGATTATCTCGGTCGGTCGAACAACCTCTGATCATCATGATTTATGGAATGAGGCCTATTGTCTATTGATGACGATAAAGGTATAATCGTCTCCTGCCATACCGCATCCCGATACCAATGACCGACGAAGCGAAGGAATCCTATTCCTCCCTGATGGCCCGCTCCAAGGAGATGTTCGTGCTAGGTTCCGCAAACAGCATACTCTATTGGGACATGGAGACCAAGATGCCCCCGGCCGCCCAGGCCATGCGCGGCGAGCAGCTCTCGGCCTTGGAGCTCATCATCCACAAGAAGCTGACCGACCCGGAGATCGATGTCCTTTTGAAGAGATGCGAGGGCGACGTGAACGTCTTTGACCAGCTTCAGAGGAGGAACCTGCATCTCCTGCGCAAGAGCTACGACGAGAACTCCAAGATACCCGACCAGCTGGTGACGGAGACCGCCATGCACCAGTCCAAGTGCAACATGGTGTGGAAGAAGGCCAAGGCGGCCCGGGACTTCAAGATGTTCCGTGACGACCTGGCCAAGATGATAGACCTTCGCGAGCAGGCCGCGGAGATCCTCATGAAGGTCAAGGGTACCAAAACCCCTTACGACGCCCTCCTGGACCAGTTCGAGCCCAACATGACCGCCGAGCGCATCGACGAGGTGTTCGCGGAACTGCGCCAGGGGCTGATCAAGCTCATCGGGAAGGTGGATTCGTGCGGCTTTAAGCCAGACATGTCCCCGATGTCCCGCAAGGTGCCGGTGGAGGTGCAGAAGAAGATATCCCTGGACGTGATGAACTTCATCAAGTTCGACACGACAAGCGACAAGGCCGCCGGACGATTGGACGAGACGGAGCATCCCTTCACCACTGGGACCTTCGATGATGTGCGCATCACCACCCACTACTACGAGGACCGCTTCTTCTCTAACGTCTTCAGCGTGATGCACGAGGGCGGCCATGCGCTGTACGACCAGGGGATACCGAGGGAATGGATGTACCAGCCCGTAGGCACCCCTTGCTCGTATGGCATTCACGAATCGCAATCGCGCTTCGTGGAGAACATCGTGGGCCGTTCACCGGAGTTCCTGAACTACGCGCTGCCGAAGTTCCGCAAGTACTCGCCCAGGTCCTTCAAGGGGCTCAAGAACAAGGACATCATCGCCGCCGCGAACGCCGTTGTTCCGTCAAAGATACGCATTGAGGCGGACGAGGTGACGTACGCGCTGCACGTCATCATCCGCTTCGAGATCGAGAAGATGATCTTCTCGCACAAGGTCACCGCCGACGAGCTGCCGCAGGTGTGGAACCAGAAGTACTCGGACTACCTGGGCGTGAAAGTGGAGCATGATGGCGAGGGTGTGCTGCAGGACACGCACTGGTCCGGGGGCAGCTTCGGCTACTTCCCTTCGTACGCCTTAGGCAACATCTACTCCGGTATGTTCCTGGACAAGATGCAGAAGGACCTGCCGCAGTGGCGCAAGAGCGTTCGGGGCGGGGACTTCTCCCCGGTGTTCGGATGGCTCAGGAGCAACGTGCACTCCAAGGGCGACCTGTACGACCCGGCCGACCTGGTGAAGGTCGTCACCGGCAAGGAGGTCAGCGTCACGCCGTTCCTGAAATATCTGGACCGGAAGATGTCCAAGATATACGGGTTCTGAGAACGAGGGGTCCCCCCTCCCTTTTCTTTTTATAAAATTCTAAATGAGGGTTTGGAAAAGGTTTCACTTGAACCGCAAGGTCTCCAGGTTCATCGGGGCCCGGGTGGTGATGTTGAACTTGCGGTAGAGCGCAGAGGCCAGGTCCATGCACTTCTTCTCCTCGCCGTGGCCGATGACGATGCGCTCCGGCTTGGGGTCCAGGGAGGCAATATAGTTGATCAGCTGGCGGCGGTCCGAGTGGCCGGAGAAGCCGTCCACGATCTCCACGTTCATGCGGAAGTCGACGGTGATCTGCTTTCCCTTGTCAGGAAGCGTCAGCTCCTTGACCCCTCTCTGGATCTTTCGTCCAATGGTCCCGTCGGCCTGGTAACCGACGAAGACCAGCGAAGCCGTTGGATCGCTGGCCCAGGCCTTGACGTATTCCATCACCGGTCCGCCGTTCATCATTCCGCTTGTCGCAAGAACTATGCACGGTTCCACGTCGTGCAGGATCTTCTCCCTCATCTCCTGCGAGTCCACCCGCTTGAACATGTCGCTGAGGAAGGGGTTCTGCCCCATCTGGAATATCTGGGTGCGCAGCTGGCTGTTCAGGTACTCCGGATAAGCGGTATGGATGGCCGTGGCCTCCCAGATGCTTCCATCCAGGTACACTGGCACCTTGTCGACCTTTCCGGTGCGGGCGAGCTCCTCGATGACCAGCATGACCTCCTGGGAACGCCCCACGGCGAACACCGGGATGATGATCTTGCCCTTTCGTTCCATTATCGCCCTTTCGATGATGCCCCGAAGCTGCGTGGCAGCGTCGATCCTGCTGGGCTGGATGTCGTTCGAACCGCCATAGGTAGATTCGATGACCAACGTCTCCAATCTAGGGAACTTGTTGGTGGTGGCGTTGAACAACCAGCTCCTCTCGTACTTCATGTCGCCGGTGAAAGTCACATTGTAAACGCCGTCGCCGACGTTGAAGTGGCATACCGCCGAACCGAGGATATGACCGGCGTTCTGCATGGTGAGCCGGATATCGCGCGCTATGTCGGTGGTCTCGCCGTACTTCAGGGTGATGCAGTGCTTTACGACCTCGCGAACGTGCTTCGCCTCGTACTCATTTCCCTTGGCCTCGCCGTAGGACACCTTGATGGCGTCCAAGAGGCTCAGGGACATCAGGTCCCTGGTGGGCGGGGTGCAGTACACCGGTCCGTCGTAGCCGTACTTGAACAGCGTGGGCAGGAGCCCGCAATGGTCCAAGTGGGCGTGCGTGATGACCACCGCGTCCAATTGGTCGAAGGGAAGGAACTCAGGGGCGTTGAAGTAAGGCTTGGGCTGCGGCTCGGCCTTGGAAGGCCACATTCCACAATCGATGAGGATCTTGCTGTCCCTGGTATGCAGCAGCGTGGCGGAACGGCCGACCTCCAGGTAACCGCCAAGGCAGGTCATGCGTATCCAGTTGTCCCCCTCGGTCTTGGCCTGGGCCAGGCGGCGCCCTACCTTCCTCAGGAACTCCTTTCGTTCCTCCTTGACCTCTCTAAGGTAAGCCCTCGTCTCGTAAACGGTCTTGGAGGGGATGGGGGGAGCGCGGATGACGTCCGGGGACCAGCCGATTTCCTTCTTGATCTCGTTGAGCACGGCGCCCTGCTTACCTATGGCTATGCCAGGAGCTAAGGCCTCGATGTGCACCTTCCCGGTGTCGTCATCGAAGTAGATGTTCTGGATCTGCGCTTCCTCGGGGATGATCTCGCGGAGATGCTTTTCCACGTCCTTGGCGTCCTTCAGAGTGGTGGGGTCAGGTCGCACGTCGACGCGGCGGCGAAGGCCCTGGGCGATCTGTCGCACCATGTCGTTCCCGGAGGCGAAGGCCTCCATGTCCTTGGTATAGATGACCACTAGCGGCCCTTCGAAATCGATGGAGGTGATATCGATGTTTGATGGTACGATCTTCCGGACCTGTTCTCGGGCATCCTCGAGAATCTTTTCTGCGCTCATGACATTCACTTTATGGAAATTATAACAGGTAAGTTGGTTGGAAAGGGGTTTCAGTTCGGCCTGGGGACGTTGATCCCCATGCGCGAGGCGCGTTTCAGGATCTCCTCCTGAGACACCTCCACGTAGCCGTCCTTGGTGATGGTCACGATGTCCATCCCATCGCCGCTGGCGGAGTCCCTCTTCATGGCCGCGTTCAGCGCGCGTATGGCCAGGTTGATGGAGTCGTCCAGGGTGATGTCCTTTTTGTAGTGGTCCTCCAGCACACCGTAGGCGTACGGGGAACCGGAACCCACGCTGATGTAGTTGTCCGGGATCGAACCGCCGGCGGCGTCCAGGGAATAGACATGACCGCCATCCTTGTCATACCCGCCGACGATCAGGCCGACGTAGTAGTAACCGTAGGCCCCTCCGCCCCTCCTCAGGATGTTGGAGGTGAGGGTAGCAGCGGACCTGACGGTCATGGGGGCGGTCCTCTTCAGCTTGTAGAGCTCCACCTCTGCCCGCAGATACCGGGCCATGACCTGCGCGTCGCCGACCAGGCCGGCGGTGGTGAGACCGATGTTGTCATCGATCCTGAAGACCTTCTGGGTCTCCTTGTGGGCGATGAAGTTGCCCATGGTGGCCCTGTGCTCGGTCGCCAGGACCACTCCGTCAGCGTTGACTATCCCTATGGTGGTAGTACCAGTCTTCATGTTGTCCATATGAATCAAGTCCTCCAAGACCGTGTAAAAACGAATGATATGGAATGACTGGTAGGTCCAATAATCACTATTATATATAAGGATTTTCCTGGCATTCAGCGTATCCGCCGATCACTGCTGGCCACCCCTCTTTACCTGGTCCGGCGCCTGGAAGTAATTGGCGATCAAGGTCCCGGTCCCGTAACCGGCGGCCGCGCCGGCCAGGGCGCCGGTCAAAAGCCTGAGCAGGTTGCTGGATTCGTAGTCGGTGATGGCCTGCAGAACACCATCCACGGCCATGGGCACCAGCAGAGCGAGAAGCCAGGCCCAGGGAACCTTCCTTCCCAGCAGGATGAAGAGCAACAGTCCGGTCACCGCTCCGGCCAGAAGCCCCAGGTCCCGGGCGCAGAAGGGCATCTGGTTATCGTTCACGAAGAAGGAGCGGTCGGCCTGCTGATGGCAGTTCACGTCCCCCAACAGGTAGACGGCCCGCTGCGGCCACGGCACATCGTTCAGATCGTCCCCGTGGTCCAGGCTCCCGATGCTGCCATCGAGCCCCTCGACGGTTCCGGCCGGAAGGGTCAGCGGGGACATCAGGATGGCCAGCAGGACCGCTGATAAGATCACCTCGACGACGAGCATGTGACGCTTGGCGGGCGGGACCCTCATTCGTTCCCGCTACCGCCGACCGAATATTAAGGCATTGAGCGGCATCGGGAATCTTTTATATCCTGAACGGTTCACGCATAAGCATGGCCGAACTGCCTGAAGACCTTAAAAGGCTCTCCGACTTTCACGGACACCTTGGACCCTACGTGCTGCTTGGATACCGCATGGGCCTGGTCGCCAGGAAGTATTTCCCCGGACGGTTCTACGCCACTCTGTTCACCGGCACCGAGCCCCCCATCTCCTGTTTGATCGACGGGGTGCAGTTCTCGTCATGCTGCACCTTGGGCAAGGGCAATCTCACCGTCAAGGAAGGTGGGCGGCCCACGGTGCGCTTCTACGACGGTCTGCGCTCGTTGGAAATGTCCCCCCTGGAGACCATACAGAAGAGGATCGACATGGTCAGCTCCTACGAGGCGGGGGAAAAGCTATCCATCGAGCTGCACCAGTTTTCCGATCTGGAGCTGCTCCTGGTCAGAGAAGGTGGAAGAGAAGCGTCTGACCGCATAGTGAAGCTGTAAGGTATACTCCAAGGGCGATCGCCCCCCTGGTCCCGTAGCTGCGCATGCCTCGTTGCCGGCCGCTCCAGGCGTCCAGCCCTCCGAGGAAATGATCGACGATGAAGGCCAGCTCCACCACGTAGATCGAGGCCAGGGCGGTGAGCGCGGATGTGCCGCCCCCGATCAATCCCATGATGCCCCCGGTAAGCCCGATGATCGCCGGGGCGAACAGCATGCTGGTGGTGCTCATCATGTCCACCACCGGCCTCAGGTTCTCCCGCACCTTGGCCTGGGCCTTGGCCACATCCCCCTGGGATTGGGCCAGGTTCACTGCCAGCTTTCCCGCCCCCAGGTGGTCCTCCTCGGCGCAGGCCATCACCGCCAGGTAGTTCTGGTGCAGCACCGGGTGCCGAGAAGCGAGTGCCCGGTCCGTCCGTACCACCTCGGCCAGGGAGACCCGGTCGGTCCGGGTGGCGTGCACCATGAGCAGCCCCCATTCCCGGAATCCCCCGTGCTCGCTCCTGGAAACGTCCTCGAACGCCCGTTCCAGGTCCTGCCCTCCCAGCATGGCGTTCCCCAGGCGATAGAGGGCGTCGATGAAGGACCGTTCCTCGTCCCGCTCCCTTTTCTTTTCTGAAGCGCCCAGAGCTATCAGCGAGGAAAGCAGTACGATCAGTCCGGCCAGGACGGTGATCAGCAACGAACCGGTAATCAAATTGGTCAGCAACGCCGCCGGGATGAAGGACAGCACAAGGACCCGCCGGTCCCCGGGGACCTCCCATCTCCTTCCCGGACCGCGCAAGGGGTTCCGGTCCATGATCGACCGGATGTAGCCCAGGGTGAAGGCCGGTACCAGGAGCAGCAGCACGAACCCCAGCATGCCCAGGTCCAGCTCTCCGCCCACCAGTCCGCCTTCCATGCCCAGCAGGGGGATCAGGGAGAAGAGCATCACCGGCGCCAGCACCCCGAAGGCGAAGACCAGCATCACCGGGAAGGACAGGGAGCCTATGTAACGTTCGCACGCCTCCCGCAATCCCTCCAGGGCGATCGAGTTCGCCCGGTCCAGGAGCCTCTCTCGTCCCTCTTCCTCGCTCTCCTCCGCGGCCATGACCAGATGCAAAGACCGCCTCAGGCCGTCGTTGATCCCGTCCAATCCGGAGGTCCATGCGGAAAGCCCCTGTCGCAGATCGGTGGCCTCCCCGGTCAGAGCGTTCCAGGCCACCGAGGCGATGGCCTTCTGCAGCCCTCCATCACCGGACCTGGTCCCCAGTTCCACCGCCCTCTCCAGGGAAGGCGTCCGGCTCATGCTCATACTCATGGCCCCGATGACCGCAGGGGTATCCATCAGGAAGGACCGCTGCTCGGTCGCGTATCGCCGGGAGGGTCCGGCGAGGACCAGGGCAGGCACCAACAGGGGAGCGATGACGGCTCCTGCAGTCATCAGGATGAGGGGATAGGGCAGAACCAGCAAAATGACGATCGCCACCGGAACGAAAACCAACAGCGACCACAGGAAGGAGTTGTAGGCGACCAGAGCGACGCAGCTCTCCGATTCCTTCCTACGAAGCATGGACTCCCTCATTCCCTCGGTCAACCTGGGCGAGAAGATCTTTTTCAAGTGGTCCGGGACCTCAGCGGATAGTTGCGGCAGGCGTTCGAACATCCCGGTCAACGCCCCCGAAGATGATCGAGGAACTCCTGGCCGGTGTCCTTTCCGCCCTGCCAGAGGTATTCGTTGGCCTGGAGCGCGTAGGAGGGGGACAGGTAAGTCGGGTCCTCCCGGCCCATCTCCAGCAAGGTCTCCCGCAGGGCTATCCTCCGTCGAAGGTTGTCCAGTCCCTCCTCGTAGCTCATCCCCCAACCGGTGGCAATACGGGCTAGGAGCGGCATGCGGCGTTCGCTGAGATGATAGTTGCCGTCATAAGTCAGCAAGGGAAGGAACACCAGCCCCTCCGGGGTCCTGACCACCTCGGCCACCTCGGTTATGCGGCGGACCTGCCCCAAACCTCCGCCAGGACGGACCAGGCCCATGGTCACGATGACATCGGTGGAGGCGAAGGAGGCTTCCGGGATGCCCAGCTCGTTCACCACCCGGTCGTGAACCTCCTTGGCCCCGTCGCCATGGATCGTTCCCAGCACTGAGGAGCCGGCCTTCCCGGTGCGCATGCTCTCATACAGTGTCATAGCCTCCCTTCCGCGAACCTCGCCGACCACTATGGCCGACTCGCCTAGGCGCAGGGATACGCGCAAGGCCTCCTCGGCCGAGGCCTCCCGATCGCCGCTGAGCGAGGGGTCGACCAGCATGGACTGCACCTTGAACCCCAGGGACTGCAGGGCGTTCACCGGCACCTCGCGGGTGTCCTCGATGACCAGGATCCTCTGGTCCAGGGGGAATTCGAACAGCAGTGCCGATAGCAGTGACGATTTCCCGGAGCCACGGGCTCCGCAGACCAGTATCGATGCCCTCCCGTCCATGAGGAACGATAGGAGGCCGGCCGCCGTCGCGTCGAGGGAGCCGCGCTCGGCCAGGCGTAGCAGCGACCAGGGAACCTCGGACCGTCTTCGCAAAGCCAAGGCCAGACCGTCCGGGCTCAGGGGCGGGCAAAGGGCGGTGGCCCGCACCCCGGTCTCGGGAATATCGGTCTCCAGCACCGGGCGGGAACGGGAGAACGGCCGCCCGGAACGGTACTTCAGACGTCCGACCAGCCCCATCATCTCCTTCTCGGAGACGATCACGTTGGTCTCGCACCTTCCGAACAGGTTCCGCCCGCCCGCCTGGTTGAGGGTGAGATAGGCCCGGGTGTCTTGGCTGGGCGCGTCGACGTACACATCCTCCACCCGGGGGTCCCTGAGCACGATGTCCAGGACCCCCAGTCCCAGCGTGTTGCGTATGACCGCATCCAGGAGGTCCTTTTCGATATCGGCCGGGGGATCGAGGGAGCGCACCAGCGACCTCACGTGGGAACGAAGTCCGGCCTCCCCGTCCCCTAGCGATGCCGGAGGGACCGAACGTACCTTGGCCACGGCCTGGGCCAATAGCCTCGAGGCTTCCCGGTCCGCGGTATGCTCCCAGGGAAGCACGCAATACCTCTGCCGCACGCCCGAAGGGTCCGCCGCGATCTCGATCCTTCCGCCGGGGAGTACCCGACGGTCCACCACCAGCCAGCCAGTGGGCGCCTCGCGTTCTATCCAGTAACCGGAGATCGACGGTTTCACCATGATTCCCCGGCGAACCGCGGGTAACGCTTCAGAAAGGTTCACCACCCCTCCGCTCATCTGTCGCTTCCTCCCGGTACCTCGATTATGCGGAAGCGGTCCGCGGCCAGGGTCTTCTTGGCCTTTTTTCCGTCGGAGCGCAGCGCCTCTAGGGCCTCCCTCTGCTTGTCAAGGCACATGTCGCAGGAGGTCCCGTCGCCATTGCAGAACAGGTCCTTCGATCCTTTCCTCACCCTGTCCAAATACCGGTCGACCCGTTCCGGCGGTATCGGTCGCGAGCAGGGCAGGAAGCTCAGGGTTCGACGCAAGCCCTCCCAGGCCGTCTCGGCGGTCATGAGCGAACGCAGTGATTTGACCCCGCTCTCGCGGACCCACACGTCCTGGTTCCCATGGAGAACGATCCCTGTGGCCTCCCGGTGCGCGCTCAAGGCGTTGCGGAAGGCCGACAAGCACCTCTCCGAGGGAGCATCGTCCGCGACGGGGCATTCACAGCAATCGATCTCGATCATCCTTCCCTGCGCCTGGAACCTGCATCCGTTCTGGTTCGGGCGCGGGACCGGACCCGCCTCGCCCTTCCGGGGCATCATCACCACCTTCGCCATCTTCTTCCCTCTGCACTGAACACCGGAGGGGTGGTTCGTAGTGACGATTAACCGTACGCTACGCGCCCAGGAAATTAATATGAGAGCAGGTGATTCCAGGGCATGGAACTGCTAGCCCCGGTCGGGACCGAGGAAGCGCTCAAGGCGGCCATCGCCGGCGGGGCGGACGCCGTTTACCTGGGCGGGAAGAGCTTCGGCGCCCGGCATTTCGCCAGCAACTTTTCCGACCAGCAGCTCGCGGGGGCTATAGGGCTGGCCCACGATCACGGTATGCGCGCTTACGTCACGGTCAACACCCTGATCAAGGAGGGGGAGATGGCCGATGCGCTCTCTTTCGTGGGCTTGCTCGATAGCCTGGAAGCGGACGCGGTGATCGTCCAGGACCGCGGCCTGCTGCCGTTGATCAAGGAACGGTTCTCGATACCGGTACACGCCTCCACCCAGATGGCCATACACAGTTTGGCGGGAGTGAGATGGGCGGAGGACCAGGGGATGGAACGGGTGATCCTGGCCCGGGAACTTGGAATGGAGCAGATCAAGGAGATCGCCCAGAACAGCCGGATCGGTATCGAGGTGTTCATCCACGGCGCCTTATGTTATTGCTTCTCGGGGCAATGCCTTTTCTCCAGTTTCCTGGGCGGCCGCTCCGGTAACCGGGGTATGTGCGCCCAGCCCTGCCGGAAATCGTACACCATCGGGAAAAAGGAAGGTTATCTGCTCAGCACCGCGGACACTTTCGGCGTGGGGTCCATACCCGAGCTCTTGCGCTTCGGCGTGGCCTCCCTGAAGATCGAGGGCCGGATGCGCTCCCCCCAGTATGTGTATCTGACCTCTAAGATCTACAAGAGGGCGATAGAAAGGGCCCAGAACGGGGCATACCCGCTCATCACCGACCGGGAGAGCGAGCTGCTGGAGGTCGTGTTCAATCGAGGTTTCTCAGGCGGTTATCTGGTGGATAAGGAGGTAATGCAGACCTCCTTCCCGGAGTCTCGCGGACGACCATTGGGACCGGCCACGGTGGCCGAGGGACGATTGAGAATGCCGCGCGGGGCCTTGGAGGCCGGGGACGGTATCAGCCTTTACCTGGGCAACGAGAAGGTGGGCGGATTTGACCTGCGACCCTCGGACCTGGACAGTACGAGCGTAATGGCGGTCCCGCCCTTCCCCCTGAGGGACGGGGATTACGCGGTATACAAGACCAAGGACCGGGAGTTCCCGTTATTGGAGGGGCTCATCTCTACGATAAGACTACAGGAGCGCGAGGCGGTCAGGAGAGCGGTGGAGCTCCCTCCCAAGCGTATGCGCCGCAGCGAGATGGAAAGCGAGCTCTCCTTCTACGTGTCCAGCCTGGCTGTGCTGAAGGCCGTGCTTCCCTATGCCGATCGGGTCTACTTCGACGGGGTCAAGCAGGACGCGGAGGCGCTCGAGCTGTGCGAGAGCGAGGGCAAGGAGTTCGTGAAGGTGCTGCCCCGGCTGTCATTGAACGAGGTCGCCACGGAGCACGAGCGGGTGATGGTGAACACCGTGGACCAGTATGAGCTGAGCAAGGGGCGGACCATCTACGGCTCCTACCACCTGAACATCTTCAACAGCTACACCCTGCCCAAGATGCACCAATCCACGCTGTCCCCCGAGCTCAACCAGGAGGAGCTGCTCAACGTGCTGTCACGCACCGAGGGGAGGTGCGAGGTGATGGCCTTCGGCCGCCTGGAGCTGATGCTCAGCCGTGACCCTACGCTTCCCGAGGGAACGCTGGTGGACGACCGCGGCGTGCGCTACCCGGTGCATCGCGATCCCCAGGGTTTCGTGCACATCCTGCACAGTACGGACCTCCTGATGCTGGACAAGGTGCCTGAGCTGAGGGCCATGGGCGTGGACTCCCTGGGCATCGACGTGAGAAGACGCCATCCCGACCTGGCCGCCTTCGTTGGAAAGAGCTTCAGGGAGCTGGACCTGGCCAACCTGGAGGAGCTTAGGCGGAAATGCGGCCGCAGCAGCCTTGGCCATTACCGCAAGGGCGTGTTCTGAGTTAGCCTACGGTTATTGGTAACCGCCTAAGGTCGAAGGGGCGTTGATGGTCTGTGCGAGCAGCGGGGAGGTGCATGGACCATGAAGGTGTAGGCGGTTTCCTGGAATCGATATTGGCGGTGATGGTGGTGATCACCGCCTCCTCGGTTCTCATGGTGGTGCTGGCATCCGGAGCGCTTCAGGTAGAAGAGAACATAGACCAAGAGGACCTGGTGTCGTGGCTGAAGTCCAACCGCCTCTACTCCGAGAACGAGGCGATCGCCGTCCGCGGCCCAAATCAATCCCCAGGCATGACCTCCTTGCCGGAAGGGATCTCCGGGTTGAACTTGGTCTACCGCCTTTTTGGCGATCCCACGCCACTTCTGGTCATCGATCTAGGGGATTCTCCACAGGGTGACGTCCTCTCTTTCCAACTGCCTCTGCTGATCGAGGTTGATGGATGGGAACGCCCAGGAGTGATGGAGGTGCGGGCCTGGCGCTGAAAAGGGACCACCATGGGATGGCTTTGCTGGTCGACGCCCTGATGTTCCTGGTGGTGCTGATCATATTGAGCGCGGTCATCAGCACATCCGCTCCTGACCACGATCCGGACGATGGCTCGGACCTGCTTCGTCCCTATCACACTGTAATGCTGACATCTGAGCTCCTCGATGGTAATGGCAGCTCCATGTCCGCGGCCACCCTTTCCGAGTATCTGATCGCCCTCTCGCTCTCCGGGGTGGTGGACGAACGGGACGTCCGGCGCATAGGGAACATGGTCAAGGGTACCATCGCCGAGCTGGAGTTCTTGTACGGCAAGGCATGGCTGGTCATCGAGATCGGACCGAAGGTGCTGAACTTCGGGTCCGTTCCCCCGGATGACGGTAGTGATGTTCACGCCGACCGTCGGGAGCTCGGAGACGGTTCGACGGTGTCCACGCTTTTCATGGCCGGCTAGAGATCGTTGCCGAGCCTCTTCCGGGCTATCTCGTAGGCCCTGGCGCTCTCCAGGCCGGCGAAGACCATGGCCAGGATCAGGCTGCCGAACATCAGGTACAGCCTCAGGTCCCCCAGGCCCAGGTCGTACCGCAGCAGCTCAGCGCCGACCAGGAAGGCGCCGACCGCGCTGAGCGCGTACATCGCCACCCCGTAGTAATAGATGGGCACGGACATGATCCTGCACTCTCCGGCGCAGGTCCGGCAATACTTGCGCCGATACCAGGCGGTGGGCTGCAGGTCCTTGCATTCGGGGCAGTAGCAGAACTTCATGAGACGGTCATCCGATTACGGGGAATAATCGTTTGCCCTCAGGCCATGCCTTCCTGCTCGTTGCGGCACCACACCGAGTCGGGCAGGCTGCGGTACAGGTCCACCGGCTCGTTCTTGGGCGGCTTGTCCTCCAGGATGCGGCTGATGTTGTCCCAGTTGAAGGACCAATAGAAGATGCGCCAGTTGCGTCCGCTGGCCAGCTGGGTCTCCTCCCACCGGGTGCTCAGTATCTTCATGTCCTGCAGGAAATAGAAAAGCCTCCGGTCGTCATGGTCCAGGGCGTTGTCGATGATCTCGTCCAGATAACCGAAGTAGTTCAAAACGCGCAACGCCACGTCATCCGCCACCGGACCGCTGAAACCTGCGGTCTTCTCCAGTACCCGGACCACCGAGGCATGCCCTAAAGAGGGTTTCAATTTCGTCTCACTCATCACTTATACGTCGATGCGGGGGCTTATAGACATTGGTATGATACCCCGGTGCCAATGAGAAATGGCGATATTCCCTGCTCATTATTAATACTGGGGAACGATAACCACAAAAGCGGCACGTGAAAGGGAAATGATCGTCGAGACGCTCAACCAGATCATAATCGACCTCATCGAGGCCACCGGGTATCTGGGAATATTCTTGGCCATGCTCGTAGAGGGCATCTTCACCCCCATACCGAGCGAGCTCATCATGCCCTTCGCCGGTTATGTCGCCTCCACGGGCGAACTGAACTACTTCCTGGTCATCCTGGTCGGGAGCCTGGGAGCGGTGGTCGGTTCCACGGTCGCCTACATGCTGGCCTTGTGGCTGGGGCGCCCGCTCATCGACCGGTTCGGCATATTCTTCGGCCTGGACGATGAGAAGATGGCCTCCGCCGAGCGCTGGTTCAAGCGCTGGGGGGTCTGGGGCATATTCATCGGGCATTCCTTGCCCGGGATACGATCGGTGATATCCTTCCCGGCCGGGCTGTCCAAGATGGACCGCAAGAGGTTCGTGGTCTTCACCTTCTCCGGCGCCCTGCTCTGGAACACCGTCCTGGTCACCGCCGGTTACACCCTGGGCGAGAACTGGATCAGTTTCTGGGAGCGGACGGACAGCCTTCACCTGGACATATTGATGCTAGGCGGACTTGGTGTGCTGCTGCTTCTGTACTTCCTCTATCACCGCAGGAAGGGCTCCAAGCTCACTCGATCTTCAGGCAGCGAATGATGTCCTGGCGGGAGAGCATCCCCTTCAGCTTTCCCTTTTCCATGACCGGCAGGCTGCGCAGCTTGAACTCCACCATGTAATCCGCCGCCTTGGACACGTCGTCGTCCGGCGAGACGAAGATGGTGGCGGTATGCATGATCCCCGAGGCGTCCTTGCTGTACAGCTTCAAAGCCCTCCCTAGGCTGATGTTCAGGCCGGCGGTGAAGGCCTTGAGGAGGTCGAGCTTGGACACTATCCCGACCACCTTGTCGTCCTCGAGGACCGGGAAGCTGTTGAAATCGTACCGCTCGAACATCTCCTTGAGCGTCCTGAGGTCCGTCTTGGGCGTTATGGTCACGACATCGGTGGTCATGACGTCCTTCACTTTCTTGCGAACGATGTGGCGCTCCATTATGATCGCCGTATAATGGCCACTTGGGCATATCCAATTATCGCCAATTACCGACAGGTTCGGAACATGTGGAGGGAGAAAGTTCGGCTTGGGGAGATCGTCACATATAATTCAGGGAGCCGGTCAGGACGAATGGTTTAATCGGTCCTCGTGGATACGTGCCCATGGACTCCCAGGAAGGGGGGTGGGCCGGTGTATCTGCCAACGTGCGCGGAAGATGCCAGGGATGCCCCCGTGATCCCCAGAAGGTCCCGGTGCTCTTCGAGCTGAACGACCCCAGCAAGGTGGATTTCGTCATCGTCTCCCAAGAGCCTGGTCATTGGCTGCGGCCCTTGGGCGATGAAGTCTCCACGAAGCTCACCGCGCTCGCTCTCGGGAAAGGTAAGCCGGAAGAGGTCAGGAAGGCCAACCCGCTGATCAAGGTCGCTCAGATATTCGGACCGTTCGATCCTTCTTCGTCCCGGGCATACTGGACCCATGCCCTGAAATGCGTCCCGTTGAACGGGGATAGGGATATCAACAAGGAGTGGCGCAAGGCGGCCACGAGGTGCCGGGAGCATCTCATAGGCGAGCTCAAGGTCCTGGGGAAGAACGAGCTGAACGTGCTGGCCTTCGGAAAGTACGCGCTTGAGATATGCCTTAACGTTCTGGACGGCCAAGATATCGATCAAGAACTGAGCATCAGTGAGTTCATGCAGTCGGTGAAGTTACCGTTGGCCTACAAGTACCGCTTCAAGGACGGTTCGGTGAAGAACATCAACCTCTATGTGTTCACCAATCCCTCGGCGGAGGTCGTGAAGGTTATGAAGGCCGGGGGTAAGATGACCGCCGATGAGATCCAGGAATTGGAGATCAAAAGGATCCAGGGGTCTCTCGCTCAGAGACAAGGCCGCTGAGACACGGCCGGGGATCTTGCTGAACCTTCGATACGAAGCTTACGTCATGGTATCTAGAACTTACATCAACAAGGACCCGCACAGCAGGCACTTCACCGCGCCGGCGGGGTTCATTCCTCCGCAGACGGCGCACTTCTTCTGGTCTCCGACCTCGGTGACGCCCATAGGTTAGGTTTGAAGTTGATGGTGCTTAATGGTTTTTAATCCTGTATCGTACCGCGATCCGTTGTTTCGTTCGATCAGATCGTAAGCCAGTGATCATGCAGAATGGAAAAGGTTGACATATCCAGGGAGAAATAACATGTCCATGGCCAAGCCCAGGTTCGTCGATCACCCCATCAGTGCAGAGATAGAGAAGTTAGCCAGGTCGATCGAGCACCGTGCTTTGGCCAGCTGGGCCGCGGAATGCGCGGAAAGAGCATTGCCTTTGTTCGAGAAGGAACGTCCAGAGGACCAGCGGCCTAGGCAGGCCATGGTAAAGTTGAGGGAGTGGATAGACACCGGCGTTTTCCGCATGGACGAGGTCCGAAAGGCCTCCCTCGACGCACACGCCGCGGCGCGCACCGTACCGGAGAACAGTGCCGCTCAATTTGCTGCCAGGGCCTGCGGCCAGGCCATGGCCACCGCCCATGTTCCCGCGCATTCGATAGCTGCTGCCTGGTACGCGACCAAGGCCAAGTGGGCATCTAATCCCGTTGATCTGACGGCGATCAAAGTCGAACGAGAATGGCAATATCGGGCTCTTATGGATGGACAGAGGAATAAAGGCCAGAGTACCGATCACGAACGTGCAGCACCGCGGGATTGATACCTGCTCATAAAAAAAACACATATGGACCATTTACATTTCGATTTCACAAAGGGCCAGATCGGATAAAAAAATGTAAGCGGGGGGATGCCCCCCAACTCAGTACTTCTTGAGTATCTCTGCGAAGAATCCGGAGTACAACGGACCTATCGTGTTGTTCCCGGTCATCCGGTCCTTTACCGACAAAGTGGTCACATATGCCTTGGAGTTCTTGGCGAAGAGCATATCATGACCGACGCACAGCCCTACGACGATGTTGAGCTGTGTACCCGCCTCATTTAAAAGCTCGGCCTGATAAACGGGATTGCAGACGGTCTCGTTCTCACTTTTGATGCAGCTCTCCTTTGGAATGCCAAACTCTCCCTTCTTCATGGAGAAGTTGCGGCAGATCACCGAGCACACTTCGAACCCTCTTGCCTCGAGAACCTTGGTCAGCTTTATGGCCTCATCTCGGGCGGCAATACAGAACGCCACCCCGATCTTGTTCCATCCCATCTGGTCAGCAAATGCCATTATCTCAGATATCCGCGGTCGGATGGGGGTCAACACTCCGTTGACCACCTGAAGGGTCTCCCGTTCCACTTTCGCCGCGGTCTGCATCAACCGCTGGGTCTCAGTATCATGATACCTCTCTATTATCTCTTCCCTCTTCAGGTCAGAAACGTTCGTCGGACAGTACTTGAACTTGCCAGGCTCTCCCATCTTACAACCAGCATCTCCGCATCTATCGCATCTAGGAAAATCCAAGATATCACCGATATGCGAATCTAGTTGGTGTTAATATAAGATATTTGACGAATCCCGGGAAAATCAGTGATCATTCCGAGTTTTCAGTGTACCGGTCACCACTCCGATATTATCGGACGATCCAGGATCGCATCCTCAAAATTCTAGTTGTTCATGAGGATCGATTGGTGCAGGGGTGGAGATATGAACTCCAGAACCACCAAGGACGGAATCCTAAGGCATCCTCCAAGAATAACTATCCTATCGAGCATCTGGCTGATGTACTTGACGTTGTTAGCAATTACAATTCTTCAATTCCAAAATTAAAAGAGTTATTCACGTTTGTCACATCTTTTCAATAAATAATATTCAAGACCGTTCTCTAAAAAGATGTCTCAATGAACGGGGTCAGCGATGAAACGTTTCAGAATAGATAATCTCCACGAAAGCTATTTCAAAGGAACGCCGCTTTCGTATAAGCGGTCCTATGGGTCAATGCCCCAGATGTGGCAAGAAGCAGATACTCGGCGGTAATCTATGCCCGAACTGTCAATCGGCGGTTTCGGCCGAACAGCAGCGACGGAACGTGGATTCTCTGAAGAAATCCCTTCCGCAGACCTTCGATCGAATATTATGGAACACAGTCAACGCTCGATTCGGAAAATCTCAGCCGACTGAACAGGACTGGAACATGATCCATAATCTGATTCGAACCGACCGAGACCAATTCATTTTCCTGGTGAACGGAATAACCACTGACCGTTACGTCAGCGGAATGATATACAACCCGTCCACCAAGAAGATGGAGTGTGTCTATGTGGGATGGGAGGCGACCCTGATCGATGGCGGGAACATGCAACCGGCCTTCTATGACGGACGAGCCAGGGATATGAACACCTATGTGCATCAGGCTCTGAGCAAGGTCAACCTATACTGCAATGCCGAGATAGCCATAAGGGCTGGTAGGTACGAGGACGCCGCCAGGTTCTATGAGAATCTCACCATGTATGAAGAGGCCGGTAGGATAAGGAAGAACGCCTTGGCCGAACGGAACACCTCCCGAAACGTCTCTGTGAACATGAACCAGCTCATCGACCAGGTCCGACAAGGAGGGCTGGCGCTTGCATACAAATGCCCCAATTGCGGTGGTTCGATCAACATCGATAAGGACTTCAATCCCGGCATGCGCGTCTGCGCCTATTGTGGAACACCTTTGGACACCACGGTCATTGCCACCATGATCAAGAACCTCTGATCTCCGTTTCCCTCCATTCCTCCGCTCGGTGGTCCTCGATAAACAATATGGTCAGCGATGAAACTCAAGAGTCGTGTTGGTGCAGGGGTGGAGATTTGAACTCCAGAACCACTAAGGATAGGATCCTAAGTCCTACGCCGTTGGCCAAGCTTGGCTACCCCTGCCTGTCGTTTCGGAATGAATCGATATTATTTATCCTGTCGGTCTAGCAGCTCCTGCAGCATGGCCTTGGCGTTCTCCAGGGCCTTCTCCCGGCGCTTGGGATAGCTCTCCACTTTCGCCCGAACGTTGACGCAGTCATCCCCGCTGGAGATGACCAGCTCCTCCAGGAAAGCCTTCTGTTTGTCCAGGCGAAAAAAGAACTGCCCATCGTCGTCCATGCGCTGGTCAATGCTGTCCAGCAGCAGTTGCAGGTCCTCCCTGGATAACCGGCGGAGGAATTTTTTGATGTCCGCTTTTCTGGAGAGGGTGCAGGTCATGATCAGGATCTTGTTGCCATGATACCCTTCCGAATGGTCCACCGCGATCTCCTCGCATCCGGTGGCGAACGTCATGGCCTTCCTGACGTTCTCCTCGACCTCGGTGGCCTGTGCGAACGTGCGGAAATCTAGGTGGATGACGCTCATGGCACGGCTATCGTTCCAAGCTCCTTAAACAATTTTCTACTCAGCGACAGCGGACCATGCGATACTGGTCGTAGCCGATCAGCACCTTCCGGTAACCGCACAGGCGTTCATCCAGGCCGGTATCACCGGAATCCGAGTGCAATACCGGGGTCTCTGCCAGCTTGGTCGGGGTGGCTAGGATAAGTACGTTCTCCAAACCCACCCTCTCGATCACCCTCGGGGAGATCTGTTGGTTCCCCCGCCCGAACACGAATCCCTGGCGGCCGATGGGCGTGACCAGCAGCTTGGCCCGCTTTCCGTCAAGTAGCCGCAACAGGTCCTGCTCGGAAGCATCGTTCAGTAGGACCTCTCCATCCAATAGGGCGTCCACTCCCAACAATGTCTTGGGCAGGCCCATCCTATCGGCGACCGCCTTGGTGGAGGTCCCGGGGCCGAGCACATAGATCGTCCCCGGTTCCATGCTCTCGACAACGAACTCGGCGATAGCTTCCTTCTGCTCCTCGTCCGAGGTTCCGAACACGGCCCCTTTGGGGGGCTGCAACGCCCCTAGGTCGGGCACCTTCAGATATCCATACAGACGGGCGCGCAGTTTCCCATTACGGAACGCGTCCTCATCCACGTCCATGACCTCGGCCAGGCGGATTTCGGTCCCTCCGCTGATAAAGCGGGTCACGGCGTCACCGGCCTCCTCGGGAGTGTTGGCGAAAACAGCGGAATGCATTTTCACCCCCGAGGGGATGCCGAGGACCGGAATTCGATCCCCAACCGCGTCGAGAACGTCCCTGGCCGTGCCATCCCCGCCGCAGAATATGATCAGATCGACATTTCTCTCGACGAAACGCGCGCAAACCTGGCGGGTATCCTCCGCCGCGCTCTCGCCAGATGATTCCCAGACCACCTCATGTTCCAGCCTGAGGTCCTCAAGCACCCCGGCGCCCATCTCTCCGGACGCGGTCAAGAACCTGGCGTCCCCATTAAAATGAGCTAGTGCCCGTAAAGCTCTCGAGCGGGCGATGGGCACAGCGCCTTTTGTGAGTGCGGTACGATAGGAGTCCCCGTCCGTTCCCTTGAGGGCTACGCTTCCGCCCATCCCGGCGATGGGGTTGATGACGAATCCCAGGAGCACAGCATGGAAAAGGTTCACGCCATCATAAGACCTTTGAGAAGCGGTGGAAAGTGATTTGGGGGTGTGGTGCGGCGGCTGACATCCGCCGCACCGGAAGCTTTTGGAGGCCGGTACTGAGCCTACTGCATCAAAGGCCCGAGCTGTCCCATAGGCCTCAGCCCGGCATCGGCCGGGCCCTTACTGGCCATGACCAGTTCAGGCATCATGTACTGCTCGCGAGAGACCTCGCTCTTCTGCTCGTCCGCCCTCATATACTGGATAACTTCCTCGGTGAAGGCGTTCATGAAGGACATGCTGACCTGGGAGCAGAAGGAGTCGATGATCTTCACCACGCTGTTGTCGATGACCGAGAAGGCCTTGTTCAGGGGCATCTCGTCCACCACGTTCAGCAGGCGGTCGTTCTCCACTACCACCGTGGTCTTGGCTATCTTCTTGATCTTGGATATGCCCATCTGGGCCTTGTTGACCCTCTCCGTCTCGAAGGAGAAGGGGGTGATCGCTATCACGAAAGTGATCGAGTTCAGGTCCTTGGCCACCTGGGCGACCACCGGCGCCGTGCCAGTTCCCGTGCCGCCGCCCATCCCGGCGATGACGAACACGATGTCCCGGTCCTTTATGGCATCCTTTATGGCGTCCTTGGCGCACTCCGCGCAGTACTCGGCCACCTCGGGGAATCCCTCGGCGCCGCGCCCCTCGGTCACATCCTTACCGATGAGCAGCTTCTTGTGCGCGTTGACCTTCTGCAGGGATCGCTCGTCAGTGTTTATCGCGACCGTCTGCACGTTCTTCTTGCAGCTGCCGAAGATGTTGTTAACGATGTTGTTACCAGCACCCCCGCAGCCCACCACCGATATCTTCGGTTCGGCCAGGCCTCGGCTGAGCATCGATACTATCTGCTCGGTCCTGACCGTCTGTTCCATTATTCCGGCTTCCATCTTTTGGCCCCCATATCTTCCGGCGACGCGTCCTACAGCGCGTTCGCTAAGTGAGTTAGTGCATCCCATCCCTCTGTGCTCTCGCCCAGAGCAGGTCCTTACATCCTTGCCATGATCTGCCTGCTCTTCTGGAAGTGCTCGTCCTTGACCTTTTCCAGGTTGTCCCTGGACAAGAACTCCTTCCTCAGGCATTCCACGACGATGTCCTCCACCGAGTTGTAGTAGCCGTCCTCCACCATCCCTTCCATTATGCTACGTACGGCCGGTGGGACCTTCAGGACAATCTCGCCCCTGCCATTTCCGTCCACCTGCGTTCTACCATCCCTCTCTATGAACGCGCGAAGGGCGATGCGGGCAAGCTGCGATCGGTTCGAGATCTCCGGATGCCCGTCGATGAAATCATCGATGAGCTCCAGGTCCTCGCCTTCTAGGCGCAGCGTGATCCTCTCTCCCTCCATAGTGTACAGACTCCTTGGCTTGGGTTGAAAATTAGATTGTCATACTAACTATATAAAATGTCTGTCATTTGTCATATTTTGTCATACTGACGCACGCACGAGAAAAGCCAGTGGTCCATTGTGACCTAGGAGGGACAAGGCGATGGGTCAATAAATACCTCTGGGCATATCACCAACATGATGATGCCGAGCTGCGTTAAATGCGGAAAGCCCCTCCTGGAAGGGATGCGGTTCTGTCCATATTGCGGTCAGCCATTGGCATCCGAGGAGATGGAACGCTTCGAACCCGCCAGGGGGGAGATCGTCATCGCTGTGGCTGCCCCGGCGCATATAGTGGGGCGGGAAGGTGTCTTCGCCATGGCCATGACCTCCGGGAAGCTGATCTTCGCCCGCATCCGCGAGATGGAGCTCGACAAGGCCAAGGGCGAGCTCCGCCAGGCGGGAATATTCATGCCTGGCTCCAGCAGCTGCGACAACGTGTCCCGCTTCTACGAGATGTCCTCCGAACAGGTCCTTGCGGAAACGAAGGATAATTTCTCCATCGACGCTTCCGAGGTGTCCTCCGTACATCTTTCGTATGACGGGGATGACGGAGGAAGGTATGTCGTAAAGCTGCGCAGCGAGGAACTGGAGCTCACCTTCACTTTGCCGTATGACAAGTACTACCGCGACCTGCTCTTTCGCATGTTCGAGGGACGCGTCAGCTGGTGATCAGATGTCCATGTGGTCCAGTTCGAGCATCAGCTGGTAGAAGTCGATACCGGCGATGTTGCCGTTATCCTGATAGATCTCCAGCAGGCGCTGCTTACCCACCCTGAGCACCTTGGAGCTCACGCCGTACTTGATGGACGAGTTCGCTTCTATGAACGCCGCCAGATTGTCGCATCCCTTGAGCATCGCCCCGTCCACGGCCCAGGCGCCGTCATCCCGTGGCCGGTTCCGGAAGGGGTCGAGAAGAAGCAGCTCGAAATCCTTCCTCCAGGTGGCCGGCAGCAGCGGCAGCAGCTTCTCCTCCACCTGCTGCTCCTCGTAATTCGATATGAGCTCCTCCAGCCCGCCCACGGACTTCTTCACCGGGGTGATGATGTCCTTGGTCAGCACCTCCGGCAGGTCATGGAACAGCGCAGTGTAGAAATTATTGACCGTGCGCTGCGGCGGAGCGTTTATCCGCAACGAGCAGAGATATGACATGATGGCCACCATCAGCATGTGGCCGAGGACGGAGGTTCGGGGAATGCGGGGGGCGCGAGCCCAACGCTGCTGGTATCTGAGCTGACCGCAGAACTCGATGAAGCCGTAGGACTTCTTGGCCAGCATGATCCGTTGAACTCCGATCAGATCGTAATGGTCCTCGATCTGCATCTCTATGCTCTTCTTGGTGTCCTCGATGCCTAGCATGGTGGGGTTGGCATTGTAGACCAGCTTGAACTCCCAGTTGGTGGCCAGATAGTGAGCCGCCCGGAGGACGCGGCGCTCAACGCTCTCGTCCTTGTGGAGGTGGTAGGCCTTGAACCGCTCGAGGAACTCCTGATCGATGTCCGGGACCTCGGACAGCAGCTCTCGGAACACGTATTCGTTAAGGTCGCTGCCCTTCTCCTTCTGCATGCGGTGGTACACCGGCGGCTTGAGGTCGGTCAGGAATATCCTGTGCAGGAACTCGAATATTCCGCCCTCGATGATCCTGGTCCAGTCGATCTTGGTACCTTTTTCGGTCTCCTCGAACCTGGCCAGCACGTAAGCGATGACCATCTTGTGCGACTGCTTGTCCAGCTCCGTCAGCTCCACGGGGCGGATATGGTCGTTCCACCGCTGCATGTTGGCGGCCTCGAAGAACTTGTAGATCAGTCTGGCGTTCATCGGTCCTTGGGACATGGGCTTCGCCCGGGAATGACCGCCAACGGAATTAATGCTTCGCTTGGAAAAAGGAAATGGTTTTCAGAGAAGGCTCTTGCATTCCGGCAGTTCCTTCAGGTGGTCGAAGTCGATACGCAGGGTCACCATGTCCCCCACCTTGTCCACGTGGGCGATAGGTATGCAGAGGCTCACCCCGATCAGGGCTATCTTCTTGATGCCCAGGTCCTTCTTGGACTGGGCGTTCAGGACGACGCTGACCATGGCCACCTTCCAATCCTCGATCGAAACATGGAAGTCGTTCACCGTTCCGATGTCGTAGGCGTCCGAGGTCAGTACCGATCTCAACAGGAGGTCCTTCATGCTCACCATATCTATCAAATCTCATGAAGAATGCCGAGCAGTTTAATCATTTTTGTAAACGTTCTCCGATAACCAATGATATCTCGAACACCCATGTCGTCTTTGGAGTAAGCTTTTCATATCCCCGCCCGATTCCCAGGTGTGGAAGGACCAGGATTGGACGACCGGATCCGCCGACTTTACCAGGCGAACCGCAAGAACATCATGAAGCTGTCCCGCACCAAGAACAAGGGCGGCAAGGCGGCCACCCAGGTGGACGTCATGCTGGAGACCGGGGAGGTGCTTTTGAGCGTGAACATACGTCCATCGCGCGTCCTCTACACCGAGGACCGGACCTACCTAACGTTCTTCGTCAAGCACGACCCCAAGCTCAGCGAGGGGGAGGTCGACGCCATCTTCGAGAAGGCCCTGGCCGAGAAAGACCACAACGCATGATGCCGAAAGCTACAAAAAAGGTTTATCGGGCTTCAGCTCTGCCCTAGGCCGTGAGAAAGCAGCAAGTCGCGAAACTGGCGGTCGGTATAGGCCTGCTCATTTTCTTCATCAAGCTGGCAGCTTACCTGATCTCGGGGTCCGTGGCTCTGCTCTCCGACGCGATGGAATCGATAGTGAACATCGCCGCCTCGATCATGATGCTGGCGTCGATCAAGGTGGCCATGATGCCCGCCGACGCCGACCATCGCTACGGCCATCAGCGCGCGGAGAACATCTCATGCCTGGTGGAGGGAATTCTGATCGTGCTCGCCGCGGTCCTGATCATCATGGCCAGCGCGGAACGCCTGATCAACCCGGTCAACGCCTTCACCTCCATCGGCCTGGCCCTGGTGGTGTCTCTGATCGCCACCGCTCTCAACGGGGGGATGTCCTTCCTGCTCATGCGTTCGTCACGGCAGAACGGCTCCATCGCCCTGGAGGGGGACGCCAAGCACCTCCTCTCGGATGTCATCTCATCCGTCGGTATCGTCTTCGGTCTCATACTGGCCGAACTAACCGGATGGTACATACTGGACCCCATAATGGCGCTGGTGGTGGCCCTGCTGCTCATACGCATGGCCTATACCATCCTGGCCAAGACCTGCCACGACCTCATGGACCACAGCTGTCCGGAGTCCGAGGCCATAATCGAATCGGTGCTCGAGGAGCACGGCGGGTTCCTGCAGTACCACGACCTCAAGACCCGTCATGTTGGGGAGGACCTCTACGTGGAGATGCACCTGTGCGTTCCCGCCGAGACCACCATGGCCGAGGCGCACCAGCTCACCGAGAGCATCGAGGACGCCATCCGAAAAAAGATCCCCAGCGTCGTGGTCAGCATTCACCTGGAGACCGAGAAGGAATGCGTCCTACCATCTCAGCCTTGAGAGGCGGTCGGTGGCTATCCTAAGCACATCGTCCGTCTTGGCGAAGCAGAACCTGACCAGCTCCTCGCCGCCCTCGTGATAGAAGGCCGAACCGGGAACGCTGGCCACCCCGCACTCCTTCAGGATGTACAGCGCCCTTTCCTTGGAATCCCTCCCGGGGACCGAGCTCACGTCCGCCAGTATGTAATACGAACCTTGCGGCACGTGCGGGTACAACCCTCCCTCGCGCAGGCCGCGGACCATCATCTCCCGCTTCCCCTGATACTGCTGGCACAGACGCCTGTAGAACTCCCCGGACAGCTCCTCGATTCCCTTGGCCACTCCGACCTGCAGGGGCGCCGGGGCGCACACGTACACCAGGTCGTTCATGTAGCCGATCATGCGTGCCCATTTCCTATCGCATACCGCGTACCCGATGCGCCAGCCGGTGATGCTGAAGGTCTTCGAGTAACCGGAGATCACCACCACCCGGTCCCTGGCCTCCGGGAAGGAGAGGGGGGACACATGCTGCCGGTCGTCGTAGACGAAGTATTCGTATATCTCGTCGGAGAAGATGAACAGGTCGTGGTCCACCGCCAGTTCCACCAGTCCTTTCAGCTCGGCACGGCTGAAGACCTTACCCGAGGGGTTCGAGGGGGTGTTGACCACCATGGCCTTGGTCCTGGGGCCTATGGCATCCTTCACCTTCTCCAGGTCCAGCTCCCACTCGGGAGGGTGCATGGCCACGAATCGCGGGACCGCTCCCATGGCCAGCAGGGTGTTGACATGATAGCCGTAATAAGGCTCCAGAACGATGACCTCGTCGCCCTCGTTCAGCAGGGCCATGCAGGCGCAGTAGAACGCCCCGGTGGCTCCGGCGGAGCAGACGATCTCACCCTCCGGGTCCACCTCCAGGCGGTTGAACTCCCGGAACTTCTTGGCTATGGCGGCGCGAAGCACCGGCAGCCCGTCGTAGCGGGTGTAGGCGTTCACCCCGTCCACAGCGGCCCGGTGCGCCCCCTCGATGACCTCCCGCGGGGTGTCCGTGTCACAGACGCCCTGGGCCAGGTTGATGCCGCCCAGCCGGTTGCATTCCAGGGTCATGTTCCTTATCTCGGACTGAACGATGGATCGGGACCTCTGGCTGAATTCGCGGGCCATGTTATCGCCCTAGGAACGGCGAAGGGAATTAATATCCTATCTGGTGCCCTGCCGGGAAAAGCATATGATGTTGAACGCAGTTGGCTCGGCGGCGAAACGTCAGGTTGACGCGCACGGGTGATATCATGGAAGAAGAGAAGGTCGAAACCGCGGTCGTCGATGAGTCGGGGAACAAGATCGTGGCCCTCAAGGTCCTGCAGGAGATGTACTCCAACCAGCTCAACGTCTACGAGAGGCAGATCGATGAGGTGTCGGCTCTGGGAAGGGTCAACCGCAACACGCTGTACAACCCGGCGGTACTGCACGAGATCGAGGCCATGGCCCAGCGCAAGAAGTTCGAGGAGCTGCTCTCCGCCGTGTGGATCGCCCAATCCTTGCTGGACGACATAATCGCCCTGCAGCGCACCGTTTGCGTGCTGAAGCGTTCCATGGCCGACGAGGCCATCGAGACCGCGGAGAAGAAGGAGAGGGACATCGACCACGGGGCGTTGCCTTACGAGGCGATGTAAGTCGCATACACTTTCACCATCTCCTCACCAAATATTTTATCTCCCTCCATCCTAGATTTTCCTCGGTTATCATGACTTCCATCGAGATAGTCAACACCAAGGAGACCCCGGCCATAGCCATCCGTGAGAAGGTAAAGGTGGCCGAGATACCGGCGGTCATGGGGAGGATGTACGGGGAGCTGTTCCCGCATCTGGGAAAGGATGTAAGATGCATCGGTCCGCCCTTCGCGCTCTATCACAGCTGGGAGGGCGAGGTCATGGACATGGAGGTGGGTTTTCCCATCGCCGGGAAGGGGATCGAGACCGGTAACGTCAAGACCATAATGCTGCCGGCGGTGCGCGCGGCCGTGGCCACGCACCTCGGTCCTTACGATCGCTTGACCGATACCTACAACCTCATGATGGAATGGATGAAGGCGAACGGGCACACCCCCGCCGCGTTCATGTGGGAGGAGTACCTGAACAATCCGCAGGAGGTACCCCCCGACAAGCTCATGACCCGTCTGTACTGGCCGATTCTCTGAGCCACGATGATAAAAAAGGTTTTAAGTGATGTCCAGTTAACCAAATCCTTAGGAAGGTCCGCGTGAGGCTCTTAGCCGAACCGCGGTCCAGTTAGGATGATGTGACATGACCGGGAAAAGCGCCAAGGACGTGGTTAGGGGATTGAAGGACGTGGCCGCCGCGGAGACCCGGATCAGTTACATCGATCCATCCGGCTCCCTCTACTATCTCGGTTACGACATCGACGACCTGGTCGGTCATGTGGCATATGCAGAGGTCGCCTATCTCCTGGTTCACAAGAGGTTCCCGAACAAGATGGAGCTGGATAATTTCAACTCCGAGCTCATCGCCAACATGCGCCTGCCCGAGGAGGTGGTGGAATCGATACGGCTCTCGCCCAAGGGTGCCCACCCCATGGACGTCCTGCGCACCGAGGTCTCCAACCTAGGCGAGTTCGATACCAACGTCCTGGACATCTCCCCCGAGGAGAACCAGAGGAAGGCGGTCAAGCTGATCGCCCAGGTGCCGACCATCGTGGCCACCATTCACCGGACCCGGCAAGGTGAGGACGTGCCTGAACCACGTCCAGACCTAACGTTCGCGGAGAACTTCCTGTACCTTTTCAATGGCCGCGTCCCGGATAAGGCGGAAGCGGACGTCATGCACCGGATAATGATTTTGCACGCCGATCACGGGTTCAACGCCTCCACCTTCGCCGCCCGGGTCACCGCCAGTACCAACGCCGACATGTACTCCGCGGTGACCACCGCCATAGGCACCCTGAGAGGACCGATCCACGGGGGGGCCAGCCAAAAGGTCATGGAGATGCTGGACGACATCGGCCTGGAGGCGGAGGTGGAGGAATACATCTACGGTCTCCTGGGCGACGGGAAGAAGATAATGGGCTTCGGGCATCGCGTGTACCGGGCGGAAGACCCCCGAACCAAGCACCTGCGCAACATCGTGCAGAACCTGTGCAACCAGAAGCGGACCATGGAGCTCTACAACAAGTGCACCACCATCGAGGGCATCGTCCACCAGAGGAAGAACATCTACCCCAACGTGGACTTCTATGCCGCGGTGGCCATGGACGCCCTGGGCATTCCGAAGGATTATTACACCCCCTTCTTCGCCGCGAGCCGGATAGTTGGCTGGGTGGCGCACATAATCGAGCAGTACGAGGACGCGGTGCTGCTTCGGCCGCTCTCCAATTACGTGGGGGAGTTCGGAAGACCGTTCGTGCCGTTAGAGCAGCGATGACCACGCTGCTTCGCAAGCGTTCTCGGTGACTTCGGAAACACCCATTATATAATCCGCAGGGAGAATCGATAACGACCAAGTTTTGGTCGGGGTCGATGCAATGCCTTCCGCCAATCAGGACCAGGCGCTTCACCAACTGAAGCAGTGGGCCGACCGGACCGGATACCAGGCAGGTCCGATCGAGGGCACCGGGAACGATTTCATCCTCGAGGTCGCGGAAAAAGAGAACTTCCCGAGCGTGCAGTTCATCCATCAACGCAAGGAGCACCCCTACCTCCTGGTGGTCGGGCAGGTCAAGGTGCCCCGGGAGGACCGCGAGCGGTTGAAACGCAACCTGGGCCAAGGGTTCAGGCAGTTCGTGTGGGAACTGAAGCTTGCCCTGCTGGAAAGGGGCGTCGACTTCCTGGTCATCGGTGACGAAGCCGATCCGGACGCCTGGGAGGTCCATCTGCGCATCTACCTCAAGGAGAACGACCCCAACCTGCTCCAGGGAGCGTACACCAAGGTCAAGAACTCCCTTATCACCGTGATCTGGTCGTACAAGAAGGCCTTGGACCAGGTGGCCATGTTCTCCTCCGAGCCGTCCGGGTCCCTCTCTGACCCTCAGGACGGTCGAATTGCAGGAGATGGTTATGGAGAAAACGTGAACGACCCGGAGCGGGCCCGGCGGATAATGAACGTCATGGCCAACACCGGGATCATCATGATGGTCACCCTGATGGATGGTTTCGCCGAGACCATGGTCGGGGCGGCCGGGGCCATGGCCTCGGGCATGGCCGAGGCGTTCGGTGATGAGGGGTCCGCTGACCAGGTGGCCGAGGACATCGAGCAGAGCGCTCCAGAGGCCAAGGGGCAGATGATGGACATGGTCTCCGAGATGCGAAGGCAACTATACGAGCAGATGGCCCAGAAGGCCGAGGAGATCGCGCCTTTGCTATCCGACCGGACGTTCGACAAAGGCCCAGAGATCGTGGACGTTTATGAGTTCGGGCTGCCCAGCCTCACCGAGGAGCTGGACGATGGGACGATAGCGGAATACGCCAAGCTGTTGGTGCAGGAGGACAAGTACTTCACGGAGATGTTCGGCGAACTATCCGCCTGGATGAACGGTCTGCCTCAGCTGCCGAAGTGAATCGTTTTCAATCAAGCTGCCCGTCGAAATACTCCAGGTGAGCTGGGCAGCGGCATTTCTTGTTCCAAGGCTCCGGGCATCTGCGGATAAGCTCCACCATGGCGTCCCCCTTATCCTTGACGATCGGCCCCTGTATCGACGAGGTCTCCTGGTCAAGGAAACGGTCGTGGACGATCTCCAGGGTGTACGCGCCGCAATCAGGGCAGAAAAAATAGGATTCGGTCCACTCGTCGCCCATGAACGAACCGGACATGGAAGCCGCCGGGCCGCCATCCTCGTCATCAAGCTCGCTTCCGCATTTGGAACACTTCAACATTTTCTTACCGTTGCGTATAGGCGCTGTTGAAAGGATGACCTTTTCCGTTCAAGAGAGATCACAGGAGGTCCGCCATCTTCCCAAGTCGCTCCCCTTCCAGCCGGTGGCCGGTCCAGTCGGACATGGGGACCGCTCCCATACTCTTGTAGAAGGCGACGCCCGGCGTGTTCCAGTCCAGGCACCACCAGTCCAACCGTTCGCATCCCCGCTCTACAGCGATCCGGGCCAGGCTGGAGAACATGATCTTACCGAGGCCAAGACCGCGGTACCCCTCGTCCACGAACAGGTCCTCTAGGAACAGGTTGGCCTTCCCGAGGAACGCGGAGAGGTCATGGAAGAACAGGGCGAAGGTCACCGGCAGTCCGTCGAGCGCGCCGATGGGCACCTCCGCCTGATGCTTAACGAACAGCGAATCGAACAGAACGCCCTCGGCGGCCATCACCTGATCGGCCAATTGCTCATATTAGGCAATCTTTCGGATGAAATCGAGCATCAGTCCCACATCGTCCGCGATGGCCGATGGGACTAAACCTTGGTGTCCCGGTGGCGTACGCGGTCCGGTGCTTCCGCTCAGCCTATTCACCGGTCCCCTCATCTGATCCGTTCACCTCTTTCATCAACGGCCGACTATCGATGAGGGGACAAATCATCTCCGTCCATCGCGATTGCGATCACCGCGGCGGCGTACATCATCAAGCCTTCGGGCGCATCCCGTAAACGAAGAGCATCGCGCCCAGGGCCAATAGGCCGCCGGCGAGGCCGAAACCGGCCGTGAAGGAGAGCGCCCCGACCACCACGCCTATCACGAAAGGCCCGGTGGAGTGCCCGATGTCCATTATGGAGCTCAGAACGCCGATGGAGGAACCGTGGGCGGACGTGCCGGCGATCTCGGTGACCAGGGCGGAGGTGGAAGCGGTAACCGTCGCCACGGTCAGCCCGAAGCCGATGGACAGCAACGAAAGCGAAACCAGATCGCCGACCCAGGGCATGAGGGCCATGGTCACCGCCCCCATCAGCAGTCCGGCGACGATGAAGGGGACCCTCCCCCGTGAATCGGATAGCCTTCCCATGAACGGTTTCGCCAGCAACATGGCCACGACCTGGATGCCCATCACGAACCCGATCTCCAGGGCGGTGGACCCCAACTCCTGATGCATGTATACTGGAAGGAAGGTCTCAAAGGCTCCCATGGCGAAGTACTGCACCGCTTCCATGGTCGAGGTGAGCATGATCCTGCGCTCCTTGACCACTTCCTTAAGGGCTGAGGCCATGGACCCTTCGAACTTCTTGGCGTGCACCATCGTCCCCATCTCCTGCCATGGCGCGATGAGGGAGAACAGCAGGGTGAGGACGGCGGATATCCCGATTATCACGTACAACGAGGCAAAACTGGTGTAATAGATCAGCGCGCCGCCCAGGAAGGGTGCGGAGAACCTTCCGACCATGGAGAAGGATGAGAAGGACCCCAGCGCCTCACCCCTCTTGGACGGTTCGAACCGGTCCGCGACGGCGGCCATGGCCACCGGCATGAACATGGCGGTGGCGAAACCGTGATAGAAACGGACCATGGCCAGTTGCCAGACCTCCGTCACGAAGAGGTACAGGAACGGCGCGGAGGCGAATATCAACAGCGACAGGGTGATCAACCGCGACCTTCCATGCTTGTCGGAATAGGCCCCTGCGATGCTGCTGACGAGGATCCCAGGAATGGGGCTTATCGCGGATATCAGACCTATCTGGGCGTCGTCCGCGCCGATATGGATGGCGAGCAACGGCAAGGCCGGGTTCTTCGACATGGTGGAAGAGGCGATGGCCAGAGCGGCTATGACGCCGAGCACCAGAAGGAAACGCTTGGAGGTAGAAATGCCTCGGGCCACGAGCTGAGATGATCGAACCGCGTATTAGTGAATTGTCAAATCACCAGACCCCAAGATGGAGAACGGCATCCGGTCAGAGGTTGGGACGATAAGAAAAGATGATATGGATGGGCCCAAGGTGATTCGAACACCTGACCTCCCGGTTATCAGCCGGGCGCTCCAACCAGGCTAAGCTATGGGCCCAAGTAAAGTGGCGAATGCGGCATTCAATTTTAAACCTTTCCATGGTCCTGGCCTCGAAATGCCCTTGGAGGAACAAAAAGGCGTCATGTCCAACGCTCATATTTATGATGACAAGAGGGAAGAAGTTATGACCAGACTGCGGTGGTGGCCGCAGCTGGGGCGTAAGGTCTTTGGGTCCTGTATTTCAGGCGGGCGTTTTAGTTCCTGAAGGATACGGAGTACTCCATCTCCTTAGCGCCGAAGTACTTCTGGCAGAACTCGGCGGTCTTCTTGGGAGGGTACTCGCGGCAGCTGAACACGTCGAGGAACGCGCGGTCAGTGTCTTCGGCGAAGTGACCGGAGATCATGGAGGTCTCGATCAGCTGGCACAGGGAATATCCCTCCACCTTGGGGATGGGGCCGAAGCGGACCACGATTGGGTCTCCGAACCTGTTCATCTTGATGTAATCGCAAAGGTCGATGGCGAACTGAGTGATGACCTCCTTGCTCCGGATCTTCTCCGGGTCGCACTTTCTGAGGTCGATCGCGGTAGCCAGTCCCCACTGGTTCTCCTTCACGTACTTCACCATCGCTTCGTCATCGTTCAGAAGCTTGCCCGACATAGGACTCATAGTGTACATTTCTGGTAACGCCCTCTAGGTGCACCGCACCTTGAATCGTCCGCATGAACGCTTCTGATATTAAAGCTTAACCCGTAACTATATGTAGAATTGAAAAGCAATTTGAACGGAAAAACCAAATTTAAGGCGTTGCCTTTAATTAATTATCCTCGGGATTACTTAAAATTATATTGAACCCTCTTTTTCGAGCTCCGCCAAGGGCGAGAAGGTTATTAAAGACGACCTTGATTCCATGCCGATGAGCTCCAACGACGGTCTCAGGAACAAGGGGAAGACCAGGGCGGACATGGATGAGCGCCGGAAGGCCGTCGAGTCGTTCACCGGGGCTACGTTAGACCATGCCGGAAGGTGCTCCTACGATCCCTCGCTCGCCGAGAAGAACGTGGAGAACATGATCGGCACCATCCAGGTGCCACTGGGCTTCGTCGGCCCGCTCAAGGTCAAGGGCGATCATGCCGACGGTGATTACCTGGTCCCTCTGGCCACCACCGAGGGGGCGTTGGTGGCCTCCGTCAACCGCGGCGCTTCGATCATCACTGCCAGCGGAGGATCGGAGGTCATCATCATCAAGGACGAGATGACCCGCGCGCCGGTCTTCCGGACCAAAGGGGTCAGGGACAGCCGGAGGGTGGTGGACTGGGTCAATGAGAACTACGAGGCGATAAGATCGGCTGCGGAGGGCACCACCAAACATGGCAAGCTGGTGAAGGTACGCGCTTTCGCCTCCGGCCGATCCCTTTTCCTCAGGTTCTCCTATGAGACCGGGGACGCCATGGGCATGAACATGTGCACCATCGCCACCGAGGCGGCCTGCCGGCTGATCGAGGAAAGCACCGGTGTCAAGCTCATCTCCGTCTCGGGGAACATGTGCGTGGACAAGAAGCCGGCCGCCATCAACTTCATCGACGGCCGGGGGAAGACCGTTCTGGCCGATGTGAGGGTTCCCGCGGATCTGGTGAGGGACAAGCTGCATACCACCCCGGAGGCGATGGTGGAGACCTGCTACCGCAAGAACTTGGTGGGCAGCTCGATGTCCTTATCTTACGGTTTCAACGCCCACGCCGCCAACATGCTGGCGGCGTTCTACATCGCCACCGGACAGGACGCCGCCCAGGTGGTCGAGGGCAGTATGGCCAGCACGACCTGTGAGCTGTGCGAGGAGGGCGTTTACCTCTCCGTCAGATTGCCCTGCGTCGAGGTGGGCACCGTCGGAGGGGGGACCCGGCTCCCCTGCCAGAGCGAGGCCCTATCGATCATGGGCTGCCAAGGCGCGGGCAAGGCAAAAAAGCTGGCGGAGATCGCCGGAGCCCTGGTCCTGGCCGGGGAGCTGTCCACGCTAGCCGCACAGTCCGCCGGCGAGCTGGGCAAGGCGCACAAGGCCCTGGGAAGGTGAACGCGGTCCGCGACCTAAATTAAAAACCCTCATATACCTTCTACCCCATGGTGCGGACGCAATGCCAGTCATCAACTTCAACCTGGAGGACTTGAAGTCCCTGATGGGTACCAAGATGGAGGACCGGGAGGTCCTGGACCGCATTCCGATGATCGGTGCCGACTTCCATGATTTCGACCCGGCCACCAAGGAGGCCTCCATCGAGTTCTTCCCCAACCGGCCGGACCTGTACTCGGTCGAGGGACTGGCAAGGGCGCTGCGCGCCTTCTTCGATATCGAGCTGGGGTTGCGCACCTACGACATATCCGCCTCCGACATAGTGATGAAGGTCGAGCCATCGGTCAAGTGCGTCCGCCCCTACGTCGTGGGAGCGGTGATCAGGGGCGTCACCCTGGACGACAAGGGCATACGTTCGCTCATGGAGCTGCAGGAGAAGTTGCACCTTACCGTCGGACGCAAGCGGGCCAAGGTGGCCATCGGGGTGCACGACCTCGATAAGGTCCAGCCGCCCTTCGTCTACAAGGCCGTTCCGCCCGGCTCCATCTCCTTCGTCCCCCTGGCCAAGGAGGAGACGATGACCCTGGCCGAGGTCCTCGAGAAGCACGAGAAGGGCCGGGACTACAAGCAGCTCCTGGATGGAAAGGAGCTTTACCCGGTGATACTGGACGCCAATAACGAAGTGCTCTCCTTCCCGCCGATCATCAACGGCCGGTTGACCACCGTGACCACGGAGACCAAGAACCTATTCATCGACGTCACCGGCACCGACCAGAACACCATCAGCGGTGTTCTGAACATAGTTTGCACGTCCATAGCCGAAAGGGGAGGCGTGATCGAGACCATCACCCTGCGCGGCGAGGAGAAGGGGATGACCCCCAACCTGCGCCCCAAGCAATGGCTTCTGGACGTGGACCGGACCAACGCCGCCTTGGGATTGGACCTGGAGCCCTTGGCCATGTGCCAGTGCTTGACCCGAATGGGGTACTCCGCCGAACCCAAAGGCCGCAAGGTCAAGGTCTCCTCGTCCCCGGTGCGCATGGACCTGATCCACATGGCGGACGTAGTGGAGGACGTGGCCATCGGCTTCGGTTACGAGAACTTTGGAAATTCCAAACCGGTCTCGCGCACCATCGGCGGCGAGAGGCGCATGGAAAGGGTGGCCGACCTGGTCCGCCAGATGCTGGTCGGCTACGGCCACTGGGAGGTGACCACTCTAACGCTATCGTCCATGGACGAGCAGTTCTGCAAGGTGCCGTTCCCCGAGGTCCCGGCGGTGGAGGTTCTGAACCCGGTGAGCGAGGACCACAACTGTCTGCGCGTCCAGCTCATCCCGTCGCTGCTCACCGTACTGCGCCGGAGCAAGCATCGCGACCTTCCCCAGCGCATCTTCGAGGTGGGGGACGTGGTCATCGACAGCAAGCGGAGAAAGCACCTGGCGGTGATGTCCATACATTCCAAGGCCGGCTTCACCGAGATGAAATCGCTCGCGGAAGGCGTGCTCAAGGAGCTGGGCGTGCAATGCTCTCTGGTCCCGGGAGAACTGGGAATGTTCATTCCCGGGCGCTGCGCCATGGTCAAGGTCAACGGCCGCACGGTCGGGCACTTCGGAGAGCTGCATCCCCAGGTGATAACCGCCTACGAGCTCGGGCATCCGGTAATAGCCTTCGAGCTGGACCTCCAGGACCTCATGTCCGGGCGCGGGGAAAAAATCGTTTAAACAAGCCGAGGTAGCCAAGCCCGGATCACGGCGCCGGCCTTGAAAGCCGGTGGTACCTGGTACCCCGGGAGTTCGAATCTCCCCCTCGGCGCTTCCTTCTCATCCCTTCACGGACGTGACCGACCTGGTACGCAGCCAGAGCGGTATCATCGCCAATGCGGTGAGCACACCGAAGGAGGCCAGTATCCCCCACATCATCCATCCGTTGTCGAATGTATCGTACAAGACCCCGCCGATGAAGGTGGACCCGAACCAGCCGAAGGACGATACGACGCCGAACACGCCGAGGTACTTTCCGCGGGAATCGTCCGGGGCCAACAACACGGTCAAGGCGTTGGAGACCGGGACCACGATCATCTCTCCCAGGGTGATTATTATCATGGTCAGGGCGAGCCAATAGCCGTCCGTCACCGCTGCCACCAGAAGATAGCCGACCGAGTACACCACCGATCCGACCAGCATTCCCAGGTAAGGGTTCCGTTCCGTAAGCCAACGGCTGATGGGCATTTGCATGAGGACCACCATTATTCCGTTCAGGCCGAAGACCAGCCCGATGGTGGCGGTGTCTATGCCCACCCGCTCGTTCGCGTAAACGGTATAGGTGGAGCCGAACTGCCCGGACATTATGAACAGCGGCAAGGTGAACAGGCAGAAGAGCAGGAACACCGGCTTCAGGTCGCCGATGCCCCTGAGGCCCCCCTCCTTCCTCTCCCTGGGCGCCGGCACGTACGATTCGGTGAGCATCATCGCCACGATCAGGGCGGCGAAGAAGGAGATGATGGCCGAGATGGTGAAGGTCAGCGGGAACGATATGAGGATGAGCGCTCCGCCGATGATCGGGCCGACCGCGAACCCCAGGTTCCAAGAGACCCGTAGAAGCCCGTAGGCCTCCATGCGCTTGGACGGTTCGGTGATATCCGCCACCATGGCGTTGTTGGCCGGCTGGAACACCCCGCCGAAGAAGTAGCTGAGCGTGAGCAGGATGGCTATGAGCAGGAAATCCGGATCATAGGTGACGATGATGGCCAGCAGCACGAAGGTCAGACAGCGCAGGAGCATGGAGGCCACCATCACGCCCCGCCGCCCGTAGCGGTCGGCCATGAGCCCCCCGACCATGTTGCCGGCGGCGCCGATCACCCCGGCTATGGTGAGCACCAGGCCGCCCAGGGCCATCGATACCATCAGGTCCTGCTTCAGGAACAGCAGTATGTACGGACCGATCAGGCTGTATCCTACCCCGTCGATCAGCATCGACCAGAACAGGACCCACATCCTCCGGTCGAACCCGCGATATCCCAGGGCCATCCAGTTTCACCTTCCCCATGCGCCCGCGCGATCCTACGGCGGTTTTCTGAGCTCCTCGATGTCCGTCCTGACCGGCGGTCAGATCAGACCAGCGGTCTCCCTTCCCTGATGACCGGCTCATCGTCCACATAGACGTCCGGGCTTAGCACCAGGCAATCCAAGTGGATGAGGGCGTGCGCATCGTGTTCCAGGTTCATGCCGATGGCGAAGTGCACCGTCCCCCCGACCTTCTCGTCCTCCAGGGTGTTGCAGGACATCCTGGCCCGGGGGTTCAGGCCGATCCCCAGCTCGCCGAGGTGTCGGGTGTTCCGTTCCTCGTCCTTCTTGCCCTGCTCCCTGGCCATGGCCGCCGATCTCTCCAGCAGCGATTCCAGCTTGCGGGCGGTCTCCCCTCCGGTGATCTCGGCGGCGAAACCCTTCTCGAACCTCACTCGCACGGGAACGTCAGGCCTTTCCGCGTAGGTGTCCAGGTCCACCGTTCCATCGAATACGATGGTCCCTTCCGCGGTCCCGTTGGCCGGGGATACGTAGACCTCGCCGGTAGGCAGGTTCCCGCCCTTACCGGGCAGGGTGAAGTCACCGTCGTCGTAACGCCCCTGACGGCCTTCTATCCCGAAGCGTATGTCGGTCCCCCCGGGGGAGGTGACCCTGATGACCTTGCCGGCGTCGATCCTTTCCTTCAAGGCCCGGGCGTTCTTCCTCAGCAGGGCGTAGTCAATGGGCACCCCTCTCTCGAATATCTCCCGGGTGCAGTTGGGAGACCAGAAGGAACGGCTGCGCTTGTCCCCGTCGAGCACCTTGTCGTAAAGGTGGGTGTACTTCTCTCCGTCCCTGCCCACGTACCCGATGCGCATGCCGTAGGGGTCCTTCCCGATACGTCCACGGCAGACGGTGATGATGACCTCCGGCTCGCCCTTGATGGCCTCCAGGACCGCCGGGTCGGCCAAGGTGAAGTTGTCCTTGTCCTGCTGGACCACCATGACCGGGGCGGCCTTGAGCTCCGCTGCCTGCCGGAACAGCTCCTGGCATATCTCGAAGACGTCACCACCCAGATTGGTGATGATGAGCACCCTCTCCCCCTCCTTGACGGCGAGGCAGTCCGTCAACGCTATCCTCGCCGCCCTGCTAAGCTCTTCCCCATCGGCCATGCGTTCTTGAGCTGAAGGCGATTATTTATGCGTTTTCGAGACCCGGGTTTCTTCACCTCATCACCATGTTGAACGTTCGCGAGGAGGCATGACAAACGATTTATCGCCCTATACTCTAGATCTCTGCAGATGCATCAACATGGCCACCATAGTCCATTTTGACCTTCCGGCCGAGGACCTGGAGCGAGCCGCCTCCTTTTACGGGAAGCTCTTCGGATGGAAGTTCGAGCGCATGCCTGGACCGATCGAGTACTTCGGGATCACCACCTTCGATGAGCAGGGCAGACCGTCCCTGGGCGGGGGCATGGGAAAGAAGAACGAGTGGGACACCGGCATCACCAACTACGTCGGCGTGAGCTCCGTGGAGGACACCCTTAAGAGCCTGGTAGAGCTGGGCGGGAAGATGGTCCTTCCCAGGACCGAGGTCGGCGAGTTCGGCTATTTGGCGGTGTGCTTGGACCCGGAGGGCAACAAGTTCGGGCTGTGGGAGAACAAGCCCAACGCTCCGGAATGATAAATTCCAGGTAAATTATTTAACGCTCCAGAATCAATATCGTCCTGCGATCGGAGCAGGATGGGAGCTCGATGTGCGATTATGCTTGCAGGGATAGCTTTTACGCCAAGGACAGGAAGCCTAGCCGGGCATGCCCTGGGAACACGGACCGCACCCGGTCCGGCAGCACGTCATCGATCCCCCAGAGCGGTCATCGCCATCACCTCCAGGAGCATCCATGGGGGTGCTTGAGATGAGCGACTGCCCCCGTCTGGGCCCGGACGGAAGATGCAACGGCCTTTACTACGGCTTCGCGTGCATCAAGGACAAGTGCCAGATGGAGGACCGCGATGCCTCCTGCCCGAACTGCATCGGCGGCGATTACTGCCTTAAGTACGGGCGCTTCGGATGCGTCGGCCCCAAGAACTGCGCCACCAAGGAAGATTATCTCAGTTACATCCGGAAGGCCAGGGACCGGGTGCTGGTCTAGACGTAAAGGTCCTTTCTGATCCGGGGAACCATGGCGGCCAGGACCGCCTGCTCCGTCAGCGTCTTGCGGTCGATGGCGCCATTGGTCAATATCCCTATGGCGCCCTTTCCGGAACCCTGGTCGCCCTCCTCGAACAGCTGGGCGCAGGCGTCGCCGACGGTCATCCCCCCACGCACCAGTTCCGTGACGGCCGGGGGATAGCGGAAGCCCATGCCGTGTCCTCTGGTCGTCCAACCGGTGCCGTCGATGATGACACAGTGCTGAACGTCGTACAGCCCGTCCGCCCTCTCCACGACCCCGGCCTCTATGCCGACGCCCAGGTCCCCCTTTCCGAGGCATTCCCTGGCCCGGGTCTCCGCCCCCATCTCCGCTTCCGCGCCCCAGGGCTGTTCGCCCACCGTACTGGTAACGGAGACGGCGTTCACCGCAAGCTGGGGATGGAACCTCTGCAGGACCTCCCGTACGGCCGCCACCTTCACCGGGTTCCCGGAGCCGACGTTGACGACCAAGGGACGCAACAGGCGTCCGTCGGTGTCTATCTCCCCTTGCAGGACCCTGGTAGAGCTTATGGGCCGATAGTCCTCGGCCAGAACGAACGGCACCACCACGATTCGAACGGCGCGCAGGCCGTTGCGAAGCCGGAGGTCGTTGATACGCGGTCCAAGGGTCTGGGTCTCCTGCGATACCACCAGAACTTCCAGGTCCGGGTCTGACGGGGCGGTCCCTTCCTTGGCGTTCAAGGGGACCAGGGTGAACTCGGCGCCTTTCTCGTCCAAGAGGTCGCGCAAGGCCCGTTCCCTTTCCGCGTAAGGCAGCACGATGGTCTTGTGCCTGCGGCAATAATCGTCGCTCATCAGGCCCACCGCGAGAACATCGCCATTGGCCATGGCCACATCCAGCAGCCTTCGGTGGCCTTTATGAAGAACGTTGAAAGTGCCGCCCACACCGACCTTCATCATAGCACCGATAGCACCAGGGCGCCTATCATGATTATGACGCTTATGACGTAAAGGGTGAGCAGCTGCCGCTTCTTCTTTCGCAAAGTATGCTCATTACCCTTCTCGCATTCCTCGGAACAATAGCGGTCATCGCCCACGAAGGCCTTGCCGCAGGACCTGCAATGACGATGCTGGGCGATCTTCTGGTTCATGTTCATCGGACCTTCCAGGGGGGATATAAAGATTCGGTCATGGAGAGCGGCGGTCCAACTCGTTGTTCACGATGGTGATGCAATGGTCGGCGTGATAGGAGATGGGACCGAGCTTGACGACCTTGGGTCCATACTGCAGCAGCAGCCCCTCCTCGTCCGGGGTGAGGTCCATATGGTCGCTCAGTACGAAGGTGACGTTCTCCGGCAGCTCCGTCTCACGGATGTCCTTGCCGTCCTCCTTGAGGTAAACGATCTCCGTGCCTTCCCCGAGGAGGCCGAGCACGTCCTGATAGGTCCTGGCGCTGACGTAGATTCCCGGGGTGCTCCTCTCCTCGGTGCGGGCGTCCCTCATGAGGGCGTTGCGAATGAGCGCCCCGGTGCTCCGCTCGTCCGGGTTCAGATAGCGAAGCTCGCTGCCCACCAGGCGTATGCTGCGAGCGGGTCCAGGGGGACCCTGCAGCACCAGCACGACCTCCACGTCCTTGCGGATGTCGTGGCTGAGGAAGAAGGCGGAGTTGATGCACCTGAGCAGAACGTCCAAACGGCCGGCGCCTCCGGCCAGGTCGTCCAGCTTGAAGTCGGCGGCGGTGGCTGCCTTGTGGCCTATGACTATGAAGCGCCTCACTGCAGCCCCTCCAGTCCGCCGCCCTGCATCTGCTTCATGAGCTGCTTGCGCAGCTTGCGGTTCCCCATGAACCCGCGGACGGCCTTCTTGGAGGTGTTGTACTGCTGCAACAGTTCGCGAACGTGCTTGGCATCCATGCCCGAGCCGCGGGCGATGCGCATGACCCGGGACGACTTGATGAGCTTGGGGTTCTCCATCTCCTCGTCGGTCATGGAGTCCATGATGATCCGGAAGCGGCGCAGGCGCTCCTGGGTCTCCTCGATGTTGACCTTGTCCTGCAGGCCGCCGCCCATGCCCGGTAGCATGCTCATGAGCTTCTTGAGCGGCCCCATGCTGGTCAGCATCTCCATCTGCTCGTACATCTCCTTCAGGGAGAACTTGCCGGACATGATCTTCTTGGTCGTCTCCAGCGCCTGCTCCTCGGTGATGGACTCCTTGGCCGTCTCCATCAGGGACTGCAGGTCGCCCATCCCCAGCAAGCGGGAGATGAAACGGGACGGGATGAAGGGGTCCAGGTCCTCCAGGTGCTCTCCCACGCCTATGAAGACGATGGGCGCCTTGGTGCGTGAGACGGCGGAGAGCGCCCCGCCGCCCTTGGCCGTCCCGTCCATCTTGGTCAATATGACCGAGGTAACCCCTACCGCGTCGTGAAAGGCCTGGGCCTGCGGTCCGGCCTGCTGTCCCACGCTGGCATCAAGCACCAGTATCCTCTCGCTGGGGTTGGCCACCTTGGCCACCGCCTTTATCTCCTCTATGAGGTCGCCCTCCAGGGCGTGCCTTCCGGAGGTGTCGACGATGATGACGTCCAGGTTGCTGAACTCCTTCATTCCGGCCTCGACGATCCTGACCGCGGAACGCTCACCCGGCGAGCCGTACACCTGGACGCCCACCTTGTCGCCGATCTGCTTCAGCTGGTCATAGGCGGCGGGACGGTGAACATCGGCGGCGATGAGGCCGACCTTGAGCCCCTTCTTATGAAAGTAACGGCCGAGCTTCCCGGCACTGGTGGTCTTGCCCTGACCGTAAAGGCCGACCATCATGATGACCTGTTTGCCCAGGGGCAACGTCCGCTGCTCGCCCAGGATCTTCACCAGTTCGTCATAGATGATCTTGATGACATGCTCCCGCCCGGACTTACCGGCGGGCGGCTTCTCGGTGAGAGCGCGCCGCTCCACCTCCTTGGTTATCTCCAGGACCATCTTCACGTTGACATCGGCCTGCAGGAGCGCCCGCTGTATGTCCTTGGACACCTCCTTGATCAGCTTGTCATCGACATTGCTGGAGTTGGCGACCTTCTTCAGGACGTCCCTCAGTGATTGGCCCAATCCTTCCAATACCATCTTCAGACCTTCATTGACAATCCAACCGGGTTAGATAACCTTTGCTACGGAGAGAACAGGAAAAAGGGGTTTGGGAAGGACCAGTCCTGTCAGAAGGGATGGGATGCACTCTGAAAACCAGCCCAGACCTTCCCGGACACTACTATCTTTTCGACGATATATATAGGTTTCCATTTTTCTAAAAATGAGGGAAAAAACCGGCCGCGGCCAGCAGCCAGTTGGTTAAGGAATATGGGGTGTTAAGTGGTTTTCAGAGGTAGCCGGATTTCTGCAGGACCATCAGGTCCTCGGTGCTGAGCTTCTCTCCGCGCTTGAACTTGTCGAAGATCTCCTCAGATTCCTTCATGGCTACGCTCTCGTCCTTCTTCTTGCGGGCCTTGCGGGCCTTCTGTCGGAGGCCGGTGATGATCTTGTCGTAGTCGTGCACCTGCCGGATGTGGTCTATGTGGCGGCGGTGCTCCTCATCGGCCTTGCCCTTGGTCTCGATGAACTTCTCTTGGGCCTCGTCAGCTTCCTTCCTGAGCTTGTCGGCCTCCTCGTAGATCTTGATCATGGAGTCGTGCTCATTTTGGGCTCCCTCGGCCAGCTCGCTGACCAGCCGGTGCTGCTCCTCGGCCTTGTCCTTGGCCTCGCGCAGCAGGGTGATGGCCTGGCGGACCTCATCGTTGGCCTCCAGGGACTTCTCCCTCTCCCTGATCTGGATCTGGAGGGCCTTCATCTGTTCGACGAGAGCCTTCTCCTTGTCCCTCTTCAGGTCTCCGGAGGTCATGTGGATGAACTCGAGCTGCTTCAGGTCCTTCTTCAGCTTGGCCACGGACGGTCCCTCCTGGGGGACGTTGTCCTTCTTCAGGGCCATGACCTTCTTGTTGAGCTCGCTGACCTGTTCGTTGAACTTGTCGCGGGCGTCCTTGGCGGCTCGCACCTGTTCGTTCATCTTGTCGCGGTTCTCGCGGTGCTTGGCAGCACTGTCCACCAGCTCACGGACCTTGGCGTTGAGTTCGTCCCTCTTCTGAACCCATTCCTTGGTCTTGTCGTTCAGTTCATCCCTGAGCCGGCGGTGCTTCTCCGCCTCGTTGTTGTTAAATTGACGCTTCTGGTCGAGGTCCTCCAAGAGTTCTGTCATAAACGTTCACGCTCAAATGTTAAATTAAATAAGACTCAAGCCTGGAAAGAGGCATAAGAGATTCTGTTTATAACTTTTTCTATAACCGGGTTAATCTATCCAGCATCGGACGGCGGTCATCTTCCGTCGTCCTCGTTCCCGGTCCCGCTGAGGTCCACGTCCTGCCAGCCGTCGTCGGGGGCCTCGTCCAGCATGGTGAAGCGCACCTTCAGTCGACCGTTCTCGTACTGCAGCGCCGCCGTCCTCACCCTGGACTGATAGAAGCAGACCCGCTTCCCCTGCCTCGAAAGGCGACGCTCGGTGCAGCGGATCAGGTTGGCCATCTCCAGGTCCCTTATGCGCCGGTAGCAGGCGGCGATCGGTATTCCGAACTGCTCGGATATCTGCTGGGCGCTGCGGGGCGAACGTACCGTGGCCATCAGTATCTTGACCGCGTACTCGTCCGTCAGCAGACGGGACTTTTCCAGCAGGTCTTCCTTCCCCATTAGGTGATTTGCAACGACTTACCAGGATAAAAATTATTGTTGTTCTTTATTCCGGGACCCGGACGATCTCCGGCCGTCCGTGGTCCCTCCATTCGACCTCCACCTCGAAGCGCCCTTCCCTGAAGGTCAAACGGGCCACGTCAACCTGACAGAGGTAGAACTTGCACCTCTTCCCGTTCGGCGATACCTCGGTGCGCAGGCACTTGACCAGTCCAGCGACCTCCAGGGCGTTCATGCGGCGATAGGCGACGGCGATGGGTATCCCGGACAGAAGGCAGACCTCCTGAACGGAGCGGGGCTGGGAGAAGGTCAGGCTCAGTATGCGGCCGGAGTACTCGTCCGCCAGCAGACTCGACAGGTTCAAGGCTCCCTTGGCCATGCTTTCAGCAGGTCTCAGCGGGAATATAATTCCCCTTCCCCGGATATCAGGGCTGATAACGTCACAGCATAGGTTTCCAGAGGGGAACGCCGTCCGTCAGGTCAAGGCAGTAGTATATGGTGGTCGGCTTGATACCTCGCAGCAGCACCGAGCCGTTCAAATTCTCCAGCCGGACATGCAGCCGTGCCTGATGGCTCAGCGCTTCCAGCCCCGCGGAGCCGTCCGTCGCTTCCAGCACTACCATGTGCCCTCCCCGACGCATGAGGTCCACGTGCTGGATCAGCTTCGGTATCACCTTACCGTAAACGGACTCCAGAGCGTCCAGCCCAAGCAATGACAGGTAAGGTTCCTTGGAATCCTTGAGCAGATACTTCAGCGAATCCCAGCGTAGGTCATTGGCCAGGTCCGCCCCCTCCATCTTCTTAACGAAGGGCCGAGAGGCATCGGCCTCGCTGGCGTCCAACACATGCAGGGTATCCAGTGGCGCGCCCCGCATCCTTTCCGACAGCGATCCATATTCCAGTGTGCGCTGGGGGTACCATAGGACGCCCCTTCCCTGCCGGAGGTGCTCCCCGACCAGGGCGGCCATCATCTTCTCCAACAGCTCCATCGGCAGTCCCGCCCCGATCTCGATCAAGGTCAAGGAGCCGAGCGGCGCCCCTCCGAACAGTCGGTCCAGCTCCTTCCATCCCAAGGAGCCACGGCCCGGCGGGAGCTTATGGTCGTTCCGGTCGAACTGCACCCCATTTAAGTTCAGGTCCCGGTCCATCACGGTCACCCGTCCGCCCTCCAGGGTGAACAGGTATCTCCAGTTCCGGATCGAGGAACCGCGCAGCTTCTCGATGTCTATCATCCGTACGCGGTTGCTGCCCTGCACCGTATTGCGGAGGATGACCACTCCGTCGCCCAAGTAGTCCAGGTGACTGTGCTCGGAGGTCTCCATGATAAATATCACATTGGTACCCGCCTTCTCCACCAGGTCCTTCTGCAGGGCGTTCATTATGCGATAGGCGGGGATGCCGTAGTTCTCGGCGAGCGCCTCCACCGAATCCAGGACCACCAGGGTCTTCTTGGGAAGGTTGGACTCGGCGATATCGTAGGCCATCTCCAGCTCGGGAAGCAATGCTCCCACCTCTACCGTGACCGAGCCGTCTGGGTTCATGACCGGTCCTTCCTCATCCTCCAGGCCAAGCTCGCCCGCCTCGATCTGACCTTCCAGGCGGTTCAGCTCCCTTCGGTCCACGTGCAATTCAACATCATCCAGGTCGGTCCGTTTGGAGCCGTCCCTGTTCCAGGAGCGGCGAAGGAAGGCCATGCCCGCCCTCATTAATTGGTTCTTCTCCACCCGTTCCTTCAACCAAGGGAACTGGTGGTATAATGCCACGTCAGAAACGCGAGAGGAGAGATAGTACTCCGGCTGCTGGTCCGACATGGCCTCGATGGTCTGCAGAGCCATGGTGGTCTTGCCGGTGCCCGCGTCCCCCTTGATCAGAAGCGAATGTCCTCCCGGTGATAGCAGGAAGTCGATGATCTCCCTGGGCAGTGCCCCTGCGGTTGTCGAGCTCACGTCACACCTGGCGAATATATCCGGATAGGGCATATTAATGGATAGCCCCCAATTATCAACGGGTGCGGGCCTCGCGCGATAGTAAGCTTATATGCCAAGAGCATCATCACATGAACTCTACTCGTGAACGGTGTGTTCAATGCTGATCTGTCCCCTAGATTTCCGGTACGGGCGCAAGGAGATGAAGGCCATTTTCTCCGAGGACCGCAGGATCGACCTCCAGCTGAAGGTCGAGGCCGCCCTCGCCCGGGCCCACGCCAAGGCCGGGAACATTCCCCGTTCCGCAGCTAGGGAGATCACCTGCGCCGCTTCCATCGACATAGTCACCAGGGATAGGGTGTACGAGATCGAGGCAGAGACAAAGCACGACGTCATGGCCGTGGTCAAGGCGCTCTCCGAGAAGTGCGGGACCGCCGGCAACTACGTGCACTTGGGCGCCACCTCCAACGACATCATCGATACTACCACCGCTCTACAGATGAAGGCCGCCCTGGACATAGTCGAAGCGGACCTTCTAGCCTTACTGTCAACATTGGCCGATCTGGCAGAAAAGCACCGTAACACCATGTGCATGGGACGGACCCATGGACAGAACGCCATTCCCACCACCTACGGTTTCAAGGTCGCTGGGTATGTCTCAGAGGTCCTGAGGCACATCGAAAGGGTCCGCGAATCTCGAAAGCGCATCTGTGTGGGAAAGCTCTCCGGAGCGATAGGGACCGCTGCCGCGCTAGGACCGAAGGCAAGGGAGGTCCAGACCCTCATGATGAAGGACCTCGGACTGGGCTATGAGGAGGCAGCCACTCAGGTGGTCTGCCGTGACCGCTACACCGAGCTTGTATGCCTGATGGCCAACATCTGCACGTCATGTGAGAGATACGCCACGGAGATTCGCAACCTGCAGCGCTCTGAGATAGCCGAGGTTGCCGAGTCCTTCGACGCCAAGAAACAGGTGGGCAGCTCCACCATGGCCCAGAAGAGGAACCCGATAACCTCGGAGAACATCTGCGGCCTCAGCCGTATCGTACGCGGTTTCGTTACCCCGACGTTCGAGAACATGGTTCTCTGGCATGAGAGGGACCTCAGCAACTCCTCCGCGGAGCGATTCACCCTGCCGCACGTGATGATACTGACCGATGACATCCTGGCCAAGATGGAGACGGTGTTCCGCGGGATATCGGTGA
>JAXGNA010000010.1:0-75694 GCA_040768245.1 Methanomassiliicoccales archaeon | reverse complement strand
TTCAGTACCACACCGGCCAGCAGATGCATGAGAGCAAGGAGGCCACCAAGTTCGGCCTCAAGGTCATCTCGGTGATGAAGAAGCACGCCGAGGAGATAGGCAAGAAGTACAACCTGAAGATGCCTCTGGAGCAGACCCCGGCCGAGAGCACCGCATATCGCTTCGCCAAGCTGGACATGAAGTACTATCCGCTGCAGGCCCCCACGGTCATACGTGGCAACAAGAGCGCCGGTGAGGTGTACTACACCAACTCCACCTATCTGAACGTCGGGGCTCAGATAAGCGCCATCGAGCGGGTCAAGGCGGAGGGACTGTTCCACCCGCTGGTGGAGGCCGGTGCCCTGACCCACGTCTGGCTCGGGGAACACAAGCCCCCGGCAGAGAACCTGGCGGCGTTCGTGGTCAAGACCTTCCAGAACACCCAGAACTCCCAGATCGCCTTCAGCCCGGAGTTCACCTCCTGCCTGAGCTGCGGCAAGACCGCTCGTGGCCTAACGGACACCTGCACCTACTGCCACTCCCCCAACGTGGAGGGGATCACCCGCGTGACCGGGTTCTTCTCCAAGACCTCGGGATGGAACAAGGGGAAGCTTGGAGAGCTGAAGGAGAGGACCAGGAACATCATCTCCTGAAAGTAAAAGAGGGCGCGTCCCTCGCCTTTCCCTTTTTTTCTTTTCTCGCATTCCAAATGTATATGTAGGGTCGACATCGAAATATCTTGGACGGTATAGACGATGGTCCGCATACAGGTCACCGAACATCGGATGATAAACATCCGCCGGAGCAGCCTGTGCGACAACTGTTGCGTGCACAACTGTACCTCCTTCAACGGCAGCCGGATCACTGAGTGTTTCGATTTCCGGCCGGTGCTCTCTGTGTTCCTGAAGTGTCGGGAATGCGGAAGGATATATGATCCCTATCGCAGCTTGTGCTCCCTCGATTACCAACTATGCCCGGAGTGCAACCATTCTGGTAAGGGGTATCAGACCATCACCTTCGTCCGTCGGGAATGATCAACCCAGCAGTCGCGGCCCGATCAACTGCCACATTATCAGGAACAGCACGAATATCGCCAGTGCGTAGGTTATCTTGCCCACGTACTTTATGCGCTCCTCGTCGCTGGCGTTCTTCTTGAACCTCTTCACCAGAGCATCCAATCCGTCACGGAAGAGGTATCCCCCGTCCAGAGGCACCGCCGGCAGTACGTTGGTCATTCCGACCATCAGGTTGATCCAGAATATCCAGTAGGCGCAGTTGGCCAATACCCAGAACGCCCCCTCCGGCAGGGCCGACCAGGCGCCCTGCGGCTCGTAGAGGTCGGTTATGGTGCTGGTCAATGGCGCCAGGCCATAGAAGGGCAGGGCGATGTACCTCAGGGAAGAGGTCACGTAGGAGCTCCAGTCGTCCGCGCCGGCGTAGGGGGTGGCCAGACGGTCCAGGATGATCCCGGGGTCGTTCACTCCCGCACCCATGTACGCGGAGTTGATGCCCATGAAACCATAATCCTCGAAATCTTCGTCGACCGTGCCAGGACTGACCTCCTCGTAGTAGGCGAGCCTGCTCACCAAGGTGACGGTGGTCACCGATGGTTCCGTGACATATTCGTCAGCGTCACGGTCATAGATCAATGCGGTCACATTGACGGTCTGACCGCCAGTGGTCGAACGCAGCACAACCTTCAGGTCATTATCGTTCCTGATGATCGTGTCGTTCAGGGAGTAGATGATCATGCCCGGTTCAAGACCGGCCTTGTCCGCCGGGTAACCCGACGAAATGGAGGTCAGCAGGACCCCCGCGAATATCTCAGCGGTACGCAGCTCGCCTACGTAATAATATGAAACATTCACCTTTTCCCCAGGGTCGGGTCCCGAGAACTGATAGAAATCGTCATAGGTGACGATCGGCGTGCCATCCATATCCATTATCTGAGCCCCGAAGCGCAGGCCGGCCATGTCCATCGGGCCATCGTCGGCCACGCTGACGACTATAGGGTTATCGCGCACGGGCTCCACGGAGCCCATCATGGCCGATGAGAATATCAGCGCACAGACCAGTCCGATGATTATGTTGGTCGCAGGCCCCACCGCGTAAACGTTCATCCGGCGGCGTTTGTCCGCTTTGACCAGGGCTTCCTCGTCCGGCTCGACGAAGGCACCCATGGGGACGATCAGCAACAGTAATCCCATGGATCGGATGTCCATGTTGCCGACCCTGGTGAGAATGCCGTGAGCGACCTCGTGTATCACTATGGCCACCAGCAGCCCGAGTATGCCGTACCACAGCGGGATTATCGGATTGACACCTGGAATACCGAGCATCATCTCCAGACCGGGAGCGCTCTCCGCCGGGATCTGGTCGACTATGGTCGCCTCCCACAGCAGCAGGGCCATCATCAGGAACATGACCACGGCGCATATCCATTTGGCCACCGCCGCGTAGGAAAGCCAGAACCTCTTGGGCGCGGCCAGCCGATCGATGGCGCTCTTGCCCCTCTGGGTGCTCCACATCAGGAAGGGACCGTAGGCCTTCATGCCATACTTCTTGATCCATCCCTTGCGGTCGGCCAATCGCACAAAGAAGACGAACGCGACGACGGCCAGCAGGACCAGAAGTATGTCTTCGTACATCAGATTTCAGGAAAGGGGGCGGTGTATAAAATACCTAGCGCTCCCGCGCCTTCCACATCTCGTCGTCCATGTTGTTGTAGACGGCGGACGGGTCGTCAGGACCGCAGGTCTCGTCCTCGCACTGATGCGCTATCCGTAGGATCTGGTCCTTCTTAAGGATCCAGTAGTGGATGCGCCACAGCTTTCCCTTCTTCAAGTGGACCTCCTCCTGGGTGGTGGTCAGGAACCCCTCTTCCTCCAGCCAGTAGAAGACGTCGCGGTCCTCTGAAGTTAGCTTATTATCGATGACCTCATCGGTGTATCCGAAGAAGGAGAGGATCCACTCGGCGAGCTTCTCCTGGTCCTCCCGGGACATACCCTTCTTCCCCATGGTGTTGGCCAGAGCCTTCACCATGTCATCTAAGGTCACCACCGTCAAGTTGTATCTCCCCCGAGGACGGAATCAGGTACGAGGTATAAATTAACTCAGTTAACAGACTACACCTCAGTAAAGCTCGTCCGGACCCCACATCCCGCCCTTTCCCCAGATCTTAGTATAACCAAGGAAACCCAGGGGTATGATTATCAGCAAAGCCAGGAACGCCGTCCCTAGCCCCAGGTCCCCATCCGATCGGCGAAATAACTCCAGGGGAAGCATGCAGGCCAGGAACAGCACGGCGAGCGCATAGCAGTACTTCAGGAACACCCTCTGGAACCACTCCTTCCAGGTGCCTTCGATAGCAATGTCGCGATCGCTACGGGCGTCCAGTGTGCTGGCCTCTTCTTCCTGCTCATCATCGTTAGGTGACTGGACAAGGATCCGGCGCTTGCTGGCCATATGCCCCTCAGCGGAAGTGACAGGCCACCATGTGCCCGTTGCCCTTATCGATCAATTTGGGTTCGACCTCCTCGCAGATAGCCTCCCGATAACGGCATCTGGTGTGGAACCTGCATCCCTTGGGCGGATTGGCCGGCGAAGGTATGTCCCCGCTCAGTGGAACCCTCTTGCGCTTGAGACGCGGATCTGGAACGGGTATCGATCCGAGGAGAGCTTCGGTGTACGGATGTAGGTATCTCGAGAATATCTCATCCTTGGGGCCTGACTCAACGATCTTACCCAGGTACATTATGTTCACGAAATCGCACATGTATTTGATGGTCGATAGATCGTGGGAGATGAACATGTAAGTGAGGTTCAGCTCCGCCTGTAGATCGTTGAGAAGGTTCAGTATCTGCGACTGCACCGAAACGTCCAGTGCCGATGTCGGTTCGTCCAGGACAATGAAATCGGGATTCAGCGCCAAGGCCTTCGCCACGCCGATCCTCTGCCTCTGGCCGCCACTGAACTCATGCGGGTAGCGATAGATATGCTCCGGAGCAAGTCCTACGCGCTCCATCAGCTCCTTAACCCTCGCCGTCGCGTTGGTGCCGCTGGATATCCCGTGGAGTTTGAGCGGCTCAGCTATTATGTCCTTTATCAGCATGCGCGGGTTGAGCGAGGAGTACGGGTCTTGGAAGACGATCTGCATATCCTTCCTCATCCGGCGGAGATCGTCGGCGTTCCTCCGGTTCAGAGAATAGGTGTCGCGGATCGTTTCCAGTTCGGGTATGGTCTTATGCTTGACGCGCTTCGGCCTTTTTCCACCGTCCCCTTTGGGGGCGTTCAGGACAGTTTCCTCTTCCTCCAGCTCGATCATCCTATCCCGGACGTCGCTGGGCATCTTGTAATAGATGTTACCGCCGGTAGGCGGGGTCAGCATCAGGACGCAGCGTCCGGTGGTGGTCTTGCCGCATCCGCTCTCACCGACCACCCCCAGCGTCTGACCGCGTTTGATCTCGAAGTCTATCTTGTCGATGGCCTTCACGCTGCCCATCTGCTTTTTGACCAGTCCACCGCGGATCGGGAAATATTTCTGCAATCCCCTGACATCGAACAGGTTGTCATCACTCATCTCTATTCACCTCCCCGTACAGATGGCAGGCCACCAGATGGCCGTCCTCGATGGGTTCAAGCAAAGGTTTGACCTCCTTGCATATGGGCATTACGAACGGACAGCGGGGATGGAAACGGCATCCCGATGGAGGATGAAGCAGGTTCGGAACGCTTCCCTCGATGACCTCCAGGTGGGTCGTGGTGTCCGTGAGCTTGGGGATGGAGTTCATCAACCCCTGCGTGTATGGGTGCAGAGGCTGGTCGAATATGTCGTCGGTCGAATCCACTTCGACGATGTTACCGGCATACATCACGCCTACGCGATCGCATATCTCCGCCACCACTCCGAGGTTGTGGGTGATCATAAGGATCGAGGTGCCCGTCTCTTCCTGCAGCTCCCTCATCAATTTCAGTATCTGGGCCTGTATCGTGACGTCCAAAGCGGTCGTCGGTTCATCCGCGATCAGGAGCTTCGGTTTGCATGCCAGGGCCATGGCGATCATGACCCTCTGCTGCATTCCGCCAGAAAGTTCGTGCGGATAGTTCTTGACGATGCTGCCGGGATCAGGGATGCGTACCAGCCTGAGCATCCGGATGGCCCTTCCCATGGCCTCGGACTTCAACGGGTTCCTATAACGTCTGACCAGGGGGATCTTGTTCATGAACCAGAGAGTGACGTCCTCCGGGTCCTTCAGCATCATGTTGTACAATTTTTTATAATATCTAATGCGCCAGAGCTGTAACGGCTTGATCCCTCTCTTGGTGAACCTCGCACCGCAGTAGGGACATTTCCTGCTCTTCGCCTTCACCGTAGAACCGCAATCGGAGCACTTGTAGTCCTCCCCTTCCTCGATCTTCGTGGATGAGGTCTTACCAGACTTTATGGCCGCGTAGTTCTCGTCCAATTTGCGCATGGTGCTCTTGATGAGGTCGGGCATCTCATGCAGCATGAAGACCTCGGTGATCTGATCGCCGATGGTGAAGACGGGATTCAAGGCGGACATCGGTTCCTGGAAGATCATGGAGATCACCTTTCCACGTATCTTCCGCAGCCGATAGTTGGACATCTTGATGATGTCGTACTTGTTCAGTTCAGGAGCGATCTCGTCCATCAGTTTCTTTACCTGCTCCTCGCTGGCACCGTTCGCCTCTAACTTCTCTATCTCCGCCAACCGGTTCTGGAGTTCGATCGGCGGGGCAGCTAATATGCGGCCGCTTTCGATCTTGCCAGGGGGAGAAGGAATGATCCGCATTACGCTGTTGGCGGTGACGCTTTTGCCGCAACCGCTCTCACCCACCAATCCAAAGGTCTCTCCGTTCTTGATCTCCAGATCGACCCCGTCGATGGCCTTGACAACTCCCGCCTTGGTGTAAAAGTTTACGAAGAGGCCCTTTACCTTCAGGAAATACTCATCATTGCTCATCCAGTTCACCTCTTCGCCCTGGGATCCATTATGTCCCGCAATCCATCACCAAGAAGGCTGAAACCCATGGTGAAGATCAATATCGACATGCCTGGGAACACCACCGTCCACCAGGAACCCTGCACGAACCAGCGCTGCCCGTCCGAGACCATCCGACCCCATTCGGCGTAACCGCTGTCCACCCCGAAGCCGATGTAACTGAGACCTGCGGCGGTCAGGGCCACCGCCCCGATGTCCAGGGTGACGGACACCATCAGGGGCGCCAGAGAGTTGGGGACGACATGCCTGAACAATATGCGTTGCTTCTTGGCGCCTATGGCTCTGGCCGCCTCGACATATGTGTTCTCCTTGATCGCCATAACTTGGCCCCTGATCAATCTGGCATATGGTGTCCACCATACTATGACCAAGGCAAGGATGATACTATTGATATCTCTTGAAAGAACGCTGGAAACGGCCATGGCCAGGATCAGGGAGGGCAATGCCAGGAAGACGTCCGTGACCCTCATGATGAGATTGTCTATCTTGCCACCATAGAAGCCGGCTATCGAACCCAGCATCAGGCCTATGAACATGGAGATACCGACCACCAGCAGCGATGTGTAGATGGTGGTCCTGGCACCCCAGACAATTCCATAGAATACATCGATTCCCAGTTCACCGGAACCGAACAACAACCCGTCCGTACCAGGTGCCTTCGGCGGGACAATGAAATCATTGGGTATCCTGTAAGGTTCATCAGGGTCGGCAGGAGGGGCGATTATCGGCGCAGCGGCAGCGACTATGAAGACCAATAGGATGAATATGATCCCGAGAACGACGCTCGGATTGTGGAAGATCAGTCCCAGGGAGTTCTGTAGTTCTTTCAGCTTAGGACGCATCTCTTGGGAGAACTCCGTGAAACGGGTGTTCTTCCCGCTCCTCTTGTGCTTGGACGAATCTGCATCTCCGGTCTTCTTAGATCTCTTTTTCCCGAGCATGTTATCAGTCCAACTTTACACGAGGGTCGAGATAAGCGTACATGACATCCACGATCAGATTGGCCAGAACGTATACCATGGCGATGAACAGACAGAACCCTAATACAGAATTGGTGTCCAACCTCCGGATCGAATCCGCAGCCCATCTCCCCATACCGGGGAGGGCGAAGATGGATTCCGTTAACACGGCGCCCCCCAGCGAACCGCCGAAGGAAAGACCGACCACCGTGGTCGTCGGGATCAGCGCGTTTCTTCTTGCGTGCTTGTTGATGACCACCTTTTCATCAAGCCCCTTTGCTCTAGCGGTCTTGACGTAATCTAGGTTCAACACCTCCAGCATACTATTGCGCTGAATACGCATCAGTACCGCGATGGTACCGAATGATAATGCGACGGATGGCATGATCATATGGATCATGTGATCGACGAACAGCCTCACGTTCCCTACCAATAATGAGTCTAGGGCAATGAAGCCGGTAATGTCCGGTATTTTGCCGACAAATTCGTCGCTATAAGCACTTGATATTGGCAGAACACCTAATTTGAAGAAGAACACATATTGGAATATCAGAGCTAGCCAGAAGATAGGTATTGATACACCAAGTAACGAAATGACCCTGGATACCTGATCGAACAACTTATCCTTACGAAGGGCGGTCTGAGTGCCCAGACTTATTCCGACGGTCACCCCGATAAGCATACTGAACACGGTCAATTCCGCGGTTATGGGTAATTTATTTTTGATGGCCTCTGTGACGGGGGAGACCGCGGTGATCGACCAACCCCAATCGCCGGTGGCGATGCCTTGCAGCCAGTACCAATACTGATTCCAAACCGGTTCGTCAAAGTGATATTTTGCATAGACCTGGGCTATCTGGAGTTCGGTCATCTTGTCGTTGATGTAAGCGGCCGCCGGATCCCCGCCGGTCATTCTGGAAAGTGAGAATACTATGATTGAGACACCAAGGATAACGGGTAGGATCAACAATAATCTCTTTACGATATAGTTCAACAAACGCATTCCATCGCCTCGTCGTTATCTGTGTCTTCCATTTCATTTATTTGAAGAAAAAAATTAAAGGGTAAGGGGTTTCAACTTCCATCACGTTCCTCGCTCACTCCTTGTCCATCGGATAGTAGTACAATCCGGAGTACATGGGGTTGAACTCGTAACCGTCTACGGTGGTCCTTTCCACGTGGAAATTGGTGGCCTGAACGGTCCAGATGTGTACGCACTCTTCGTACATCAGATAGGACAGCTCGGAGTACAGCTGTGCGCGAGTGGCCGAATCGGTCTCGATCGCGGCAGCCTCGATGAGCGCATCGACGGTTGCGTTGCTGTATCCGACCATGCTACCGTAGGTTCCAGCGGAGTGGAAGAACGGCTGCATGTAGTTGTTCGGGTCAGCGTAGTCCGGGGCCCATCCAAGGAACATGACCGGCAGTGCGCCCTGGCGCCTGTTGAACAGGAACTGGGACCACTCAAGGCCAGTGACCTTGATCTGGATGTTGTCGCTGACAGCTTCCAGACCCTGCTCGAACATTGCGCACGAAGCCTGCCTGACGGTGTTACCATCGTTGTAGAAGATATCCAGGCTGAAACCGTGCTCCAACCAGTTGGTGGTGGTGTTGGTGTCTGGGTCTACAAAGGTGGCGTTCTCCAGGTGGGACCTGACGGCCTCTAGGTCGTAATCGTAGGTCGGTACCTCGGGGTCATATCCGAACATTCCCTTGGGGATGGCTCCGTTAGGCTGTATGCCGGCGCCAGCGTACTGGGTGGCGATCAGCTTGCTCACGTTCAGAGCGTGGGCGAAGGCCAGGCGGACGTTCTTGTCGGTGAAGAAGTCACCGGGGATGTCGGTTATGGTCAGGATGGACGAGTTGAAGTTCAGGGCCTGGTTCATACCGATGAAGTCGACGTTGAAGGTACCAAGACCCTCGGTGACCTCGATGCCGGTCTGGTTTATGACCGAGCTCCTGAGGGTGCGGGGGATGGAAGCCACGTCGGCCTCGCCGCTCTGGATCATGAGCAGCCTGGTGTTGGCATCAGGGATCTGCTTTATCAGAACCTTGTCCAGCTTGGCGGGCTCCTGCCAGTAGTCGTCGAACCTCTCCAGGAGGAAGTGGGTGTCGGGAACGAACTCGCCTAAGGAGAACGCACCAGTACCGCACATGTGGTCGAACATGAAGTCATAGCCTTCCTTGGTCATTCCGCCGTTGGCCTCAACATAGTCCTTGGAGACGATGGAGCCAACACCGAAGGTGATGACGTAGTTCCATCCGGAGAAGGTGGTGGTCAAGTTGAACTGGACGGTGTAGTCGTCCTTGGCCCAGATGTGGTTGGCGATGACATCGGCCGGCACACCAGAGTCCGCCTCTAGAACGCCGTCAGAGTCGAATGCTCCAGCGTCATAGTCGTAGTAGTCGGTGATAAGAAGCTCACCGACCATCCAAGCGGGTCCGTGGGGGTCGTTCAGCCTAAGGAACCTCTCGTAGCTGTACACGACATCCTCGGAGGTCATGTCGGTCCCATCATGGAACTTGACACCCTCGCGGAGGTGGTAAGTATAGGTCAGACCGTCCTCGGAAACTCCTCCGTTAGCAACGGTAGGTACGGCAGTGCAAAGCATCGGCTTTAATACGTCAGCGCTCGCACCATCATAGAACATCAAGGTCTCATACACATTCTGGATTATCTCGCCGCCGGCGGTCTCGTAGTCCACCGCGGGATCCAGGCTCTCGGGGTTTCCAGAGATGGTAGCAACGACCAGGATCTTCTCCTCGTCGTCCCCGCCTCCGGACATTAACAGTGCAGCGCCAAGTGCGGCGATGATCAAGACGGCGACAACCACGATAGCGATTATCTTCATCTTGGACTTGCCTTTCCCAGCATCTGCAGAGGTATCAGCACTTCCTTCCATTCTCAATCCTCCTTCCTCCCACTCCACAAATGGTTGGGAGATTGACTTCTTTAAACAATTTGTTGCTATATATACCTTTGTCGATTATCCCCGTACGAAATTACCATCCAGCAGTACGAAATATAGGTCCTATTATCACTAGAAAAACACCTTTAATCGTCCAACATTTTTCCAATATTTTTGTCATAGTGACAAATGAAGTCACTCTTTGATGAACATAATGATAATTTACTTTCCATAAGAAAAATGCACGGGAAATGAACGATCGATTCGACAATGATCTCTATCTATCGATGCAGATCGATTATCTCGCGAGCCCATTTTAGCTTTCTCAACTTTAGCGAACCATCGCACCCCTCCTTGGGATATGGACGGTCCAGGTCCCAACCGATCATCTTTATGTCCTTGACACCAAAATGCGATGCCATGAGAAAAGCCCGGTCGCCGTCAGTGAAACCTCCGAAGTTGTAGACGTTCCCGAAGGGTTTGCATTGGACGGTGGGGACGAAAGGCGTGGTCAATCCAGGCACGACCTGGTCTATCCTGGCCATGTTGTCCCCGTGGGCATGGATGAAGGCCAAAGCTCCGCTTTCCATAGCTCTTATCTCCGAACTTACATCACCGTCTAGATCGGTGACCAATATGTCTGGGACCAGACCCAACTTCATCAATCTAGCCGTCGCCGAACCGGCGGAAATAATTGTATCCCTCTCCGACAATGTGCCAACTTCGTCCTCCAACGATGCGGCGGCCCCTACTATCGACACATGTTGACCCAGCTTTTCGACAATCGTACTACAATTCGGAATTCGCTTAGAAAATACTAGGTTCGAAAGTTTTTCTGCGGATTCCACATCCGCCCTGATGTCGAAATCGAGATCTTCCAGTATCTGGAGGTATATTGGCCTCCATTTCGACCATTCCATCTTATGCCTCAGGATAGTTCTGCGGCTCAGGCCCCACTTCCTTGGCCTTGGCCATGCGGTTGAAGCTCCTCATGTTCATGTTGATCAGGCCACTGAACCCGGCCAACAGGAAACCGATCACCACCATGAACACGATGTACTGTTCACCTGGATGAGGGTAATCGAACACCAGGGCGATGAGGTCGAACGCCGCCTGCAGGATGAAGGCGATGGCGAAAAGGCTGACACTGACCACCAGGCTGGTGACGTAGAGCTTGTTGAAGGTGAGGTAATGGTTCACCATCTTGCCCATCTGGTATGAGAACAGGGAGAACGTCCACATCCAGAGCAGGATGCTGAGCACACCGAAGGATTGTACGAAGTAACCCGCCTCCTCCATGTTGGTGGCGGTATCCACTGAGAATATTATACCTGCCAGGAACAGAAGCGCGGAAACGATGACGAACGGTATCATCTGACTGCCGTTCCTTATGGCGGTCCCGGTGTTCTTGATGGACTGCTCTATTCGCTCCGCTACACGATAGGCGAAGAATATCATGTATAGACCCAGGACCAGGGCGATCATCCCCCAGCCCATGCTGGCCACCGTCTCTATGCTCGCCTCCTGGGCCATGAGCTTGATGAGCTGCGGGAGGATGTTGAAGAGCCCGAGCACTGAGAGGACCAGACCCAGCGGGGTGAATATGCGCTTCCTCATCTTGTCATCGGCCATCATCTTGGTGATGATGTAATACGTCCCTTCCACCGTAGGCGCCTGCTTGACCCAGACCCTGCGGACGGAATCCACCTTGACCCGGGAGAAGACCATGGGATAGATGAACTCGTCCTCCGCCCCATCGCTGACCAGGATCACCCGGTCCGGCTTCACCAGCTCCAGGACGTTCTCCAGCTGTGTGGTCAGGACCAGGTCCGATTCATAACCTACCTTGACATCCCCGCAAATCGTGGCGATTTCAACGTCCTCGCCCTTCTTCAGCATCTCATCGTACATGCTCAGGGCGGCCATTACCGTGTTGACGTCGGAGTCCTCGGCGTCCTTCAAACCCAAGGCCATAACGGCGTTGGCGTTCTCCTCGCGACCTATGAATGGGCTGTTCAGCCCGGCCTTCTTGCCGAAATCGTCGTCGCGATCGACGCTCAGGATGAGGACCTTCATCTCGTTATCAATCCAGCATCCTTCTATATAAAAATAATGTAATGACTATTGAATAACGAGCTGTAGAGACGATATTTAATGGGCTAGAGGGAAAAAAGGTATAATTGGGGATTCTGGTATAGGGCGCTGAGATGGAGAAGAGGTCCGGTTTCAAGGAATGCCCAAAATGTGGCCTGCGCAACAAGCCCAGCGCCACTCAGTGCGACTTCTGCGGGCAGAACCTCGGACCATCCGACGATTGGCAGCAGCACATCCGGGACCTGGAGTCGTTGAACAAGATGGAGCTGCGCCGACCCCTGGACGACCGCACCTCGAAGCGCATCGAGTCCACCATAATCCGCAAGGATGCCCCGGTCGTCCGGAACGTGGAGATACGCGAGGCGGGTAACATCGGCAAGGCCCTGAGGGATCTGGATATGCCCCCGATCAAGGAAAAGGGTCGCGAGCTTAAGGACGAAAAGCACCGCCAGCCGGTGCAGGACAAGCTCAGGATCAAGGAGGCCAGATCCGTTCCCTTGGTGGAAGAGGAAGTTGAATCAAACAAGGAAGCCATCCAAGGCACCACCATCGCCGATATTTTAAAGGGGCCGTCGAAAGAAGTTAGCGTTCCAGCTGAGGAGCCTTCCCCGGTTCATCAGGAAATACCGAAGGAACCATCGCCCCCATCTGCATCTGAGGAAGTCATTCGGGTGGACGAAAGCGAACCGGTTCAGGAGGCCGAGACGATCTCGGAACCTGAAAACACCGACGTCCCACCTTCCCAAATCTCTGAACCATCCCTGGACCTGGAACCAGAGAAAAACAACGTTCCCGCCTCACCCGTTGTGACCGTCGGGGAGACCGTGCCGGCCAAGGAGGTGACCGTGGAGGTGGTCCAGCCGGCCCAGGAAGAGATGGTCTCCGAACAGCACCTAGGAGACGGAGAAGGGGTGGTGGCGATGTCCACCACCGACTCGCACGAGACCATCAAGCTGAAGCTGATCAAGGTCGAGAGGACGAAGGAGAGGCTGGCACCGATGCTCGTCGCCACGCATGCCGGTAAATGGGGCATGGCATCGATGGCCGTCCTGGCAGTGGGAACCATCGCCTACCTGATAGTTCTAACCTTAACATCTTTGGGCGCCCTAAACACCGCGACCGGGATAGGAGGCGGGGCGGTCAGCTCGTTCATGATCATCTTCGGGGCGGCGGCGGTCTATCCTTCGATCCGTAAGAGAAAAGAGAACGAGGTCTACATATGCCCGAAGTGCCATGAGAAGGTGGGAGAGAGCTCGGAAGCCTGCCCCGCCTGTGGTGCCGAGTTCGAATCCGAGGACTAGATGATAACATGAGGCTGGTCTGGCACATGCATTCATGCTTTGAGATCAATGATCAGGCGACCGTGGTCATGGACCCGCACGATGGCCGCTCCATCGGAGTGAAACCGCCCTCGCTCAAGGCGGACGTGGTCACCATCAGCCATGACCACTTCGACCATAACGCCGTAAGGGTGATCAAGGGCGATTACGTGGTGGTCAAGGACGTGACGCCCAAGAACGTCAGGGGCGTGGCCATCCGGGGCATAACCGGTTTCCATGACGATGTCAATGGCGAGAAAAGGGGCAAGATGAACATCTTCCATTTGACCCTGGATGGGGTACGCTTCTGCCACCTGGGCGACCTTGGGCACATGCTCTCGGGACCGCAGATCGAGGAACTGGGGGAGGTGGACGTGCTCTTCGTGCCGGTGGGCGGGGTCTTCACCATCGACGGGGCCCAGGCCCAGGACCTGGTCAAAAAGATAGGGCCAAAAGTGGCCATACCCATGCACTTCCGGGTCGGCGGTCTGTCGATGTCCATCCAGAACGCTGATGGCTTCCTCAAGGGCCTGCCCGAGGAAAAGATCGTCCGGGTCGGCAACGAAGTGGAGTTCGAGGCCGAGGACCTGCCGGAAAAGACGGAATACTGGGTCTTCTCGCAGTGATCAGCTGATTATGTCCAGGGCCTCTTCGACCCGGCCCTGTTCTATCGGGGTGCTTCTTGAACCAACTACGCCGCCCTTGCTGTTGGCCACGATGCTCGCGCCGACGTACGGGGAACCGTAGTTCAAGGTGGTTATCTTCGGCTCGACCTTGAAGAGGTCCCTGAGCATCTTCAGATCGGAAGCGGACGAGGCGGGGTGGCATATCAGCCCCTTGTTGGTGACCTTGCACACCGAACCGACGGTGTTCTGCCCGGCCACGGTGCCGCGGACCACCTCCACGTTGAACACCTCTTCGAGGGCGTGCAGGCTCCGGTCGTCCATATCCGGGTTGACCAGGCATCCCTTGTCGTTGACCAGTATGTTGTTGCCGCAGGCGTTCAGCCGATCATCCAGCCTGGCCACGCTGAGCTTGGAAAAAACATTTATCTCCGTATCCGTGGCGAAGCTGTTGACGGCCGCACCATAGGAGTTCATGGCCACCAGCGAGCCGATGAGGTTCGTACTGGCTATGGTCCCTTTCTGACACTTAACTTCCAGGGCGGCGGAGATATCGTCCTGGAAACGGTCATCGGAGTCGTTCGGCAGAAGCGCCATGGCTTCGTTCGCTACGGCATATACGCCGATGAACTCCACGCCGTTGTAGTTAGAGACCCGCAACATGTCCTAGCGCTCACTCGGTGGGAAGGGAGACCTCGACCAGTCCGTCCTCGAAACGGACGGCCTTGACCCGCACCTTGCTCGGAGGGGCGGTTATGCCGCGGGCCCAGATGGCCTCGTTGACCTTCGGGTCGATCCAAACGCTGTCCTCCTCGGCCTTCATGTGGCGGGCGACGTAGGCGCGGATCTCCTTTATGGCACGGTTGGAGCGCTCGGTGGTCGGCACGGTCTTGGTCTTGATAAGCGGAATTATGTAAACGGACTCGTTCTCGGCCATCTAGCTCACTCCTTCAGCTTGCTGTGGCGCCAGTTCCTTCTCATGGGGTGGCGCAGGAAGGTCCGGTCGGTCCTCATCATGACCCATGCCGGCACCCGGCGGTTCTGCTTCAGCTTCTTCATCAATCGCGCCTTCATGGCGGCGGGCTTGTTGCGTGCCATATTACTTCCTCTCAATGTTAATTTCCCTCTTCTGAGGGGAGACCTTCCTGAGTATCTGCTTCAGGGTAGGTTCGTCTATCTGCGAGTTTATCTGCCCGTTCTGGGCCAGCCTGATGAGCTGGTCCTCGACGGAGCGGGCTATGTCCGGGTAGGCCATGCGGACGTTGGCCAGCCGGTCCCTTGCCTCGGGGGTCAGAAGCTGGCGAAGGATCGCCTGCCGCTGGGCCTCCATGGCCTGGGCCTGCTGTTCCATCATGGCCTGCTGCTCTCCCTGGCGCTGCATCTCGGCCATCTTCCGCCGGCGCAGTTCCATGAGCTCAGCATCGTCCACGGACATCACCTCGTTCAGTTGGAGTCGCTGACTTCCTTGGCCGCGTTGTCCAGAAGGGCCTGGCCCTTGGGGGTGACCACGCGGCCGTTGTTCTTGTTCTTGGCGACCAGGCCGGCCGACTCCAGCTGCATCAGGGACCTCCTGACTATGGAGCGGCTTCCCTTGACGGCCTTGTTCGGCTTGGACCCGCGGTCGTTGAAGCCGCCGTACTCCGCGGCCAGCTTGGACGTTCCGATAGGCCCCTTGACATAGACCTTTCTCAGCACAGAGGCCGCCCTGGTGTACCACCAGTCGGCTTGGATCGGCGCCTTCTCCGTGTGAACGCCGGTCTTGGCGAACTCCGCCCACTCGGGAGGGTTCACCGCCCCAGAGTCCTTCAACTTCTGGGCCACGTTTGCGATCAGCTTCTCGGAGGGCACATCATAGACCGTAACCATCTTAACCAACCTCAATGAACTTCAGATATAGACTAGACCAAATGGTATGTTCGGCCACTAATATGGTACCCCTATATAAGGATTCTTGTCCTCCAAAGCCCTTCTGGTGCCCGTACCAGAGAGAGGGCGAGGCGGGACCGAGCCAATCTCTCATTTGGCTTTCATCGCCATCATCGCCGATATTGAAGAACGTTTCGGGATGCCGGGCGTAAGATTTGAAATACGCGTCAGTGCTTAATTGGGAGCGTGAAGACCGTAGTGGCTATCACCGGGGCCTCGGGCATTGTGTACGGTATACGGTTGCTCGAGGAGTTGGAAGGCGAGAAGGCGCTCATCATCACCGAGACGGCGAAACGGATCCTGGAGGCGGAGACCGATTACACCGTGGAGCAGGTGCTCCAGATGGCCGACGACGTGTATCACGAGGATGAGCTGTTCGCCCCGGTCGCCTCGGGCAGCCATCGCTTCGACGCCATGGTCATCTGCCCGTGCTCCGAGTCCACTCTGGCCAAGATCGCCACCGGCATAGCCGACAATCTGGTCACCAGGGCGGCGGCGGTGTGCATGAAGGAGCGCCGCAAGCTCGTGGTGGTCCCTAGGGAAACACCGCAGAGCACCATCATGCTCAGGAACTCACTGCGCCTGGCGGAGGACGGGGCGACCATACTGCCGGCCAGCCCCGGGTTTTATCCCAGACCACAGACGGTGGAGGACCTGGTCAATTTCCTGGTCGGCAAGATACTGGACCAACTGGGCCAGCCGCATCAGCTGTTCAAGCGCTGGGGCGACTGATCACTCCACCAGGATGGCCGGGCGCCATGGCGCCGCTTGCCTGGCCTTGTTCTGAGGGTCCGCGATACCGGGCTCTCCCGCCTCGTGAACCGCCACCGCGCAGCCGTACTCCTTTTCCAGGAACTCCCTGCTCGCTGATAGGAACGAAAGCTCATCGAACCGCTGCGCCATCTTCCTGGCCTCTGCGGGCGACCTCTTCATGAGGTCCTCGGCGGTCTTCCTGGCGAAGTCGGAGGCCTCCTTTCCTTTGACCCGAACGGACTCCTGGGCCATGGCCATCTTGGTGAGGGTGGGCACCTTGAGCTCGGCCTTCTCATGAAGTTCCGCGGCCATGGAAACGACCTCGCGCTTCCAGGGGGCGGTGGTGAACAGCGTCATCCGGGTCGGCTTAATGCCAGTGACCTTGAGGATCTCGTTGGCGTCGTCCATCATCGCCCGCAGGTAGTCCTCGGCCCGTTCCTTGGAGACGTCGATCTCCCCTTCCTCGATCTTAGGAAGCAGTGAAGCGGACACCAGGTCCTTATGGCCGGATGCCTCCCACAGCTCCTCGGCGGTGTGCGGGGTGATGGGCATCATCAGCGGGATCAGCAGGTCCAGGACCCGCTTGATGGTGGGGGCGTGACAGCCCCCCCTCCTCTGGTACCAGCGCAGGTCGTTGAACGCTTCGAAGTAGACCTCGTTGGCCATGGAGCGCAGGTCGTAGGTGCGCATCATCTCCCTGACCCGCTGAACGCGAGAGGCCATGCGGGATATCATCCAGCCGTCGACATCGCTTTGCGGCCCGTCCAGGGACATGAGGTCAAGTAGCGTCCGTTCCATCTTCTCGGTGCGGGCGGTGTATCCCTCCACGGCCTCGTTGTCCCAGTCGACATCCGCGAAGGGCGAGGCGATGTGCGCGTAATAGAGACGTAGGGCATCCACCCCGAACTCCTCCGCCGCGCCCGGGATAGGCTGGGCGCCGCCCTTGGACTTGGAGATCTTTCCTCCCTTTCCCATCACCCACCAGTTGACGAAGATCCCCCGGGGCCACATTTCTTTGGGCAGCAGCGCCACGTGGTTCATCAGGAAGGCCGGGAAGTGCACGGTCAGATGCTCCTTGCCGCCCAGATTGAGGTCCAGAGGGTACCAGTAATGCACGTCGTCCCGGATCTTCTTAAGCATACCAGGACCGATCCCGGTGGAGGCGGAGACAGCGCCCACCTCACCCTTGTCCAGGATGACATGGTCGAAGAACTCCTCGGTCATCTGCTCGGCCTTGATCGAACCGTCATTGGCGAACTTGGATATGGTATAGTAGATCGGGTAGAGCGTGGAATCGGAGATGGCCTCGATGATCCATTTCTCGTCGAAGGGGAACTTGGTGCCGATCCAGTTCCCTTGACGGACGCAGGCCCGTTCCCGGAACCAGTCAAGAACGCCGTGGATGTTCTGGTAATACTCGATGGGAAATATCTCCATGTTCTTGGCCTGCTCCTTGGAGGCGGCGGTCGCTTCCGCGTTGGCGTAATCGATGAACCACTGGTCATCGACCTTCTTTATGACCACGCGTTCCCCGCAGCGGCAGGTGACGTTCTCCGATAGGTCGTACATCACGGCCGCCTCGCCGGAGGCGATCATGGCCTGCTTCATGCGCTCCTTGGCCTCCATCACCGGAAGCCCGGCGTAGTCCCCGGCGGTGGAGTTCATCTTGCCGGTGTGGAAACCGTCCTTGTACACCAGCTTCTTGGCCTCCTCCAGTTTGGGATCGCCGGGAGCGGTTATGCCCATCTTCTCCGTCACCTCGACCGCGGGAAGGTCGGACCAGCCCTTCATCTCGATGATGGCTATCGGCCCTATCGCCCTCACCGCCGCCTTGTCCAGACCGAAACGGTCCAGAAGGCCGTCGTCCTGCTGTACCGCCCTCAGGGATATCCAGTCGTCCGGGGAGTCGGACGGGACGGAGGTGACCAGACCGGTTCCCACGCCAGGGTCGACGAAGTCCGCCGGTAGCGTGAGGATCTCCCGGCGCACCATGGGCGCCACGCACTTGAGCCCGATGAGCTCGGAGCCCTTGATCGATGAGATCCTTTGGATGCCATCCATCTGGTAGCCGAGCTTGAAATAAGCGTCCTCGCTGACCACCCAGATCTCCTCTCCGACCTTGACCTTGACATAATCGGCGTTGGGGTTCACCCAGAAGTTGGTCTGCCCGAATACCGTCTCCGGCCTCAGGGTGGCGGCAACCAGGTACATGTCGCCGCACTTGAACTTGAGCAGGGTGTATTCCACCGTTTCGGCCGAACCGCCGCACTGGATGTCCGTTTCGGAGGCGTCGATGGCCACCGGGCCGTGGACCACGCATGCCGGCGCGTAATAGGGCTTCTGGATGAGCAGCCCCTTCTGCATCAACTTGCGGAACTGCCACTGTATGAACATCTGGTAGTCCGGACGCACCGTGGAGGTGAAGCGCCTCCAGTCGCACATGAAGCCGAAGCGCTTCCAGTACTGGTTGACGTAGACCTCATTGAAGAACTCCACCACTTTCACGGGGTCCTTCAGTGAATCGAGCATGTCGACCGGACAAGTGTTCCCACAGAGGTAGTCGATGGTCTTCTGGTCCCCGCGGGCGATGCGTGCCGCCAGGCTTATCGCGCCGTTGCCGGTGGCGTGAGTGCCGACCGGGAACATCACGTTGTAGCCTTCCAGGCGCTTGAAGCGGGCGATGGCGTCCACGTAGGTGAAGCCGCGCATGTGCCCGACGTGCAGATATCCGGTCACCCCGGGGTAAGCGAAGATCAACATGAACTTGGGCCGGCCGTCGTTCTCGACCTCGTTGATGCGCGCAGCGTACCAACGTTCCTGCCACTTCGCCTCTACCTCACTGGACCTTGCGGACATCTGTGCACCTGACTTTTTGGCTGATTAATAAGAGATTAGTTAAAGGTTGTTGACAAGGGAGGACGGTTCTGAAATCATTCAGAACCTCCCACCTCCGCCGCCACCTCCAGAACGCCCTCCACCGAAACCTCCCCCTCCGCGCCCGAGGGTCAATACGAAGAAAAGAAGCAGCCAGATCCTTCCTTTAGTGATGATGGTGATGGCCACCAGACCGATTATCAAGAGTACCCATTGCAGAGTGGTCAGCGGGACCCAACCTATAGGGAAGGCGGGATCACCAGATTCAGACCCTTCGTATTTATCCATTATTTCGGTGCCGATGAAAAGGGCCATGTTGTAGACCCCTTCGCCATAATCATCATCCTCCAGGTAGGGAACGACGTAATCCGTAGCTACCTGGTTGAGGAAGGTGGGGGTGATGACGCCCTCCAGACCGTAACCGACCTCCACTTTCCATTCCCTGGTACTGGCCACGATCAGGATGAGCACCCCGTTGTCCTTACCTTCCTTGCCAATTTCGTTCATTTGGAACGTGCGGAGAGCGAACTCGTTGGCGCTCCTAGGCAAGGTGCTGTTCACCACCAGCACTGCCATCTCGCATGAGGTTTCCACATCGACCGTGTAACAGATATCCTCGACATCGTAGTAGTTGTAGAGGACTCCCACTTCGTCGGTTACATAGTACTCAAGCTCGGGAATACCTTCGAAACGAGGATCGGGTTGGAAATAGCTCCATATGACAAAGCCTGCCAGTATGAGCATGGCTACTATGAACACGGCGGTTATCGCGATAGCTATCGGGCGCGAAACGCGCATTTAACGGTTCACATCCCTTGCGAGTAGTAGACCGCTTCCTCGAAGCCGAACATTCCTGCGAACATCACGTTGGGGAACTTCTTGATGGCCGTATTGTACTCCCGGACAGCGTCGTTGTAGAATATCCTTGCCGCGTCTATCATTCCCTGCGTGGAGGAGAGCTCGGCGACGAAGGCCTGAATGACACCGAGGTCCAGCTGGGGATAGTTCTCATAGGTGGCCACCAGGATAGCCAGGTTGCGGTCCAATACTTCTGTGGCGTTCAGCTGTTCAGGCACATTACCTATTGATGCTAGCCACCTGGTGCGTGCTTCGGTGATGTTCTGGAACAGATTGGCCTGGAATTCGATGGACAGGTTCATGGCCGATTGCACCTGAGGGATCAGCTCGATCCTCCTCTGGTATCGTGCCTCTATGTTTCCCCAGGCATTCTCTACACCTTGCTGCTTGGAGACCATGCCGTTGTAGGACAATGCGACCATCATTACCACGATGAGCACCGCTACGATGGCGACGATAGCGGCGATAAGCCCCTTGCTGAGGCGAAGCTCGGCCATGCGCGATAATATCCATCAACTGATATTCAACCTTTGTACGCTCAGAACCCGGGGGCCAGTCCCGAAGGTCCTCGTACGAACGGAACGTAGACCAGACGAGCGTCGTGCACCTGCAGCCCGTAATCCAGGTACTGCAGGGTGCCAGGCCTCTCCGCTTCCATGGTGACTATGACGAAGTCGGCCAACTGCATGGCCTCCTCCTTGGAGACCGAGGTGGGCCACCTCTCCACGTTGTTGAAGTCCTGGCGCAGCGAGTACATCGGCTGATTTTCAGTGAGGCCGACGGACCAGTGCTTGAACTCCCCGATCTCCGTCTCCCAGGCCGGAACGTAGATGAACAGGTTGCCGCCCTTGGCGTCCCCCTTCATCATCCGGTTGAGCTTGTGGAAGGTTCCGCCGGCCACCTTGGACTGGTTTATGGAGAAGGTGGAGAACAGCCTCCAGAAGGGCATGTACATGCGGTCTGGCGGCGCGTTCATGCTGAACTCGCCGATGTCGAACTCTATCACGTTCGGCCCTCCGTTGCGGATGTGCATGGTGCGGCAATGGCCGCAGTAGAACGCCCGGTCCTTCACCTTGGAGTATATAGGCTGCTGGCACCGGGGACATTTGACCTGAATGACCTTCATATCCGGAACCCTCCCACGTTGAACTTCAGCCCTTTCCTGAGCTCCTTCCCCAGGTCGGAGGAGCGTTTGTCATCGAAATCCCCCTCGATGATCTCCGAACCGTGCCGGAAGAAGCGGTATGTGAACCCCAGGATGACCGCCCCCACCACCAGGCCGATGATGGCGATGCTCCCTTCGCCCGAGCCGATGCCGAAGGCTATGGAGCCGGCGGCGATCAGCCCGCTGACCGAGGTGCCCCCGGTCATGGCCAGGCTTTGGTAGAGCGCGTCCCCTGGCGCCCTTCCCGACAATACCTTCCCGGTCACCCCGTCCACGGTGGCCATGTACATCCTCTCCCCGTAGGAATATCGTACCACCCAGACGGGATAGAATATCTGGCTGATCTGCTTCGGTATCGCCGTTACCTTCTCAAAGGTTATATGCGGCACGTTGGCATCGCTTCTCGCATCGCCCAATGCGTTCTGCTTGGACATCTCCACCATGTCATCCTTGCTGGTGGTCACCTCGAACGTGGGTATGCTCTCGAAGTCGGCGAAAGAGGCCTCCCCGCTCACGTTCCTCAGGAACTTGATTCCCAGGTCGCCGGGGTCGCAAGCGATGTTGGTATACCGATAATCGTGAAGGACCATCTCCTCCTTCGGAATTCTTTCCGTGCGGGTGTTCCCGTTGCGATCGGTATGTCTTCTTTCCTCGTAACCGCAGATCCAGCCGGCCACTCGAGTGGTGGTGCTCCAGAAAGGCAGATAGATGGGATAGCATTCCAGGAGCTTGCCCTTGGTCCTCAGGTCTCTGGCCTTGAACCCTTTCCGCCACCATTCCTCGGTCGCCCTCAGCACGGAGTCCCGGCCCTGGGCGTTGCGGAAGGCCACGGTCATCACTCCGGCATCCCCTTCCGCCCATAGCAGAGAACCGCAGTAATTGCAGTTCAGGACGTTCTCCCCTTCGCTGATCTGGATCGCCCCACCGCAGGCCGGGCAATTGAGGCCGACACTGATGGACATGTCTACATCCTCCTGGCGACGAAATTGGAGGCGGCGAACACTCCCACGATGGTCACGGCGATTAGTCCTACCGCCAGAAGCGGGGAGAAGAGCGCGAGCATCCCTTCCGCCAGGAAGGCCACGAAGCCGAGGCCGGCCACGGCGAGGTACGCTCCCGAGCTGCGCGGCGGGAACTCTCCGGAGAAAACTTCGCCCGAGGAGGCGCTGATGACCACCACATAGTTCCTCTGCTCGAACACGTAATCCAACCTCCAGATGGGGAAGTACACCAGGGCCTGCTCCTTCGCCGTCCCGGGAAGGTTGCCCAGGTAGGAGGCCATCTCAATATCGATCTTCACCAGCTCCGCCCCGTTGGTGCTGAACTTGTCGTCGAACACCTTCAGGTCGCCGCCGGGGACCTTGAGGTTGTGCAATCCCGGTAACGTCGTAGAGGCGGCCGGTTCCACGTACACCTGCTCCATCCCGTTGACGTCCCGCTTGAACAGGTATACCGGGAAGTACTGTTTTTTAAGCGACGATATCTGGGCCAGCTTGTCCAGGTCCTTGGCCCTAGTCGAGCCTCCGGCCCAGCGCCGGAAGATACCGACCGCGTCGTTCTCCTGGACGGAGAACGGGAGCGCGTAATAGAAGCCGGCCCCGGACCTATCGATGAAGATCTGCGAGGAGCAGTAGGAGCACTTGACGAACCTATCGCCGGTGTCGAACTCCACCGGAGCCCCGCATTTGGTGCACTTCATGCTGGCCATCGGAACACCTTAGAAGCTGGTACCACACTCCGGGCAGAACTTGGCGTTCATCGGTGACTCCTTGCCGCACTTGGGGCAGCTCTTGCTGCCCTTCAGCTGGTTGCCGCATTCAGGGCAGAACTTGGAGTCGGATGGCACCTCATTGCCGCATTTGCCGCACTTCACGGTGTGGTTCTGCATCTTGTTGCCGCAGTTCCGACAGAACTTGGCATCGACCGGATTGGGAGTGGCGCACTTGGGACAGGCCGTCGTCGGAGCGGCCGCTGCCGCTGGAGCAGCTGGCGCTGCACCCGCGGGCGGGGCCGTCCCTCCTTGCCTCATGGCGTCCACCATCATGTATCCCGCACCGAAACCAGCACCCACGCCGACACCGGCCGCGGCGGCCCCTCCCGATGGATTGGAGGCGGCCTCGCGCATGGCCTGTCCAGCCTGGTACGTTGCGTAGTTGGTGTTCAGGATCTGCATGGAGGCCCGCATGTCCACCGCCTTCTGCACCTCGTCCGGCAGGGAGATGTACATTCCCGATACCTTGTCGATGAGCACGCCGTACAGCTCGAAGTGGTCCTTGGCCTTGGCCAGCACCACCTGCTCGATGTTCATGAGCTGACTGGCCAGATCGGCCACGCCCATGCCCTTGTTCTTGAGCTCGCCGATGGCGTTGTAGATCAGCACCACCATCTGCTCCTTTACGCGGTCCTCGACCTCGGCCGAGGTGGTGAAGTTGAAGGTCCCCACGAACTGGTTGACGAAGTTCTCCGGAGCCCCTACCTTGTAACGGAACTCGCCGAAGACGCGCAGGTTTACCATCCCGAACTCGGCGTCGCGGAACTGGTAAGGTTGCTTGCTCCCATACTTTCCGTCGAACGCCCGCTTCTGCAGGTAGACGACCTCGGCCTGTTGCCTTGCCCCCGACAGAGCCTCGATGACCTTGCCGATGATAGGCGCGTTTAGAGAGGTGAGAGCGTAACGGTCAGGACGGTCCAGATAGGCAAGCGCCTTCCCGTCCCGGTAGAACACGGCGATCTCGTCCTCCCGGACCACGATGTTGTCGTTGAACTTTATGTTGCGGGGCATGCGGTACATGATGTTGTTCCGCTTGTTCCCGTCCTCCCAGTTGAATGTCTCAGCACCGATCAAGCTCATATGATCACAGCCCCGTTCCAGTTATGGCCGCCTTGCGGCGCTTGAAGCGGCTTTCCAGCCCGTCCACCCTGGTCCTCACGGTCTCCACCGCGTCGCGCAGACCGGCGTCGTTCCCGGACCTCACCATCTCCGGCACCCTGATCAGCGCGTCATCGATGAAGTTCAGGCTCTCGATCATCGAGTTATCGTACTCATAAAGCCGGTTAAGCTCATCGTCCTTCATCCTGATGTCAGCGGCGATCCCGGAGTAGCCCACCTCGGCGTGGAGTATCTCGCCCTCCACCCTCTTCATGGAATTGACCACCCCGCCCATCTCCTCCAGGGCCTTGGACATGGGGTTCTCCCGGACCAGCGCCCTTCTTGCATCCTCCAGCTGGGACCTCTGCAGCCCCAGCCTCTTGGCCAGCTCGGCCCTGAGCATGCGATCGGAGTCCCTGAGGTCCTCCCTGATCCTGTAGCCACGGAATCCCGGGACGACCAATTGGATCTTCTTCAACAATCCACGGTCGTCTTCCACCCTATCCCTTATGTCTGGCAAAGGAATCCCTTCTCCTGCCGTGGATATTGTAAGGACTGATTAAAAATGTTGGCCTATTTGCTGCCCTTGAGGTAGTTCTCCACCGAGCCCCATTTGCGCAGAGCTCTCCTAGCCAGCCAAAAGCCGGCGAACGCGCAGGGGATGAAGAGCAGGAAGGAGGCCAGGGAATAGGTGAGGAAGTAGAGTATGTCCGCCAGTATTATTCCCACCGCCGCACCCCAGATGGTCCCTACCCAAATCAGATTCAGAGCCAATGCCCGCACCTGTTCCCGGAGAAGTACTATTCAGATAAGGACGTTTCGAAAAAGGGCTCATAGACAAATGACTAAGATTGGGGGTCAGACAGGTTAAATAATTAGACATTTAGTTATTGTATTTAAGTATTCTATGCATATTTGTCTACATTTTCCCCGATAACATTCATATACGGACATCATATGCCATCGTGTCAAGCGTTAGCAAGGGGAGTGAGATCACCTTGAACACCATTGAGAACAGCAGATCGACCACCGGAACCAAGACTCGTGTGCCAGACATCAGCCCAGTGAACGGAATGTGCCCCATATGCGTGGAGGACTGCAACGTCCTCTGCGAGGTCGGCAAGTCCGCCTTCCGGGGACGGGAGGTGCTATATCCCCTGCCGGAGTACTTCGGCAAGAGCACCGCCGCCTCCAACAAGGAGTTCCACCTGGACTGGTCCCACTTCCAGATCATGGCCGAGCTTATCGGGGCGCACGGCATCGAGCCGACCCCGGACAAGGCCTTCTTCGAGAACGTGGACATAACCACCTCCGTCGCCACCCGCTCCAAGAAGCCGATCAAGCTGAAGGTGCCGCTGGTCATCGCCGGCCTCGGCTCCACCGCCGTCGCCAAGCGTCACTGGGAGGCCATGGCCAAGGGAGCGGCCATGAGCGGGGTCATTCAGACCGTGGGCGAGAACGTCTGCGGAATGGACCACGAATCCGTTTATACCAAGGGCAAGGTCACCAGCTCGCCGGACCTGGCCTTCAGGGTCAGGTCCTACAAGGAGCTTTATGACGGGAAGTACGGCGGCATCGCCGTGCAGACCAACGTCGAGGACCAGCGCGGGGGCGTCGACGAGTACGCCCTCAGCAAGCTGGAGGTGGACATCATCGAACGCAAATGGGGCCAGGGCGCCAAGGCCATCGGGGGCGAGGTCCGCCTGACCACTTTGGAACGCGCATTGGAGCTCAAGAAGCGCGGCTACCTGGTGCTCCCGGACCCCGAGGACAAGGATGTTCAGGAAGCCTTCAAGGCCGGCGCCTTCAAGAGCTTCGAGAGGCACTCCCGGGTCGGATTCCCGAATCACATTTCCTTCGTCGAAGACGTGGAGAAACTGAGGTCCCAGGGCGCTAAGTATGTCTTCCTGAAGACCGGCGCCTACCGGCCGGAGGTCGTGGCGTTCACCATGAAGGCCGCTTCCGAGGCCAAGATCGATATGCTGACCTTCGACGGCGCGGGAGGCGGCACCGGCATGTCCCCGGTACCGATGATGAACGAGATGAGCACCCCTACCGTGCACCTCCAGGCGCAGATGATGATGTGCGCCCAGGTCATGAAGAGGAAGGGCAAGTTCATCCCGGACCTGGTCATGGCCGGAGGCTTCGTCAACGAGACCCAGATATACAAGTCCATGGCCATGAGCAATCTCGGCGATGGTCCGCTGGTGAAGGCCATCGCCATGGCCCGCGCGCCCCTGCTGACGGTCATGAAGAGCGCCAACTTCATGAAGCTGGCGGAAACGAACTCCCTGCCCAGCAGCTTCACCGCCGCCTATGGCAGCGACCCCAGGACCTTCTTCATCGCCGCCCAGGAGCTCGAGCATCGTTACAAGAAGAAGAAGCTGGGAACGGACATCCCCTACGGCGCGGTGGGCGAGTACACCTACTTTGTGGACCGCCTCGGCGAAGGGCTGAAGCAGCTGATGGCCGGCAGCCGGAAGTTCACCCTGAGCAACATCCAGCGTGACGACATCGCCTCCTTGACCCCTTACGCCCAGAAGGTGACCGGGGTGGAGACCCTGGAGAACCTGGCCGAGCGGGTCATGCTCCCAATGCTCGAGAAGTGGTGAGCTGCCCGATCAAACCTCTTTCATAATCCCTTTTTCATTTTTTCCAGGGAAATTTACTTAAATGTGCATTTCATAATAATATCGTCCTGCGGTCGTTCTTGACCTCCGCCGGACCAATAGGAGGAGAAACGCAACAAGGGGTTCAAGGCCACACCTGGCCGCCCAAACCCCTTCCAAACCCTTTCTCAGACCGTTTTGTCCCTTAGGAACATCAGGAACAGGGGGACGGAGACCAGTTGCAGACCTACGGATATCGCCACCATGACCGGTATCGACAGGTCGTAGAGCATGCCCAAGGCCATTGAACCGATGAACCAGAACATGCCGAAGACCGTGTTGTAATAACCGTACGCCGTGGCCCTCCGGCCCACCGGGGCCAGGTCGGCCACCACCGCGCGCATTATGGATTCCTGAGCACCCATCCCCAGCCCGAACAGTCCCATACCGGCGGCGATGACGATCATGGAATCGGAGAAGGCCAGGACCGGGAAGAAGGCCGCCGGGACTATCACCAGCAGCAGCACCTTCGGGCCACCGCGGTCGAAGAGCTTGCCGAGGATCATGGCCGAGATGGCGTCCGCACCCATGGCCAGGGCGTAGAGCAGGGGTATGACCATCTCCTCGCCCAGGGCTCGGTTCTGTATATGGTAGGCTACCAGCGGATAGTCGATGTAGCCGGCGGCCATGAACGCGGCGGCAAGCGCGTACAACCAGAAGCGCCGGGGGAGAACGGCCTTCTCCTGCGGGCGGGCCGGCTCCATCAGCTGGGGCTTGGGATACTTGGTGTACGTATAGTAAAGGACGGCCAAGGTGATCAGGGCAGGGATGCCCATGAGCAGGAAGGCCATGGAATAATCCCCCCCGGCCCAGAAGACCAGGAATATGGAGACCGGCCCGATCATGGCCCCTACGGAGGACAAGGCCTCCTGAACCCCGAAGGCCCAGCCCCGACCGGTCTTGATGGCGGCATGGGAGAGCATGGCGTCGCGCGCCGGCGCCCTTATGGCCTTGCCCATGCGTTCCAGGACGATCAGGATGGCCACCATGTACCAGTCGCCGGTGAAGGCCAGGAGCGGTATGGCCAGCAGGTTCATGGCGTAACCGACGACCACGATGGTCCAGTAGCGGCCGGTACGGTCGGTGATGTGGCCGGAGACCACCCTCCATCCGTAACCGATGAACTCGCCGAAGCCGGACACCAGGGCGACCGTGGCCGCGGTGGCGCCCAAGGTCTTCAGGTAGGAACCGCTGATGCTCTTGGCACCCTCATAGGACATGTCCGCGAAAAGGGATACCGCGCCTAGAAGGAGGATGAACACGGTGGCGTAACGCAGGGACTGGCGTTCGCTGACGCTAGCGCTGTCCCTCCCTCCACCCAACCATTTGCGAATGTTCACCGGCGCATCCCATCCCAAAGACCGGAAATACTGGCTAGGGAGATTGGAAGACCGCCATATAATACTATCATCGTGACCCAATATTTTACCTAGCGGGAATAGGTAGATTACCGAGGAGCTTCGTTAGCACCACTCATGGCCGGACCCGAGAACCGCCTAGCCAAGGAACGAAGCCCCTATCTGCTGCAGCACTCCCGCAACCCGGTGGACTGGTACCCCTGGGGGGCGGAGGCTTTCGAACAGGCTAGAGAGCTCGACCGGCCGATCATCCTCTCCATCGGCTACTCGTCCTGCCACTGGTGCCACGTCATGGAGAAGGAGAGCTTCGAGGACCCCGAGGTCGCGGCGATGATGAACGACTGGTTCGTCAGCATCAAGGTGGACCGGGAAGAACGGCCGGAGGTGGACAGCCTCTACATGAAGGTCTGTCAGATGATGACCGGGGGCGGCGGTTGGCCATTGACCATCCTGATGACCCCGGAGCGGGTCCCCTTCTGGGCCGGGACCTACCTCCCCAAGCGGTCCCGCCAGGGCATGCCGGGAATGATCGACCTGCTGCCGGCGGTGCATCGCACCTGGCAAGAGAGACGTGAGGACATCAAGGAGGTGACGGTCAAGGTCCTGGAGATGCTGGATTCGTTCGAGAGGGACCCCGAGGAAGGGGACGTACCCGGCCTACTGGACATGACCTTGCAGCATTTGTCCGAGGACTTCGAGCCCCGATACGGCGGGTTCGACGGGGAGCGGAAGTTCCCGTCCCCCCACAAGCTGCTTTTCCTGCTCCGTTATCACCGTGAGAGAAAGGAACCCAAGGCCCTGGAAATGGCCATCAAGACCCTGGACAACATCGTACGCGGGGGAACGAGAGACCATCTGGGCGGGGGATTCCACCGATATTCCACGGACCATCGCTGGCACCTTCCGCACTTCGAGAAGATGCTCTACGACCAGGCACTGATGCTGATGGCCCTGTCGGAGGCCTACGCGGTCACCGGCGACCGGGAGTATCGGCAGGCCGGGGATGAGCTGGTCCGTTATCTCGAAAGGGACCTCACCTCCCCGGAGGGCGCGTTCTACTCGTCCGAGGACGCCGATTCCGAGGGAAAGGAGGGCGCTTTCTACGTTTGGAAGTTCGAGGAACTGTCCGCTCTCCTCTCCACGGACGACATGCTGATGTTCAAAGAGCTTTACGATATCTGGGATTCGGGCAACTTCCGTGACGAGGCCACCCGAACCAGGTCCGGGCTCAACGTCCTCCATCGTATCAGGTCCCTCCGGGACTTCGCCTCGACGAAAGGGATGGAGCCGGATGAAATGTACGCCTGGGACGAGCGGGTCAGAGCGGCCCTTTGGTCGCACCGGCAGGAGAGGCCACGCCCGGCGCTGGACGACAAGGTCCTGACCGACTGGAACGGGATGATGGTCGTCGCTCTGTGCAAAGCCCACCGTCATCTCGGTCGCGGGAACGCTCTTACTTTGGCCGAGAGGGCCATCGATTTCCTGGACCGGAACATGGTCAGGGATGGGATGCTCTATCATACCTATCGCCAGGGAGAGGTCGGTGTCCCTTCGCTCCTGGACGACCACGCTTACCTGGCCTGGGCCCGCTTGGAGATGTACTTCGCGACCTTCGATAAAAGGCATTTGGAAAGATGCCTGGACCTGGTCGAGGAGATGATGTCCCTGTTCCTTGACCGCGAGGACGGGGGGTTCTACCTCTCGCGCGACGATCCGGACCTGCTGATCCGGACCAAGGACCTGTACGACGGGGCCTATCCTTCCGGGAACTCGGTGGCCTACTATGTACTGACACAGCTTGCAGCGCTTTTCAACGACCCCCGGACGATGGACGCTTTGGAAGGCGTGGAGAGGCATTTCATGCGCGAGCTGCGCCTGACGCCCTCCGCCTACACCATGTTCATGTGCGGAGCTTTGATGAAGGATGCCTCGAGGACGCTGGAGGTCTTCGGGCCATCCGACCCCTGGTTCCCTGGATACCACCCTCACCTGCTTACGGTGAAGGCGGAGCATCTGGAGGACCAGCCCCTGCTTCCCAGGGGATACCGGCTTTGCCTGAAAGGTGCCTGCCTGCCGGAGACGGATGACCGAAAAGAGGTGGAAAAGCTACTAGAGTAGATCGAAGGCCGCCGCCAACGCCCCGTCCTCGGCCTTGGAGACCGTGGAGGCGGTGCCGATGATTATCGCGTCCCCTTCCCGCAGATTGAACTTCTCGTGCAGAAGCCTGGCCAGTTCCGGATCGTGCTCGTCTATCACGTAATCAGGGGGCACGGTCAGCTTCCCGTCCCGGACCACCAGCGTGGTAGCTCCCTCCGCCCCGGCCATGATGGCCGAGTCCCGCTGTTCCACGCCCAGTTTGATCTTGTCGCCGTTGTTGCTCATCTGGACAGCGACACATTCCTTGCCCAGGGCGATGGAGCCGTGGCCGATATCGGCCATCTTGATCGGGAGGTCGGAGAGGAAGGCGTTTCCGTGGCGGGTGATCTTGACGCCAGTCTGGCGTATATCGATCATGTCCAGTCCACGGAGGTATTCTATTATCGTCCGCATGCTGCCCTCGCCGATGCCCACCGCGTCCGCTATCTGCTTTCGCCCTTTGCGTTTCTGGTCCGAGAGCACCATCAGCGTGCGGTACACGTGATGGTTGCCGAAACGGTGCACCGGACCGTAGCGGGGCAGGTCGACGAGCTTCATGCCCTAGAATACCGTGACCTGACCTTTTACAACTTTCTCCGTGACCTTGCCGATGTTCTCCAACCATTCGTCAGAGATGGCGTAGGCCTCCTTCTGCCACTTGGCGGCGTCGGCGCCGGGGGCCAGGAACAGCTGCACGCTGCAGGTCTCCGGGTCGCTGATCGGACGGCCGATCTGGGACAGTATGCGCACGTCGGCCTCCACGATGTTGCCATTGCTCTTCTTCACGATGTCGTTGGCGATCCAGTTGGCCAGGATGTTGTACATCTTGCCCACGTGGGTGATGGGGTTCTTGCCGGCCGAGGCCTCCATGGACATGGTACGGTACGGCGTTATGAGACCGTTCATGCGGTTCCCACGGCCCACCGAGCCGTCGTCCCCGTTCTCGGCGCTGAGGCCGGTGACGGTCAGATAGAAATTACCGGTGGCTGGGTTGTCGGCATGGTTGATGTCCAGGGCCACGTCGTAATCGGTGAACTTGGTGGCGTTGTCCAGCACCCTCTCCTTCATCTCCTCCACGACGCTCTTATAGTGATCGGCGTCCGGGATGTAGCGGTCGACCATGGCGCAGGCGATGGTCATGTTTATCTTCTTGTCCTTGCGGGAGCACATGACCTTGACGTCCTCCCCGGTCTCCTTCAGCTTCTTCTTCATGGCCCCGTTCACATACCTCTCGGTCTCCAGGCAGACCAGCTCGGTGTCCGAGTAGGGAGCGAAGGAGCAGCCGAAGGAAGTGTCGTTGGCCAACAGGCAGTGGTTGCCGTGCCCGTCCATCTTGCACTGGTCCTTCAGGGCCTCGAAGTTCTTGATCAGGTCGAAGGAGCCCTTTCCGATGCGGCAGTCCACGGTGATGTGGCGGTTGACGTCCAGATTGGGGAAGCGCTTTAGGTACTCCTTGGTGGCGTTGATGGCGGTCGTGCTGTAGGGGAGGCGCTCACCGTTGACCTGGGTGATAGCTCTTCCGGAAAGCATGATGTGTATGGGCTCGAGGACCTCTCCGCCCCCGAAGCGGGGGGTGCTCTGTCCGCCCACGACCTCGTTCTGGTCGGTGTTGTGGTGAAGTATCTCACCGAACCTCTCCAGGTACATCTTGCACAAGGCCAACGAGACAGCCTCCGCGATCCCGTCGGATATGCTGTCTGGATGACCGATGCCTTTCCTCTCCACCAGTTCGATGTTCTGTTGGGCGAGGGGAACGGCCTTCATGCTCTCGACCACGATGTTCTTGGATGCCTTCTTGGGGGAAACCTTGCGGCCCACCGGCTTGGCGGCGGCCTTCGCCTTTGCGCTTACCTTAGCCATTGATGATTCACCTTGTTGTGAGCAGGGACCTGTCAGGGAACCTGGATGGTTCCTTGGAAATTCCTGGTTTGATATAAGGGTGATTGACTCAAATATTCATATATGAATAATCAATACGGTAAATATGAAGTTCCCCCCGGAAGGTGAGATCAAAAGGCTTCGCAAGTCCCTTGATATCACGCAGCAGGAACTGGCCAAGCTCTGTGGCGTCAGTCAATCGACCATAGCCAAGCTGGAGAGGGGGAGCATCAAGGGCAGCTATGAGGCGGTCACCAAAATATTCACCGCCCTTCAGGACGAGTCCCGCCGCCATTCCAAGGCCAGCAGGGCCGGGGACCTGGCCACCAGACAGATAGTCGGTGTTCAGTCCAACGAGCTGGTGAAAACGGCCACCGAGCTGATGCGCTCCTCCGGGATCTCCCAGATGCCAGTGTTCCTTGGGCGACAGCACGTGGGAAGCGTAAGCGAGAACCAGATCCTGGCACGCCTCAGGGACGGGGAGAGGATGGAGACCATCGTGGAGCTGAAGGTCAGCGACATCATGGAGGATGCCTTTCCGATAGTGAACGAGGACACCCCGATCGAGGCGGTCACCGCGCTGCTCAGCAGCTCCCACGCGGTGATGGTCGGTCGTAACGGCGACATGACCGGGATCATCACCTCGGCCGACCTGCTCAAGATGCTGTGAGGAATATTCTCAAGTGAATTAACGTTCCATTCGTAGAACGAACGTGTCCAGGTCGTTCGGTATTGTTGTATTCTCGAATATTCCTCGAGCGTCCTCGAGCAGCGCGTCGGCCTCCTCGTAGCGCCCGCTGATATGGACTAGATACAGGGAACCCACACGGGAGTCCCTGGCCAGCTCCGCCGCGTCCCTGGCCGTGCTGTGGCCGAACTCCCGCGCCTTGTCCTGGAGGTCGGAAGCCACCGTGGCCTCGTGGACCAGGACGTCCGCGCCTTCGCAGGCCGAGGCCAGTTCCGGGCAGGGGGCGGTGTCCCCGCTGTACACCAGTCGGAGGCCGCGGCGGGCCGGCCCCATGACCATGTCCGGGGTGACCGTGGAATTGCCGACCTTGACCGGTCGGCCCTCCACCAGGCGGGAGAAGCTGGGACCTTCCTTCACGCCTAACGCCTTCGCCCTCTCCGGATCGAAGCGGCCAGGCCTGGGGTCCTCCTGGAAGGCATAGCCTAGCGAGGGCACGGTATGATTGACCTTGAAGCTCTCCACCGAATAACCATCGCCCTTGACCACGTCCCCGGGCGTCAGGTTGTGCCCCCTCACGTCATAATTGAGCTTGAAGAGGCCGAGGGAACTGATGGACTCGACCAGGTAAAGGGTGCCCACCGGACCATAGATGTCCAACGGCTCCGTCCTTCCGTAGAAGTTCATCGACTGGATCAGGCCGGGCAACCCCAGGAAATGATCGCCGTGATGATGGGTGATGAATATGCTGGTGATCTTCATGAAGGAGGCCGAGGAGGCCATCAGCTGCCTCTGGGTCCCCTCCCCGCAATCGAACATCAGGATCTCGGGACCAAGGCGCAGGGCGATGGACACCGTGTTGCGCTTGGTGGTGGGAACGCTCCCGCCCGTGCCCAGGAATGTGAGGTCCATGCCTACCTAAACCCCCTCGGGAGCTATAACGCCTTTCTCCTTCCTGCTCAGGAAGCGGTTGCCGATGATGAAGATGAAGAAGCCGATGATGGCCAGCCCGGTGGCGATGAACATGGAGCCGTGGTACCCCAGGGCGAACACGGTGAACCCGCCGACCAGCGCCCCGATGATGGCCGAGATGCTGAGGAACGACTGAAGCAGTCCGGACGAGGTGCCCTTCTCCTCGTTCCTCTCCATGAGGTACTTTATCGAACCGACGTAGAGGCAGGACCAGGCGGCGGCGATGGACACCTGCATGGGGATGATCTCCTCCGGGCGGGTGGCCAGCGTATAAGAGGGGAAGGTCAGGATGGAGAAGGCGAACCCGGCCATCACCAGATGATAGGTCTTGAACCGGTCGATGAAACGCATGAAGGCGTACTGGGCGACGGCGTTGATACCATATACGAAGCCGATGAATAGCGGGGTCGCGCCTAGGTCGGCCAGGAAGAGCGGGTACACCACCCATATCATGTTGGCGCCGGTGTGCCTGAACATTATCGACAGATAGACGGGATAGTTATGGCGGATCATCTTGGCCGGGAAAAGGGGGACCTGGTGGACCTTCTCCCCGACGAAGATCATGCGGGTGGATATGAGGTAGGCCACCAGGAGCATGATCCCGCTGGCCAGGAATATCTCGTAGTAGATGGTCAGCATTCCGGCGATGAAGGTGCCTATGCCGAAGCCCAGGCTGCCGTAGGCGGTGAACTTGCCTATCTTACCCTCTGATTCGTAAACATAGGTCAGCAGCGCCGAGGGATATATCCCGGCGCAAAGGCCGATCATCACCCGCACCACGGCTATGGTCTCCTTGCTGTTGGCGAAGATCAGGAGAAAGAGCGCGATGGCGGTGAGGGCCAGGCCGCCCTGTAGATAGAGCTTCCGGCCGTGCACGTCGGACGCCCGCCCGAATATGTAGGACGACAGAAAGAGCGCCAGGTTGAAGGAGGCGGTGATCAGGCCGATCTCCATGGTATTAGCGCCCAGCTCGTCCCTCAGCATGTTGGGGATGAGCAGGGCTGCGCCGGAAAGTCCGGCGCTGGAGAGCAACTGGATGTAACCTGCCTTCATGACCCGGGGGAAACCTTAAAGGATATTATCCTTTGCTGAATCACCTTCCGAGGGATTCCAGCTCGCGGTCCTTCCGGGAGACCTTCTTGTACTCGCGGTAGTGGTCCTTGCACAAGTGCACCCGCTTCAGACCTTCGTCGACCTTGAGCTTGGCTTCGCTGGCCGCGTCCCCGGAGATGGAGCGTTCGGCCTCGGAGCCGCATCCCTTGACATCGCAGGCCTTGCTGGCCTTGGTAGCGTGACGAGCTTCCGCCATGGACCTGGAACCTCCCTTACGGATATAATAGGATTGCCCCCTCCGGGGATATGCTTATTGCCTCAACGATGAATCGAACAATATGAACGACAGACGCAAGGTCCTGGTCTGCGTTGACGGTTCGGACAACTCCCTGAGGGCGGTGGAGATGGCCCGCGACCTGCTGGTATCGGCTGACGCCTACATCACCTTGCTGGTGGTGGTGACGCCCATGGACTGCGACTACTTCGTGGAGAAGACCTCCCCGGTATGCGACGTGGATGCTATCGCCAAGGCTAGATCGAGCGCCGCCGCCTCGATCCTCAAGGAGGCGGGAGTGGACCACTGCCTGAGCGTCCTGACCGGGAATCCGGCCGAGGTGATACTGAAGAAGTCCGCGAAGCATCATCTGGTGGTCATGGGCAGAAAGGGATCGGGAAGCTCGCCGTCCATATCCCTGGGAGGAGTGTCCGGCCAGGTCAGCCAGAACATCAAGGTTCCGCTGCTGCTGGTCCCGTGACCGTCAATCCAAAGTATTTTTAGCCTGGGGGCCATCTCCAGACCGTTCCGAGGTCTCATCATGGTCAAGGTAGCTCCATCGATACTTTCCGCCGATTTCGCCCGCTTGGGCGAGGAGGTACGCCGGGTCGAGGCGGCCAAGGCAGACTGGGTGCACGTGGATGTCATGGACGGCGTTTTCGTTCCCAACCTGACCATCGGGCCGGAGGTGATCAAGGCCCTGCGCCCGCACGCCAAGATCCCTTTCGACGTGCATCTGATGATCGAGATGCCCGAGAGGTACGTGGAACGCTTCGCCGAGTGCGGTGCTGACTACCTCACGGTGCATGTGGAGGCCACCCACGACGTCAAGGGGGTTCTATCCCACATCCGGCGCCTGGGCATGAAGGCCGGCATATCCCTGAACCCCGACACCGAGCTGGCCAAGGTGGAACCCTACCTAGAGGACATCGACCTGCTGCTGGTGATGACCGTTCAGCCCGGTTTCGGCGGGCAATCCTTCCGGTCGGAGGTGCTGCCCAAGATCTCCCAGGCGCGCCGGATCAGGGACGAGAAAAGGCTGGATTTCGAGATCGTCATCGACGGGGGCATCAACCGGGAGACCGGAAAGCTGTGCGTGGAGAACGGCGCCACCGTGCTGGCCGCCGGTTCGGCCCTGTTCAAGGCCAAGGACATGGGGGCGGAGATCGACCTTTGGCACAAGTATTAAAGGCGTTTTCCAATAGCAAGTATAATAATGGTGAATCGAAATCTAGGGCAAACCTTGTCGTATTTAAACGATAGGGTTATACAAATCGTGGGAATGGTCCGATCATGGCTCGAATAGGTTCAAAGAAATCACTGGTGGCCAAGCTGGGAATTAAGGAAGGTCAGAGGATTCGCATCATCAACGCCCCTTCCAAGTACGACATGGCCCTGGGACGCCTCCCTAAGAACGTGGTCGAGGCCGGCAGTGGCGACAGCGACCTGGACTTCATACAGCTCTTCACCTCCTCCGAGGATGAGCTGCGCAAGGAGTTCCCCAAGCTCATGCGCACATTGAAGAAGGAGGGCATATTCTGGATATCCTACCCCAGGACCTCCTCGAAGATCGATTCCGACCTTACCGGGGTCACCGTCCGGGAGGTCGGAACCGGACACGGCATGGCCGAGGTCAAGATCTCCTCCTTGGACGAGGACTGGGCCGGGATCAAGTTCGTGAACAAGAAGAAGGAACTGGACTGAGCGCAGGAAAGTTCATATCGAAAGGTCGGCTATCCGGGGTTCGATGTACATGAAGATGTCTGGAAGGCAGATGGTGATTTTCCTCACCGTCATCGCCCCGCTGTTGTTCCTATTAGCCGCCCTGTTGATCACTCCCAGCATCTGGGTCATCATGCTGACCATTATCTGGCTGGGCATGGGGCTCACCATGCTCTATCTGCCCAAGTCCGAGAACTGATCAGACCTTCCGGCCGAACGCCACTTTCCGTTCCACCCGGGAGATGCGCACCTTGACCGTCTCTCCCGGAGTGGCATCGGGGACGATTATCACCAGACCTTCTATCTTGCCGATCCCGTCGCCCCGCTCCCCGATATCGGTTATGGTCACCTCAGATCTGGCCTTCCGCCACCGGCCTCTTCCGGGCTCGCCGTGCTCGTCGCGCATGTTGAAATCATTCGTGACTTGGACAATAACTTTATGGCCGAGAGAGATAACCTCTCCGATTCCCGGGGAGGAACCTATCCGACCTCGTCACGGCCAAGGACCTGGAGCCGCGGGACCTCATGGGCAGGACGGCGGCCAGGGCGCCACGCGATCTGTTCCTGTCGGTGATGAAGGGACGGAACCCCGTTGATGGACCCCCGGGGTAGGATAACCTCGCACCTGGAGGGACTGCTCAACCGCAACGCCAACCTGATGGAGATGGGTCTGCGGCCCGCCTGGTGTTCGATGGCATCCCGCCGGGAGAAGAAGGTGCCACCATCCCGAGGAGCGCCGGGAAAGGAGGGAGGCGGCGAAGAAGGAATGGGAGCAGGCCAAGGCCGAGGGCGATGTGCGGAGAGCCTATTCAAAGGCCACCCAGTCCTCCCGCATCACCAACGAGATCGTGGAATCGTCGCGCATCCTGCTCACCCATCTCGGCATACCGGTGGCGCAGGCCCCCGAGGAAGGGGAGGCGCAGGCCGCCCACATGTGCGTCAAGGGCGACGTCTGGGCCTCGGCCTCCCCAGGACTTCGATTCGTTGCTGTTCGGCGCGCCTCGGCTGGTCAGGAACCTTACCCCTGTCGGGAAGACGCAAGATGCCCGGGAGGGACGAGTACCGCGAGGTTCGCATGCAGATCATCGACCGCGAGGAGACGCTGTCCGCCTTGGGGCTGAACGGAAAGCAGCTGGTCGACCTATGCATCCTGGTGGGTACGGACTTCAATCCCGGGGTGATGGGCATCGGGCCGAAGAAGGCGCTAAAACTGATCAAACAGCATGGGACCCTGGCCGGCGCACTTGCGCTCGCTGGGCATGGAGGACGGGAGATGGAGAAGGTGGTGGTCGATCTTCCTGGACTACGAACGCACCGACGATTATCGCCTGGTCTGGAGCCAGCCTGACCGCCAGAAGGTGCTGGACATGCTCTGCGGGGAGTATGGGTTCTCCGAGAAACGGGAACGGGGCGTTGGACAAGTTCTCCTCAGTAGCGAAGAAGGACCAAAATGCGGCTCGACATGTTTTGAGCCTGCGGGATGCCGCAGAAAAGTGTAGCCAGGACCAACGGGTTTAAAAGGAAGTTGGCCAATAGGGGCCTAAAGGGACGGCGATGATAAAGCAGGTCCAAGGCAGTTACAACCCTAGCGCGCTGGAAAAGTCGGTGCAGGCCCTCTGGGCGGAGACCGACGCGTACAAGAAGACCAAGGAACTTCGGGCGTCCGGTCCGGACTTCTATTTCGTGGACGGACCCCCGTACACCACTGGATATATCCATCTGGGCACGGCGATGAACAAGACGATCAAGGACATGATCGTCCGGTTCAAGCGCATGCAGAGGTTCAACGTAACCGACACTCCTGGTTACGACATGCATGGGCTGCCCATCGAGGTCAAGGTGGAGAAGTCCATCGGCGTGAAGAACAAGAAGGAGATCGAGGAGTACGGCATCGACCGCTTCGTCGGCACCTGCAAGAACTTCGCCCTGGACTTCCAGAAGCAGATGAACGCCGACTTCAAGGAGCTTGGCGTGTGGTTCGACTGGGAGCGGCCGTACCTCACCATCACCCCGGGCTACATCGAGGCGGCCTGGTGGACGCTCAAGCGCGCTTACGATAAAGGGCTGCTGATAAGCGCCAGCCGGGTGCTTCCTGGCTGCCCGCGCTGCGAGACCGCCCTGGCCGAGGCGGAGATCGACTACTGGGACGAGAAGGACCCGTCCATATACGTCAAGTTCCGCCTGAAGGATGACCCCAAGGTCTCTTTGCTGATTTGGACCACCACCCCCTGGACGCTGCCAGCGAACCTCGCCGTGGCCGCCCATCCGGACTTCGAGTACGTCAAGGTCCGCTACCGGAAGATAGGGGTCACCGACACGGTGATCATAATGAAGGGGCTGGAAGAGGAGATCAAGGACCTGGGAGGTTGGGAGAGGTACGAGGTGCTGCAGACCATCCAGGGAGACGACCTGGTCGGGGTGGAGTACATCACCCCCTTCGTGGACGAGGTGCCTTACCAGACGCAGGCCACCGGCAAGTGGATGCACAAGGTGCTCCCCTCCAAGACCGTCGAGGCCTCCAACACCGGCCTGGTGCACATCGCCCCTGGCCACGGCCCCGAGGACTTCGAGCTGGGCAAGGAGTTCGGGCTCGAACCGTTCTGCCCCGTGGACGAAACGGGGGTGTACACGCCCCTGGTGGGAAGCAAGTACGTGGGCATGCATATCAAGAAGGCCAACCCGGAACTGCTCAAGGACCTGGAGGCCAATGACCGTCTGTTCTTCAGCGGGACCATAGAGCATCGTTTCGGACATTGCTGGCGCTGCAAATCGCCCGTGCTCTTCAGGACCACCGACCAGTGGTTCCTGCGGGTCACCCAGGTCAAGAACCAGATGCTGGAGGAGATCGAGAAGGTCCGCTGGACCCCGGACTGGGCCGGCTCGTCCCGGGAATACGACTGGGCCATGAACGCCCGCGACTGGTGCATCTCCCGGCAGCGGTACTGGGGAATACCCATACCGGTCTGGACCTGCTCCTGCGGGGAGATGAGGGTCATCGGCATGGCCGATGAGCTCAAGGGCGCGGAAGGCTACGTGGAGGACATGGAGCTGCATCGCCCCTGGATCGACTCGGTCAAGCTGGTCTGCCCGAAGTGCGGTGGCAAGATGGGCCGGGTGCCGGACGTCCTGGACGTATGGTTCGATTCCGCCGTGGCCTCCTGGGCGCAGCTGGGCTTCCCCAAGAAGCGGGACGCCTTCGAACGATTGTGGCCGGCCAAGTTCATCGTGGAGGCCCACGATCAAACGCGAGGATGGTTCTATTCACAGCTCGCGGCCGGGGTCATCGCCTTCGGCAGAGCTCCTTACGAATCGGTGCTGATGCACGGCTGGATGCTGGACGGTCAGGGCCAGCCGATGTCCAAGAGCAAGGGCAACGTCGTGGAACCGGGAAAGGTGATCAAGGAGCACGGCGCGGACGCCCTGCGCTTCTATCTGCTGAAGACCTCCGCACCGTGGGAGGACATCCCGTTCCAGATGGAGGGGGTCAAGAACGCCCGCAAGACGCTGAACGTGCTCTGGAACGTGGTCAACTTCGCCACCACTTACATGGCGATCGATCATTTCGAGCCGCAGCGCATCACCAGGGAGGCGGTGCGGGCACATCTTAACCAGGAGGACGTCTGGCTAATATCTCGGACCGAGAAGCTCAAGAACGAGTTCACCCGCCAGGTGAACGCCCTGGAGCTGCACAAGGCCGGGAGGGCGCTCGAAGAGTACATACTTGACGACCTGTCCAGATGGTACGTCAGACTTATTCGTGACCGCATGTGGAGCGAGGAGGGCGACGCCGGCAAGCTGGCCGCCTATCGCACGCTCTACGACGCGATAATGGAGACCACACTTTTGCTGGCCCCCATATGCCCGCACCTGGCAGAGGAGATCTACCAGCACATGGACGGCTCCAAACCGTCGGTGCACATGATGGACTGGCCGACCAGCGACCTGACCAAGGTGGACGAGCGCTTGGAGAAGGCGATGTCCATGGTCCAGGAGATCGTGGAGACCGTCACCCGGGAAAGGCAGCTGAAGAACGTCAAGCTGCGCTGGCCGATGAAGAGGGTGGTGATCAAGGTCGACAGCAACGACACGCTGCTCTCATTGCGTGCCCTGGAGGACATACTCAAGTCCCAGGCCAACGTCAAGGAGGTGGAGTACGTAGGCACTGGCGAGGAGTGGTCGGAGACCGTGCTCAACGTGGTCCCGAACCCCATGGCCATCGGGAAGGTCTATAGGCAATGGGCCTCCAAGATCGCGGTGCTGCTGCAGAGCCGGCCGGCCGGTCTGATCAAGGAGAGCATGCAGCGTGGAGAGTATTCGCTAGGCATTGAGGGGCAGCTGGTCAAGATCGAGCCGAACATGGTCTCCTTCACAGTCTCTTTGCCAAAGGACGTCTACGCCGCCACCTTCAGCGGCGGCGAGCTGTATCTGGACTTCGAGGTCACCCGGGAGATCGAGGCCGAGGGCTTCTCCAGGGAGATCATCCGCCGGGTGCAGCAGACCCGCAAGGAGATGAAACTTGACGTCGAGGAGTTCGTCAAGGTGGAGGTCCGCGCCGACGTCAAGCTCGCCGAGTACATCAAGATGTGGAAGCAGCACATCATGTCCGAGGTGCGCTCCAAGTCCATGGAGCTGGTCATGGAGGTCCATGGCGACCAGGTCGGAAAGTGGGAGATCGAGGGCGAGAAGGTGGAGATAGGCGTCTCCTCCATGAACCTCAAGGATTCCATCAAGGAACTGGCCAAGATACCCGGGATAACCGCCAAGGCCGCCGAGTCCCTGGTGGACGCCGGCGTCCGCTCCGAGGCCGACCTCAAGCAGCTGGGCGAGGACAAGGTGGAGGAGATCACCAAACTGCCCAAGGCCGAGGTTCGCCGGGCGCTGCATCATTCCGATCGTACGGCCGAGGTCTGCAAGGCCGTCCCGGAGGGGACCGGCAAGACCATGGACAAGGCGGAGATGACGCCCTACCTCCTGCGGATACCTAGGATGAACGAGCTCAAGGCGGAGATGCTATACGACGCTGGCTATGATTCCCTGGACAGACTGCAGGCGGCCGATAGGGACGAGCTGAAGAACGTTCCCGGGCTGGGAAGCAAGACCATCGACGAGATACTCAAGTACGTGGCCGAGGGAGGCTTCCAACGCTGCTCCACCTGCGCCAAGTGCGGACGGGAGGTCACCGCCAAGGACCTGAACTGCCCTTCCTGCGGCACATCGCTGCGCATTGAGGCGGTGGAGGAGGAGGCGGAAGCGCCCAAGCCGCAGGGATTACAGGACGGGTACAGCTACCTGATCAAGGACGACCGCTCGGACCGTTCCTACGAGCTGTTCATGGAACAGCTGAAGAAGGGGAAACGGGGATTCTGCATCACCCGCAACTACCCGGTCAAGATCCGTGGCAAGTACGAACTCGGGGAGACGCCGATCGTCTGGCTGAGCAACGTGGGCAAGGAGGACAGCCTGCGCCCCAAGGACCTGGAGAAGCTGAACTATTCCCTGGAACAGTTCCTTACCCAGGGCCAGGGGGTGGTGCTGCTGGATGGTCTGGAGTATCTGATCACCAACAATAACTTCCTCACCGTGCTGCGCTTCGTCCAGTCGTTGAGGGACCAGGTGGCCATAAACAACTCCATCATGATGATGGTGCTGAACCCATCCACCCTGGACGCCAACGAGCTGAACCTGCTGGAGAAGGAAGTGGACGGGACACTATAGTCCCAGCGCCTCCAGCACCTTGCTGAAGCCAGGGACGGTATCGTAGCCCTGGAGCTCGTCCGCGCCGACCCAGGCGCACTCGGTGTGCTCCCAGTCCAGCCTGACCTCCTCGTCGCCCACCTCGAACAGGAAAGGGTAGATGCTCCAGACGTAAGTTCCATCGCGAATACGCAGGGTCTCCGCCCTACCCTCCAGGCGAGCGGTGGAGATCCCGGTCTCCTCGGCCACCTCCTTCAGGGCGGTCTCCTCCGGCCTCTCCCCACGCTCAATGTAACCGCTTACCGCCGCCCACTTGCCCTTGTTGGTCCCCACCTTCTGACTGCGTTTCAGGATGAGCATCTTTCCCTTTCGGCGCAACACGCAGGTGACCACCTTCTTCTCCACCAGGTCCATCATGTCCAGGCCGTCCCCGATGACCACCGCCCGGTCGCCATCCCTCAGCAAGGACAGGTCGATGGAGTCGATCATGGGCACCCCGGCCATGACCGCGCCGGTGGCCACGATCGTCTCGGCCTGGGCGTTCACGATGGCCGCCGGCAGATGACCGTTCTTCTTCAGGTCCATGATGGTGTACGAACCGACCGTGGAACCTTTACCGTGCGGGAACACCAGGATGCGGTTCTCGACGCTCTCCCCCTCCCGGCCGGAGGCCACGGTCAGCAGTCCGGTCTTAGGGTCCACTCCACCCAGGAAACTGAACGCCTCGTCAAGTACCAGGAGCCGGCCGATCGCCCTTCCCTTGAAAATCTCTCGTCCTTTCAGCTTCACAGTATCAGCTCCATGAGCTCGCGCCGGGAGCCGCAGAAGACCTTCTGCGAGCACAGCCCGGGAAGATAGGCGCACGCTTTGGCGGAATCGCTGGCGGTGACCTTGTGCGTCCCTTCGATGGGGGCCACCACCATGCAGGTGTCGCAAAGGACCTTGCCAAAGCGCTCCAGCACCGCCCTCTCCTTGGGGCAGCGCAGCCAGACACCTTTTGAGGTGCAGAACCACACCTCCACGTCACCTTTCTTCTTCCTTCCGTCCAGGAATCCCGCCAGCTCCTTCATCTCCCTTTCCGAGAGATGGGGGCAGCCGATGGCGATGAGGTCCGGTCTGGTCCCGGTCCTCAACCTCTTCACCGTTTCCTCGATATCCTGACGGGTGATCTTGACCACCGGCAGCCCCTCAAGCGAGGAAGGCTGTTCCGGCGTGACCTTCTCCACCATGAAAAGGGCGACCGAACCGGCGGCGGCCATGGCCGCGGCCAGCGACTTGAGCCCGTTGACATCGTTCCCCAGCCCGCGGAAGAACGGAATGCACGCGCCAAGCTTCCTGCCCACGGCGTGTCCGACCAGGGACCATTCGTCCTTGGTTATCCCCGGTTCGACCTCCACCACATGGGTGGGCCTGCGGTTCTGGTCCAGATGCAGACCGTAATTGGGCGTCCTTCCGGTGATGGCCGCGGCCAGCGCCCCCGGTCCCCCTTCTCGGTTGGTGCGAGCACCCAATACGGAGTTGGCGAAGGAGAGAGCGGACGACTCGGCCCAGGCGATGTGGTCCCCGACCTTTGGCCGGTTGGTCAGCAGGTAAGGGGTGCAGGTGCAGTTGACCTCCACCCCCATCTTCTCGTAAAGTGAGATGATATGCAGCTGCCTCTCGGCGAAATGCTGGTCCACCCCCATCTCCTTCCACCGCTCCCCGTCCATGCCCATGGGGTTAAGGGTGGTGGGCACGACCACCTTTCCGTCCGAGGCCATCTCCTCCAAGAAATCGATCCCCCCTTCCCCGATGGTCTTGTACGATACGCCGGAAAGATGAGCGGAGGTTATGGGAATGAGGCGGTCGGCACCGTATATGGCCCCGAGGGCAACCAAAAGCTCCATGGCCTTGCGCTTGGCCTTGCCTTGCTTGCCGGCCAGCATGGCCTGTTCTTCCATGGTGAGTTGCATGTCCAGGAGAACAGGATCGATAGATAAGAAGGTGTTGGATTAGAGAGTTAAGGCGGGCCTGTGGGGATTCGAACCCCAGTTCGAAGCTCCGGAGGCTTCAGTGATATCCAAGCTACACTACAGGCCCGCGGTCATCGGGATACCATGACCTTTTTGCCCGTCCCTCTCGGGAAGGGAAGATCGAGACTAGCTCACTTCTTCTTGAACTCGGTGTATCCGCACTTGCCGCAGGACGTCCGGTCCTTGTGCTCGGCCATGAACACGCCGGGACCGCACTTGGGGCAGCTCTTCTTCAACCGTTCCAGCTTCTCCCCCTTAGCCTGGTAGTAGTCCTTCTTCGCCGAGGGGGTTTCCTTCTTTACCTCTTTCTTCTTGGCAGCCATGGATCACACCTCACTTCTTCTTGACCGCTTTCTTCTCAGCGAGCCCGTTCCTGGCCTGCAAGTAGTTCTTCTCGTACTTCTTGGCCGACTCCTCGCTGCCGTACACCTTGGCGTACCCGGCACTGACGCCCGTCCCGAACTCGGTCTCCATGTGGTCGATGACGACCTTGTCCTTGCTTACCGCCAGGGCCTCCGCCAGCTTGGCCTTCACATCGGCCCTCTTGGGGGAACCCTCTCCGCGGTGGTCTGCCTTGAAGGTGACCTCGGTGCGGTCCATCAGGGCGTTGGGCTTCTTGCTCTCGATCTCGATCTTCACTTCAATACCTCCATTGAGCGTATCAGTCTCTGCGCCGCCTGGTTGACCTTGGCGTCGGTGTGCACCAACACCACTCCCTTTCCCGGGAGCCCGTACACGAGGCAGGACCCTGCCGGGGCTATGGCGGCGCACACCAGCGCGGCCAGGTCCTCCTCCCCTATCACCCGGACCTTGGTCTTGCCCGGGGACTCCAGGCCATCCTTCATGGCCTTGACCAGTCCAGGGGTTATCGACCCGGGGGGGTTCTCCACTTTCGTCTCCGGCAGCGGCAGGTCGTCGGCAGGATGTTCGCCCGCCTCCAGTTCCCTCCTCTCGTTGCGCCGGTCGTAAACGGTCAGGTGGGGGATGACGCCCTTGTTTATAAGGGTGCTGGAGACCACGTCCCCCACGGCTATGACCCTGTCACACCCGGACAGCCCGGCAAGGACGTCCTCGCCCTTGAAAAGGCTCCCGAATGGCATTCCCAATTCGTTCCTCATGCGGTCCGGCATGCTCCACCCTTTCGGGGGGACCTCCAGATCAGCGCACTTTGAGGGCGAACTTTCCGTTCTTGTCAATGTTCATCCTCTTTGCGATCTCGGACTTGGTGTGGTCGATTATGACCACGTAGCCCTGCCAGTCCTTGGAGGTCTCGCCGCCGCAGAGCGGGCACTTGTCCTCCTCGGTGATGGCGAAGCAGACCTTGCAGGCCTTGGCCACCTTCATTTCTCCTGACCCCCTTTCTTGGCCCGGTCCTCGGCCAGCCATTCCTTCTTACCCAGGCCAGGCTGCCTCATGGTCAGGCCGATCTTGCTCTCCCGGGGATTGCGCTCGTTGAAGGACAGGGTGACTATCCTGGTGCGGACCAGGTCGCCGTTCTTGACCTCGCGCTTGGTGTCCTTGCCGATGAGCCTCTGGTTCTGTTCGTCCGCGTCCATGCGGTCGTCCATGACCTGGCTCACGTGCAGAAGTCCGTCCAAGGGCCCGAAGCGCACGAACGCTCCGAACTTGAGAACCTCGCAAACGTGCCCCTCCACGACCTCGTTGACCATTGGCTTGAAGACCAGGGAATCGAACTTCACGGTCTGGTAGACGGCGCCGTCGCCGTGTACGATGCGCCCCTCGCCGACGGGCTCGATGTTCTTGATCATGACGGTGAGCGAGTCGTCCCCCTCGATCTTACCTTCGTAGGACTCGCGGGCCAGCTCATTGACCACCTCGTCCACGTCGTCGCCCAACCTGCTGGGCGGGATGCGGACTACCTTTTCCCTTTGGGTCAACATGTACATGAGGAATCCTCTTAACTACCTTGGCATGATAAATCTGTTATATAAAGATTGACCACCGAGCATATAAGCGTTCGGGATGCTGGATAAAAAAAAGAAAAGGGATGGAAAGGGGTTTTGCTCAGACCACGAAGAGCACGGCGAAGACCAGGGTGATGGTCGACAGCAGCTTCACCAGCACGTGGAGCGAGGGACCGGCGGTGTCCTTGAACGGATCTCCGACGGTATCTCCCACCACGCCTGCGGCATGCTGAGGCGTGCCCTTCAGACCCTTGGACTCGATGTACTTCTTGGCGTTGTCCCAGGCCCCTCCACCGTTGTTCAGGAAGAGGGCCATGAGCACACCGGCGATGGTGGCGACCATCAGGAAGGCACCGACGCCCATGACGGCCATATCGTTGGCGTCAGGGTAGGCGTACCTCAGGATCAGACCCAGGGCGACAGGCACGACCACCGGCAGTATACCAGGCAGGATCATGGCCTTCAGGGCGCCCTTGGTGCTGATGTCCACGCAGGTGGCGTAGTCCGGCTTCTCGGTACCAGCGAGAATGCCGGGCCTCTCCTTGAACTGGCGGCGCACCTCGGCGATCATGTCACCAGCGGCCTTGCCCACCGCGCTAATGGCTAGCGAGGTGAACAGGTAGACCAGCATGGCGCCGATCATGGCGGAGATGAAGACCACCGGCTGCAACAGGTCCACGGTGAAGCTGTTGTAGAAGACCAGGATGTCCACGCCGCGGATCTTGGCGACCTGCTCGAAGAACGCTCCGAACAGCAGGTAGGCGGCGAGGGCCGCGGCGCCCATGGCGTAACCCTTGGTCAGGGCCTTGGTGGTGTTTCCGATAGAGTCCAGGCGGTCGGTCCTGACGCGAACCTCCTCAGGCTGGCCGGACATCTCGACGATGCCCCCGGCGTTGTCCGTGATAGGGCCGAAGGTATCCTCGGCCAGCACGAAGGCGCAGGTGGCGAGCATGCCCATGGTGGCCACGGCGGTTCCGTAGAGACCGTAGATGAACTCGTGGGCGGCGTCCGGCGAGGCCATGACACCGAGCTCGTAGGAAGATATCAAGGCGATGGCGATGGCCAGAATCGACATGGCGGTGGTCTCCATACCGATGGAGATACCAGTGATGATGTTAGTGGCCGGGCCGGTCTCGGAGGCCTTGGCGATCTTCTTCACCGGGCGATATTCGCCGGCGGTGTAGTACTGGGTGATGTAGACGATCACTATGCTGAGAGCGATTCCGATCATACCGCAGACGAAGAAGAGTATCTCACCGGCTAACAACTGGTCCACAGCGATGTAGAACAATATTGCCGCGATGACACAGGTCACGTAATAGCCGCGGTTGATGGCCTTCATCGGGTTCTCGTCCTCGTTCCTCATGCGCACGGTCATGATACCGACCAGGCCGGCCAGTAGACCGAAGCCACGCACAACGAGCGGGAACATGAACCAACCAGTGTTCGGCTCGGGGCCTCCAGGGAGCAATGTGAACGCGTAGATGGCGATACCCAAGATCATGGCGCCGATGTTCTCGGCGGCGGTGCTCTCGAACAGGTCCGCCCCACGTCCGGCGCAGTCGCCGACGTTGTCGCCGACCAGGTCAGCGATGACGGCGGGGTTGCGCGGGTCGTCCTCGGGAATTCCGGCCTCGACCTTACCAACCAGGTCAGCGCCGACATCGGCGGCCTTGGTGTAGATACCGCCGCCCAACTGGGCGAACAGCGCGGCGAAGGAAGCCCCGAAGGCGTATCCGACCGCGAGGAACAGGGCGTCCATGTACAGCACGGCCGATTCGGCCGGGCCCACGGCGACATACGCCTGGTAAACGAAGAATATCCCGGCGACCCCCAACAGGCTCAAGGCCACCACGGCGATTCCGGAAACGGCGCCGCCGCGGAAGGAGGTCAGGAGCGCTTCGTTCAAGGAGCGCCTGGCGGCGCTCGCGGTCCTGATGTTCGAGCTCACAGACACGTACATTCCGATGTATCCGGACAGAGCGGAGAAAAACGCTCCGGCCAGGAAGGCCACACCGGTCCACAGGTTGATCCCGATGGTGATCAGGACACCCAATATGACGCTGATGATGGCAATCGTCTTGTACTGTCGGGCAAGGTAGGCCATGGCCCCCTCGCGGATGGCGTCGCTGATGGCTTTCATCTCAGGAGTACCAGTGTCCTTCTTGAGAACCCACCAGGTCAGGAATCCGGCGAAGAGGAGACCTATGATGCCCGCGATCGGTATTGTATAGTACAGAGGATCGTCTAGCATTGAAAAGCCTCTTTAAATTCCAGCCTAAATACGGCTACCTATATAAATCGTTTAGGTAATAATCGGCCACGAAAAACGTAGTCTGGCATCGAATGAGCGTCGTTTAACCGAAGGGTTCGTACGTCCTGTCTCAGCCCTTTGACGGAGCTCAGAACCTGGCCTTGAGGACCACCAATCCCTCCTTGCGGGAGATGTCGATGGAGTGCCGGCCGCTGCTGTGAGCGGTCCCGCGCATTTTCAGCACCTCCAGGTACTTCCGCCGGTCCCCATGCTCCTCACCTAGCACGAGCAGAACGATACCATCGACCGTATAGGCGATCTCCGGGGGGTACAGCTCGCCGGGCCGGACCTCCCCGGTGACCAGGGTGGTGGCGTTCCAGTGCTTGAGATGGTTGGTCAGGTCGAACAGGAAGCTGCGGTAATCCTCCTTGAGCATCTCTCCCACCACGGTGATGGGGTCGATCACTATGCGCTGCGGCATGACCTCCGCGATGCTGCGGTCGATGGTTTCCAAGATCTTGTCGTGGTCCCCGGACCTGATCAGGTCGCCCAGGTCCACGTACACGATGTCCTGGTCGATGTACTCCGGGCGCATGAAGCCGAACTGCGAGGAGAAGCGGAGCATCCAGTGAACCGGTTCGCTGAGAGTGGTGAAGAAAAGTCCTCGCTCCCCCCGCTCCGCCCCTTGACAGAGGAAACGCAGGCAGAACGTGGTCTTCCCGGTCCCTGTCGCTCCTGATACCAATATCACCGATGGGAACGGAAAACCGTTCTCGATGAGCTCGTCCAGACCCGGTATGCCTGACGGGATCCGTTCCATTTCGGTGCCTTGCGCTCTATCCCCTTCCATGATCAAATCCCCCTTCGTGCGTTTGGACCTTCCGCCCATTGGGCGCCGCCCTTCGCCCGTCCCGGTTCAGACTCCAGCCGCAGTTCCCTGCCCCCCAGCGACAGGACCGTATCATACAGGTCGGAATATCTCACCCGATCGATGACCAGGACCACCGCCGCGCTCCCAGACAGGAGCTGCGCGAAATCCCTGAGGAAGCCCTCCACCGCCTGACGGCCATTGTACATGAGCAGAATGGCGACGTTGTCTATGACCGCGAACTTTAACCTGGTAAGGTCGAGACCACTACTGACGAACGAACCATTCCCAAGGACCACGGGCAGTTCGTCGATGTGGCTTGGACCCCTGAACAGGCCGCTGCCCTCCCGGCAGTATGTCTCGCCCCGGGAGAACCGGGATACGGTGTCGATGAAATGCAGTCCGTCGTGGGCGATCCCGTGCATGTCCAGCAGATGAACGATGTACTGGTGCGGGCGGTCCACGGAGATGAACAGCCCGGGGTTCCCTTCCCCGATCAGCGCCTTCAGCAGTACCAGCTCGACCACCACGAAATGGGTGGAGGTCGCGTCCAGAACGTAGAGGCCCGGTCGTGGGACATCACCTAGCTGCCTGCGGAGGTTCCCGCATTGAGAGAGGTCCCTGGTGTTCATCGGCGCCCAACGGTCATTAAAAAATAGCCTATATATCAGGTTCTTTCGCCCAATCGAATTTGATATTCAGACCGGAACAAGTTACTGGAGCCCTCCTTATATTAAATATTTCCAAGGCCATTGGGTACGGATTGCTTTGATAGGCGGCGACGCTCTCGGTCTGTTAATGGTCTACGCCTACGTGGGTGCCATGGTGGTCGTCACGACCAGGTCGCGCTTCCTTCGCGACCACTCGTTCCACCGCAAGTTCATCCATGTGATGATCGGCAACATAGCGTTGTTCTGGTGGGTCTTCGATACCAATTATGTCATGTCCCTACTGGCAGCGGCGCCTTTCATCCCCCTGCTGCTGGTTTTTTCCAAGTACGGGGGGAAGAAGGAGAAGGACGACAGCAAGCTGGTGGAGGGCCTCAAGGGTTCGATACTCTCCACCGCCTCGCACGACGGGCACAAACTGGGATTGGTCTATTACGCCATCTCCTGGACCTTGCTGGCCTTCTTCGCCTTCAACGACCTGGTGATCGCCTCGGTCGGCATAGTGTGCATGGCCTACGGTGACGGCATGGGCGGCCTGGTCGGCAAGACCTTCGGAAAGCGAAAGATCCACGGCAACAAGACCCTGGAAGGGACGCTCGCCGTGTTCGTCTTCGCAGCTTTGGCGATATTCCTGATAATCAATTACTACAACTTCCTCTTCGCCGAGGGATTATACGGCACCAGGACCATCCCGTTGACGATCAGCCTCCTCACCGCGGTCGGGCTGAGCGCCTACGTGGCGGTGGTGGAGCTGTACACCCCGGGCGAATACGATAATCTGGTCATTCCCCTGTCCACGGCGCTGATCATGTTCCTGGCGGGGATCTGAGGTATGCGGATGGAACTGATCGTGGTGGACGGCATAGATGGCTCGGGAAAGAGCACGGTCGCGGAATGGATAGCCGCGCATTACCGCTCCCGGGGAGATAAGGTGCTGATCAGGACGCATCCTTCCGATTCGCTGTACGGCCGCCTCAGCCGGAGGTCGCTCACCTCGCAGGGCAAGCTCATGCACACCGTGGCCACGGTGTTCTTCATCCTGGACGTACTGAACTCATTACGCCGGCTTCGCGGCTGGAGGGACCAGGACAAGGTGATCTTCGTCCGCTACGTGATGGCCACGGCCTACCTTCCCAGGTCGCTCTACGTGCCAGGTTACGAGTTCTTCTGCAAGGTCCTCCCGATCCCGGGGAAACTGCTGTTGGTGGACGTGACCCCGGAGTGCGCATTGCGCCGCATCGAGGAGCGCGAGCACGAACGGGAGATGTTCGAGAACCTGGAATCTCTGGAGAAGGTCCGCCGGAAGGTCCTCGACCTGGCCGCCCGGGGCTGGAAGGTCCTGAACAACTGCGGCTCCATCGAGGACACCCGGGCTCAGCTGACCGAGGTCCTATCGGAATGGGACGCGTCGAGCTGAGCCTTCAGGAGGAGTATCACCGGCAGCGCGACCATGGTCATGACCATGCCTACCAGGAGCAGCAGGCCGAAGCCTCCCTGCAAATAGATAGGGGCGAACACCAGGGGGGCCAGGGAGTATCCAAAGAAGCGGGTGCTGTTGAAGACCGAGGACACCGTGCCCTTCAGTCTCGGGATCACCTCCACGGTTATGGTGAGAAGCGAGGCCCAGATGAAGGCCGTGCCGGTGCCGAACACCAGCAGGGACCCGGCGAAATGGACCCAGTTCGAGGAGAAGTACAAGGCCAGGAAAGCCGCGCCCACCACCAGGAAACCGATGGTGGCGGTGAACGTTCGTCCTTTAGCGTCCACCAGGCGGCCGCCCAAGGGAGCGGCGAACATGCCGGCCACCCCGCTCATGCCCACCAGTATTCCCACGGCCTCCTCGTCCATGGACAGGGGCGGTATCGAGAGGTGGTCGGAGAGGAAGCCCAGGGCACCCATGTAGCACAGGAAGGCCAGGAAACCGAGCGTGCAGAGGGTTATTACCGCCCTGTTCGACACGGCGGTCCTGACGTTGCCCTTCAGATGCCTCAATGCGTCCGGGTTCGGCCGGGTGACCGGGCAGGCGGTCCTTATCCAGAAGCTGACCGCGACCGCCAGAACGGCCACCAGCACGAACATCCATCTCCAGTCGTAGGGAGTGAGGAACCCGGCGATCATGGGTCCGGTGGCGATCCCGGCGGTGGTGAAGGCCCCGAAATATCCCATGACCTTGCCGCGCTCCTGGGGAGGGGTCATGTCCCCCAGCACCGCCAGTAGGACCGGGTTCACGAAGGCGTAGCCCACCCCCTGCACCGAGCGGGAGAGGTAGAAGGACATGAGGTCGGAGCTGAGGACGCAGAACACGCAGCCCAGGGCGTAGACCAGGAAGCCGATGTTGAGCATCTTCCGGCGGCCGTAGACGTCCGACACCGTCCCGGAGAACAGGTTGAAGAAAGCGAAGGGCAGCATGAAGAAGGTGATGGACACTAGTATCTCCTCCGCGCTCGCCCCGAACTCCATCTTGAGCACCGGTATCATGGCCAGCACGGCGTTGCCTGAGAGCGGTCCGATGTAACCGCCGCTGAGCACCGCCAGGCGTTTGGTGTCCATTGCCAGTATAAGGTCTTGGTTAATTATTAAGGGCTTGCTAACCCCCTCCGGAGTTTCAGCGGCAATATATTTTAAGGCGCGGGGGATAGGAGGGACGATCATCATGGAAGAGAGAGCGGTACGCGACATCAAGGTCACCGAGGGCATGACCGTCGACCAGCTGGTCAGGGCCATGTCCGATTCCGGCGGTTTCACCGCCAAGAAGCTGGCGGACGCCATAGACATCGTGGAGAAGATGGTGAAGGACGAGAAGTGCCTTACCTTCCTATCATTCCCGGCCTGCATCATGGCCACCGGCACCAGGGGCGTGATCGTGGAACTGGTCAAACGCAAACTGGTGGACGTGGTCATAACCACCTGCGGCACCCTGGACCACGATCTTGCGCGCTCCTGGAAGGACTACTATCACGGCGATTTCGCTATGGACGACGCCGAGCTGCGCGAGGAGGGCGTGAACCGCCTGGGTAACGTGCTGGTCCCGGACGAGAGCTACGGACTGGTGCTCGAAGAACGCCTCCTTCCGATGTTCGAGGAGATACTGGCCGGACGCCAGGCCATATCCACCCGGGAGATCATTGACCAGGTGGGCGCGCGCTTGGACAACGAGGACTCGCTGCTCTACTGGGCTCATCGGAACGGCATCCCCATATTCGTTCCCGGGATCACCGACGGGTCCTTCGGCAGCCAGCTCTGGATGTACTGGCAGACCCACCGTGACCTCAAGATAGACCTGTTCGAGGACGAGCAGGAGCTGTCCGGCCTGGTCTTTAGGGCGGAGGTCAGCGGCGCGCTCATCGTCGGAGGAGGAATTTCCAAGCACCACGTCATCTGGTGGAACCAGTTCCGGGGCGGTCTTGATTACGCTGTCTATATGACCACAGCGGTGGAGTACGATGGTTCCCTCAGCGGTGCGCAGGTGCGGGAGGCCATATCCTGGGGCAAGGTCCGCGAGGACGCTTGGCAGGTTAACGTGGAGGGCGACGCGACCATCACCCTGCCGATGCTGGTCGCCTCCGTTGTCGAGCGGATGAGATGACCCGGGTGGCGGTGATGGGCGGGGACGGCATCGGCCCCGAGGTGGTGGGCGCCACCATGCACATCCTGGAGCAGATGGACCTGGGCCTGGAGTTCGTCAAGGCCCACATGGGCCTGGACTGCTACGAGAGGACCGGCGAGTACCTGCCGGCCCAGACCTTGAGGACGCTCGAATCGTCCAAGGCCGTTCTGTTCGGGGCCATAACCTCCCCGGTGACGCCCGACCCCTGCTACCGCTCCCCGCTTTTGCAACTGAGGAAGCATTTCGATCTCTATGCCAACATCCGCCCCTGCTTCCCGATACTCCCGGAGTTCAAGGTGGTGGACCTGAACGCGGTGATCGTCCGGGAGAACACCGAGGGCATGTACACCGGCCGGGAACGGGAGGAGGACGGATCGGTCATACTGGAAAGGGTGGTCAGCGAGAAGGGCTGCCGCCGGATCGTGGAGAAGGCCATCAAGGTCTCCAAGGTCATGGGCTTCAACAAGATCACCTGCGTGCACAAGGCCAACGTACTGAGGAGATCGGACGGACTTTTCCGGAAGGTCTTCTATGAGGTCATGAGCGGAAGCGGAATGGAGGCCGAGGACATGATCGTGGACGCGGTGGCCGCGGCCCTGATATCCAAGCCCAAGCAGTTCCAGTGCATCGTCACCTTGAACCTTTATGGCGACATCCTATCGGACGAGGCAGCGGCATTGACGGGAGGACTGGGAATGGCCCCTTCCGCCAACCTGAGCGATCATTTCGGGCTCTTCGAGCCGGTGCACGGCAGCGCCCCGGACATTGCCGGCAAGGGCGTCGCCAACCCCTCCGCGACGATACTATCGGCCTGTCTGATGCTGGAATTCCTCAAGAAGATGGACGCCGCCAGCCGGTTGCAGTCCGCTCTGGTGCAGACGCTTACCGAGGGAGACCGGACCAGGGACCTCGGCGGAACGCTGGGGACCATGGAGTTCGCGGAACGAGTGGCCGATCGCCTGTGATGGGGCTGGCGAGCGCAGCTATTTCTATCGCGGACGGCGTTCCATCGAGTATGAGCGCTGACCTGCGCCGGAAGATTTTGGACCGCTGTCGGGAATGGGGCATCGAGATGGTCGGTTTCGCCTCCGCGGACGACTGGGAGCATCCGCCGTTGGAGCCGTTCCCTCCAAGGGAGTTCTGCCCCAAGGCCATATTCCCCGGCTGCCGGACCGTGGTGGTCCTCGGGCTCCCGGTGACGCTGCCGATCCTTGAGACGTCCCCCTCCATCTGGTACAAGGAGCTCTATATGAACCTCAACAGCCAATTGGACGAAAGGGCATACCAGCTCTCGGAGCTCCTGAACCGTCTTGGCCATGCCTCGGTCTACGTCCCAAGGGACGGCTACGGCTCGGTGGAGGTGCTGGTCGACAATCCGTACGCGTTCTTCTCGCACCGCCATGCTGCCTATCTCGCCGGGCTGGGAACGTTCGGTCTCAACAACATGCTGCTGACCAAGGAGTTCGGGCCCAGGGTGCGCTTCGTATCCGTCTTCACCACCGCGGAGATCCCGGCCGGGAAGCCCATGGAGAGGTCCCTCTGCGTCCGTTGCCACCGTTGCATCAAGGCCTGTCCGGTGCAGGCCATCGGTGACGTCGATTATCCCCAGGCATCCATAGACAAGGTCAGATGCTCCGGGCGGAGCATCGAACTTAAGAAGAGACATCGTTCGCCCTGCGGCATATGCATCAAGGTCTGCCCGGTGGGGGAGGACCGCAAGCTGTTCAAGCGCGGGGACATGGGACTGTACGACGGTCCGGAAAAGGACCCTCAGCTGTATGAGGCCTGGGAGCATGTGCGGAGGTACGGGAGTACTTGAGCCAGGCGCGCCGACGAAGCAGGTGGAAGTAACTTTAAGTATCGACCCTCTATCCAGATAGGCGATGAGCACCGAGAGGAGGATTTCCCGTCCCATCATCGACGAGAGCGAGTGCAAGGGCTGCGGCCGCTGCGTGGCCGCCTGTCCTAAGAAGGTGTTGCGTCTCTCCGGCCGCGTCAACCGCCGCGGCTACAACGCCGTCGAGTACCTCGGCCAGGGATGTATCGGCTGCGCCACCTGCTTCTACAACTGTCCTGAACCATACGCGCTGCAGGTGGACGATGGGAGGGAACCCCAATGAGAAAGTTCGTCAAGGGGAACGAGGCAGTGGCCATGGGCGCCGTCTATGCGGGATGCGACACCTATTTCGGTTATCCCATCACCCCGGCCAGCGATATCGCCCACGCCGTCGCCGAGTACTTTCCGCAGCTGGGGAGGGAGCATCTGCAGGCGGAATGCGAGACGGCCGCCATCAACATGATGTTCGGAGCGGCCTCGACCGGTAAGCTGACCATGACCGCCTCCTCCGGACCCGGGATATCGCTCATGCAGGAAGGACTGTCATATCTCGCCGGGGCGCAGCTTCCGGCGGTCATCGTTAACGTTCAGCGAGTGGGACCTGGACTGGGCAACATCGGCCCGGAGCAGGGCGATTACAATCAGGCTGTCAAGGGCGGCGGGCACGGGAACTATCACAACATCGTGCTGGCACCTGCCTCCGTCCAGGAGATGTGCGACCTGACCATCAGGGCATTCGAGTTGGCCTTCAAGTACCGCAACCCGGTCATCGTGCTGGCGGATGCTGTTCTCGGTCAAATGATGGAGTTCCTGCAACTGCCGGATAGGGGATCGTCCCGACCGGAGACCTCCTCCTGGGCCGCTCAGGGGGACGCCGCCACCCGGGGCAACCTGGTATCGTCGATATACCTGGACAACGAGCTCCAGGAGCGACATAACTGGATGCTGCAGGATAAGTACGCTTCGATGGAGGCAGACGCCCTGTCCGAATCGTACCTGACCGAGGATGCCGAGATCGTGCTCACCGGTTACGGGACCAGCTCCCGGGTCGCCCGTTCCGCGGTGGACGAGCTGAGGTCCCAGGGAATAAAGGCCGGCCTGTTCCGGCCCTTGACCCTGTTCCCTTTCCCGTACAGGGCGCTCAACCAAGCGGCCAAGGCCGGCAAGCTGCTGGTCATCGAACTGAGCAACGGTCAGTACCGGGACGATGTGCTTCTGCACCTGGACCGCGAACTGGATTGCGACCTGGAACTGATCAACCGCATGGGCGGGAACATGATGAAGGTGGAGGACGTGGTGCTTCAGGCCCGGAAAATGCTGGAGGTGCGGACATGATAAAGAGGGCCAAGGGCTTCTACGACACCTTCGACCGCAAGGAACCGGGCACCCGGGCCACGCATTACTGCCCGGGCTGTGGCCACGGCATCATCCACAAGCTCATCGGGGAAGCGATGGCCGAACTGGAGATCCAGGACCGCACCGTTTTCGTATCCCCGGTCGGCTGCGCCGCCTTCTGCTTCCACTACTTCGACTGCGGTAACGTGGCCGGACCACATGGTCGTGCGTCCGCCGTGGCCACCGGGATCGCGCGCGCCCTGCCGGGAAAGGTCGTCATATCCTATCAGGGAGACGGAGATCTTGGAGCGATCGGGTTCAACAACGCCTTCCAGGCCGCGAACCGCGGGGAGCACTTCGCCTGCTTCTTCGTGAACAACTCGATATACGCCATGACCGGCGGGCAGATGGCCCCGACCACCATGCTTGGTCAGAAAACCACCACCACGCCCTTCGGGCGCGACCCGGTCAAGGAAGGCTATCCGCTAAAGGTGTGCGAAGTGCTGAACCAACTGGACGCCCCGGTGTTCATCGAACGCGTTTCCGTTTCCGACACCAAGCACATCATGCAGGCCAAGAAGGCCGTGCGGAAGGCGCTGGAGATACAGAGGGATGGGAAAGGCTACGCCTTCGTGGAGTTCCTTTCCCCCTGCCCGACCAACTGGCGCATGGACCCGGTCACGTCCGCTCAGTTCGTCAACGAGGAGATGGAGAAGGTGTTCCCGCTGGGCAACTTCCGGGACCGCAGCGCCGAACCTGCGCCAGTGGCGAAGTCGGTGCCCCAGATGACCGTGGAGGAGCTGCTCGGCGAGGGACATGAGGGCCCCGCGGCCAAGGCCGACCTGGGATTCAAGGAACGCCGGTTCAAGTTCTCCGGCTTCGGGGGACAGGGCGTGCTCTCATTGGGACTGGTGGTCGCCGAGGCCGCCGGGGCCTCCGGCCGATTCGTCTCCTGGCTTCCCAGTTACGGACCGGAGCAGAGGGGCGGCTACGCATCCTGCTCGGTGGTGGTCAGCGGCAAGGAGGTGGGATCGCCCACGGTGGACGCCCCGGACGTCCTGGTGGCCATGAGCCAACAGGCGGCAGAGAAGTTCGCCATGACCGTTCCGGTCGGGGGGGTGGTGATCTACGAGGCCTCCTTACCGGAGCCTAGAGCAAGGGAGGGAGTGAGGGTGCTGTCCTTCCCCGCCTCCCGCATCGCCGCCGAATCAGGCACGCCCAAGGCCGCCAACACCGCGCTCCTTGGCGCACTGACCGCGCTCGAACTGCACGGGCTTCCGGAGGAGCAGGTCCTTCAGGCGCTTGACGCCAGCTTCGCTGCGAAGCCGGCCCTGGCGGAGAGGAACCGCAAGGTGTACCGGGCGGCCTTCGATTGGGCGAAGAACAATTTATGAGGGTGCTCCGGCACTCTGCTCATTTTTTCCATTTCCATTGGTCAAGTGACCATGATAAGTAAGTTTCTTAAACGTCCGGCGGTTTAGGTTACTGCATTACAGACCTGGGCCTGACGCCTGGCTGACCGGAGGATGACCTGTTGACCACTCCTGATAAACTTGGTACCCGCTTACGCACCTATCGTGAGAGATTGAACATGAGCGTGGAGGACCTGGCCAAGAACGCCGGCGTGGAGGCCAGCTTGATACGGAAGGCCGAGGAGGGGGAGGCCTATCCACCGTTGGGAGTGCTGGTGAAGCTATCTAGGGCGCTCGGGCAGCGGCTCGGCACCTTCATGGACGACCAGGTCCGCCTGGACCCGGTCATCACCCGCTGCAAGGACCGGGCGGAGGAGACCGCGGCCCACAAGGAGGGCGCGGTGGGCAAGTATCACTATTATCCGCTGGCCAAGGGAAAGACCGACCGCCACATGGAACCCCTTTACATAATCGTGCAGCCTTGCGACGACACCTGCACCTCCTCGCACGAGGGGGAGGAGTTCGTCATCGTGGTCAAGGGGGAGGTGGAACTTATCTACGGTAAGCAGAGGTTCCTCCTGGGCGAGGGCGATTCCATGCACTATAACTCGGTGGTCCCGCATCACCTGGGCGCTGCTCACGAAAAACCGGCGGAGATATTCGCCGTCATCTACACCCCGATCTGAGGTGGGCTCTTGCCGAGGGAGAACATAACCCGGGAGGCCACCATCGGGCAGCTTCTTGACGAGATGGTCGAGCGCGTACCGGACCAGGATGCGGTGGTCTACGCGGACCGCGATTACCGCCAGACCTGGAAGGAGTTCCGGGACACCGTGGACAAGGCGGCCAAGGGGCTTATGGCCTTGGGGGTGAGGAAGGGGGACAAGGTGGCGGTGTGGGCGACCAACGTGCCACACTGGGTCACCTTGCAGTTCGCCACCGCTCGTATCGGGGCCATACTGCTCACCATCAACATCAACTACCGCTCGGCGGAGATCGATTACCTGCTGAGGCAGTCCGATTGCGAGAACATCTTCGTCATCGATGGCTACCGGGACACGGATTACGTCAACACCCTGTACGAGCTGATACCCGAACTGAAGGTCCAGCCCCGCGACCGGTTGCGTTCGGAACGCTATCCCCATCTTCGCCGGGTGCTGTTCCTGGGTCCGGAGAAGCACCGGGGCATGTACTCCTGGAACGAGCTGTTGGCGATGAGCGTGGCGGTGGGGGATGACGAATATCACCAGAGGCAGGGCGAGCTTTCCACGCATGACGTGGTGAACATGCAGTACACCTCCGGCACCACCGGCTTCCCGAAGGGGGTCATGCTGACCCATTTCAACATCACCAACAACGGTTACTGGGTGGGGGTGAACGAGAACTTCACGACCTCCGACCGGGTGTGCATTCCGGTCCCGCTCTTCCACTGCTTCGGCTGCGTGCTGGCGGTCATGGCCTGCCTGAACCACGGAGCGACCATGGTCATCCTGGAGAGGTATGACCCCATAAACGTGATGATGTCCATCGAACGCGAGAGGTGCACCGCCGTCTACGGCGTCCCGACCATGTTCATCGGCATCCTGGACCACAAGCTGTTCGACAAGTTCGACTTCTCCTCCCTGCGCACAGGCATCATGGCCGGTTCGCCTTGCCCGGTAAAGACCATGGAGGAGTGCGTCGCCCGCATGAACATGAGAGAGGTCACCATAGTTTATGGCCTCACCGAGAGCAGCCCGGCCATGACCCAGAGCCGTTTCGACGAGCCGAGCCTGGAGAAGAAATGCTCCACGGTCGGAAAGGCCTTCCCGGGCATCGAGGTGGCGGTCATCGACCCAGAGACGGGGGAGCATCTGGGCCCGGGAAAGCACGGCGAGCTGTGCTGCCGCGGGCACAACGTGATGAAGGGATATTATAAAATGCCGGAGGAGACCGCCAAGGCCATAGACCGGGACGGCTGGCTGCACTCGGGCGACATCGGGATGATGGACGAGGAAGGCTACTTCGCGGTCACCGGCCGGTTGAAGGACATGATCATTCGCGGCGGGGAGAACATCTACCCCAAGGAGGTGGAGGACTTCATCCATCACATCGAGGGCGTGGCCGACGTCCAGGTGGTCGGCGTACCCTCGGAGAAGTACGGGGAGCTGCCAGCGGCCTTCGTGATCCTCCGGCCAGGCGTGAAGCTCACCGCCGAGGACATCGTGGACCACTGCCGGGGTAAGATCGCCTTCTACAAGATCCCTAAGTACGTCCATTTCATAGACGAATACCCAATGACCGCCAGCGGGAAGATCATGAAGGTCAAGCTGAGGGAGACGGCGGCCAAGCTATGGCCCGAGGCTTGAGCCAAACCTTAATCTATTCCAGGCTGCCATAGTTCCGTCCACAGGTGGATTTACCATGCCCGAAAAGGACGTAACGGTGGTTCTCAACGAGAAAGGCCAGGAACTGAAGAAGCTGTTCAAGGACTACAACGCCAACATCGAGCAGTGGAAGTTCTCGGTGGAGGAGACCAAGGAGGGCATACGCGTGGAGTTCGCGGCCAAGGCCCTGCTGAAAAAGAAGGAGTCCGCCTAGGACAGCAGCTCCTTCAATCTTTTCATCTTCTCTGGCGGCATCCTGAAGTCCGGCCGTCGGTCGATCAGCTCTAGGTAGCTAGCCGCCCGCTTCATGTCCCGCGCCCCGTAATGACCCCTGGCTATCTTGACCAGCTTCTCCGGGGCGGCCAGGTCCAGGAACGAGGCCATTATGCAGGCCAGGTCGTAAGACAGCTTCTCCTTCTCCGGGGCGTCCCTAAGGAAGTTCCCTACGTCCATGATGTAGACCTTGTCGGCGAACAGGAAGTTCTCCGGCTTTATGTCCCCGTGATAGATGCCGTTCCGATGCATCAGCCGGAGATGCTCGAAGGCCTTGTCCAGCTGCGCCTCGCTGACCTTCCTGGTGGCGGACGACGCGGCCTCCAGGAACTCGGCGACGAAGAGCCACATCCCCCCCGGCAGAGCGAAGGTCCCCAGTGGCTTGGCGGTCGGTATGCCCAGCCGGTACACTTGGCCCATGGTCTCGTACTGATGCAGGGCGAGGTCCTTGGCGGAACGGTTGAAGTTGAAGAGCGGGGGACGGCCATCCATCTGCAGGTATACGTTCTTGAAGAACTGGATGGTCTTCTCGGTCATGATGTCGCTTCCGCCCAGTATCTTGGCGAAGTAGCGCACCGGGGAACCGGTCCTGTCCACGCCGTCGATCCTTATCGGTATCGACAGCCGGGAACCCTCCGATCCCAGGGGCGTTACCTTCACCTGCCGCAGCTTGAAAGATTCGACCATGATCAGGTGGATGGAGCGCAGCACGTCCCGGAAGTGCTCCTTCTGATCATCGCGTACCGGGCTCATAGCGCCTTGGCCTCCTTCTCCCGGGCGGCCTCCTCGGCGGCCGCCTTCCGTGCGGCCATGCGGTCCTTGGTGGCCTTCTTGGACTTGGACCGCAGGGCCAGGAAGAGCTTCAACGCGTTCAGCCGGTGCACCTTGAAGCCCTTGTCCACCCCCCGCCCGAACTCCATGATCGGCGTTCCCTGATGAGAGTACGCCACCTTCCAGACGATGAGGTCGGGGACGTTGAAATAGAAATCATTGGTGTTGATGTTGATGTCCTTGCCCTTGATGGTGACGTCCATATCCACCACGCCAGGACGTTTGATGGGTATGTTCACCCCGTAGCCGAATATGGCCCGGAAGAGGGCGTAGGTTATCACCTCCACCGTTCCCACGTCGAGCTTGCGGTCCAGCACCGCGTCCTTGGGCGAGCGCCCCGTACGTTCTATGGGGCCGGTTGGAACGTAATCGTTCAGGCCGTCCTTCTCCAGGTACGGCGCGCCCTCCTTGTGATACTCGCTGTAGAACTTGGCCGGACCCTGATCACCCCATTTGTTCTCGAAACCCCGCAGGTCCTGGTCCACGTCCAGTATCTCGGTGTCTATGCCCTCCTTGTGGAACTCGCTGATCACCGTGCGGCAGTCGGGGTCCTTCCAGTCCGCCGCGCACATCAGGACCCTCTCACGAGGCGCCTCCTCTTCATCAGGCATTGTCAGCACCTACTTCTTGACCAGTACCTGGAAGCGGGCGTATATGCGAGTGCCGTCGGGGAATTCCTCCATGGACACCTTCCAGTCCTCCAGCTCGGCGTTCAGGGTATCGAAGAACATGTCGATCTCGTCCACGATCTTCTCCACGTTCTCCGGCTTTCCGCCGACCAGGTGGAGCATGGAGGCCATCTTCTCTTTCTTTCCCAAGGGACACCTCGGGCATCTATCCAAGCACGGATTAGATATCCTTTTCCATCCTCGGACGATCGTTCCTAGTTCATCTAGGCTGAGAGCGAATGTTTTTAAAAGGGCCAGCCATCTTGTCCAAGGAGCATGGAACAACCTTCGGTCCTGACCTTTGAAGACAGCGTCCTGGCCTTCTCCGAGGAGGCGCGTGCAGAACTGGCCCGCCAACAGGACCTGCTGGAGATGGTCAAGAAGGAGAGGAAAAGGCAGTGGCGCGGGACCATCGTCCCATTGCTGCTCCTGGCGTTCACCGGGGTTCTCATCTTCCAGTATCCCAAGGCCCTCTGGAGCTGGTTCATCGCCAGTCTGGTGCTCTATTCCTGGAACTTCATCTTCCTGCTCCTGCCGACCACTCGCAAGAGCGTGCGGAACAACGGCAACATCGTCAAGCAGAAGAAGTCCAAGCTGCAGCGGAGGATGGCCTACCGAAGATTGCTTGGGAAGCCCAAGCTGACCCTGGAGATCATCATCACCTTGTTCTTGGGAAGGATGGTTCCTCTGACCATCGGTTTCACCTTGATACTGGGGACCGGATTGGTCGTTCTGGTGGGCTTCCTGCTGACCGACTACACCGCCGTGGCCGGCCTGGCCCGGTTGATCATATTCCAGGTGGTGCTCATCTTCGTCTTCTACACCCTGGTCAATTTCCTGGAGCCCCAGAGCCAGGGCGTTTCGGCGATAGCGCGTTCCTGGGCCAAGAGAATGGGCGCGGCCAAACTGAAAGGTCGTACCGCCTCCTTCGTGGTCAAATCGGCGGCGGTGGCCGTGCTGGTCACCGTGGCCATCATATTCATTGGGGCGCTGGTGCTTCCGGGTTTCACCTTCCTCACCCTGCTGACCTCCCTGAGGGACTATGGCCTCTGGGACCTGGCGTTCTTCATCGGTATCTTCCTGGAGCAGTTCTGGATCATGCGCAGCTTCCAGAGCGTGATGAGCCTGCGCATGGCCAACCATCTGCTCAATTCCCGCATAGATATATTGGAGGGGCTGGTGGAACGGGCCAACGGCATCGCCATGATGACCGAAGAGGACCTGGCCCGTTGTGATGGGCTACAGGCAGTGACCAGGGAGTTCTATTCGCTCATGCTTTACGACATCTATCGCATGGACTTCTTCGGAAGGTCGCCAGTATACCTCGTAGGACCGCGGAAGAAGTACGTTTTCGATGAGAAGGTGCTCTGTCACGTCCCCTGACCTGTCAAGGGAATAAGGACAAATAGCACAAGCCTAATCCCGCCGTCCGATGCCCAAGGTCGATATCGGGGACGCTCGCATCAATTTCCAGGTTCACGGGGAAGGGGAACCGCTGGTCCTCATCACCGGCCTGGGCGGGGAGATGGCCTTTTGGAAGAAGTTCATACCCCTTCTGTCGAGGTCCTACGAGGTCGTCATCCTGGACAACCGTGGGGCGGGGGAGACCGATTATCCTCCGACTCTTTTCACCATGAGCACCCTGGCCGATGACGTGGCCGGTCTGATGGAACATCTGGGTCGCGACCGCTACCATGTGCTGGGGTGGTCCATGGGCGGCAACGTCGCCCAGAGAGTGGCCATCGATCATCCCTCCAAGGTCGGGTCTCTCGTGCTCATGTCCACCTACACCCGGCGCCCGGAGCGCTCTTCCTTCGCCATCGACACCATGATCAGGACGGTGGACGAAGGGGCCACCTTCGACTCCCTCATGGAGCTCATGCAATCCTGGTGCCTGCCCGAGGATTACTTCCGGAAACTGGCTTTGGCGAAACCAGCGCAGCGGCGCTGCAACGGGAACGGAAAAAGGGCCGCCGAGGGTTTCAAGGCACAGAAGCTGGCCCTGGACCTGTTCGACAGCCATGACCATCTGGATAAGATAACCGTTCCGACATTGATCATCCACGGTGACGAGGACATCATGGTCGCCCCCCACTTCGCCCGCGAGCTGGCGGGGCATATAGATGGTTCCGAGCTGGTGTGGATCCCGGGCGCCGGCCACATCATCCCGGCCGACCGGTGCTGCTCGCACGTCCTGAAGTTCCTAAAAGGTCACCCGCTCTGATCCAGACCGGGGATCTTGGTATCCGTGCCTTCCGCGCCGAAGACGGCCACCCGGCTGTCCGACTTTTCCTGGAGCAGGCATATCCCCAGATCGTCGGCCACCCGCCTTCCGAACTCCAGCACCTCGGCGTGGGAGGGCATGTTGTCCATGGACATCCTGCGCCGCGAGTCCCCGACGAAAACGAAGCCTTTAGGCTCTACGAACGTCGGGTCTGCCGCACGGTCCAGGGCGGCGTACTCCTTCTCCCAGCCCAGGTTCCAGTCCTTGACCAGGGTGTGCCTGATGACCGTCCGGGTATCGAGGGACGGCAGAAGCTCGAGCGTTTCCATCAGTCGCTCCCAACCATCGTCGATCCTGGGCACGCAGAGCTTTTTGTATATCTCCCGATTAGGAGCGGCGACGGTGACATAGAGCTGGGTGGGTAGCTCCGAAAGCTCCTCGAGCACCTTCGGGAAGGTGCCGTTGGTCACCAGGAAGGTGGTCATCCCCCGCCGGTGGCACAGCTCGATGAAATCCCCCAGATAGGGATAGATGGTCGGCTCCCCGGCCAATGATATGGCAACCTGACGAGGTTCTCGGGCCTCGTCCCACATGGCCGGCGAGCAGCGGGGATCGCCCTTGAACCCGGTGACCAGTTGTCGCTGCCCCTCTATGCAGGTGTCAAGCACCGTCTCCGGGTCCTGCCACTTGGTGACCGTGGACTCGAACCCCCGTACTCGCCAGCAGAACAGGCAGTTGTGAGTGCAGTCGTTCACCGCCGGGGTCATCTGCAGACAGCGGTGAGAGCGGATGCCGTAGAAGTCCTGCTTGTAGCAGGTACGGCCCTTCAGAAGGCTCTGCTTCATCCAGTGGCAGAGCTTGACACCAGCGTGCTCTCCGCACAGCCGGTACTGCTGCTTCTGCAAGATCTCCCGCAGGTCGTTCTTCATGTTTCACCTAATATTCGAAGAGGGAGGCCTGCTTCCCCTTCGGCTCCGGTCTTTTTTCCGGCCTTTCCAACTTCTCCTCGACCTTCTCGGCCGCCGGCCTCGATGGCTGCTCCCTGCTCATCCTGATCTTCTCCGACTCCAGCATCAGCTTCTTGACCTCTGCGGAATCGACCTTCTTGTCCAGCAGGAAGGCCACCTCCTCGGTGCTCAGGCGAAGGGTGTTGATCATGGACAAGCGGAACTCTGGATCGGCCCTGAACATCTGTGCCAGATAGGGAAGGATGTCCTGCGCTGAACGGCGGGTCGAGGTATGGGTGTGCTGGGAGATCTTGGAGGATATCCCGGAGCGCATGGAACGGAAGGCCTTGCTGCGGGACATCTTCATGATGTAGCCGGGGAACCGGTACTGCACCCAGCCCCGGTTCGGCCGGGATTTTGCAGAGCATACCCCGATGACGTTGTGATCGTTGGCGTAGGACCAGAACCCATAGTACTGGCGCCGGGTGACCCTGGCCAGGAAGGTGCTGGTCCTCGCCAGGTGCTGGAACGCCCTATGGACGTCCTCGGGGTCCTTGTACTCCAGGGGGACGTTCTCGTCCAGCCACATCATGATGTGCTCCGGCGTCTCGTCGACATCCATGGCCGTGCGCCTTGCCCTCCGCGAGTCCGACTCGTGAAGTATGTCGCGCATCAGGTCGTACATGCTCCGTACCGACATCCGGCTCTCCAGCACGAACGCGTCATCCTCGCCCATGTCCGCGTTCCCTTCACCCACCGCCTGGAGGTCGCGGACCGCCGCCCTCATGTCCCCATTGGAGTTCTCGATGATCGTCTCGAACACCCTCTGCGGAACCTCCAGCCCCTGGTCGATGGCGATCCTGCGGAGCACGTTCCGCATGGTCGCCGCCTGCACCTTGGAGACCTTGAGCTGCAGGGTGTTGTTCTTGATGGCCGAGCTTTTTCGGCTCAGCTCGTAGAAATCATTGACTATCAGGATAACTGGCTGTCGGGTGTTGGCCACCAGTTCCGCGATGGCTGGGATCCCGCCGGCGTCCTCGCGGCCGAATATGTTGTCCGCTTCGTCCAGGATGATGAGCTTGAGATTTCCCTCCTTGCTGGACAGGAACTCGCCCTCGTCGGTGAACGTCTCCGAGCGCGAACCGCGGATGGCCACCTTCTTGATGGCGTCGGCGTTGCGCTGGTCGGAGGCGTTCATCTCCACCACCCCCCATTTGAAGTCCCTGGCCAGAGCCAGGGCGGCGCTGGTCTTGCCTACTCCGGGGGGGCCCATGAGGACCACCGCCTTGAACTCGGGATGACCTTCCTCCCAGGACAAGGCCCACTGCTGCAGGTCCTTGATGACCTTGGGGTTGCCCACCACTTCGGATAGTCCCCGGGGACGGTAGAGCTCGGTCCAATCGTCAGCCATCAACCTTCACAATGACCACTTTGGTTATAAAACTGAGGTTGGGAAAAATGAAAATAGGGAAAGGGGAGGGCGGGAGCCCTCGTTCTTAGATCCGGCCGCTCTTCTTGAGGAAGAAGAACACGCCTACACCGACCGCGGCCAGCACGACGATGACGATCACGATTATGAGCATCGTGTCCATGCCCTCGTCGGGAGTCGCGGAGACGGGATCGCTCTCCGGCCCCTCACCGGCGGGATTCACCGCGGTAACATAGTAGAAGTATTCCTTCCCGTTCTCAAGGCCAGTGTCCTTGTAGTAGGTGACGCCCCCATCGACGGTGGCGATCAGGTGGTACACGCCGGTCTCGTTCTTGCGGTAGATGTTGTACTTCTCGATGGCCGCTCCACCGTTGTCAGGCGCGTCCCAGTCCAGGACCACGGCCTTGTCCTTACCTTCGGCGTCCACGTTAGGCGCTCCGGGCAGGACACAGGGGGTACCGGCTCCATCATTGGAGTAAGGGCTGTTACCTTCCGAATTCACAGATCGGACCCGGTAGTGGATGGTAACCCCGTTCGTCAAACCTGTGTGGCTGTACTCGGTCACATCGGCTTCAACCTCTGCAAGGAGATTGAACGGACCACCGGTCGAATTGGACCAGTAGATACGGTAGCCGGTTATGTTGGAGCCGCCATCGTTGGTCGGAGCTTGCCAGCTCAGTTCGAGACGACCGTCCTCAGATTCTACGGTAAGGTTGGTCGGAGCGGATGGTACTGACACCACCGTGGCGTAACGGAGATCCTTGTTCACAGGGTCGAAATAGCTCACGTGAGCACGACCCATTGCGTCCATGGCCATGGAGATGCGGTCGCCGCAACCCTCCACGTCCACGCTCTGGAACATCCAGATACCGCTCCGCCTCTCGACGTAGTTCAGGGTGCCATCGCCGGTGGATTCCACATATGCGATATGCTCGTCCCCGTTCTGGTCAACGCTTATGGCGCTATCCGCACCCACGTCCCCATCGGAAGCGATTATCGTGGCGTTGTTCCACTCCCCACCGACGTTGTTGATGTACTTCAGCAGGGTCAGGTCCTCGTTGTGGTACGTTATGTATGACTGGTCTTGAGCGTCGATGAACAGGGAGATCCCGCCACCGAGCTCATTGTTGGCGTCCAGCATGGTGGAGCCCCAAGATGTCGCGTTGCGCTTTGCGTACATCAATCCATCATCGTTATAGTAGGCCACCTGCGGCATACCGCTGGAATTTAGAGCCAGAGATACACGGCCTTCCACCGAATGAGAATTGTCTATCGACTCGGGGACCCAGAATCCTTGCCTGTTGTTCGAGTACATGAGGTCCTTAGATCCCTGATAGTAGTATGCGATGTGAACGGTCCCTTCTCCATCCACCGCGATTGCACTGAACCGACCGACATCGGCTGTGCCTGGAAGGAGGATTATCGGAACGCTCCAGTTACCGCCCTCGTTATTGACGTACTTCAAGACCTTCTGTCCTACCGAGTTGTCGAAGTAAGCGATATGTACCCATCCCGCCGAATCCAATGCGATGGATGGGTTCAGCCCGGTCATGGCGGTGCTGTCGTCGACCACGGTGACGTTCCATCCATCCATGTCGTTGGCGTAGCAAAGCCTTCCACGGGTGGTGTTGTTTGCCTCGTAATCATCGAAGTAGGCGATGTGGACGTTACCGTCGTCATCAAGGACGATGGAACTGACCTTATCAAGATCCCCGCCCTCGTCGACCACTTCACTGATCCATCTGGCTCCGGAGTTGGTCATATAGCTCAGATGCGAGGTGACCGTTTCCGCGTCTATGTAGACCACGTGCTGCTTGTCGTTCGGGTCGGATACGATCGAGCTGCACTTGCCGCCGTTCTCATCGACCATAGACAGGCTCCAGACGCCATCGAACTTAGCGTAGTTGAGGCTCGGGAAAGAATAGTAGGTAATGTGCACGCGGTCCAGGGAATCCACGTCCAAGGACACCCAGGAAACGGTGCTGCTGGTGCTATCGACGTCCTCTTTCGCCCAGTCGTTCAGATCGTTCCGGACGGCGAATTTCAATCCCTTCGCCGCGCTGGAGTATGCAACGCATATCTTTCCGTCCACGACATCAATATCGACACCGGGGGAAATGCCCGGAGCGTCGTCGACTATCTCTGGCATCGTCCAGTTGCCTGCGACCAGCCTGGCGTAATTGATCTTACCGTTCTGACCGACAAATGCGGTGTTGAGGATTCCGTCATCCGTGATCGTCAGAGCGGTGGCGTACACGTTGAAACCGTATAACGTGGATATTTGCCAGGTCCCACCGACGTTGTTGGCGTATTTCATTACCTCGTCGTGCGCGTCCTGGTAGACGATGTGGGCGTTCCCGTCCTCGTCCAGCACCATGGAGTTATACTTGCCCACGCTGTCATCGACACCTACGACAGATATCGCCCAGACACCCGTAGATTTCACGGCGTACCTTAGGCAATCATCGGCGTAATCGTAGTAGCATATATGGACAGTTCCATCCCCACCGACGGCTATCGAGTTGTATTGGCCATTGATCCCATCGCTGTTGTCCACTATCTCAGTGGTCCACACGCCTCCTGAATTGGTGGCGAACATGAGGTTCTGACCGATATTGTCATAATAGCTCACGTAGAGGTATCCGTTCGAATCTGTGTCTTGGCTAACTATGTTCTTGACATCAGAGCTTTGATCAATGATGCCCTTGGTCCAAGACGTCTCATCCAGCACCGGCGGGTCCATAGCATTGCTGCCGCCGATGAAAAAGAGACCCATGAACAAGGGCACCAACAGTATCCAAGCTACGGCTGATGCTCTCAGCTTGTTTGTTTGCATCCCAAATCCCTCCGTTTATTAAGGAAGTTAGGAAATATATTGACTTTAACATATTTGAATTGAATGATGAAAATATACAATTATTTTTGATTACTATAATATTCATTTCGATTATTATTTAATTTATTAAGTTGTATCTTTATTATGTATTTTTATTAAGCATTAACATAAACTAGATGATTTTGAAAAGTTTTTCAGGTTGGCGTTTATCCCGATTATAAATATCTTTCGTGTTTTATTGATTATACCCTGAACATCTGGAAATTTTTTTTATATATTAGAAAATGGAAATTGGGAACTTTATCGCGTTAATAGTATGGTTTTATATTGATACAAGTCAAATTCGACCCCAGGGATTTCATGGGATTCTTCGATATATTCAAGAAGAAGGGATCTTGGGTCGCTGACCCTAACCTGAAGACCATCGCACAGACGGTGGCAGCGGACGACGACTACAAGACTCTCGTCGTGGCACTGAAGGAAGCTGGATTGGTAGATCTGCTGGGTAAGAAGGGACCGTTCACCGTGTTCGTTCCCAACAACTCAGCCTTCATCGACCTGCCAGATGGGACGGTCGAGGCGTTGCTGAAGGACAAGGCCAAGTTGAAGGCCGTGCTGACCCACCACGTAGTGGAGGGCGCATTGTCCTATGACCAGGTAGCGGCGAAGCCAAGTGTCGCCACCGCTGACCAGAAGGAATTGGCCGTCGATGCCAAGGGACTTCTGAAGGTCGCCGGGGCCACCATCATCCGCGGCAACATAAAGTGCCGGAACGGATACATCCACGTGGTGAACAAGGTCCTGCTTCCGTAAACTGGTTAAGAAAAAAAATGCAGGGGAGTTCCCCTGCCTTTTGAGTTTTTTAAGGTCCGCCTACGGTCGTGCCAGGTATCACTGGCGCCTTGAACGCCCTAGTCGCCAGCTGGGCGTCCACCTGCATCAGGCTCGGGATGTGGTCACCGATCTTCTTCAGCTTCCTTAATATCGTTGAGGTGTTGTCCTCCTCTTCCACCTGCTCGGCCACATACCATTGCAGGAACTGGTTGAAGGCGTGGTCCTTCTCCTTTATGGCAAGATCGACCAGCTTATGGATCTTGACCGTGACCACCTTAGACTCGTGGTCGTACGCGTCTGAGAAGACCTCGGCAGGGGACCTCCATTCCTTCTTGGGAGCATCGATGGCCGTGAGCAGAACGCGTCCGCCCCGGAGGTTGACGAACTGGATCAATCCCTCGGCGTGGGCCAGTTCTTCCTGTACCTGCACTTTCATCCAGTTGGCCATTCCGGGAAGGTCGACCGACTGAAGGTACATCTCCATGGACTTGTACAGATAGGCCGAGTAGATCTCGGCGTTGATCTGCTCGTTCAACGCTTTCTCTATGCTTGCCTTCATGAGAATATCACTGGGTCTGCTATGGGAGCGGGCGGCTTAATAATCCTTCTCGTCCGATCAGAACTGAAAAATCTGAAGAAATTGAGCTGTGTTAAATATAATAATATATTTGTTTAGTTCGTAGCTATACTACATATTTATAATTACTATAAACCATTACAACTGAATAATTATCATTTATTTTGGCCTTTTTTCTCCTCTGCCTCGTAGAGATCGCATAGCTCGTTCAAAAATTGGTCATAGGTCCGGCGGAACTTCAATTTGTAGAGCCGGTCCCTCGTTGCCTCGGTCAGTTGTATCGTCGTCTTTCCCTCGGACATTGGAAACACCATAGTATTATGATTATACATAGTTATAATATAATTAATTATTTAATGTTTTTAGATAACACTAATATCCATATATGTTTAGATATAATTATTAAAAATATATTTTTCAATATTTTGATGTCTTTTGATAGTTTGTTGTACAAACCAGTTCAAATTTGTATGCGACGGACTCCCTAACATCAACTTGAAAGGGGTCTAAATCGGGTTCTAAGCCCTGGTTTTACGTGGAAAAAGAGCATTCGGAAAAATCTACTATCGTTAAAGGTTGAATTGGAACTACGAACCTATCACGGACAAGGTTCATACCCTATCTTCCCCAAGTTCCGTAGATAGTTCTCTCGTCTAGTGACGTAAGCATAGGAGTCCTTGCCGTAAGGAACATACTCGGCGACCGCCCACCCCTTACCGGCTAGCTTGATCTTTGTTTCGTCTCCAAGCCCTTTGAGCATACCTACCTCCAACAGGCCCTTCAATCCCCGATTCTTCCAAATGCGTTCGATGATCCGAGGATCATGAGTGCCGATGCTGAAAGGTCTTCCCATGGTCGCGAGCAGATCGATGTTATCCATCATGGCCGCGGTTATGCCGTCGAAGTCTTCTAGGTCCCCGGCGTACGCGCCCTTCACCAGCCGTACCTTCGCCCCGACCATGTCCATGCGCCTGGCGTCCATGGGGGTCCGGTAAAGATATGCCTGGAGGGCGATGCTTAACGGTCCACGACCGTTCTCTAAAAGAACCGTGGCCAGGCGCAGCGTTTCGTCCACGTACTTCCGGGCCTCCATGTCCAGCTCGACCGCGATACCTTCGTTCCAAGCCACTCGCGTTGCCCGACTTGCCAGCCGGAAACATAGATCAAGGTCATAGGCCGCGCCGAGGGCGGTCGGTTTAAGCGCGATCGAGGCGTGCAGACCGTGACGGGATATCGCTTCGATGGTCTGGATGGTCGCGGAGAGCGCCCTGTCGGCCGCAGCTTCGTCCTTGGCCAGCTCTCCCAGGGGATCGATCACGCAACGGATCCCCTGCCGATTCCGCTTGCTCACCAGCTCGATCGCCTCGTCCAGATCCTCACAGCACCAGCGGGATCGTTCCCCGGTCATATCTAGAGCATGGCCATGTTAATTGTTGAAGCTTTGTAAAAATTAGAAATGGGAAAGGGTTTATGGCGTTTATTTTGCTCGTCCTACCTAGGCCTTTATGAGCAGCGGAAGGACCGGCTTGCCCTTCATCACCAGCATGGTGATGGCGGCACCCATGTAGGTAGCGATCAGACCGACCAGCAGCCAGAAGACCCCGGTAAGCATGCGGTAGTCCTCGGTGGCGTTCGGCAGGTCGTTCTGGAACCACAGACCCAGCAGGATGAACGCGATAGCCGCTACGATGAGCAGCACAGGCAGCATCTTGACCGGCTGAGCCAGGGAAATCAAGCCCATGACCAGCAGCAGGACTCCGATGAATACCATGTAGACCATCGCGGAATCGAAGTCGCCAAAGGCCCCCATCGCGCCATCGACCATTGCCGGGAAGCTGAGCAGGAATATGGCTAGGACGCCGAAAATTCCAGTCAGCAGCAGGTTCTCATTTCTGTAGGCCACGTAAGTGCATAGGAGCAGACCCAAACCAAGGTAAGTGCTGATCCCAATGATGACCCCAAGGCCATCAAAAACACCCAGGCCATAGCAACCGACCAAGATGCCAATCAGGGCGATCATGTAAAGCCCCAAAACCTCGGCCATTGCCATTTTTGTGTGTACGTTGCTTTCTTCTGCCATTTCTATCTCTCCTTTTCTGTGGACACATAGAAGGATGAGGTAAATTGTTCAGATGCCAGCGATGTCATCATCTCTGATGTCATCTTAGCATCTTTCGAAATCTCTCCCATTGTGATCCCCTCTCCCTTCGGACTGTCCCTATTTGGATTGTTCAACAATCCTGTTTAAAGTATCGGTTAGGGTAGATAATATATACTTTATCGATTAACCAGCGTTAACGGTTTTTATTATGGACTGTTAATTATCAAATGACCGAACCGCCACGAAACTGGCTTAATTTTAGATAAAATATAAATATACTGAAACCGTTGTATATCCCCCTTATAAAATGTTCTTCCAGTCATTCCCTTTGGGATTGACATTTAGGATCTGGCCAAGAATAAGCCTATTTTTCCGGCAAGAGCTTTGGCGAAGCATGCCTCTTATTCCGGATCCTGGTAGATACCTCTATCTGAGCCTTGTTGAAAGTGGTGACATCGATGATGGGAACGTGAGGTGATGGGTTGACCAGGTCCTCCCACCTTAGATATCCAGCGTAAACGGGGTTGTGCAGGATGCGGCTTATCGACCACACTGTCCATTCCCCTTCGGTACGGGTGGTTATCCCGTCCCGGTTCAGACCCCAGGCGATCATCTCCATGGTTTGGCCAGAGAGATATCGATCGTATATGGCGCGGACCACTTCCGCCTCTGTGATGTCTATGTGCAGCATTCCTTCGCGTAACCTGTATCCGTAAGGTACTCGAAAACCAAGCAGCCCCTGTCCAGACTCGGCCTTCTGCCTCATCCCCATGTAAGTGCGCTCGCCAATCTGCTCGCTCTCTAGTTGGGCGATCCTCTGGATGATGTCCACCACGAAGCGCCCGACGGCATTGGAGGTGTCCAGCGACTCGTTCATCGAGCTGAACTTCTTCCCCCACTTCTCCAGGTTCTCCATCATGATCATGAAGTTCTTGGAGTTGCGGTGGATACGGTCCATCTTCATGACCAGGATGATGTCCCATTTTTCTCGTTCATCCATCATCCGATGATAGGCTGGCCGGCGCGTGTTCCGCCCGGAGTGGCCGTCATCGATATAATAATCAGCGATATCCCAGCCTTGGGCATCACAATAGGCCTCCAGGCGCTGCTTCTGGGCGGCCAGAGAGAAACCCTCCTTGGCCTGCTCCTCGGTGGATACCCTGGTGTATATGGCCACCCTAGGCATGCGCCTCGCTCCGGAAGAGTGACTTGGCAGGTATGCGCTTCGGGCCGCGCCTAGACTTGATCCTCTGTTTGGATATGTCCTGGGCCTCCTGGAAGAGCCCTAATTCTATGACCTTCAAGTGAGGAGCGGGCTGGATGATGCCGTCCCACACCAGTTCACCGAGATAGATGCGGTTGGTGAGCATCCCATGGACGGTGGCTCTCTGCCACACCCCTCCGTTCTTGGTGGGCACCCCTGAATCGTTGAGCGCTTCCACGATCTGGCCGAGAGAGCACATGTTGACTGCCATGCGAAAGATCCTCTCGACCACCAAGGCCTCGCTCTCATCAATTAGCAACTGGCCATCGTGGTATCTGTAACCGTAAGGTTCCGGGCATCCCAGATGACCTTTCTTCTCCAGGGCCTTCTGGGTCATGGCCACCTTCACCCGTTCCCCGATCTGCTCGCTTTCCAGCTGGGCTATCCGCTGAACCGTGTCCATGACGAAACGACCGATGGCGGTGGTGGTGTCGAAGTTCTCCTGGGTGGAATTGAATTCCTTGTTCCAGGAGCGCAAGAAATCCATCATCATGGTGAAGTTGCGACTGTTGCGGTGGATACGGTCCATCTTAAGCACCACGACCACGTCCCAGATGTCCTTGTCGTGCATCATCCTCTTGTATTCTGGGCGCTCAGGGCTCCTACCGCTATAACCGTCGTCGACATATTCGCT
>JAXGNA010000009.1:0-87463 GCA_040768245.1 Methanomassiliicoccales archaeon | reverse complement strand
CGCCACCGAGATCAGGAAGGTGGCCAATCCCCGATGCCCTGGCTGCGACGGCCCCACCAAGTCCATAGGGTCCGCCGGCGGGTTCCGATGCAAGAAGTGCGGGAGAAGGACCGACCTCCCGCCGATAACGGAGGAGGTGGCCAGGACCATCTCCCCGGGCTGGTACGAGCCGCCGGTCTGCGCCCGCCGCCACCTGGGGAAGCCGCTCCGGCGCATGGGCCTGGAACGACATCAGACGTAGGGGCATATCGACATAGATTTATACCCCGTCGCTCTATGAGAAGGAAAACCCGACCAGCCATCTGGCGGGGTGAAAGAACATGCAGGACGTAGTCATCATCAGCGCGGCCAGGACCGCCATAGGCAAGTTCAACGGGACCATAAGGGACGTGCCCGCCACTCAGCTGGGCGCCATCGCCGTCAGGGAGGCGGTGGGGAGATCCGGCCTGGCGCCGGGGGATATCGAGGAATGCCTCATGGGCAACGTACTCTCCGCTTCGCTGGGGCAGAACCCCGCCCGGCAGGCGGCGGTGGGCGCCGGGCTGCCGTACGAGATCGGCTCCACCACCATCAACAAGGTCTGCGGTTCCGGGATGAAGGCGGTGATGCTGGCGGCCAACTCCATCAAGGCCGGGGAATACCAGGCCATCGTGGCGGGAGGCATGGAGAACATGAACTCCGCCCCCTATCTTCTGAAGCAGGCCCGCTTCGGCTACCGGCTGGGGGACAACAAGGTCGTCGACCACATGGTGAACGACGGGCTTTGGGACATATTCAACGACATGCACATGGGCATCACCGCCGAGATCGTGGCGGAAAGGTTCGGCGTCACCAGGGAGCAGGCCGACCTGCTCTCGCTCCAATCGCATCAGAAGGCGCACAGGGCGCAGGCCGAAGGGCGGTTCGACAAGGAGATCGTGCCAGTGGTCATGAAGGGAAAGAAGGGCGACACCGTGTTCGACAGGGATGAGGGCATACGCCCGGACACCACCCTGGAGGCATTGGCGAAGCTGTCGCCCTCCTTCAAGAAGGACGGAATGGTCACCGCCGGCAACGCCTCCCAGCTCAGCGACGGGGCGGCCGCCCTGGTGGTCTGCTCGAGGGAGTTCGCCGAGTCCAGAGGAATCAGGCCGCTGGCGGAGATATTGGGATACGCCACCGGCGGCACCCGCCCGGAATGGATAATGGAGGCGCCCATCCCGGCCACCCGCAAGCTGCTGGACAAGCTGAACATGACGATAGGCGACTTCGACCTTTTCGAGCATAACGAGGCGTTCGCCACCGCCTCGGTGGCGGTGCGGAAGGAGCTTGGCGTGCCGGAGGACCGCTTCAACATCAACGGCGGAGCGATCGCCCTCGGGCACCCCATAGGCTGCTCGGGAGCGCGAGTGCTCGTGTCCCTCATCCACGCATTGAAGGAACAGGGCAAGAGCACCGGCCTGGCGACCCTCTGTCTCGGCGGTGGCAACGCGGTGTCCATGGCCCTGCGTGTCTGAACACTTTCACCAATACATTTTATAATGACAATATCAATTATTGTCGATTCCAATGCCCAGTCTAGAACAGTTGCTGGCCCAGGTGGGGTCCCACCGCGACGAGATGGTCGAGGCCCTCAGTGAGCTTATCAGGATACCGGCCATCGGTCCGGAGAGCGGAGGCAGCGGGGAACTGGAAAGGTCCCGTTACCTCCGGGACATACTGGACCACTCCAAGTTCGATGACGTGGAGATGTACGACGCCCTGGACGAGAGGGTGAACCTGCGCCTGAGGCCGAACATCGTGGCGAAGAGAAAGGGGAAGGTGGACCAGACCGTCTGGATCGTGGCGCACATGGACACCGTGCCGCCGGGCGACCTCAACTCCTGGAACACGCCGCCGTTCTCGCCGCGTCTGGTTGACGGCAAGCTGTACGGGCTGGGGTCGGAGGACAACGGCCAGGCATTGGTCGCCGGATTATTCGCCGCCGAGACCCTGATGAACATGGACGTGGAGCTGGAGCGCAATCTCGGCCTGGTCCTGGTGGCCGACGAGGAGATGGGCAACGAGCGGGGCATCAAGTTCCTGCTCAAGGAGGGCGTATTCAAGCAGGGCGACATTATGTTCGTGCCGGACCACGGGACGCCCCGAGGCGACGAGGTGGAGATCGCCGAGAAGCACATACTCTGGCTGAAGTTCACGGTGACCGGGAAGCAGGTGCATGCGTCACGCCCCGACCTGGGTACCAACGCCATGCGCGTCGGTTCAGAGCTGATAGTCTTCCTTCAAGACTTCCTGCACCGCAAGTACAACGCTCGCAACGATCTTTTCACGCCGGACCGCTGCACCTTCGAACCGACGAAGCGCCTGCAGACCGTCGGCAACGTGAATACCATCCCCGGGGAGGACGTGTTCTACTTCGACTGCCGCATACTGCCGCAGTACGACATCGATGCGCTGCGCAGCGACATCACCGCGGTGCTGGACATATTCGAGCAAAAGACCGGCACCCAGATCAGGATGGAGACCGTCCAGGAGACCCGCAGCGGCCCGCCTTCCGACCTGGAGGGGGAGGGGATGAAGGCCCTGAAATGGGCTGTGAAGCGGGTTAGGGGCATTGAGCCGAGGCCGGTGGGGATCGGCGGCGGCACCTGCGCCAACTTCTTCCGCCTGGCCGGAATGGACGCCTATGTCTGGCAGACGATCGAGGAGCTGGCGCACACTCCGAACGAGTACTGCGTCATAGACAACATGGTGGACGACGCCAAGGTGTTCGCCGTCGTGCTCGCGGCACTGTGCTGCGGAAGCCAGTTCCAGGCCTGAAAAACCCCTTCAACCCTTCTTCTCGTCGAACAGCCGGTCGACCATCCACTGGCTGTCGAACTTGATTATGTCGTCGTACCCCTGTCCGGTGGACAGGAAGGCGATGGGCTTCTTGATGGCATGGGCTATCGACAGCGCCGCACCGCCCTTGGCGTCGGCGTCTATCTTGGTCAAAATGACTACGTCGATCCCGATCTCCTTCTCGAACGTACGCGCCTGCTCGATGGCGTCGTTTCCGGCGAGGGAGTCGCCGACGAAAACCGTAAGGTGCGGCCTGACCACGCGCTTGATCTTCTTCATCTCGTCCATGAGGTTGGCGTTGGTCTGCATGCGTCCGGCCGTATCGACCAGGACGACGTCCCGCTTGCGGGCCTTGGCATGCTCCAGGGCGTCATACGCCACGGCCGCAGGGTCCCCGCCGGCCTGATGCTTGATGACCTTGCTTCCCAAGCGGTCGGCGTGAATGGTTATCTGCTCTATCGCCCCGGCCCGGAAGGTGTCGGAGGCGGAGAGAACCACGGAGAATCCCTGCCCCTGCAGGCGCTTGGTCAGCTTGGCGATGGCGGTCGTCTTTCCGGTCCCGTTGATCCCCAGGAACATGACGATAACCGGCTTCTCGTGCGCGGCTATGAACGAATCGAAATCGAACTCGCTTCCCTTGAGCACGTTCCGCACGGCGTTCTTCAGGGCCATCTCGATGGCGTCCTCCACCCGGTACGAGCGGTCCACGCGCTTGCCCAGCAGGTCGGTTCTCACAGACGACTTGATCTCCTCCACTATGGGGAGGGCGACGTCCGCTTCCAAAAGGACAAGCTCCAGCTCCCACAGTAGGTCATCAAGGTCCTTCTCCGAGATCTTCTTCCCGGAATCGCCGACCACCTCCTCGACCTTGGCCGAAGGCTCGATCTCCTTCTTGCTCAGGCCGAGGATCTTCTTCAGGGACTCGAACATGACCCGCTCACTTCAGGCCCTGCTGCATCCTCTGGTATTCCTGCTGGATGATCTGGGAGAGCTGCTGCATCTTGGACTCGACGACGGTGCGGCTCTCGCCGATCTTCTTCAGGGCGTCCATCAGCTCGCCGATGCGCGTATCGACGGTGGCGATGGCGTCCTCCATCGGCTTGTCGACGGAGACGCCGGTGCCCACACCGACCAGGACGCGGTCGCTGCGGACAATGGAGGCGTAAACGTAAGCGCTGCCTCCCACGGGCATGAGGACCTCCTCGCCCGGCTTTCCCTTGGCCACCGCTTCCAGCGTATCCTTGGCCCGGGAATAGTCCTCCAGGGACATCTGCAAGAGCTGGCCCTGCTCATTGACGGCCTCCAGCTGGGCCTTGTAGGCCTCCAGGGTTCCCATGGCCTGGCGCATCTCTTGCTCGTTCATCACTTCTCACCGATCTGGTGCTTCACGATCGGGTCGGTCACGTCCGCGGCCGCCAGCGCCTTGACCTCGGAGAAGGTGATCTCCACCCTCTTCTTGCGGTGCTTGCTGCCCAGGTCGGACAATACCTTCTCTCTGGCCGCGTTCTCATCATCGGCGGCCACCTGGACGCTGAAGTTCTGCATGCTCTTGCGGTAGCCCACCCGGCTTGCATCGTAGGAGCCGATTACCTGAAAAGCTTTCATAGGGGTTGCCTCGGGCGAGGAACGAGGTTCACCCAATAAAGCTTTTGGTCCGCTCGGGGACTGGTCGCCCGGGGAAGGAACGGTCCCTGCGGATCAACTGGCACGCCGGCGATAAGCACATAAGCCCACCGGCCCCTCTCCGGTATCGATGGAACAGTACGTTGGCATGGACGGCCGGGCCATGGTGGCGGTCATCAACGCCTCGTTCGTCCTGGGCTGGCTCAGCAACTCCGCCGGCGGGCTGGCCGATCCGGGCGTCGCCCTCGGGCTGAGGGTGGTGCTCTCCGTCTCCTGCCTTCTCATGTTCGCCCTCACCGTCGAGATGAGGGAGCTGTTCTCCGGCCACGATTTCTTCGAGGTCCTGGCCATCTATTTCGCCCCTTTCATGGTGGCCGCAGCACTGCCCTGGACGATCGCCACCGCGCTCATCCCGGTGCTGCTCCTGGGCGGGATCGCCATCATATTGGTGACGAGAGGGATGGCCGATCGGTAGAGACCCTTCCGCCCCCTGGCCGCGCGCGCTCCTGCGCAGCTGCCAAACGTTATTTCTAAGGACGGGCATCCCTCGCTGATGAGGACCGTCGCCCTCTACCGTCCGGGAAGGAATTTCCCCGGCCTCTCGGTTACCGGCCATCGCTGCGATCTCATGTGCGGGCATTGCCGGGGGCGTTACCTGAAAGGCATGATCCCGGTGACAGACCCGTCCGCCCTGGAGAGCGCGGCCGGCGAGGTCCGGGCCGCCGGCGGCCATGGGATCCTGGTCAGCGGAGGATGCGATGCCAAGGGAAAGGTGCCGCTTCAACCGTTCCTGCCAGCCCTGCGCAAGGTCCGGGAGGAGGGCGGGCTCCTCATAAACCTGCATCCCGGGCTGGTCTCCCGTGAGGAGGCCGCGGACATCGCCGCCTCTGCCGACCGCATATCCTTCGATCTTGTGCTGGATGCGAGCGTCATAAGGTTGCGCATGAACCTGGACCGCGTGCCCGAGGATTATGCGGGGGCATTCCGCGCCCTCTGCCTGGCCGCACCCGGCAGGGTGGTCCCGCACGTGCTTCTGGGCGTCGGCCGCGAGGAGGACGAGCTGGAGGCGGTACGCCAGGCCTGCCAGGAGGACATATCATGCCTCATCCTGCTGTCCCTGGTCGGGGAAAATGTGGAGGATTGGGACGGGCGCCTGATAAGGGCGGTTAAGGAGGGGGCGGGGCGGGGAAGGCCAGTGGTCCTGGGGTGCATGCGCCCGCGCGGGCGTCCCGATGTGGAGATGGCGGCGCTCCGCGCCGGCGCCGAAGGGATCGCCAGTCCCTCGTCAGCGATCATTCGGCTGATCGAAGAGGAGGGGTGGGCGGTGCGGGAGCACAGGCTCTGCTGCGCCTTTCACCGGTAGATGCCCTGCTTGTAGCGCCGGTTGATGGTGAACATGTAGAACATGGCGACCCCGTTGACGGCCACGAAGGCCACGGACATGAGGGGCATGTAATCCATCAGGATCTCCGAGACCTCGCGCTCGATGACGTAATCGACCTCGGCCGGAACATCGTTCAGCGAGTAGAACAGCACGTAGAACTTGCCGTGCGGCATGTCAGGGAAAGCTATGGTCAGGTCCGGGGTGGCCATGTAATCGTCCACATTGACCCGGTAGCCGCCCAGCACTTCCATGCCGTCCTCCTGGAACAGCTGGTAGTTGTAATCGGTGAGAACGAACACCTCGACCTCCCCCATCGCCTCCACCTCGATCTTGGATATCTCGGTCAGCCCGAAGGCGTCGGTGTTGAAGACCACGAAGCTGGCCGGGTCCTCGGAGGAGGTGGCCATCAGCTCCCCCCTGCTCTGGGTGGATTCCGCCACCACCCCCGGCAGGAAGGGAAGGACGAAGAGGAGCAGAATGAGGACCCAGGCCACCGTCCAGACCAGTGCGGAACGGAACGTGCGCTGGGTGATCAGGAACTTGGCGCTCTCGCTGTTGACGAAGCGCATCTCCAGGGCGGTGAACACATACGCCTCGGCCAGGATGAGCAACGTCATGAGGAGCACGAAGTACAGGAAGGAGTTGATGCTAAGATAGAACGGCTTGATGCTGAACCCGCCTCCAGCGTAAACGAGATAGGCGGCGAATATCAGTACTATGGCGGCCTGGACCAGGAACATTCTCCTTTTCGTGTTGTGTATGTGCATGAGGCGATAACCGCCTTCAAAACGGCCGCTGTCGTATTTCATGAGGTCCCGCAAATAATTCCCAGGACACTTAATAAAGATTCCTGTACGCCGCGACCGACCTACGCCAAGGTGGCCCATCTGCGAAGGACCAGGAACAGGGCCGCGTATGCCGGCACCTCCGAAGGCCCCGACCCCCGCACGCGATAGCCCTTGATGGCAATATCCGTCCCCTCCTTCAGGACCACCTTCACCGGGCGGTCAGGGAAGACCTCGGGCACGGCGTCCCGCAGCGGATCGAAGCTATCCATCTCCTCCCTGGTCAGGGCTACCACCTTCAGGCCGGTCTTGCCATGCAGCGAGCCTGGCAGGCGAATGAGCCGCTTGACGTCCCTGGTCACCGGTTCGTCGATCTGCCCGGACATGCGCTCGCGCAGGGAGCTCAGAACCATCTGGATGAAAAGCTCCTTCACCCGGTCGGAGGTGAAGTACTCCAGACTGTCCTCCCGCATCATGAGCTCCAGGCCGGTGGATTCCCCACGCCGTCCGTGCAGCGAGCGCCGCATCTCGTCCAGCGTGGAGTCCTTGACCCCCTGGAGCAGCGGATAGCGCTCCCTGAGCCCCTGGTCGCTCATCGCCGCCACCTCGGCGGCCACCTTGTCCATCGCCTCGCGGCCGAAGCGCCGCCAGCCGCCCTGGTCCGGGCCGGGGATGCGATAGGCCCGCTCCACCTTCACCCGGTCCTTGAAGTCCTTCTTCATGCTGGCCGCGGACGGGAAGAGGCTGTCCAGGTCCAGGTCGGTCCCGCTAACGAAGTCTATTATCTCCCCGCGCTCGTGCGAGCCGAGGGAGCGCACCCGGGGGTCCCGGACGTGGATGTGGTATCCGCGGCCGCCGGAGAAGCTGATCCGAACGTGCTTCTCATCGAAACCGAACTCCCCGAAGATGAAGCGGTCGACAAGGGCCATGGCCTCCTTCTTCACCAGGACCAGCATGTCCTGGTAGGACATGCCCTCCGCGCCCCGGATATGGTCGGCGTCCAGGTCGAAGATGAGGTCCGCCCCTTTCCAGCCCTTGAGGTCCATGGTCGGCGCGGAAGGGTGCTGGTACAGCGCCGATGAGAAGTAGGCGTGCGAGGGGACCTGGTTCACCAGGAACCGCCGATAGTCGTTCTCCTCCAGGAAGCCCATGTGCCTGCGGACGAAGTCCCGGTCGAAGAACATGAAGCCGAACTCGCGCTCCCGCAGGTCGGCCGGGGCCGGCGGCGGGGACCTCCGGTAGTATTCCCGGAAGAGGTCCATGGCGAACTCGATCTCCCTGTTCACGGTCTTCCTCATGGCCTCGGCCGGATAAATAGGTTGTAATGACCCCGGCATACCAAACTATATAGACAACTCAGAATATTTTCTCCCGATCGGCATGAAGGCGTACATCAGGGTCATATACTCCAGCGACGGCAGCTCCCCCGGACAGGTAGATTCGGTCTTCTCGGGCAAGGGCTTCAAGAAGGTCCCCGGGGTGCCGGGGTACGAGATCGAGGTACTGAACGAGAGCGAGATGGCCCAGATGCTGGAAGGACTGCACGCCGCCCTCAAGGGGCTGGAGGTCCGTTACATACCGACCGTTGGCGCGGTCGACGGGCAGCCCGCCGCCGGCTACCGGCAGAGGGTGGCCAAGCTGCGCGACCTGAACATGGAGCCGATGGAGCTCTCCGGGCTCCTGGAGGAGGACGCCGCCAAGTTCAAGGCGGCGGTCCACGAGAGGCTGGACGCCTACCTTGATTCCATAATCGCCGAGAGGCAGGAGGAGGTCGCCGCCGCCGAGGCCAAAGTCATGGCCGAGCGCGCCAGAGCCGCTCTGATGGAGCAGCTGCGCGACGGCCGCACCTTCCACGAGCTGCTGAAGGCCGTGCCGATAGAGGAGGACGAACTCTCCCAGAGGCTCCTTGAGCTGGTGGAGAAGGGAGCGGTCCGGGCGGAGCAGAAGGGGCGCAGCGTCATCTACGTGGCCGTCTAGGCCCGTCCTTCCCTTCTATACCATTCGACGAAGCGGCGCAGCCCCTCGTCGATCTTCACCTTCGGTTCCCAGGCCAGCAGCTCCCTCGCTTTGGAGCTGTCCCCCCAGGTATGATCGACGTCTCCGGGCTGCGGCGGAAGATATTCAGGCTTCAGGTCCTCGCGGCCCACAGCGGTCAGTATCGACGCCACCACCTCGTTGACGCTGACTGTCGAGCCGCTGCAGACGTTGAGCGGCTCGCCCTTGGGGTCTGGGCAGTCGGCGCAGCGCCGTATGGCATCCACCACGTCCGTTATGAACGTGAAGTCCCGGGTCTGCTCCCCGTCCCCGAAGATCTGGGGGCGCTTTCCGTCCAGGGCCCGGTCGGTGAAGATGCGTATGGCCATGTCCGGGCGCTGCCGGGGCCCGTAAACGGTGAAATAGCGCAGCGACACGCTCTGCAGCCCGTACAATCTGTAGAACAAAGTGCAATAGTATTCGGCGGCCAGCTTGCTCGCCGCGTACGGGGAGATCGGAACGGCGGGGTCGGTCTCCCTGGCCGGAAGTCGGACGGCGTTGCCATAGACGGAGGAAGAGGAGGAGCTGACCACGCGCCTCACGCCCTCGTCCCTGGCGGCCAGCAGGACGTTGAGCGTTCCCGTGGTGTTGGCGTGATGGGACCTCAGCGGGTCCTTCACCGAGATGCGCACGCCGGCCTGGGCCGCCAGATGGAAGACCACGTCGGCATCCTCGAAGCTCTGCCGCAGCGCGTCCAGATCAAGGATGTCCGTCTCCATCAGCCGGAAGTCTCTGTTCTCCAGATGCCGGCTGAGGAAGCGCATCTTGCCGGAATAGTAATCGTCGAAGTTGTCCACGCCGACCACCTCATGCCCTTCGGCCAAAAGAAGGTCGGTCAACGTGCTCCCTATGAACCCCGCGGCGCCGGTGACCACAGCTCTCATCGATATCCCCACGGAGGAAAGCCTGCGCGGTAATAATCCTTCCTAGTTGGACCAGAAATTGCTGGCCGTTTCCTTTCTGAGATACGCTTTTATAGAACCCCTGACAAATCTTAAATACGGCCGCCATCATCATCGGCGACAGGTGTTGACAGATGGGAGCGACAGTTAGGACCTTCGGGCTGTTCATGTTCATGTTCGGCCTGTTCGTGGCCATCGGTTGGCTGGTAGGATCCCTTTTCATAGGGGACTGGGTGCTGGGAGCGGCAATGTTCCTGATCCTGGCCGGCGTGATCAACCTGATATCTTACTTCTATTCCAGCAAGATCGTGCTTTGGTCCTACCGGGTCAAGCTGGTCAGTGAAGCGGAGGCGCCTCGCCTGTACCGCATCGTCCGCAACATCGCTGCCATGAACGGATTGCCGATGCCCAAGGTGGGGATCATACCGACCAGCAACCCGAACGCCTTCGCCACCGGACGGAACCCCAAGAACGCCGTGGTGTGCGCAACCGAGGGCATCATGCGATTGCTGGACGATGACGAGCTGACCGGCGTCATGGCCCACGAGATGGCCCATGTGAGGAACCGGGACATCCTGGTGATGAGCGTCGCCAGCACCATCGCCGGAGCCATATCGTTCGCCGCGCGGTTCGCCTTCTATGGCGCGCTGTTCAACGACCGCCGGAACGAGGGCGGAATGATAATCGCCCTGGTGGTGGCCATAACCGCTCCGATAGCGGCCATGCTGGTCCAGCTGGCGATATCCCGCAACCGGGAGTACAAGGCCGACATGGAGGGAGCGAAGATGATCGGCAGGCCCATGCACCTCGCCAGGGCGCTTGAGAAGCTGGAATCGGCCAACAAGCGCGACCCCATAAGGTTCGGCAACCCCGCCTCCTCCAACATGTTCATCGTGAACCCCTTCCGGGGCGGGGGGCTGTCGGCACTGTTCATGACCCACCCGCCGATGGCCGAGAGGATCAAGAGGCTGAAGCAGCAGGCCAGCGAGATGGGCCGGTTCTGAAGATCCCTCCCTTCCCCCTTTCTACCTTTCTCCATTGAAGAGAAGCTGTCTGCACAGTCCATTGGAGAGCAGGAACTCCATTCCCCGGCCTATGTTGCCTACTTCGCCCAGTGAATGGTGCGTATCCGTTCCTATGGATACCTTGACCCTTCCGTCGAAGGCCCGGTAGAAGCGCTCCGAGTGCTCGTAAAGGAAACGGCCCTGTCGGGCGTAATGCTGCGAGGTCGGGACCTCGACGAAGGCCCCCATCTCCTCCAATTTTCCGGCGAGCCACGACGGATCGCGCTCCCGGAAGATGCGGTCCATGTCCCAGTGGCAGAGTCCGAACGGAACGTCCAGGTCCTTTACCAGCGACCGCAGCTCGTTCAGCGGCACCCCTCCCTGCCAGGGATCCTCGACATACTCGAAGAGGACCAGGTCCAGACGGTTGAGCAGATCGATCGGCAGTTCATAGAGGTCGCAGCGCTGAGGGTTGGTGTCTATCTCCACCCCGGCCAGAACGTTGACCCGGCCTTCATACATCATCCCGACCGCCCGTATCTCCCGAAGGTACCGGTCGAAGTCCATCCTCTTCAGGGGGTTGATTATCTTGCATGTTTCAAAATGATCGGTGATGGCCACATGCGTAAGGCCGGCCTGAAAGGCCGAGCGCACTATCTCCTCCACCGTGAAATCTCCGTCCGAATGAAGCGTATGGGTGTGGAGGTTGATCCGGGGATGGGGCATCAAAGCCCTATCCGCATCAGCACCAATATAAAGGATTGCGAAGAAGGAACGAAATGGTTTGGAGGGGAGGGCACGCCCCTCCCCCCGGGTTGTGAGATCACTGCTCATCCTCAGCTCATATGGCCCCTTTCCCGCGCTCGTTGGTGCGCACACGCACGACCTGGTCCACAGTCCACACGAAGATCTTGCCGTCCCCGATGTTGCCGGTACAGGCGGTCTTTTGGATGATATCCACCGTCATTTCCATGACCGCGTCGTCGACCACGGTCTCCAGCTTGATCTTGGGGAGCAGGTCGACATCGTAGACCGCCCCCCTCCATTGCCTGGTCTGGCCCTTCTGGACCCCGCGACCCTGGATCTCGGTGACGTTCAGTCCGACCACGCCGATCTCGGAAAGGGCCTGCTTGACATCTCCAAGCTTCTCGTGCCTGATTATTGCCTGTACCATCTTCATTCGTAACCCTCCTTGTTTACCACAAGTCCTTTGGTGACCATCTCCGGATAGGCAGAGGTGTTGTGCTCGCTGATGTCCAGGCCCTGCATCTCCTCCTCGGGGGTGACACGCAGCCCCACGGTCCTCTTCAGCCCGTAGAACAGGACGAAGCCGGTGCCCAGAGCCCAGGCGGCCACCACCGCGGCGCTGATCAGCTGCGCGGCCAGGAATCCGGCGTTGCCGTAGAGCAGGCCGGTGACCATCTCGCCTTCATAACTGTACACGCCGAAAGTGCCGTCCGCGAACAGGCCCAGGGCGATCAGCCCCCACAGGCCGTTCAGGCCGTGCACGCTGATCGCGCCGACGACGTCATCCACGCCCTTCCTTTCCAGGAACCACACGCCATAGCATACCACGAATCCGGCCACAATGCCGATCACCAGGGCTGCCCAGGGCTCCACCCACGCGCAGCCGGCGGTGATGCCCACCAGGCCTCCCAGCATTCCGTTGACCGCCAGACCCAGGTCGGGGGTGCCGACCTTCTTCCAGGCGATGAGCACCGCAGTCAGGGCGCCAGCCGCGCCGGCGATGACAGTGGTCACGCAGACCTTGGCGATGACCAGCTGGTTGCCGTTGAGGGTGCTTCCAGCGTTGAAGCCGAACCACCCCATCCACAGGATGAAGCCGCCGAGCATCACCATGGTCATGTTGTGGCCCGGTATCGGCAGCGGCTTTCCCTCCTTGGTGTACTTGCCTATCCGCGGGCCAATCACGACGCAGGCTGCCAGAGCCAGAAGTCCGCCCAGGGCGTGCACCACGCCGGAACCGGCGAAGTCCAAGGCTCCGTAGCCTCCTCCCAGGTCGACCATGAAGTCAGAGGTGGCCAGCCATCCGCCTCCCCATACCCAGTGCGCGTACACCGGATAGATGAAGGCCGTGACCACCGCGCTGTAGATAAGATAGGTCTTGAACTTGGGCCTCTCCGCTATGGCCCCGGACACGATGGTCACCGAGGTCGCGGCGAAGACCAGCATGAAGAACCACAGCAGCATCGTGCCCACGTCGAAGGACTCCCCGGTCAGCAGGAAGGCGGACGTCGGATCGCCGATAAGGCCGCCGACGTCGCTCCCCATCAGCAATGAGTAGCCGATCACCAGGAAGACGACGGTCCCGATCACGAAGTCCATGAAGTTCTTCATGAGGACGTTCGCCACGTTCTTCACCCGGACCATTCCGGATTCGACCAGCGCGAATCCGGCCTGCATGAAGAAGACCAGGATGGCACAGATGATGATCCAGATGTAGTTAATCGAGTTCATAACCCCGTCCAGGCCCGCCGGGTTGTCCGCACCGCTGGGATCAGCGGCCAACGTCGATGCCGGCAGTATGGCCAGGAGGCTCACCAGGAGCAGCACGTAGATGGCGTACTTACGCATCGCGCCCCGCTCCTTCCGTCAATGTCCGTTCGTTGGTGTTCATTTTCAGCTTCAACTCGCCAGAGTCAATGCGCCTGATCGCATCCGGTAGGAATGGATAGGCACCGGCCGGTGCACCCGACAGAGCGGCCAGCGAAACCGCTGCGGCCGCGCTCTCCACGGCGGTGAAGCGATTCTGTACCCGCCTTTTCCGCATCGGAGAGAGCAGCTCCCGACGATCGGTCGGTTTCCATATTCCCGAATAGATGTTTATCGAGCGCATTGGAGAAAGTGTAGATAAATGTATAATAAATAGTTATTGAAGCAAACAAATGAACAATTACTAATTATTATAATGTACATTTGTATGATTAGAATAATTTGATTCCTTGAAGGAATAAATGAACGATGCGGCCCGATGAAGAAGGAAAAAACGATGTAACGGGTTTTAAAGGAGGGAGCCGGTCACTTCACCTGCTCCCATTTCTCCAATTCCTGTACCTTGGACAGGGTGCCGCCGCGCTTGATCTCCTCTCGGATGCGTTCTTCCCTCTCCCACACGTCCACGGAACGGTTCGCTATCTCCACCGCATGCTCCTGAGGCACGACCATCACCCCGCTCTCGTCCCCGATTATCCAATCTCCGGTGCGCACCATCTGCCCCCCGCAGACGATCTCCAGGCCTATGCCGCCGAAACCCTTCGGTTCGCCAGCATGCGGCGAGACATGCCGGCTGAAGCATGGAAAGCCCAGATCGATTATACCGTCGATGTCCCGGGCGGAGCCGTCAATAACCACGCCGGCCACGCCCTTCACCAATGCGCTGTTGGCGGCCAGCTCCCCCCACACGGCGATCTCGCTTCCCCCGGCGTCCACCACGATCACGTCGCCCTTCCCGGCCCGGTCTATAGCCTCCACCGGCTTGGCCCAATCTCCCTTGGCCGTCTGCACTGTCAGCGCCCGTCCCACCAACTTCACCCCGTGACCGTTGCGCAGGACCATGCCGTTGTCCATGACCCCGCGCTTGTGCGCCGCGTCGGCGATGTTGCAGGTGGAGACCTTGGAGAAAGCCTCGAACAGTTCCTCCTGGCCATACTTTTTGGAGAGGGCGCCAGGAAGGCCCCTGCCGGTCATCATGCCGTCCTTCACGGCCCTGGCGGCGGAGCGCACGTCCCCGGTCTTGATTATGCCGCCGCCCACGATTATCACGGAGGCGCCGCGCTCGATCATCCTAGGGGCGGTCTCGGCGGTTATCCCGCCCGCCACGGCCAGCGGTATGCTTATCGCCTCGGCTACCTCGGACACCATGTCCAGCGGGGAACCCTCCCCCTTCATCTGCTCGTCTATCCCCACATGGAGGCAGACATACGAGGCGCCCAGCTCCTCCACCCGTTTCGCCCTCTTCACCTTGTCCGGAACGTTGATCATGTCGACCATGACCGCCGCGCCGTACTTGCGGGCGGCGAGCACCGATTCCGAAACGGTGCCGTCATCCGATAGCCCCAATACCGTGATGACATCCGCCCCGGCCTTGGCCGCGATCTCCACTTCGAACGCCCCGACGTCCATGGTCTTCATGTCCGCCACCAGTGTCCTTCCGGGGAACTCCCTCTTGAGGGCGCGCAGACACTCCGCCCCCTCGCTCTTGATCAGGGGCGTTCCCGCCTCTATCCAGTCAGCTCCTCCCTCCAGGGACTCCCGGGCGATCTCCAGCGCACGCTTCAGATGCATGAGGTCCAGGGCGACCTGCAGAACCGGTTGCATGAACGGACTATCTCCGCCAGACTACTAATCTTTTCCTTCAAAAAATAATATATCCGCATATAATCATCATCAGGGCATGGCCACGGCTCCAGGCGCAAGGTTCTGCACAGGGATGGAGTGCATAGACCGCATCGTCGGCGGCGGTTTCCCAGCCGGGGGTATGATCACGGTGAGCGGTCCCTGCGGTTCGGGCAAGACGCTCTTCGGAATGGAGTACCTCATACGCGGAGCGCTGGCCGGCCAGAAGGGCGTTTTCATTTCCACTTCCCACCGTCCGGAGAAGCTCCGTTCCTTCGCTCCGAAGGTCGACTACGCCGATGAGAAGCTGTTCGATAGCGGTAAACTGGTGCTGAAGCACATCGACGACATGGGCTCGGGGGAGAGGGACGACGGGAAGATCACCAAGGCTGAGGCCGGAGCCATCATCGAGGACATCGCCTCGGCGATAAACGAGGTCAAGGCCAGCCGCCTGGTCTTGGACGCCACCAACCCGCTCCTGCTGGAGATGGAGGGATGGGTGGCCAGGTCCTTCCTGCTCTCCCTGTCGAACCTGCTCTTCGAGAAGAAATGCACCGGGATCCTCATCTCCGAAGGGGAGTCCATGGACACCTTGGAGCACGCCGTCTCCGACGGCATCGTTCTGCTGGGAACTTCGGTCAGGAGAGGAGATAACTACCGGGTGCTCGAAGTTAAAAAGATGTCCGGAGCGGCGCACTCCCGCGCAAAATACGTCATGGACATGACCTCCGAAGGAATGCTGATCACCCCGATGCTCAGGGGGGTTTGAGATGGAGGACGTGGCGCCTCAGGTGCTCAGCAGATTGAACGAGCTGGGTCCGGCAGTCTCCATCGACCTGAACATAAGCGTTGAGGCGTACTTCGACACGCTGACCGCGCTCATCGACCGCTTCTGCAATAAGAAAGGCCTGTCCTGCATCTACATCTCGGTCACCATGCCCGCCTCCACGATAAGGTCGGCGCTGAATTCTCTGGAGATCGGCGTGGACAAGCTGCGCTTCGTCGACTGCATATCCTTCGCCACCATGGAATGCTCGACGGCCGATGACGACCACACGGTGTTCGTGGAAAGCCCGACCATGCTGGAGTACATCGTGCTCAAGATGGAGTATCTGTTCCGCAAGGGCAAGGACCAGGAGTTCATGGTCATCCTGGATTCCGTTAACTCGTTGGCAGCGCACAATGAGGTGCGCATGCTCTACGAGTTCATGCAGGTGCTCATGGCCAGCGTGAAGAGCAGAGGTGCGTATCCTGTCCTTCTGAGCATGGAAGGTCAGTTGAAGCCCGAGGTCTCTGAGATGCTGCAGCTGGTCTGCGATCAGATCGTGACCTTGAAGTGATTTTCTTATTATTATGAATCCATCAGAAGGTAAAAAAAACGATATTTCGTTAAATATTATGAATAATCAGGAAAATCACCGAAATATCTAATAGTCTATGATTCCAAGACAGATAGTTATTTATTTTCGTACCCGTAGATATAGGTCCGGTAGGGCAACCTACCTGGAGACTGAACACATATGAAGAAGATGTGGAAGAAGAACAACAAGGCCGTTTCGCCGGTCATCGCCACCATCCTGATGGTCGCGATCACCGTGGTCCTGGCCGCCGTATTGTACGTGAGGGTCATGGGATTTGGCGACTCTGGGAACCCCGAGGCCCCGACTGTATCCCTAACGAAGACCACGACCTCAACCGGTTATTCAGTTGTGATAACCATCAGCCCATCGACCAGCGCAGAACAAATATCAATAGCCTTTGCTGGTGATACCGGCGTATCAGGTATTGCTGATGCTGATACCGATGGTTTCGAGTTGATTCAAGCTGACGCGAACACGATTTCAACCGGCGATGCTGTCATTATCTTATCTCGAAGACGCGTCTGCTGGAGACACTCTTCAGTTGGTCTACGCCGGTGGCGACTCCGATCAGTTCGTCGGAAACACAATTACGTTCTAAACCATTTCGGGTCCATGAAAATGGGCCTTTCCCCTTTTTCTAGTGACTTCCAGCAATGGTCTTATTGCGCAATGTGTTCATTTCAATTAATTGCCATACTAATAAAAATCTGGTACAACGGTAGACAGTTTATCAGCAATTGTTACGTTCTGATTATTTCTCAAACAGGAAAAATAGACAATAGTAGGCATATTGACCACAGCATGTTAGGCGCGTTTCTTTCCAATTACTCATTGTAAAGATCATCGTCTCAATTTCTAATCGACGACAGCTCACACTATTCACCCTCTCCAGTGATACGACTCTCAGGTGATTCTCATAATGTTGTTTATGAAACCGCCGAAATCTTAGTCGAATCCATGTTGATCGATTCAAGAGGATTATTATGGGCGCTCGGTCTTAACGAAAAGCCCAACTCACCTTAGGTACATCGTTCCCAAGGTGGATTATCATTATATATGGGCAGGGATCAGGGATACAGGTGCTCATGGCCAGCGTGAAGAGAGTGCGTATCCTGTCCTTCTGAGCATGGAAGGTCAGTTGAAGCCGGGTCTCTGAGATGCTGCAGTTGGTCTGCGATCGGATCGTGACCTTGAAGTGATTTTCTTATTATTATGAATCCATCAGAAGGTAAAAAAAACGATATTTCGTTAAATATTATGAATAATCAGGAAAATCCACCGAAATATCTAATATTCTATGATTCCAAGACAGATAGTTATTTATTTTCGTACCCGTAGATATAGGTCCGGTAGGGCAACCTACCTGGAGACTGAACATATGAAGAGAATGTGGAAGAAGACAACAAGGCGTTTCGCCGGTCATCGCACCATCCTGATGGTCGCGTCGCTGTGTCCTGGCCGCCGTGTGTACGTGATGGTCATGGGATTTGGCGACTCTGGGAACACCGAGGCCCCGACAGTATCCCTAACGAAGACCACGACCTCAACCGGTTATTCAATTGTGATAACCATCAGCCCGGCTACAGCTCGCGATAACATAACTTGTAATCGCACTGGATGGGTTGATAGCGACCACCGGTTATACTTTGATTCAAGCGGACGCAACTATGATATCCACTGGTGATCGGATTGTATTTACCACGGCAGAAGCCCACCGCAGCTGAAAGCGACCAGCTGGTCTACGCGGTGGAGAATCCAACCAGTTCGTTGGCAACATAATAGAATTCTAAACCCATTGAAAAAGGGGGAGTAAACCCCTCATTTTTATTTTTTATTCTAACCATTATTAAAAAGACAATTCATTTAGATTGGATTACAACAAGTTCCAGAGATAAGATCTTGTCCATCTTTGCCGAGGATCTCCCTCTCGACTTAAGCCAACAAATACATCAAGGAAGGAACACATACCAGAACATCTTTGACACGTTACGTACGATGCCTTTGGAAAAGGTCATCAGTCCCGTCCTTGGAGGCTACCGCCAGCCCCAACCTCTTCCCAAGCGACGCCCACCGTCCTCGATTCCATCACCGCAGAGTAGATGAACCATCCGAAGCCCGAGACGACCCCGGTCAGAAGCTCCTTCGGTTCCAGGTCGATGAGATAGATCGCCAAGGCGACCGGTATGAAGACAACCGCCGCATCGAACAGCCCGGCAGCCAGCCTTTTCAGCAGATGCATGCGGAAGTCGTGGCTGTGCTCGATGAGATCGTAACCGGTCGGCATGTCCATCCCGGCTCTAGATGGGGCCAAGGATATTTTGTTGTTGTGCAGAAAAGGTGAGTTCCTACCACTCAGCTCGCCCGTCTCTCATCACAAATCAGAGCTGGGTTTATCATCATCGTGGCAGGAATGCATCATATGCTACGAACATAAATGTGTTCCGACGGCGGATGCTGCGAGCACAGGGTCTCCCCCATATCCTAACAATCGGGAACCTCACTTATATTTGGGAAGGCGATATCCGGACAGTTACAATATCAATCGGTGTCCCGTAAAGGTCCATGGAGAAGGGCCGTCACCGACACCCCCCAAGGTGTCATGTAATGCTGAAATCGAAGGTCGATCCCCGAGCGATTGCCGGAGGGCTGCTGGCAGCGATGGCTGTCATAAGTATGGTCCTCAACAGCCCATGGTATGTCTGGCTGCTTCTGCTGGCCGTCGGAGTCGTTCTAATCTCCGTCTCCATCACCGACCGGTACGAGTACGAGTGCCAGAAGTGCCATCGCAGGTATAGGCTGGGGATCAAAGGCATAATCGCCTCCAAGCACGGACGGGACGCCACCGGGAGCTGGGCCATCTCCCGCTGCCCTCATTGCAGGGCGATCACAAAGGCCAGGGAGTCACGGTCACATGGCAAGGAGAAGGTTTAGGGAAAACACCAACAAGAGGAGCATACTCTTCATATGCATCGGGAACGCCTCGCGTTCCCAGATGGCCGAAGGGTATGTCAACGCCAAGCTGGGCGACAGGTACCGCGCAAGCAGCGCTGGACTGAACCCGGAAAGGGTGAGCCGCAAGGCGATAGCGGCGATGAACGAGCTTGGCATAGACATATCCGAGCACCGCTCGAAGAGCGTGCAGGAGTTCTATGGCAAGGAGTTCGATTACGTGGTGACCCTCTGCGACGAGGCGGAGGACGAGTGCCCCCACTTCCTGAACGGAAAGGACTACATTCACAAGGGGTTCGCCGACCCCTGCAAGGCCCGCGGCACCGAGGAGGAGCTGATGGCAGTATACCGCAAGACCAGGGACGACCTGATCAAGTGGATTGACAACATCTTCGGTCCGGAAGCATGAGCAAGATCTTCGTCTACGACGAGAGGGATTGCGATCCCAAGAAGTGCACCTCGCGCAAGATGGTGAAGTTCCAGCTGGCGAAGGAGCTGCCGAATCTCAAGGCCGTCCCGTACGGCGTGCTGGTGCTCGATCCTTTCGCCCAGAAGGCCGTTTCCAGGGAGGACGCTGAACGGGTGATGGCGCACGGGATACTGGTGATGGACCTCTCCTGGGAGAACATCGATGGTTTCCCGAAGGTCCGCAAGGACGCCGCCCATCGCGCCCTGCCGTATCTACTGGCGGCAAACCCGGTCAACTGGGGTAAGCCCATGCGTCTGACGAGCGCAGAGGCGGTGGCCGCCGCCCTGTACATCGTCGGGGAGAAGGACCAGGCGCATCAGGTCCTAGCCAAGTTCAACTGGGGGGAGCAGTTCCTGGTCCTGAACAGGGAACTGCTGGAGCGATATTCTTCCGCCGGGACCAGCCAGGAGGTCGTGGCCATCCAATGGGACTATTGCGACCGGCCTGAAGGTTCGGAGGACGAGGCTAGGGAAAGCTAAATGTCAATGTAGGGAATACCCTTAGCCCCCGTGGGGAGACCTTAGGTCATTGCCCCTCGATATCGGAGTGATGGTTTTGCCTATCGATTACACTGATGAGGACATAGCCGCGCGATGGGAGGAGTTCCTGGAGTCGGAGGACAACCGCCTCAAGCTCCTCGAGCTCACCGACAGGCTTCCAGACCTGAGGAGCCTGACCGTCACCTACTCGGAGATCGACCGCTTCGATCCCGATTTCGCCAGCTTCATCCTCAATCACCCGGACCGCGCGTTGAAGAAGGGAGAGGACATCATCAGGCGCCTCACCAACTCCGCCCGGTCCACCAATAACGTCCATCTGCGCATAAAGGAGCTGCCGAGGGACAGCCGCATAGACATACGCGATCTCAGGAGCGAGGACCTGGGGAAGCTGATCTCCGTCGAGGGCCTGGTGCGCAAGGCCACCGAGGTCCGTCCGCGCCTGGTGCTCGGGGTCTTCAGATGCATGCGCTGCCCCGCGCGCATACTGGAGCCGCAGGAGGGCCTGTACTTCCGGGAGCCGATGGAATGCTATAAGGACCAGGAGGGGTGCGGCCGCACGGCGGGAAGCACCAAGTTCCAACTGCTGACGGAGGAATCGGTATACATCGATACGCAGAAGGTGGAGATGCAGGAATCCCCGGAGGGCCTGCGCGGGGGAGCGCAGCCCGAGCGTCTCGCCGCCTTCCTGGAGGATGACCTGGCCGGAATAATCTCCCCGGGGGACCGGGTCGTGCTCAACGGGATACTGCGCAGCCAGCAGAAAGGAGACCGAATAAAATCCACCCTCTTCGACATCGATCTGGCGGTCGTCTCCATGGAGTTCGAGCAGCACGAGTACGAGGAGGTCGTCATATCGGACGAGGACGAGGAGCTGATAAAGAAGGAGGCCAAGGATCCAGAGGTCTTCCGCAAGATCGTCGGCTCCATCGCCCCGGCCATCCATGGCTACGACGAGGTGAAGGAGAGCATAGCCCTCCAGCTCTTCGGCGGCACGGCCAAGCAGCTGGAGGACGGAACGAAGATCAGGGGGGACATCCACATCCTGCTGGTGGGAGACCCCGGTGTCGCCAAGTGCGTGACCAGCGACGCCAAGGTGCTGATGGGGGACTGCACCGAGAGGAACATCCGGGAACTGGTGGACCACTGGCTCTCGGTGAACGAGGTCAAGGAGGTTGACGACGGGGAGTATGCCGACGCGGACTTCGAGGTGATGACCTTCACCTCCCGCGGGCGCATCGAGAAAGGCAGGGCGGTTCGGGTTTGGAAGAGGGATTCGCCCCGCCGGCTGATCAGGTTCACGACCGAGAGCGGAAGAACGCTCACGGTGACCCCGACGCATCCGCTGTTCGTGCAGAACGCGTATTACATGGCTCAGCGCCAGGCCGACAAGATCATCGTCGGGAACTATCTGGCGATCACTTCCGACAAGGGCCCGGACGGCAACTTCTGCGGTTACGACCGCGGCTTCGGCTGGGACCAGATCGTGAAGCGCGAGGACGTCAAACGGGAGGAGGAGTTCGTCTACGACATCGAGGTGGCGGATACCCACATCTTCGTGGCCAACGGTATATTGTCTCACAACAGCCAGATATTGCGATACATGTCGGAGATGGCCCCCCGCGGGATATACGCCTCCGGCAAGAGCTCCTCGGCAGCCGGTCTCTGCGTGGCGCCCGATTCGCTCATCGAGGTGGACGGCAGGATGCAGCCGATAGGCGATTTCGTGGAATCCCGGATGCGCTCGCCCATGGAGATCGAGCCGGGGGTGTGGAGGCAGGAGGGCAGGGTGAACGGGGTGACCACCGTGTCGGCCGATCGTCATATGGATGTCCGACCGGTCGTTTCGCTTTTCCGTCTGAGAACCCCTTCATTTCTTGTGGAACTCACGACCGATGCTGGTAACAGCATCCGGACCACCCCGGAGACCATGGTCCGCGTACGCAACGGGCATCAGGACCGATGGGTCAAATCGTCAGACATTAACGTCGGAGATACGGTGCTGAAAGCGCCATCTGGCTCGTCTGAGGGGGAGGTCTCCCTGAGCAGGGTCGTCAGCGTCAGGGAGGTTCGGGAGGACCTTCCTCCGAACGTGTACGACCTGACCGTCGAGGGAGCGCACAGCTTCGTCGCCAACGGATTTCTGGTGCACAACACCGCCGCCGCGGTCAAGGACGAGTTCGGGGACGGGCGCTGGACGCTGGAGGCGGGAGCGCTGGTGCTTGCCGATAAGGGTCTGGCGGCCATAGATGAGCTGGACAAGATGACCGAGCAGGACCGCTCGTCAATGCACGAGGCCATGGAATCGCAGCGGGTGAGCGTGGCCAAGGCCGGGATAACCGCCTCCCTGCAGTGCCGCTGCTCCATGCTGGGCGCGGCCAATCCCAAGCTTGGCCGGTTCGATGACGCTGAGCCGTTGGCGACGCAGATCAACATGCCTCCCGCGCTGCTCTCGCGTTTCGACCTCATATTCGCATTGACGGACAAACCGAACGCGGCCAAGGACCAGAAGATCGCCGAGCATATTTTGAAGGGGCATGTGCGGGGGGAGCTGCGCAACGTTCCCAACCCGGAATCGATAAAGGGCATCGACTACCAGCGCATAATGGAGGAAACGGGAACGCTGCGGCCGATCTTCGACCGGGAGTTCATGCGCAAGTTCGTGGCCTATGCCAAGCGGTACACGCCGGTGCTGACGGACGACGCTCGCCAAATGATAATCGACAAGTACCTGTCGATCAGGAAGTTAGGGGAGAAGGCCGGCTCGTCCGTTCCCATAACCGCCAGGCAGCTTGAGGCGTTCATACGCCTTTCGGAGGCCTCGGCCCGGATACGGTTATCGCCGATAGTGGAGGCCGAGGACGCCGACCGGGCGATAAAGATCGTGGAGCACTACCTGAAGAAGATGGCCTCCGATGAGGGGACGATAGACGTGGACAAGCTGATGACCGGGACCACGCGCAACGAGAGGAACCGCATCTCTCTCGTCCGGCAGCTCATCCACGAGCACTCCGACCCCGTTTCCGGAGCCTCGGAGATCACTCTCATCCAGAGGGCGGCCGACCGCAATCTGAGCGAGGCGGAGCTGAAGGCGGCGATCGGCAAGCTGAAGCAGAGCGGGGACATCTACGAGCCGCAGGCCGGGCATTACAAGCTGACCTCCCTGAACTGAACAGGTTCGAGGAAAGGTTTATCATCATGCCCTTGGACTCAGGGAACATGAGCGACATCCGGGTGAAGGTGCACAGGCGCGGCGGCGACGTGCTGATCGCGGCCTGCGACGGCGATCTGGTAGGTCGCAAGCTCCGGGAAGGGGAGCTTCGCCTGGAGGTCAGCGACGAGTTCTACGGCGGCGACCGCGGGGGCGAGGAGATGCTGCTGAACCGGTTGGCCATGGCCACCATGGCCAACCTGGTCGGCGAGGAAGTCTGCCGCATCGCCGCCGAGCATGAATACATCGACAGGGAGTGCGTGATGACCATCGAAGGCGTTCCGCATGCCCAGATGGTAAGGTATTGAGATGTCCTTCTGCGTCAAGTGCGGGGCGGACGGTCCGACGTACCGCTCGCTGTGCGAATCCTGCTTCCTGGAGGGGAAGGTGTTCACCTCGCTCCCCGATCACGTGGACGTCTTCCAGTGCGGCCACTGCGGCGATTATCTTCTCGACGGTAAATGGGTGGACATCGAGGCCCGGGAGGAGGTGTCCGAAAAGGCCACCGAGCTGGCGCTGCAGATCGCCAAGGACGCCGAACCCACGGACGTGGGCCTGCACGGCGAGAGGATAGACGAGGCGAACTACCACGTGGGGATGACCATCTCCATGCGGGTGGAAGGCCTGGAGGTGCACGAGGCCAGGACGACCATAGTCCGCTTCAAGAACACCTCATGCCCCAGATGCAACAAGCTGATGGGCAATTACTACGAGGGAACGCTGCAGATCCGCACGCGCGACCGCAAGATGCCCGAAGACCAGCGCGAGGAGATAATCGAGCGCATCTACAAGATGATGCAGGAGCACTCCAAGGACAACCGGGAGCTGTTCATATCAAAGGTCAACCGGCTCACCACCAAGGAGGGCGGGGTGGACGTCATTCTCTCGTCGTCCGTGGTCGGCAAGAACATGGCGCACGACCTTGCCGACCAGTACGCGGCCGAGGTCAAGGAGACGGCCAAGCTGGTGACCCAGAAGCAGGGCAAGGACCTCTACCGGGTCACCTTCCTGGTGCGGTTGCCGGCATACCGCTTCGGCGACATCGTCCGTTACGAGGGGAAGCTGCATCTCGTCGGAGCGCTGCGTGCCAACTCCACCAAGCTGACCAACCTGAAGACCTCGCAGGGGCTGATGATCAGCAACAGCGACATGATATCCGCCAAGGTCGTGGGCCGGAAGGAGGACATCATGGACATGGTCATCGTGACCGAGACGGACCGGGAGGTGCAGGTCATGCACCCCACCAGCTTCAAGGTCTTCGACCTCAGGAAGCCGCCGAAGTTCGAGCGGAAGGGCGACACGGTCAAGGTCTTCCAGCTGGACGAGGAGTACTTCCTCCTGCCCCTGCAGTGATTCTTAGAAAGAATGAAAGGAAAAAGGTGGTCTCCGATCAGGAGACCATTTCGCGCCTTTTGAACAGGAGCAGTCCCGCCAGCAGGCTGGCTGCGACGTAGGCGGCCAGCACTCCCAGGGAGCCCCACATGTCCGGCGCCAGGCCCTCCGCGACGTACGGGTCGTCCATCAGCCCGCCGATGACGTACTCCGCGCTGCTCATTATGAACACCGTGTCGTAGCCGGCCATGCCGACCACCGCCATTATCATCGGCAGTATCATGATCAGCATGAAGAACGTCAGCACCAGGGAGCCGGTGGACCCCTTGAACACCGCGGACAGCAGGAAACCGACCGCCGCGGCCGCCGCACCGTAGCAAAGGGCGAAGAGCATGGAGTAGACCCAGAGCACAGTGCTTCCGCCGGTCATGGCCCAGGTCAGGATGGCCGCCACCACGTAGTACAGCACCACCATCAGGCTGACGATGGACAGGGTGGACAGGTACTTGCCGAGGAATATGGCCTCGCGCTTCACCGGGTTGGGGAACAGCAGGTAGCCGGTGCGGCTCTGGAACTCGGACACTATGGCGTCACCGGCGAACATGGTCGCCCCGATGACGATCAGCATGGTCACCCAGCCGACATAGCTGGACATGTGCTCGGCCGCATCGTCCGAGGTCTCCAGGTCCAGGGCGATGGGCAGGGCGAACATCAGCGCCAGCACCAACCCCTCCAGTATCAGCAGTCCGAGCAGGCGCTTGGACCGGAAGTGCTTGAGCACGTCGTACTTGGCCACGGTCAGCACCTGTTCGAGGTCCGAGGGGAGCCGTCCCCGGTTGTCAACGGTAGTGTTTTCCATCTTCTCACCTCGAATCCATTATCAGGGACATGTACAGCGATTCCAGGGCCAGGCCGGATTCCTTGAAGGACACCACCATGAGACCCAGGTTCTGCAGGGCGATCAGCAGCCCGGCCTGCGCCTCCTCGCCGCCCTCGAAGTCGATGGAGAAGGACAGGTCCCCGGTCACTCCGAAACCCTGCACGCCGGGGACGGCGCGCAGCCTGTCGAACATCTCCGGAACGAGGGGGCGCATGGTCCTAACCTCAATCTTCTTGGCCTTCACCTCGTTCACCAGGTCGGCCACGCTTCCCGACCGCAGCAGCTTGCCGCGGTTAATGAGGGCGACGTCGGTGCACACCTCCTGCACCTCGTTCAGGAGGTGGGAGGACATGAGGACGGTCACCTCCAGCCTGTGCAGCTGCTTGAGTATGTCGCGAACCTCGACCATCCCCCGGGGGTCCAGGCCGGAGGTCGGCTCGTCCAGGATGATGACCGAGGGCTGGGGGAGCAAAGCCTGCGCTATGGCCAGGCGCTGCTTCATGCCCTTGGAGAACTTGCCCACCCTCTGCTCCTTCCATTCGGTGAGCTTGACCATGTCCAGGAGGTCCCTCCCCCGGTTGTTTATCTCGCAGGCGGACATGCCGCGCAGGGAACCGAGGTATTGCAGCGTCTCCATCGGCGTCAGGTAGGGATAGAACTCCGGGGTCTCCACCACCGCCCCGACGTCCGCCAGGGCGGTCTTGGGGTCCTTCATGACGCTCACCCCGTTTATGATGGCCTCGCCCGAGGTGGCGGTCAGCATGTTGGTTACGATCTTGATGGTGGTGGTCTTTCCCGCCCCGTTGGGGCCGAGGAAGCCCATGAAGGACCGCTTCGGCACGTTAAGCTCCAGGGTGTCGACGGCCCGGAAGCCGCCTCCGTACACCTTGCTCAGGCCGTGGATCTGAATAGGCGCATCCATTTGGATCGGGCGTTTATTCGTGATTGACTATAATTCCTTATTGCACATAACAAAAGGCCGAGGCAATCGGACGCCGGCGTTCAGCAGGCCAAGGATTAATTCCCCCTGCGCCAATCCAGACGGCGAGATGTACCCTTCATCGCTGATCGAGGAGACCGTGGTCCGGCTCCTGCGCGATTCCGAATGCCGCCTGCCGCCGGACGTCCATGCCGCCCTGCGCCATGCGCTGGAGATCGAAACCGAGGAGATGGCCCGCTCCCAGCTCATGGCCATACTGAGCAACGTTGACCGGGCGGCCGAACGCTCCGTGCCCATGTGCCAGGACACCGGCCTTCCCGTGTTCTTCGTTCGCGGGCGCAGCGACCATCGGGTCATCGCGGCGATACAAAAAGGGGTGGCCAGGGCCACCGAGGAGATACCGCTCCGCCCGAACACCGTGGACCCGGTGTCCAGGGAGAACGACGGTTCCAACCTGGGGGAGCTGATGCCGCCGGTGCACCTGGAACCGCTGGAGGAGGACCATCTGGACATAGCGGTCCTTCCCAAGGGGGCCGGCTCGGAGAACTGGAGCGCGTTGCGAATGCTGAACCCGTCGGAGGGATTGGAGGGGGTGCGGCGCTTCGTCATCGACTGCGTCGTGAGCGCCGGCTCCCGCCCCTGCCCGCCCACGGTGGTTGGCGTGGGGATCGGAGGCACAGCGGACATGGCCTGCGTTCTGGCGAAGAAGGCATTGCTGAGAAAGCTCGGCTCCCGCAGCAGCGATGATGAGCTGGCGGTCCTGGAATCCCGATTGGACGAGCAGCTGGGCTCGCTCGGCCTGGGGCCCATGGGCCTCGGCGGAAGGACCACTTGCCTGGGCGTTCTCGTGGAGAAGGCCCATTGCCATACGGCGAGCCTCCCAGTGGCCGTCTCGCTCAACTGCTGGGCGGCGCGCAGGGCGTTCGCCAGGATATATCCCGACGGGCGGGTCAGGTTCTCCCAGGAGGGCTTCGATTGAGAGTGAGGAGGATAAAGGCCCCGCTGGGCGAGGAGGAGGCCCGTTCTCTCAGGGCGGGGGAGGTGGTCTCTCTGACCGGAGAGCTGCTGACGGCGAGGGACGAGGCGCACCTGCGCATACTGGAACTGTTAGGGTCCGGACGGGAGCCGCCCTTCCGCCTGGAGGGCATGGCCATCTACCACTGCGGGCCGATAATGCGACGGGACGGCGATTGGAAGGTGGTGGCGGCCGGGCCGACCACCAGCGCCCGCCTGGACCGCCTGGCCCCCGAGGTGATACGCCGTTGCCGCCCCCGGCTCCTGATCGGGAAAGGCGGGATGTCCTCGGAGACCCTGGAGGCGATGAGGGAGGTGGGATGCGCGTATCTGGCCTTCCCCGGCGGAGCTGCGGTGCTGGCCGCCGAGGCCTTCCCGGAGGTGCTGGGCGTACATTGGGAGGACCTCGGTATGCCGGAGGCGGTATGGCATCTGCGCGCCGAAGGACTGGGGCCGCTCGTGGTGGCCATGGACTCATATGGCCGCTCCCTGTTCAAGGAGGTTGAGCGATCGGTGAAGGAGCGGTCACTCCTTCTCTGAATCGTCGCGCTCCAGCATATCCGGCTTGCGTCGGACCTTGTAATTGATGAAAATACCGACGATGAGGACCAGTATCGAGACGGTCAGCCCGATGACCATGAGGGAGTGGGCCAGGTCCAGGCCCAGAAGGAATGTCTGGGTGTTGTTGGCGCTGTCGTAGTCCATCTCCACGTTCAGCTCCCTCACCTCGAAGGGCGTCAGTCCCACGCTGAGCGACCGGCTCAGGAAGGATTCCTTGCTGAAGGTGACGGTGTACGACCCGGATGGAACCTGGGAGAAGGTGTAGTTGCCATACTCGTCCGTGACCGTCTCCGCGGTGTACAGGGGGCTTGACAGCTTCACGGTCACCCCTTTCAGGCCGCTGCCGTCGTACTCCACCTTGCCGCCCAGGTCGGCAGGCTGCTCCTCCATGTAGAAGTTGGTGGTATTGGTCGTTCCCCGGACCATCAGCAGGGCCACCGGGTCGGACTTGTAGTACCCTACCTTGCTGGCGTAGGCCGAATAGATTCCCGGCCTGATCTTGGATATGGAATAATCGCCAAAGGCGTCCGATGTTCCGTTATAGAACACCTTTCCGTCCATCGATTTCAGGGTGACCGTGGCGCCGGTTATGGGGGTGGTCCCGTTGTGGACCTTTCCGATCAGCTTGCACAGCACCTCGACCATGGTGAAGTTGAGGCGGGCGGCCTCCCCGTTCTTTACCATCACGTTGGAATAGCTGATGTTCGCGGAATAGTTGACGAAGGTCGCGGTCACGTTGTAGGTCCCAGGAAGGAAATTGCTGGGCATGGTGTAGTTACCGTTCTGGTCGCTGACCACCGTGAACGAGGTCGTGGGCTTGGTGGTGTTGACCACCCGGACCTCCACGCCAGAGAAAGGAGCCCCGGTCTCGTTGACCACCTGTCCGAAGATATCGGTCCCGCTGATGCTAGCCGATGACGCCCTGTCCGGGACGTAGGCGGAACAGAGGACCAGAGCTAGGGCCAGCAGCAATACCGGGAGCTTTCGCATGCGGATAGTGCAAGGTCGAAGCATGGATTTAACATTAATCAGGGTAGGACACCCGCAGCGGGCCGCTCTCCCCGGTCACCGAGGCCAGGAACATTATGCGGAACGCCATGAGCAGCGAGCAGGAGCGCAAGACCTTCATTCTCCAGTCACGGACTTCCATTAGGTCCATCCAGCTGCCTCCGCTGGTCGTACCTTTCAGGAAGATCCTTTCCCGTCGGACGATGTATCCTTGGCCGGACAAGCACTCAGCCAGCTCGTCGATGGAGATGTTGTCGCTAAGGCGCAGCCCGGAGCGAAGATGGTCCATGCCCGCCCTCTCCTCATCATCCAGGAAGGAAGGGACCTCCTCGACCAGCATCCGGTCCAGCATCGCTAAGGAGTAGGAAAGGCCGTCCCCGAGATCCGCGGACCTCACCGGGATGCGTCTGCCGGCGGCGGTCATCCCTGCCCAGAAGACCCCGAACAGACCAGGGGCGATCGCTCTCTCCAAACCGTGGCGCAGCGAGAGGAGTTCCGTTCTCAGGTCCTCGCCGATCGGCCATATGACCTCGGTCGGAGGTTCCCACAGCCACGGCGCGCCCTCCCTCCAGCCCTCCTGAAGGACGTAACGCAGCTCCAGGAGGCGCTCCTCGTCGATCTCGTCGAGCATGTGGTGCAGGAGGTGGGCGAAGGCGGTCACGGTGTTCTTGGCCTCCTTCTGCGTAGTCAGCTTGGCCGATCTCATGCATGCGCGGTAGGCCTTCTCGCCCAAGGCCATGCTGGCCAGCATGTCCTCCGGGTCCTCCACGGCCTTCTCCCATTCCCTCCAGGGCAGCCTGGCCCCCTTCTCATCCTGAACGAACCACCTCATCGACGCACCTGACCTCATTTCCACCTGTGCTGACTTAAAACCTGTGCCCTTTCCTCATTTTCGATGGTCCGAGGGTAAGTTAATTATAACCCGGCAATAGATAGAATCCGCTTTTCGAAGGTCGGCACATGCAAAGGGTGAAGAGGAAGGCTAGCAAGCAGGAGGTGCTCTCCCTGCTCGATCCGCTCATCGCGGAATGGTTCGACTCGCGGTTCGACGGTCTTACTGAGCCGCAATCCTACGCCATCCCGCTGATCCACCAGCGGAAGAGCGTCCTGGTATCCTCGCCGACCGGCTCCGGGAAGACGCTCACCGCGTTCACCTCGATCATCAACGAGCTGTTCAAGTACGCCAAGGACGGCAAGCTGGAGGACCGCATCTACGCCGTGTACGTGTCGCCCCTGAAGGCGTTGGCGAACGACATCAACAAGAACCTGGAGGAGCCGCTGGCCCAGATGCACGAGCTGGCCAAGCAGAAAGGGTATGAGTTCCCCAAGGTCCGGGTGGGAGTGCGCTCCGGCGACACCTCGCAATCGGAAAGGCAGAAGCAGCTGCGCAAGCCGCCGCACATCTTCATCACCACCCCGGAATCGCTGGCCCTCGTTCTGGCCGCCCCCAAGTTCCGGGAGAAGTTCTCGCAGGTCGAATACGTCATCGTCGACGAGATACACGAGATATCGCACTCCAAGCGCGGCGTTCACCTGTCGATCACCCTGGAACGCCTTCAGGACCTTCTGCCGGAGGCCGATGACGCGCATCGGCCTCTCGGCCACCCTGGCCCCGATCGAGGAGATCGCGTCCTACCTGGTGGGCTGCCAGGACGGCAACGTGCGCCCGGTCGAGCTCATCGAGGTGCTGACGAAGCGCGACCTGGACCTGGAGGTGGTCTGCCCGACCGAGGACATGACCGCGTTCCTTACGAGATCGTGAACGCCCGCATGTATGATGGCCTGCGGGACATGGTCAACGCGCACCAGACCACGCTGATATTCACCAACACCCGTTCCGGAACGGAGCAGGTGGTGTACAAGCTGAGGGAAAGGGGCATCGAGAGCATCGAGGCCCACCACGGCTCCCTGGCCAAAGAAACTCGCCTGGACGTGGAGGACCGCCTGAAGCGGGGAGAGCTGCGCTGCGTCGTCTCATCGACCTCGCTGGAGCTGGGGATCGACATCGGCTCGGTGGACCTGGTCTGTCAGATCGGCTCGCCAAAGAGCGTGGCCAAGGGATTGCAGCGCATCGGGCGCTCCGGGCATTCCGTGGGCAAAACCCCAAAGGGCCGCATGATGGTCCTGGACCTGGACGACCTGGTGGAGTGCGCCGTGCTCTGCCGGGCGGCCCACCGCCGCAACATCGACCGCGTCTCCATCCCGGAGAACGCCTTGGACGTTCTGGCGCAGACGTTGGTGGGCATGTCCCTGGAGAGGCGCTGGACGGTGGACGAGGCGCTGCAGATGGTGCGCGGCTCGTACTGCTATCGCAGCCTGTCCCGGGAGGAGCTGCTGCAGACGTTGCGATACCTGGGCAGCAAGGACGCCTTCGAGGGCGTGTACTCCAAGCTCTGGTACGACCCGGAGGAGGGCGTCTTCGGAAAGAAGAAGGGCGCCCGGATGATCTACTTCCTGAACCTGGGGACGATACCCGAGGAAGCGTCATACAAGGTCTTCAACGAACGCGGCGGCCTGGTCGGGGACCTCTCGGAGAAGTTCGTGGAGCGCCTGAGCACCAGGGACGTCTTCATTCTCGGTGGGCGTCCCTACGAGTACGTCCGGGCCAAGGGCATGCGCGTGTACGTGCGCTCGGCGCCAGGGCGGAAGCCGACCGTCCCCTCCTGGACCGGCGAGATGCTTCCGCGCTCCTTCGACCTTTCCATGGAGATCGCCCGCTTCCGCGGGGAGATGGAGTCCAAGCTCGGCGAGCCGGAGGAGGAGGTGGTGCAATGGTTGATGGACAACTTCTCCATCGACCACGGTTCCGCCCTGTCCTTATTGCACTATTTCAAGGAGCAGCAGGCCGCGGCCGGGGTGCCTAATCAGCGCCGGCTGCTGGTGGAAGGCTACCTGGACCGCCAGGGCAACAGCGGCCTCATCTTCCACTTCCCGTTCGGCCGGAGGGTGAACGACGCTCTATCGCGGACGTACGCGTTCCTGCTCACCCAGCGCATGGGGTGCAACGTCTCCGTCTCCATATCCGACGACGCCTTCCTGCTGGTGGCCCCCAAGCGCATCGATCTGGACCTGATACCGGGGCTCATCCGTTCCGGGGAGATGCGCGGCGTACTGCGCCGGGCGGTCAAGGACTCGGAGATCTTCAAGCAGCGCTTCCGGCACGTGGCCGCCCGCTCCTTCATGGTCTTGCGCAACTACAAGGGCCGGGAGGTGTCGGTCAACCGTCAACAGGTGCGCTCGCAGTACCTGCTGGATTACCTGGCCTCCTTGGAGTCCGTCCCGGTCATCGAGGAGACCTACCGCGAGGTGCTGGAGGACGTCATGGACATCCAGAAGGCCGAGCTGATCGTCCGTTCCCTGGAGTCCGGGGAGATGGTCCTGAACACCATTCCCTACACCCCGGTGCCCTCGCCGTTCGGGCACAACATCGTTCTGGCCGGGATATCCGACATCGTCATGATGGAGGACCGCTCGTCCCTGCTGCGGGAGCTGCACCGCAAGGTGCTGTCGAAGGTGCTCGGGGACGAACAGAGGTTCCAGTTCGAGGAGGAGAAGGTCAGCGCGCACTACCGCTCCAAACGGGGCATCGCCGAGGACAAGGACGACCTGCTCGGGCTCATGGCCAGGGCCGGCCCGCTGCACGTTTTCCGCGAGAAGGGCAGAAGCGTCTATCCCTACTGCCGCCCGGCCCGGGAGCAGGTGGACGAGTGGGCCTCCCAGCTTTTGGCCGAGGGCAGGATATCCTCGGTGTACCTGGACGACGTGTACTACGTGGTCACGGAGCAGCTGGCGGAGTACTCCTCTCTGGCCGGTCCGGCCGAGGTGACGGACGAGGAGGCGGCGGCCTTGGCGTCTCTGGACGTGGCCAGGACCTCCGCCGAGCTGGAGGCGCTGCTGGAAAAGGACCGGGAGACGGTAGGGAAGCTGCTACGTTCCCTGGAATCCAAGAACCTGGTCGGGCGGGTGGCCTATGAAAAAGGCCGGTTCTCCTACCGCACCCGGAAGATAGAACGGATGCCCAGGCAGAAGGCGGTGGACTCCGCTCTGTTAAGGCACCTGGACCTCTGGGCCCCGGCCACCGCTGACGAGGCCGCGTTCGCCCTGCACCTGCCGGAGGCGGAGGTGGCGAGCGCGCTGAAGCAGATGACCGAGGACGGGCTGCTGGAGGAAGGTCGCTTCATAGTCGGCGAACGGGAGCAGTACATGCTCAAGAGGGACCACCTGCGGCTGAAGCACGGCTCGGAGGTCTTCGACCACCGGACGGTCGATGGCTACCAGAGGTCCAAGCTGGAGCGCAAGTTCGCCAGCATAGAGGAGTGCGTGCGCTTCTTCGGGGAGGCCGGGCTGCTCTACGACATCTGGCGAAGGGTGGAGAATTTCAGCCCGGACGAATGGAGGTACCTGCGGGAGAGCGGCCGGGTGCTCAACGGCCGCTTCGTGCGCGGCCGCGTGCGTTACGTGCTGGAAGAGGACGCGCCCTTGTACGTGAAGGCCTACCGCAACCTGGCCCCGAACGATCTGGACGGGAGGGTGCTGCAGAGGATACGCGACCTCGGCGGCGCCAGCATGCGCGACCTGGTCCGGGACATGCCGGAGGCCAAGGAATCCATCAAGGACTCCCTGGACCGCCTGGACCGCAACATGTACATCGTGCGCAGGTACGAGGAGGGGGAGGACTGGTCCCGGGAGAACTTCTACCAGGCCGTGGACGTTCCCCAGTACGAGGGGGATCCGGTGGACGAGCTGGTGCGCCGTTTCGTACGGGCCTACGGGCCGGTGCCGGCCATGGCGGTGAGGATGGCCACCGGCCTGTCCCCGTACGATGTCGATGAGGCGCTGGAGCGCTTGAACGCGGAGAGGATCACCGTGGGAGAGACCGCCGCGGAGATGGTGATCATGCCCGAGGAGCTGGACCTGCTCCGCTCCTTCCGCATCAGGGAAGAGGAATGGAGCGTGGTCAGCCTGTACGATCCGACCGCCCAGCCGCGCTGGGCGGACACCAACGCCCGCTTCGGGGACGCCTGGGTGTTCCCGGTGCTGCGGGACGGGGCGGTGGTCGGAGGGGTGGAGAAATGGGACGCCGGAGGATGCGTCGATGTGCGCGCCATAGACCTGGACGAGCCCTCTCACCTCCCGCATGCCCTGAAGGCCCTGGAACAGCTGCTGACCTTCCAGGCCTCCCAGGGACTGGACATGGTGCGGGTCAAGGAGGTCCTGGGGGTTCCCGCGGACGAGGTCCAGGGCGAGGCGGCCAAAGCGCTGCAGGACGCTGGTTACGTGCGCATGGAGGGCATGTGGACCCGCGGCGGGGTCGAACGCCAGTTCAGCAGGGAGGACCTGCTGGGCTACGCCATGCGCCGGTCCGGGCTATTGCCGAAGGAGGCCTACCCGAACGTGATGGAAGGGGTCAAGCGCACCGGCGGTTTCCGCGGCGACCCGGCGGCCTTCGCCCGCTGTCGGGTCAAGGTGCCGCTCAAACGCCTGGTGGAGCAGGGTCTGCTGTACTCCGTCACCGGATTTCCGGAGCAGATGATGTACACCACCATGCAATACGCTTCGCTGTTCAGGGACGCCAAGGGGCGGGAGCTGAGCGATGACGCCAAGGCCATGGTGCGCATGCTGGAGAGGAACCTCCCGATGCCCCGGCGGGCCTTCTTCGAGCGCTCCGTTCTGGGACCGTCGAGAACGCAGGAGGCGCTGCGGGAGCTGAACAAGGCCACGGTGGTGGCCTACGGCCGCAACAACCGGATAACCCTGGTCCCGCCCTCCGGCCTAACGGTCCGGGAGGCCAGGCTGGAGCATCTGCGGTTGCTGTTCCGGAATTACGGCGTTTTCACCGCCGAGAACCTGTCCCGCTTCCTGCGTCTGGAGATACCCATGCGCGAGCTGCGTTCCCTGCTGTCCGAACTGACCGAGGAAGGGTTCCTGGCCAAGGGGTTCCTGGAAAAGGGCGGGGACGCCGTGCATTGGGTGCTCCGGGAGGACCTGGGCACGATAGAAAAGAAGGTGGCGGGCCGCGAGCTGGTGCTCTATCAGTTCGACAACATGTCCCATTACCTCTACGATGAGGTGCGGGAGAGGTGTGGCGGAATGGGCAGCCTGGTCATGCGCGGGCCGCAGGTCATCGGATGCTTCCGCTCCAAGCACGCCGGGAAGGACCTCACGATAATCGATCTGCAGGGCGGGAAGGAAGCCAAGTCCGTGGTCAAGGACTTCGTCTCCGAGCTAGGATGGACGGTGCGGGAGAAAAGCTCCAAGGAGATCCCGGAATGGGAGATCCAGGAGTTCCTCGGAAAGGTGATGGGCGAAGAGGACTGAACTACTTCCTTTTCTTCCTCTTCTTCTCGCGGGCGATGATCATCTCGGCCACCTTCCTCCCGGACAGGAGCATGCCCCCGAATATCGGTCCCATGCGCGGCGCGCCCATGACCGCGTTGGAGGCCATGCCGCAGACGTACAGGTTGTTGTAGACCTCGACCGTGTTCTCCACGGTCATCTGTTCGCCGACCTCGGCCCACATGGACTTCTCGCCCTCGATCTGGCCGGTGGGGGTGTTCAGCTTGCCGACCTTGCGCTGCACCACATGAACGACCTCCGCGGGATGCCCGGTGCCGTCTATGACGTACTTGGCGCGAATGGCCAGTGGATCGACGTGCAGCCCGGCGACCTCCACGGCGGAGGAGTTGATGACCACGCCGCAGATGCTGTCCTGGCGGATCATGACGTCCTCGACGGAGATGGTGTTGTATAGCCTGGCTCCAGCGGATACCGCCGCGGCGATGAGCTTGGCCGAGGCCTCCACGGAATCGGCCGTGAAATAGCCGTCACCAGCGTCCCTGAGCCGAACGCCGATCTCCCCGAGCAGGTCCTTGCTGCCTTCCTGGACCACGATGATCGGGAAGGTCATCCCGCCGCCCCACATGCCTCCGCCGGGGGTGAGCTTCCTCTCGAATATGACCACCCGGAGTCCGGCCTTGGCCAGGTAGCGCGCGGCCGTGAGCGAGGAAGGCCCCGCGCCGGCGATGACCACGTCGACGTCCACGTTCTCCAGGAACTCCTCGGTGTACCTCTCCACTATCTTGCGGGTGACCAGAACTTCATCGATCTCCATGAACAAACCTCTTGAACAACCACCGGACTGTTCACGGTAAAGAGCATTTTTTTATTTATACAATGGCCGAAAGGACGCCCCGGACGACCGGGGTTATCAAGGCGAGCCCGCGCCCTCCCGAAAGCATGTTCCAGTAGTCCAGTACATCCAAAGTATTAAGAATTGTTAAGCCGATGATTGGGCAATGAAGATACCGTGCGAGCTGATCGTCTGGTACGTGCTGCCTTCCATACGGCGCGAGTTGGCCAGGGAGCTAGTTCAGAAGCACCATCTGAGCCAGGCGGAAGTGGCTCGCAAGTTCGGTGTCACCGACGCCGCCATATCCCAGTATCTGAAGGCGAAGCGGGGCACCAACAAGGAACTGGAGAACAGCGGCAGGTATGACGATTTCAAGCGGGAGGTGGAGATCTCCGCCCTCCGCATCATCAACGGTTCCGACATCGTCGTGGAGACCTGCCGCATCTGCGAGATGGTCAAGAAGAGCGGGATGCTGGTCGGCATTTACGAAACGCAGACCGGTCTCCGCGCTCCGGCCTGCGTCTGCCCGCAGTGCGAGTGATCATCTTCCGTAAGCGTAGTAGATGTACTCCTGGGCGTAGCCCGCCCAGGGTCCGAACCTTTCTCTGGACATCCGGCTGACCGTTCTATAATTGCCCTCTATGCCGTAGAGATCGGCCATGGCCTTCTTGATCCGGACGTCGACCGGGAACGCCTCCAGATGCTCGAGCGAGAACACGCTCACGCAGTCGGCCACCTTCGGACCAATGCCTGGAAGTTCCACCAGCTCCCGCACGCAGTCCTCGTACTCCATCGCCATCAGCCCGGGGAAGTCGATCTCCTCCCGGTACGCCATACGGGCCAGCTCGATGAAGCGCTTGCTCCGGTAGCCCAGACCGCAGCCCTCGGCCCGATCGCAGCGGTCCAGCAGCTGCCCGGGCGTGGGGAAGGTGAAAAAACCATCCATCTCCGTGCCGAAGGTGCGGCACACCCGCTCGATCATCCCCTGTATGCGGGGGATGTTGGCGTTGGTCGCGAGAACGTAAGAGGCCATGCATTCCCAGGGGTCCTGCCGGACCAGCCGCAGCCCCCGGTACTCCCGGAAGTATGAGGCAAGATGCGGGTCCCAGTCCAGCTGGCGATAGATGGCCTCCAGGTCGTCATCCAGGCGGAAGTATCTAGCGATACTGTCATCGCTCATCCCCGCCGCGCGTATCCGGCCGCCCTCCTGGCGCAGGGTGACCGACTGGCCCTCCACCACGCCCCTCCATTCCTCCCCCACCTTGCGCCAGCGGAACACCTGCCCGCAGCCCAGGGTGTGGTCCAGGTCCAGGATCATGGCGCACGCTTGGCCACGAACACCATCAAGTCGCTGTTCTTGGTGAAGGGGCCGAAGTTCCAATCGCCATAGGTCTCCAGCACCTGCAGGCCGCAGGCCTCCATGAGCCCCACGGCCTCCTGGTAGGCCATGTACCGAATGGTGAAGCAGGCGGTGACCCGTCTCATCTCCAGGTCCTGGCGCGATATGTCGATGAAGTAGTGGACAGTGGTGCGCTGTCTCGGCTGATCGAACGTCTGGGCCTCGAACTTGGAGACGATCTCCCCGTTGAGCATCGTTTTAGTTCCACGGTGCCGCACCAGCTCCTCCGGGCGGTCCAGGCGCGGGTTGAACATGCTCATGACGAAGCGCCCGCCCTCCTCCAGATGCTCCGCCACGTTCCTCAGGGCCGCCTCCTGCCCCTCCCTCTCCAGCAGATGCAGGAAGGCGTTGAAGGGTACGACGATCAAACGGTATCGGCGCGGGCACTGGAAGGTGCGCATGTCGGCGTGGTGCACGCTGGCCCGAGCCTGGACCTCATCGTCCAGATGCTCCATCTTGGCCGTCAGCCGGTCCAGCATGGAATGGCTGCGGTCGAAGCCCCATACTTCGTACCCTTCCTCCACCAGGGGGACCAGGCTGCGGCCGGTGCCGCACATGCACTCCAGGACCGGCCCGCCCACCTGCTCCGCCAGGCGCAGGTAGAACTGGGTGTCCTCCACCTGGTCCTCGTACCACACGTCGTAGTACTTGCCGAGGACCTCGTAGAGGTCCGGTTCCTCATAGCTTGTATCCGATCTTCCGGAGGAATCCTCTTCTTCTCTGTACGTCCTCATCCTGCTCAACTCCCACGGGCATCTGTCCGTCGATGACGCCGATTATCCCGCGTCCGAGAGCGCTCTCCGCCACCACCAGCTCCAGTTCGTTAGCGGTGGCGCAGAATATCGAGCACACCTCGGGCACCTGCTTGATCCTCTGCAATACGTTCACCGGATAAGCGTCCCGCATGACCACGAAGAAGGTGTGGCCGGCGCCGACCTTGAGCGCGTTCCGCTGGGCGCAGTCCCTCAGCTCGGGGTCGTTGCCCTCCACCCTGACCAAACGATCGCCGGAGGCCTCGCAGAAGGCGATGCCGAACTTGGCCTGCGGAACGGAGTTCACCATGGCCTCGTAGAGGTCCTCGGCCGTCTTGATGAAGTGCGACTGCCCGATTATCACGTTGACATCGGCAGGCTTCTCCACCGGAACGTTGTACTGCTTCATTCTCCTCCCAGTCTTACAATCCTCACCCGGATATTTACATTGTGCGCCGCGGCAATCTACTTTATCCCGCCACACGATTTACGGGCATGATACGCATCGGCCCGGCCGGTTATCCGGAAGGCTCCCGATCCCCGGCGGACGCCGTGCGCAAGGTCGGGGCGGCCGGCCTGAACGCGCTCGAGGTCCAGTTCGTGCGCAACGTGCTGTTCAACCGGGCCAGGGCGGAGGAGGCCCGTTGGGTGGCCGAGGAGAACGGGGTGCTGCTGAGCGTGCACGCCCCCTACTACGTGAACCTCAACTCCCCGTCGCCGGAGACCAGGGCCAAGAGCGAGGATTGGATACTGAGGGCGATGCGGGGCGCGGAAGCCTTCGGCGCCTGGATCGTGGTGGTGCACGCCGCCATTTACGGCGAGGAGGTCAGCAGATGCACGGGAATGGTCATAGAATCCCTGAACCGGGTCAAGGATATCGCGGACGTCGAATCGCTCAGAGCGGTCATCGGTCTGGAGACCATGGGCAAGAAGGCCGCCTGGGGCACCGTCCCGGAGATTCTGGAGGTGATGGACGAGGTCCCCGGCGTACTTCCGGTGGTGGACTTCGCCCACCTGCAGGCCAGGGGCCCGGCCTTGGACCCCCAGAAGCTAGGTTCCCTGTTGGAAAAGCTTTCCCAGGTCCCCCGCCTGCACTGTCATCTCAGCGGCATCGAGTTCACCGCCGCGGGGGAGAGGAAGCATCTGCGGCTCGGGGAGGGACTGGACCATCAGATGGTCCTCGACGCCCTGCGCGGGTCGGGAACGGAGGCCACCGTGATCTGCGAATCCACCTCCCCCATGGAGGATGCCCAGATCATGCGCCGCCATTTGGGCCAGGTCATTTAATAAACAACTTGAAATAATCACAGAACAATCTGAGGCCAGCAGGGTGGGTCATATGCCAGGGGAGCGCAACGAGGATAACGAGGAAGAGGTTTTTGAGTTCGACTGCCCCGAGTGCGGCAGGCACATCGTAGGGGAAGCGGACAAGTGCCCGGGCTGCGGCACGGAGTTCGTCATCGAGGAGGTGCCGATGCTGGAGTGCCCGTCCTGCGGCGAGGCCTGTGCGTTGGAGTCCGATGAATGCCCGGCCTGCGGAAAGAGCCTTGTGGACGATAACGATGAGATGCGCCAGGAGTTCCCCAGGCTGGTGGCGGAGGTGAAACCGCTGCTGATCATCTCCAAGGACTACGAGGTGGAGGTCGGGGAGGGCAGACGCCTTATCGACAAGGCCGTACAGGCCGGAAAGCAGAGGGACCTGGCCACCGCGGTGCAGATGGTCAAGGAAGCACGTTCCTCGATCAAGGCCGCACTGGACGAGAGGCTGGTCCTGGAGGAGGGGAACCTGGAGAAGCTGGTGTCGGTGGTCTCCCGCTCCGGCGTGGACCCCAAGGAGGTCTCGGAATCGCTCTCGGCGTTACGAAGCCTGCGCGAGGAAGGGGACGTGGAGGGCGCTCTGCAGGCGGCGGCCAAGGGACGCAAGGCTGCGGAACGCTCCTCGGGAAAGTACCTGGAGGCCAGCGACCTGGCCGATTCCTTGTCCCGGCTGATAGACATCTGTGACCAGTTCTACCTGGATTCCAGGGAGGCCAAGCGCATGCTGCACGAGGCCCGGGACGCCGGGGACCACGGCGACTGGGGGATGATGGGCGTCCTGGCCCGCAAGGGGCGGGAGCAGCTCATGAGGTCCCTGCCGGAGGCCACCCGGGGAGAGATGCGCAAGGCTAAGAACCAGCTTCTGGACGCCAAGGCGGAGGGGAAGGACGTGCGCACCTTGGTCAAGGTCCTCAAGGACGCCGGGGTGGCCATGAACCGCGAGCGCTTCGACCTGGCGCTAGAGCTGCTCGCCGACTTCAAGGACGAGATCAGGCGGCTCTAGCGCTCCCGGACCAAGCGCATCTCCCTTTCCAGGATCGAACGCTCCTGGGCGCTCAGGCTGGCCGGGTCTATCGATAACAGGAAAAGGGCCTGGCGCTCGCTGATGCGGTCCACCAGCGAACGGATGAAGCGCAACGCCCCCTCGAACGAGTTGCTGCTGATGAGGTACTGCAGGTCGTCGATCAGTATGACCACCTTCTCCCGCCCCTCCATGAACTCCTCCAGAACCACCACGATCTTCTCCAGGGAGGGGGGGATGGTCCGCTCCGTCTCCGACTCGTGGTCCGTCAGCCAGATGAGGTCCGCCTGTATCTCGTTGTACGATTTCCGGAGCATCCTCGGATTAGTGCGGGATATCGCCAATCCGGAGTAGCCCTTGGCAAGATAGTTCACGAATATGCCGTGCGAGAAGTCCCGGGACTGTTCCTCCACAAGATAGCTCTCCCCCTCGTCCAGCTCCAGCTCCACGTCCCGCAGGTCGCGCTTCCCGGCCATTTCCAGCGACTTCTCGCGATGATATTTCATGATGGCCTGCTTGAGCTCCAGGATGCTGGCGCCCTCGCCTACGCCCTCGCCGGCGCTCTCCACCCTCAGGTTGTCGCGGTAGAAGTGCATGATGAAGGCGGTGAGGTCCGGGGCGCGGTCCTGACGGTAGTCCTCGATGAGCGACGCCAACGCGGTTCGATCGGTGACCCTCATCAGGGAAATGGAGGTATCGGGGAATATCGAGTCGCCGAGGGTGAACTCGGCCGCGCGTTCGCCGCGATACATCATCTCCACGCTGTTGTTGCCGGCCGGCTTGAAGCTGTACAACGCTACGGTAGGCGCCCCCTGATCGAACACCAGGACGCCGTTGGACGAATCCCCGTCCAGGGTCAGCACGGTGCGGAGATACCCGGTGAATCCGGTCTTGTTTATGGTGTCCAGGAGCTCGCGCAGCGAGGCCTGCCCGCCCTTGCGCTCCTCCTCCCTCTCCGCGGACGGCAGACGCATCTCAGAAATCATGTGACCCTGATGACGAAGGGGAGTGCCAGATAATATATTTGACTGAATCGCCGAAACAACAAATTTTAAATGGCCGTAGCGGTTGATGTCGCCTTGCGCCACTGTAGCTCAGCGGTTGCCCCTCGCCGGGGCCGCTAAAGAGCGGCGGTTTCGTAAACCGCAGGCCGGGGGTTCAATACCCTCCAGTGGCTCCATTCATTCTTCCAGGTACTTCTGGACCATCTTTATGGCGCAAACGTCACCGCACATCGAGCAGCCCTCGTCCTCGGCGGTCGCCCCGCGCTTGCGGTACCGGCGCGCTTTCTCCGGGTCCAACGCCTCACGGTACATGGCCTCCCAATCCAGTTTTTTACGCGCCCGGGCCATGCGCTCGTCACGTTCCGCTCCGCGGCCTAAGGCCAGATCGGCAGCGTGAGCAGCGATCTTGCTGGCTATGACGCCCTCCTTCACATCCTCCACGTCCGGAAGCGAGAGGTGCTCGGCCGGCGTGACGTAGCACAGGAAGTCCGCCCCGGCGAAGGCGGCCACGGCGCCACCGATGGCGCCGACGATATGATCGTAGCCGGGAGCGATGTCCGTGACCAGAGGTCCGAGCACGTAGAACGGGGCGTTGTCGCAGACCCGCTTCTCCAGCTGCACGTTGGCCTGGATCTGGGAGAGCGGCACATGGCCGGGACCCTCGACCATGCATTGAACGCCAGCCTCGCGGCAGCGCTGGACCAGCTCCCCCAGGATGATAAGTTCCTGTATCTGCGCCCTGTCGGTAGCGTCGGCCACGCATCCCGGGCGGAGGCCATCTCCAAGGCTGAGGGCGAACTCGTACTTGTTAGCCAATTCCAGAAGGTAATCGAAGTTCTCGTAGAGGGGGTTCTCCATCTCGTTGTGGAGTATCCAGGCGGTGAGGAAAGAACCGCCGCGGGAGACGACGTCCGTAAGGCGCCCGGAGCTCCGCAGGCGTGACACCGACTCCAAGGTGATGCCGCAATGAACGGTCATGAAGTCCACGCCGTCCTTGGCGTGTCGTTCGATGCCCGAGAACATATCATCCTCGTCCATGTCCACCACCGCGCTGCGGCGGGCGGCCCGGAGGCCTTCCTGGTAGATCGGGACGGTGCCGACCGGCACCCGGACCTCCTTGAGAATGGTCCGACGTATCTCGTCCACGTCCCCGCCGGTGCTGAGGTCCATGATGGCGTCCGCCCCGTACCTGACGGCCACCCGGGCCTTCTCCAGCTCCGGCTCCAGGTCCGGGAGGTCCCGGGAGGTTCCAACGTTGGCGTTGATCTTAACCGTCAATCCCTCGCCTATGGCGCAAGGTTCGGGCGAATGAATGGGATTGCAGGGGATGACCGCCCGGCCGGTGGCCAGCATGCGCCTGATCCACTCGGGGTCCGCCCCTTCCGCCCTGGCCGCCCTCTTAACCTCGTCGGAGGGACCGGCCCTCGCCCGGAACATGATGCTCATCGCCGCCACCAACCCGTTTTGCTCATTTATTGCTTACCTCTCGAGCCTGGTCGGATATGAAGGTTTCCCTGCGCCCGGAACGTGGCCGGAAACCATGGAAAAAAGGGGCAAAAAAGCCCCTGTTTGCTTATATAGCCAGATGGTAAACCCAGGGTATTAATACTTAGATGCTATACTCTTACTCAGCGGATGGGATGCGGTCGAACTCATAGTCTCGACCGGACGGTATCGCATTCATCGATTCACAGAGGGTATCCAATATGGAGGACGCGAGCTACAACGCCAACAGCATACAGGTGCTGGAAGGCCTGGAGGCCGTTCGCAAGCGGCCAGGCATGTACATAGGCAGCACCGATACCAGAGGCCTTCACCACCTGGTCTACGAGATCGTGGATAACGCCATAGACGAGGTGATGGGCGGCTACTGCACCAACATTGACATATCGATCAACCAGGATGGCAGCGTCTCCGTGGCCGATGATGGGCGCGGGATCCCCACCGGACTGGTCCCGAAGTACGAGAGGCCGGCGGTGGAGATGGTGCTGACCGTTCTGCACGCCGGCGGCAAGTTCGACCGCAAGAGCTACAAGGTCTCCGGGGGACTGCACGGCGTCGGCATGTCAGTAGTGAACGCCCTCTCCGAGTGGCTCGAGGTGCGGGTGCATCGGGAAGGCAAGGAGCATTTCTTGAGGTGCGAAAGGGGCATCGTGACCGTCCCGCTGAAGGAGATGGGGCCTGCTGAAGGCTCCGGCACCACCATCACCTTCATGCCCGACAAGACCATCTTCGAGACGGTCCTGTTCGAGTACGACACGCTGGCGGAGAAGTTCAAGGACCTGGCCTATCTGAACAAGACCGCGATAATCTCTTTCAAGGACGAGATCTCCGGACGCCAGGACCGCTTCCACTTCGAGGGCGGCATCATCGAGTTCGTGGAGGACCTCAACCACAACAAGACCAAGCTGCACGAGAAGCCGATATACCTCATGGCGGAGAAGGACAATGTCATCGTCGAGCTGTCCATGCAGTACACCGACGGCTACGCAGAGAACATCTATTCTTTCGTGAACAACATCAACACCGCCGAGGGCGGAACCCACATGGTCGGCCTGCGCTCCGCTCTGACCCGGGCCATGAACGATTATGCCAAGGAGAAGAACATGCTCAAGGGCCTGGATTCCCTGAGCGGTGAGGACGTGCGGGAGGGTCTGACGGCGATCTTGAGCATCAAGGTCCCCGAGCCGCAGTTCGAGGGACAGACGAAGACCAAGCTGGGCAACAGCGAGATCAAAGGCATCGTCGACAGTTCGGTGTTCGAGAAGCTGGCCGAGTTCCTGCAGGAGAACCCCAAGGTGGGCGCGGTCTGCATCGAGAGGGCCATACTCGCCGCCCAGGCCAGGGAGGCGGCCAGGAAAGCCAGGGACCTCACCCGCCGCAAGGGCATTCTGGAAAGCGCCGCCCTGCCGGGAAAGCTCGCCGATTGCAGTGAGAGGGACCCGGCGAAGTCTGAGATATACATCGTGGAGGGAAACAGCGCCGGCGGTTGTTTTTCGGGCGACACCAAGGTCTCGCTCTTGGATGGAAGGGAACTGACCTTTGAGGAATTGGTGAATGAACAATCCGAAGGGAAGGAGCACTTCTGCTACACCATCAGGAAGAACGGCACCATTGGCGTCGAGAAGATCATAAACGCCAGGAAGACCAAGGAGAACGTGCCGGTCATCAGGGTCACCCTGGACAATAGCGAGGTCATCACTTGCACTCCTGATCACCAGTTCATGACCAGGGACGGCAGGTTTGTGGAAGCTCGGTCATTGCATCCTGGGGTTTCCTTGATGCCACTTTATCGGAAATTATCTGACAAGACTCAGAAGAACATCACAATCGATGGATATGAGATGGTCTGGAATCCACAATCGGAATCTTGGCTCTTCACTCATATGTTGTCCGATTGGTACAATCGATGGGTGGGAACCTACGCGATGCAGGACGGTTCTCACTGCCACCATGTTGATTTCAACAAGCGGAATAATGACCCAACAAACTTGGTACGAATGAGCCTGGACGATCATCTCGCACATCACAGGTCCCACATAGAAAGAACACTGCACAGAGAAGATACCATAGAGAAATGTCGGGTTCTGAAACAGCAACCAGAATTTAAAGCCAGAATGAGCGAGCGTATGAAAGTAGGCTCAACGGCTGCTATATTATCGAGAAATGCGAAAAAGCAATGGGCAAATCCTGGTTATAAAAAATACATGGTATCCAGTTGGAAAAAATTCTACGTTTCCAATCCAGATTATCAGCTTGCCAATCGTGAATTATTGGCGTCGGAGGCTAGGAAATATTGGATTACACCAGGGCATCGCAAAGAACAGTCGATTAGAAAAACGATTCTGTATAGCGACAATCCGGAGTTGAGAGGAAAGCTTTCGGCACTCGCGCAGGAACAATGGTCAGACCTAAAATTAAGAGAATGGCGTAGCCAAATGACCAAAGCGCAATGGACCGATGAATTTAGACGAAAGAGAAAGGCCGCTCTTCACGAAACCTACTATAGGAAGACAATATCCGTTTTAAATCAGTTCCTAGGTACGAATGGGCATGTGGATGTCGATCGCTATGAAGAGCATCGCATATCGATAAGGGACAAATCCCTCTTGAAGTTCGATACATTCTGCGAAAGATACTACAAAAATGATGTAGCGGCCGCTGACGAAGCGGTCGCAGCCTTCAATCACAAGGTCGTCAAGGTGGAAGATCTCGGGGAAAGAATGGATGTCTTCGATATCGAGGTCCCGCATAGTCACAACTTCGCTTTGGCGAGCGGTGTGTTCGTTCATAACAGCGCCAAGATGGGCCGAAACCGGGAATTCCAGGCCATCCTTCCGCTCAGGGGCAAGATCCTCAATGTGGAAAAGGCCCGTATGGACAAGATCCTCAAGAACCAGGAGATCCACAACCTGATCACCGCCATCGGGGCGAACATAGGTCCGGACTGCGATCCTTCGAAAGCTCGTTACCATCTGATCATCATGATGACCGATGCCGATGTGGACGGGGCGCACATCAGAACCCTGATGCTCACGCTGTTCTACCGTTACATGCGCCCGTTGATCGACGCCGGCTTCATCTACATCGCCCAGCCGCCTCTATACAAGGTCAGCAAGGGCAACAAGGAAGTGTACGTCTACGACGACGAGGCCCTGGCCAAGGCCATGGAAGAGATGGGCAAGAACGTCAACCTGCAGAGGTACAAGGGCCTGGGAGAAATGAACCCCAAGCAGCTGTGGGAGACCACCATGGACCCCGAGACCAGGACCCTGAGGAAGGTGACCATCGAGGACGCCATGAAGGCGGACGAGATGTTCACCATCCTGATGGGCGATGAGGTGGAGCCGAGGCGCGCGTTCATCATGTCGCATGCCAACGAGGTGGAGAACCTGGACATCTGAGGTGACCAAAATGACCGACGAAGACACCAACCAGCAGGCCCCGGAACAGAACGCAGGGGACGCCAAGGTCCCGGACGCCGGAACGCACAAGGTAGTTCTCCAGCCGATCGAGAGCGAGATGAAGAAGTCCTACATCGACTACTCGATGAGCGTCATCGTCTCTCGAGCGCTGCCAGATGCCCGGGACGGACTGAAGCCCGTTCACCGCCGCATCCTGTACTCGATGTACGACATGTCGCTCAACCATAACAAGGCGCACAAGAAGAGCGCCAGAGTGGTGGGTGAATGTTTCGTGGCCGGAACCAGGGTGCTGACCGAGAGGGGGCTCATCCCGATCGAGGAGGTCCAGCTCGGGGAAATGGTTTACACGCAGAACGGTCGCTCGAACGTCACCGAACTGTACGAGATGCCGGAAAGGGCATTACTCCGCATAGGTATCGAGAATGGAATGGGGATGACCTGCACACCATCCCAGCCTTTCAAGGTCCTATCACAGGATCTAAGTTACCAGTGGAAGGAAGCCAAGGACCTCAACCCGGGCGACCACCTGGTCATGCGCCTGGAGTATCCCGATCTCTCAAAGGTCAAGCTTCCCGATTGGCATGGCAAGGAGATGTTCCTTGATGAGGACATTGCCTATCTCATCGGGCAGTTCCTTTCGGACGGATGGTTTGAGAATTACCACGGCCGGCTCAACTTTTTCTCTTCACACGAGGAGACCATGATGAGGGTCCGCGACTGCCTGAAAAGGGCGTTCGGATACGAGGCGACCATCGAGATGGATGCCCAGCCGTTCTTCCATCAGGACGGTCATGAATCGGTCTCCATCGGTTTCCAGGTGCGAATTAACCGTAAGGAGCTAAACCAGTACCTGATGTCCGCCCTGGGAATAGATGGTAGCTGGAAGGCTGTTTCCAAGCGCATACCTGAACTGTTCTTCCGGTCTCCAAGGTCTGTGCTATGTTATCTGCTGTCCGGTCTGATAGACGGAGATGGCTCGGTTCATACGAACAGGAACATGGTCCATTATGGTACCATCTCCACACAGTTGGCCGATGACATCCAGATAATTATGCAGCAGCTAGGGGTTCTGTCCCGCCGCTACCAGCAGAAGAAGAACGAGGAGTTCCGGATGATCAACGACAGTATCCTGAACCCTCATCATGCCCTTCACGCGATCGAGGTGGGTGGAAGGTTCGCCAAGGACCTGGCGATGATGCTGGACCTGGCGAACGATGACAAGCGGGAAAGGTTGGAAAGGATAGCCAACGCCCAGGTGGACGCCGCTCCCTACGACCGCATACCCTTCCTTGGACAGGCGGTGTTCCAGGAGCTAACCGACCATCACCTTGGCGGTGGATGGTATGAGGATACGTCGGGCCAGAAGTTCAGGTCCGGCATATGCTACCCGGACGGCACCAAGATACGCTACTCCTCAGACCTGAAGGAAAGGCACCTGGGACGGATCCAGCTTAAGGACTGGGGTATCCAGGAGAAGCTCGGTCGCATACAGTCCAAGCTTTGCCCCTTCATAGATGAGGTCGTGGACGACCACCTATACTTCGTCCAGGTGACCAAGGTTTCTGAGGCTCCCGCCCAAAAGACCTTCGACCTGCAGGTCGCCGGGGCGCATGAGTTTATTGCTGGCGGGGTTATTGTTCACAATTGTTTAGGCAAATATCACCCGCACGGCGACACCGCAGTCTACGACTCGCTGGTCCGTCTCGCCCAGGACTTCTCTCTGAGGTACACCTTGGTCGAAGGCCAAGGCAACTTCGGTTCCGTGGACGGTGACGAGGCGGCGGCCATGAGGTACACCGAGTGCCGCATGCAGGAGCGCGCCGAGGACATGCTGGCCGACCTGGAGAAGGACACCGTGGAATGGGGCGACAACTTTGACGCCTCTCTGAAGGAGCCATTGGTCATCCCATCCAAATTGCCTAACCTGCTGATCAACGGCTCCGCCGGTATCGCAGTGGGAATGGCCACCAACATGCCTCCGCACAATCTGTCGGAAGTTTCGGACGCCATCGTCCATCTGGTCGACAACCCCGAGGTCGACGTCATGGACCTCATGCAGTTCATAAAAGGTCCGGACTTCCCGACCGGCGGCACAATCTACGGTCTCAACGGCATCGTGGAAGCCTACCAGACCGGCCGCGGAAAGATCAAGGTCCGCGCCAAGACCCATTTCGAAGAGGTCGAGCACCGCAAGCGCATCATCGTTGACGAGATCCCGTACCAGGTCAACAAGTCGATGCTCGTGGAGAGCATCGCCGAGCTGGTCAAGGACAAGAAGATCGACGGCATCACCGACCTGCGCGACGAGTCGGACCGCGACGGCATGCGCATCGTCATCGACCTGCGCAAGGACGTCATGGAAGAGATCATTTTAAACCAGTTATACAAGCACACCCAGATGGAGGTTACGTTCGGCATAATCAACCTGGCCCTGGTGGACAACCAGCCCCGCGTGCTCACGCTGAAGGAGGAGCTGCAGATATTCATCGACCACCGCCACAACATGGTGGTGAACCGGACCAAGTACGATCTCGCCCAAGCCCGCAAGCGCGACCACATATTGCAGGGGCTGGTGAAGGCCATCAGCGCCCTGGACGAGACGCTGCATATAATCCGGTCCGCCAACTCCCCCGAGGAGGCGCGCAACGGGCTCATGGCCCGCTTCGAGCTGGACGAGGAGCAGGCCAAGGCCATCCTGGACATGCGCCTGCAGAAGCTGACCGGGCTGGAACTGGAAGCGATCCAGGCCGAGTTCCAGGAGATCGAGAGGCTGATACGCGATCTGGAGGATATCCTGGCCAATGAATCGCGCATTCTGGGTATAATCAAGGCGGAGACGCTGGAGATGAAGGAGAAGTACGGCGACGAGCGCCGCACTGATATCGTCGCCCACGCCCTGGACATGGATATCGAGGACCTCATCCCCAACGAGGAGATGGTGCTCATGATCACCCAGGACGGCTACATCAAGCGCATGCCGCTGGACACCTACAAGCAGCAGCGGCGCGGCGGACTTGGCCTAATGGGCATGGAGACCAAGGAGGAGGACGTGGTGACGGACCTCTTCGTCAGCATGACCCACGACTACGTGATGTTCTTCACCGACTTCGGGAAGATGTATTCGCTCAAGGCCTGGCAGGTGCCGGTCGGTTCCCGCCAGTCCAAGGGGAAGCCCATCGTGAACCTGTTGCCCAAGCTGGAGGAGGGCGAGAAGATCATGGCCACCCGGCCCATCACGAAGTTGTCCGGGGACCACTACCTGGTGTTCGCCACCCGGGCCGGCATAATCAAGAAGACGCCGTTGGCCGCCTACGCCAACATCCGTTCCCGCGGCCTCATCGCGGTCGGTCTGGAGGAGGGCGACAAGCTGGTGGACGTGAAGCTCACCGACGGCACGAAGGAAATAATCCTGGCCACCCGGAAGGGCCTGGCCGCCCGCTTCGACGAGGCGCAGGTGCGGCCCATGGGAAGGCCGGCGCACGGCGTCATCGGGGTCCGTCCGGAACCGGACGACGAGGTGGTCAGCATGGCCATCGTGACCTGCGACTCCCATCTTCTCACCGTCACCGAGAACGGCTACGGCAAGATCTCCGTGGTCGGAAAGCGGGACGCGGACGACGAACGCGACACGTACCGCAAGACCAACCGCGGCAGCAAGGGCGTGATAACCATCCGGACCGAAGGTCGCAACGGAGACGTCATCTCCGTGATGGAGGTCGAGCAGGACGACGAGCTCATCCTGGCCACCGTCAACGGCATGGTGCAACGCATACGCGTCGCCGACATCCGGGTGATGGGACGGGCCACGCAGGGCGTCACGGTCATGGACCTCCGCGAGAACGACAAGGTGATAGCCGTAGCCAGGCTGGCCGGGCGCAAGGAGGAGCAGGCCGTTCAGGAGGCCGAGGCCCACAGCGACGCCGACTTCCCGGAGATGAAGGAGCCGGAGGAGCCAGAAGAGGGGTCGCCCGAACGAGAAGAGGAATGAACGGGCGAATATCTTTATGCTCCCATCGGAATATCATCTAGAGCCTGGGCAGGGTCCACATTCGTAAATCTGGACATGTCGGGCGCGGGGTGAGCTTGATTGTTACGCGATTCGATACCAGGGCTGGAAAAGGTCTTCCGAACCGACATTGAGGCGCCGAAGGTGGTTCTGGTGACCGGTCCCCCGGGCTCCATGAAGACCTCCTTCTGCTACTCGGTCATCTCGAACTATCTGGAAAGGTCGGGAGAGTTCGGCCTCTACGTCACCTTGGAGGAGACCGCGGACAGCCACCTGCGCAACATGCGTAGCCTGAACATCGCGCTCAACGAGAACATGGAGATATCCGACTTCACCGACCTCCGGGAGCTGGACGAGATCGTGGAGGTGGACGCCCCCACCGATTACATGGACTTCATAATCCAGATGATCGGCTATCACAAGAAGAAGCACGGCGACCAGTTCACCGTCTTCGCCCTGGACTCCCTGGGCGCTCTGTATTCCCTGATGGAGGACGTCAAAGGGATACGGAAGAAGATGTTCTACTTCTTCAAGACCCTGAGGGATTACAACCTTACCTGTTTCATAGTCATGGAGAGAGGGCCGAACACCCCCTCCGAACTGCTGGGCGACGAGGGGTTCCTGGTCGACGGCATCATAGAGCTGGGCCTGGACCGCACCCGCGGAAAGCTGGTACGCTACATGCGGGTGGAGAAGATGAGGGCCTGCGAGCACAGCATGGAAAGGCACACCCTGGAGGTCGGGGAGAAAGGCCTCACGGTGCTGGGGCCGACCCTGGCCTGACGATCACGAGGTGACGCTATGTCCGACGAGCAAATACCCATCTGGCAAGTCATTGAGGAGTTCAAGGAGAAGATAAAGGTCCAGGAGGCCGACATCAAGCGGCGCAAGGAAGACCTGGAGAAGTGGGAATCCAACCTCCACACCAAGGAGGACCAGCTGGACCAGGTCCAGCAATCCCAGGCTTCGAAGGACGCGGAGCTGAAGGACCGCGAGGCCAAGGTCGTCCCCCGCGAGGAGGCGGCCTCCCGCTTGGAGCGGGAACTGGCGGCGCTGAGCTCAGATCTACGCGCCCGGGAGGAGGACATGCACCGTCTGCGCGTGGACCTGGAGCGCCGGGACCGCGAGGTGCTGCAGCAGGAGGAGCAGGTCAGGGCCCTGTTCAAGCAGGCCAGCGAGCATGAGGTCGCTCTCCGCGAGGTAACCCGCAAGGTCTCCCTCATGGAGGAGCAGATGCATGAGGAGGTCAACCAGATGAGGATGACCCTGGAGGCCACGAACGCCCGCCGCGAGGAGATGCTGGCCAAGATCAAGGTCATGGAGGAGCAGGCCGACGCCCTGGCCAATGGCAAGCGGGTGACCATGGAGGAGCAGAAGCGCCTGGTGGACTGGGAGAGGTCTCTCACGGAGAGGGAGGATGCCCTGACCACCCGCGAGGCGGTGCTGATCAAGAGGGAATCCTCTTCAGCGCCGGCGGTCCCCGAGGTCTTCGAGGGAGGAGAGGCCGAGGAGAAGATCGCCCAATCCCTGGAGGGCAGAGTGGAGGACGTGCCAGAGCCGATCGTTCCTGCGGTTGAGCCCGAGGAGAAGGCGGAAAATCCTCCGAAGGCGGAGAAGGCCGAGGAACCGGCTCCGCAGCCTGCGCCGGAGGTCATCGAGCCCCAGCCGGCCCCTGAGGAGGAGAAGGTAGCGGAGGAGGCGCCCAGGGAACCGGCGCCGCCCGCCCCGCCGGAGATCAGATGCCCGAACTGCGGCACCATCAACGACGGCTCGGCCAAGCGGTGCTACGCCTGCGGCCAGAGGCTGGATAGGGAATCCATCGCCGCCTTCGAGGCCAAGAAAGCGGAGAGGAAGGCCGAGGAGGATCGCAAGGAGGCCGAGCGCCAAGCCGAGGAGGCCAGGAAGGAGGCGGAGAGGAAGGCCGAGGAGGAGCGCAAGGAGGCCGAGCGCAAGGCGGCGGAGGAGAGGAAGGCTGAGGCCAAGCCAGAGGCCGTTTCGGCCGCTGAGGACAAGAAGCCGGTGTCCATAAGAAAGATAATTAAGAGGAAGTGAACTTCCTCCTTTCTTTTCCCACCCGAGCCAGCGTACCTGTGGAAAAGCATTCAGTTAAACATATTTATTTATAATCAAAACATTCTATTTTACCTGGCGTAATTATTAGTTTCAACTAGGTGGGATAATGAAAATCGGAGTCGGGGCATCAAAGGCATTGAGCTTGCTGATCGTCTGGTGCATGGTAATTTCATCATTCGCCGGACTATTGATATTCACCGTTCCGGAGGCCGGTCAGGCGCTGTCCCCCTCCGAGGACGCCAACGGAGACCGTTTCATCGGATCCGATTATGTGAACGACACCTGGTACATCAGCGGAGTACAGAACCTGAACGGGAACCTCACCATAGGCGCGGGCGGGACGGTCATAGTGGACGACGGCGTCCTGAACTTCCTGTCCTATCAAACGGCCACCGTGTCCCGGGTTCACCACCTGACCATTGAGGACGGCGGTGCCCTGATCCTGCTCAACGATTCATACCTGACCACCGAGAACTTCCTGTATGGGGCATACAACGCCCTGGGGGTCCTGGTCAGGAACGGCGGCCTCCTGAGGGCCGAAAGTTCGACCCTGGACTTCCAGGGCAAGATGCTGATCGATGACGCCTCGTTCATCGCGAAGAATTCCCAGATCAACGGGCCCCTGATGACCGCGATATCAAGCGACGTTCAGCTTTACGATTCAACGCTGAGCGGCATCCCGCTGAAACCGACCAGCGTGGACGATGTTTACGCTTATCCCTTCGCCACCTCCTACAACAACACCGTCGATGTCGACTTCACCCTGGAGAGGAACCCCGACGCTCTCCAGACGACCGTGCCTGACAACGACGCCGCCAATCTGACAACCAGCGGTTCCGGCTACTCCACCATAGGGAACCTTGAGTCGATGACCATCTCCGGGTTCGACATCGGCGGGCTGGTGTTCGACGAGGGAGAGGCGATGAGCGTCAGGCTCATGGCCGAGTACCGCACCAGCGATGACTTCATCGCCACCGGCACCCCGGATCACTTCTACTACACCGAGTACCTGGACCCCACGCCCGACCAGGCGGTCAACATGCAGGTGTACGAGACGTATGAGGGTCACGAACCGGCCCTGACCAATACCGACAGGGTGGTCTCCCAGGACCTCACGTCCTTGTCAATGTCCTCTCTGGACATCTCCCTGCTCACGGTAACCTTCACCAACAACAACGCCGAGGATGTGTATATCGACCGCGTCTGGATCGAGGTCGTTCTGACCATGCCGGCCTACCACAACGTGACGCTGGCCGGCACCAGCGAGCTCACCGCCGTCAACACCATGATCGGCGTGAACAACCTGAACTACACCATGCCCGAGTACAGGAAGCTGGTAGCCACCGATCTGGCCGTCGCCAATCTGTACGGTGTGGAGATCGAGGACGAGTTCGATGAGAACGGAACAGAACCGTTCGTTACCGTCAGGAAGACCCTCAACTTCAAACCGACTCTGCAGGGTGTGGATGACACCACTGCGGAGGTAAGTGTTCGGGATTTATTGGCCAGTGATAACGTATACTACAATGTCATCGGGTCTGGAGTGCTACATGTTCTTGGTTTTGGTATAGGTGATTTATCTGGAAAAATCAACGCAGCAGAGCTATTCGTTGAAAGCAGGTGCGATTCAGGCTATGCTAGTGCTAACTTTATCCAGTGGAATATATCTGGTACACCTCTTCGAAACACGAGCATTGTTATAGATTCTGAAATTGAGCTAACATCCTCGTATGAGTTATCTACAGTTTTATTAGATAACCTAAATAAATTGACTCTGTTAAATGTTGAATTTACTAATCCAGATGCACAAATTGTGGCTTTCGACTCAATTATGCTATCTGTCGAGTTCGATCCAACCATCAACATTTACCGTTGGGCCGATATCAACGTGGTCGATACCAACGACCTGCCGGTTTCCGGCGCTGTGGTCAACGCCGCAAACCCCAAGGGACCCGCTACCTACTATTACAACAACACCGAAAACACGGTCCCCCCTCAGATCATACTGGACTATCTGGGACGGAACGCCACCGATTTCGCCATAACCAACGATTCCGGACTGCTGGTCCTACCGCTGCTGACAGATGTGATAAACGGTGACTGGGCTCCCAACTCGATGCCCATGGACGCTTACCGCATCCAGGTGACCTATGTCAACGCCACGGCGGTTGTGTTCAACCCCGCCGCCAAGTTCACAGAATTCCCTGCCTATCCCGACCTTGGCTCGCAGGTCCAGGAGATGGAGTTCGTGATCGACGACCTGGTGCTTCAGCTCCCGGATATCGCGGTCATCGGTTTCGCTACCGATCTAGAGACCATATACCAGGGCGATAATGTCAACATCAACTTCACGGTCGTCAATTATGGCCTCACCACCGCCAGCGAGTTCGTGATTAGCATCAGGGACGTTCTTGGCAACAAGACAAGCTACCTTGGCAACATAACCGTCAACAACCTCCTGCCCGGTGAAGCTCGCAACATCGTGGTGGCATGGGGTGGCGCACTGACCGCTGCCGGACTGCACAACATCGTGATCACCGCGGATTCACTGGACCAGGTCCTGGAATCGCCTGAGAACGAGGCCAACAATGTACTGTCCCCGTCAGTGAGGGTGCTGGAGTTCCTGCCCGACCTGGCCATAACCAGTGGCTCGATCTCCTTCTCCCAGGCCCAAGGCTACGCCAACCAGCCCATGTACATCAACGTGACCGTGAGCAATGTGCTGGGAAAGAAAGCGGCCAACGGGGTCGATGTGGCGTTCTACATCGGAAATCCGATGGCGGGGGGCAAGAAGCAGGGCAACACCAGCATCGACCTGCCCTCCGGAGGCAGCAACTCCACCAGCTTCCTGTGGACCCCAACCCAGATCGGCAGCTACTCCATCTATGTCTGGGTCAACCACAACGGAGCCATAACTGAGTACTCTTACGCCAACAACATGGCCTCCAGTTCCCTGGAGGTCATCCTGGTGGCCGAGAACGGCGACTGGGTCGTGGACACCACGTACACCATGGTATCTCCGTCCTTCTCGTGGCAGCACAACATCATAGTGGAGGGGAACGGTCATCTGACCCTGAAGGGCACGAACGTCATGATGCTCATCAACCAGACGATCACCCAGATAGTGGTACGGGACCAAGGTACCCTGGTGCTCGAGCAGGCCACCCTGAACGCCGACTTCGGCCTCAAGGTATACATATTCGACGAAGGCCGGCTGTTCGTGAACAGCTCCACTCTGCTGTCGAACGTCAATCTGATAATGGACGACGATTCGCAGGTGTTCATGCACGGATCCCGGGTCAGGGGCCCCATGAGCGCACCATCCACATCCAGCGTGTCCCTGGTGGCCTACAACACCACCTTTGACTACGCCATCAACGATTTCGGGGGAAGCTCGGTGGCCGAGCTGACCGGTTCCACCATAAACGGTGTGGCTCCGGTGTCCCCGAAGGACGGCGCGGTGATCCACCTGTACAGCTGGATAGTCGCCCAGGTGTTCGATGGGACCGGTGACCATCCGCTGGCCGGCGTCCACGTTGAGGTCAGGGCCTTCCCGTCGTCCATGTACTTCACCGGGACGACCGATGTGAACGGGACGGTGCATGTGCGCGCTCTCAGCGCCATCGTGACCGCTTCCGGTCCGCAGCTGTCCGGCAACTACGTGCTCAATGCAACATACTGGTACGATGGGAACAGGTACGACTCGTCCGAGAACCCGATCGCCAGCGTTCTCTACGTATCCACTCGCGCCCTGGTAAGGAGCGATGCATACGTCAGGATGGACCTGCCGGACGCCAAGCCGGACATCGACCCGCCCTTCTATGTCTCAGACCTGAGCCCGCTGAGGGGCAGCGAGGTGAATCTGTCCACAGTCATCAACAACATAGGCGTGGTGGCTGCGTACGACATCGTGGTCAGGTTCTCCGACGTGAGCGCGACCGGGACAGTGATCATCAAGGACTATGTGATAGAGGTTCTGGAACCCCTTTCCAGCGTCAACGTGACAGTGACCTGGGTGGCTGCCTATCCGCTTGGTGAGCACAACCTCACCGTGACCGTGGACCCCCTGAACGAGATCCCGGAGCTGGACGAGGACAACAACGTCAACTACACACTGGTCGAGGTGTTCGGCGTGCCCGACCTGTCAGTGGTCGCCGATGACGTGGACGTCGGTTCGGAACCGGCGAGGGGTCGCGAGGTCATAGTGACCGCCCAGGTTTCCAACCTGGGCGACCGGACCGCGAGCGACATCACCGTCAGCTTCTTCGACAGCGTCGAAGGGTTCATCGGCAACGATACGATCTCCAACATCCCGACCGGTCAGAAGCGGGAGGCCACGGTTTCCTGGACCCCTCTCCTGGCCGGTAGCCGCACGATCACCGTCCAGGTGAGCATGGCGAACGCAAGCGATGAGGGAGACCTTACCAACAACGAAGCGGACGTGACGGTAACCGTGGCCGATTATCCCGACCTCATCGCCGTGGATGTGGGCTTCCTGGTCAACGGCGTCTCCAAGAACGAGGCCAACCTGAACGACGATATTACGGTGGTCGCCGTGGTATACAACGACGGTGAATCGTCCGCCCTGAACTTCAACGTGGTGTTCTGGCTGGACGGCGAGACCATCATCGGCGTGGTCGGCGTGACCAGCCTGGCTTCCCAGGCCACGACCTCGGTCTCCCTGGACTGGGACCCCAGCACCATGTCGGATCTCGAGCATATCAACGAGATCACCATGCTGGCGGTCGTCAATCCCGGGACCAATGACACATATACCCACGTCATTGAGATAGACGAACCGCTGAATGCCAACAACCGCGCCTCCCAGGACTTTGTGGTCAGGGACAACCGTCCTGACCTGGCAGTCACCGATGTGACCGTCAAATCGAACAATGTCAACGTGACATCCGGTGTCCGGGGGGAGAAGATAGACATAGCCTTCACCGTGCGCAATGTCGGCCTGGTGGACGCCACCAACATCAAGGTGGGTGTCTATCTGGACGATGATGACGATGACCGGGTCGTGCTGTTCCAGCAGTACCGCAACATAGCGGTCGGTGGAAGCTCGCAGGTCGCGGTGTCCTGGAGGGTCAACGTGTCCCAGGCTGATTACCAGCTGGTAATGATCGCCGACGTGGGCATGGACGCCAACCAGACCGACAACGTCAGGCAGCTGGCATTCGAGGTCGCGGCAATGGATCCGGACATTTCCATATCCATGCCCAAGACCAACTACGCCCCGGGCGACGCCATACTGGTTGATGGGCGCGTGACGCAGGGCGATCAGGAAGCGCCTCTGGCGGGCCTGACCGTCACCGTGGTGGTGACCGACAGCTCGGGATTCCAGCTGACCGTCCTCCAGACCACGACCACCGACACTGAAGGCTACTTCTATGCGGTGCTGCAGACCCCCTCCGGGAAGGAAGGCAACCAGTTGGTGAGGGCTACGGTCACCAGCACGGACGGCAACTTCACCAACAACGCCAACATCAACATCGTGGCGCCCTTCACCCCGCAGTCCATACCCAACTGGGTATACCTGCTGATCGTGGCCATAGTAATCGCGGTCATAGTGGCGTTCTCCCTATACCTGTACAAGGTGGGGCTCGGGCGCATGGTGGAGTGCGGCAACTGCGGTGCGCTTATACCGGAGGTGTCCAAGCACTGCCCGAAGTGCGGTGTGGAATTCGAGGCCGATACGGCCAAGTGCAGCGAGTGCGGGGCCTGGATACCTGCCAAGGCGGAGAGCTGTCCTGACTGCGGCGCGAAGTTCATGACCGAACCGCTGGAAGGGGAGCAGGGCTCCGGATACATCGAGGCCATGCGGAAGCAGTACGAGGAATACGTGGAAGGATTCCGCAGCCAGGCCAAGACCGCCCTGGGCGGCAAGTACTCCGAGGAGAAGTTCCAGGAGTGGCTGCAGACCGAGCCGAGCTACCTGCCCTTCGAGGAGTGGCTCCGAAAGGAGGAGATGAGCCGGAGGTCCGGCGTATTCCCCTGCCCCGCCTGCGGGACCCTGAACCCCCGCGACGCCAAGGTGTGCAACCGCTGCGGCACGGTCTTCGATCAGACCAAGCCCGAGCAGTCCGCACCCAAGGCCGAGGAGAAGGAGAAGAAGGGCACCTTCAGGCGCATAGTGCGCCGCTCCAGCGAGGAGAAGCCCAAGGAGGCCGAGCCCCAGAAGCCAGCTGAGGAGGCTGGCAAGCCGGACGAGGGCGGGGACAAGCCCCAGTAAACCATTCAATGTGGCCGGACCGGCCACCCTTTAATCCTTTTATTTTTCTATCATCTGCCGCTCAATGAGAACAAGAGGCCGAACGGCCTTGCGGCCGTTAAAAAAATTAGAGGCGCTGGTCCTGGCTCATCGTCTCGCGAACGTCCTTCATGACCTTGTCAGGGTTCTTGTAGTAGGTGGAGATGATCCTGGCGACCTGCCTGTAATGGGTCACCTCGATCTTCTTCATGTATTCCAGTATCTCCACCCGCCGCCTCCACTCCCTCTCTATCTCCCTGGGGGACCAGTTCTTGAGCGTGCGCACCTTCTCGAAGATGTAGGAATGACCGCTGTAGTTGAACGAATCGTCCGCCGGGTTCCAGGTGAACACCGAGTTGGTGATCAGCTCGCCGGTCTCCGGGTCCATGCCCACGATCTCCGTGAGGGACTTCACGCGCCTGGTCATCTTGGTGCCCACCTTGACCTGCGCCTGCAGCATGACGATGTCCAGGGCGGTTATCAGCGCCCGGGGCAGGTTGATGGGGTCGTTCTCCATCCTGTGCACCATGGCCTGGACGTCCTCGGCATGGAAGGTGGAATAGGATATGGTTCCGGTGGCCATGGCCTGGAACACCACATACGCCTCCTTTCCGCGGACCTCGCCGACCATCAGGTACTGGGGGCGCTGCCTAAGAGCGGCCGTCAGAAGATCGTACATGTCCACCGAGCCGGCGGAGGCGTTCTTGCGGCCTCCGAACGATTCCCTGGTGAGCCCTGGGATCCAGTTCTCGTGCGGGAGGTTCAGCTCCCTGGTGTCCTCGATGCTGATGATCTTCATCTGAGGCGGTATGAAGAGCAGGATGGCGTTCAGGGTGGTGGTCTTGCCGCTGGCGGTCCCTCCGCAGACCAGCATGGAATTGCCGAACTCCGTGGAGATCCAGAGGTAGGCCATCATCTCCGTGCTCATGGTCTTGAAGCGCAGCAGGTCCACCGGGGTGAAGGGGTTGTCCTTGAAACGCCTGATGGTGAACGATGAGCCCCTCTTGGTCACATGCTTGCCGAGGGTGGCGTTCAGCCTTGACCCGTCGGGGATCGTGGCGTCCAGCAGGGGCTCGGCCACCGAGATGTGCTTGCCGCAGCGCTGCGCCAGCCAGACCACGAAGGAATCCAGCTCCTCGTCCGATTCGAATCGGACGTTGGACTTGATCGATCCGTACTTACGATGGAATATGTAGAGCGGGATGCGCACCCCGTCGCAGGAGCAGTCCTCCACGTTGGGGTCGATCATCATGACGTCGATGGCGCCGTAACCTATGAAGTCGCGGCGCAGGTAGTAATGGATGCGCTCCCTTGACTCCATGGTCAGGTTGACTCCCACGGCCTTGAGCAGGTCATCGGTGACCGAGCGCAGGATGCTCTCCTTCTCCCGGTCCAGCTGCCCTTCGGCCTGGTTGATGGTGAGGACCACGCTGTTCTTCAGCATCTCCAGGAGTATGCTCTCATCCTCGGTCAGGGCCGGCTCGATGACCTCGTAGAGGTATTCCGAGGCCACGTTGTCGAACTTGATCCTCACGTACGAATAGGGTTCCAGGACCTGGGATATCTCCACCTCGTCCACATAGGACTCGGCGATCTTGGGGACCTCGGTGATCCTTCCCACCAGTTCCTGCTGGTCCTTATTGCTGGAGGGCACCATGACCCGCACCGGGCTCTTGGACATGTGGTGCACGATCTCCATATAGCGGTCCTTCAGGGTGATCCGCTTGCTCTTCTCGATCTGCAGATTGCCCTTCTCAATGAGCTGGTCCAGGTCCTTCATTGGTTCATTGTCGCTCATGGTCATATCGCATCACACAAACCTGAGCCCGATCAGTCCGATCAACAGCATGATGAAGGAATGACGGAACCCGTTAGCTATTCTGCCGTCCTGCAATACGCCTGCCAATATGCCGTCGCCGAAGGCGTGGATGACCACCGCGATGTAGAACACCAGGTTGATCTGCGGGACCACGTCCGCCTGCACCTGCACCGGTATGTTCCCCCCGACCTCCTCCGCCCCCTCGGAGATGGAGGTGCCGGCCTTGACCATCTGGGGCAGGAATGTGGTGTTCAGGATGAATATCGTGGCTAGGAACACGGCGAAGGCCACATAGATGACCACCGTATAGGTGGACATGGCTATGGACCTCTCGTTGCGGTTCAGCAGTGTCTCGCGCGCATCGTGCGCCACCATGTCCAGCACGTCCGCCACGTTGCCTCCGGCCTCATTGGCCTTGATGACGATGGTGGTCATGCGGCGCACCAGCGGGGTGTCCACGCGGTCCACGAAGAGCTTCATGGCATCTGTGGCCGGCACCCCCCAGTCTATCTGGGAGGCCATCCTCTGTATCTCCGGGGTCAGTCTTCCGTACCTGCCGCGGGAGGACACCTTGATCGAATCGGCCAGGGTCATTCCGAAGCGCCCGCCCTCGGACACATCGCGGAGGAAGTCCGGAAGCCGGGACTCGATCTCCAGCACCTTCTTGTGCCGATAGCTCGTGTAGAATCCGTAAGGCCCGCACATGGCCATAAGCCCTATGGCCAGCCAGTCTATCCAGTCCAGCCCGGTCTCGAATCCCCCGATGGCGTCGATGACCCCTACCAGCACGCAAAGTATCAGGCCGGCCACGCCCACGATGAAGAGCAGCCTGCTGTAATCGTTCTTCTTGAGGTTCAGTTGCCCAATGTCCAACAAATCTCCGTCAGCCATGTCAACACCTCACATCGTGGACTCCTTGGTCATGTTCCAAATGAAGAAGATGAAGCCGAACTGGGAGAAGGGGATCATCAGCCCGACCACCAGGTACAGCAGCAGGACGGTGGTGTCCGAATTGCCTCCGGCCCCGGGGACTATGGCCATGATGGCCATGATGACCACCAGGAACAGGGGGAAGGCCACCACCACGGTGACGAAGGTCTCCGCCATCAGCCCCAGCGTCTCCAATTGCGATTTCATCTCCAGCTTGGCCTCTTTCTCGAACTGGTCAGCCTTCTGCAGGAAGTACGGCTTGAGCTGTCCTCCGGAGGTGGAGGTGGTGACCACACCCTGCAGGAACTCCTGGAAGCGGGTCGACGGGCTGCGCTGGGCGGCCTTGCTTATGGCCGACAATATGTCCGTTCCCAGCAGCTCCGTGTCCCTGGTTATCCATTCCGCCTCGCTCTTGATCTCGCCGTAGATGGGCTGGCGGGACAGCTCCTTGAATATGATGTCTATGTTGACGTCCGCGCTGGCCATGGCCGAGATGAAGCTCATGGCCGCGCCGAGCCTCTTGTTTATGTCCCGCATCCTGGTCTTGGCCCTGGAGCTTGGAATGGAACCAAGCACCACATAGGTCAGTACGATGGGCATGGCGATCATGGCCGCGCTGGCCACCGCCACCATGCTCGCCTCTATCTCCAGGAAGGCGATCAGGATGCCGCCGAACAGGGCCCCCAGGACTCCGGTGAGCGCTCCCACGATGAGCGTGGTCATCCACACGTACGCGGTATACTCCTCCGGTCTCAGCCGCATATGCGCCTGCATGAGGGACATCTCCAGGCGGGGATTCGGCTTCATGCGCTTCACCACGGCCTTCCCGATGGTGCGCCAGCAGAACTCCTGATAGGGTGTCAGCTTGACGTAATCGGGGACCACTCCCTCGGGCAGCTTGACCACCCGGGGGCCGGCGTCCTTGGAGTGCTTGGGCGCAGCGCTCTTGGTGCGCAGATAGGACTTCTTGGTGGAGTCCATGCGGGTGAACAGGTCCGTCTCTCCGGCCATCAGCTCACCTCCATGGCCGCCAGGTCGGCCCGCAGGCGGGCCAGGGTGGCGTCGTGGTCCTTGTAATAGGAATTGACGATGTTCCAGATATCGCGGTGGTTGCGCACGTCCTTCTTCAGGAGGTAGTTGATTACCTCCACCCGGCGGTCGAACTCCGCCATCATCTCATCGTTGGTTAGCGACCTCATCTCCATGATCTTGTCGAACAGGAATGCGTGACCCTTGAACAGGAAGCGGTCGGTGGCCGGGTCCCATTCGTAAACGGTGTTGGTGATGAGCTCATTGGTCTCCGGCTCATAGCCCACTATCTCAACGATCTGCTTCATGCGGCGCACCATCTCGTTCCCCACCTTGACCTGGGACTGTATCAGCACGTTGCGCAGGGCGGTGAGCAGGATCCTGGGGCAGTTGATGGGCGGGTTCTCCAGTCTGTTCACCATGCTCTTCACCGAGTCGGCGTGCATGGTGGAATAGGTGCTGTGGCCGGTGGCCATGGCCTGGAACATGATGTACGTCTCCTTTCCGCGCACCTCCCCCACCAGGATGTAGTTGGGGCGCTGCCTTAGGGCGGCGCGCACCAGGTCGTACATGTCGATCTCCCCGGCGGAACGCCCGTCCTTGTCCTTCTCCCCCACTCCCGTACGGGTGGCCCCCGGTATCCAGTTCTCATGCGGGAGGTTGATCTCGCGGGTGTCCTCGATGGTGACGATCTTCGCCCCCGGCGGGATGAATATGGCCAGGGAGTTCAGGGCGCTGGTCTTGCCGCTGGCGGTTCCGCCGACCAATATCATCGATTCGCCGTTCTCCACGCCTATCCAGAGGTAGGCCATCATCTCCGGGCTCACCGTCCGGTAGCGCAGCAGGTCAGTAGGGGTGAACGGCTTGTTCTTGAACCTGCGGATGGTGAACGTTGAACCCCTGGTCGTGACCTCGCGCGAGTAAGTGGCCTGAATGCGGTGCCCCTCCAGGGTCGTCCCGTCCAGTATGGGCGAGGCCACGGATATCTGCTTCCCGCTGCGCTGGGCCAGGGTGACCACGAAGGAGTTCAGGTCGTCCTCGTTGCTGAATATGATGTTGGAACGGATGCTCTCCCACCTTCCGTGGAAGACGAACAGCGGAACGTTGTGGCCGTCGCAGGAGATATCCTCGATGAGGTCGTCCCGCATCAGTACGTCGACCACCCCGTGACCGACGAAATCCCGGATGATGTAGTAGCCGATGCGCTTCTTGGTGATCTTCTCCACCTTCACTCCCCTGGTGCGGATGAAGGAGTCCACGCTCTCGCGCAGATACTCCTCTTTATCCAGACGGGTGAGCTTCTCCCACTCGTAACCTAGGGTGCGGCGCAAGGTGTCCTTGATGAGGTCCAACAGCTCCTGCTCCTCCTGGTTCATGCTGGGCTCGATCACCTCGTAGAGGTATTCGCTGGTGGCGTTGTTGAACGTGATCCGGACGTACGCGTAATCAGGGACGACCGTATAGGTCTCCAGCACCTCGATGTTGATGTCGTTGATGGGAGGGACGAAGGTCACCGCCGAGCCGGGGCGCACCGCTTCCGAGGCGGGCTTGACCGGCACCCGCACGCGGCTGGCGCGCTTGGGGGCCATCCTCCGCAGGAGCTTGAGATACGAGTTCCTGGCCCTCTCGGCCATGGTTATCTCCTCCCAGTCCTTCTCCTCCTTGTCTCCCTCGTCAGGGGTGCGGAAGCCACCGTCCTTCGTTTCCGTCCTTTTAGCAGCGTTCTCCATTTCCTCGCCCCCTCAGTACTCCAGGTCCAGGTTCACGTAAGCCCTGTTGTGCGTGAACTCGTTCGTTCTCGGTATGGTCAAAGCGATAGAGTATATCGGGCGGCTGCCGCCCTCGAGCACCGTCTGCACCAGTGTATAGTTCTTGCCGACCCCCTTCTCCAGTCCGGCCGCCAAGGCCAACGCGTCGATGTAGGAGATCATGGTCGCATTATATCTGGTGGTGAAGGTGATGGTCAAAGACCCGTCGGTCTCCGCTCCAGTGGCGCCGCTTATGCTGTACACCTGGGAATCATGATAGATAAGGTCGATGACCACCCCGGCAGTTCCCATTCCGGCCACCGTCTCGTTGCGCCCGATGAGGTCCACCTGGTCGAACTGGATGTTCACGCTCCCGTCAGCGTTGGGGGTGAAGACCAGGGAGGGAGTGGCCCTCATAGCCATTCCTTCCTTCTGATAGACCATCAGGGCCCCGTTCTCATAAGCATACCATTGCTGTACATAGTATCGGTTGGGTCCGTAGAACTCCACGCATCCCCCGCCCTCCTCATGAATGACCTGGACGGCACCGCTGTAATTATAACGGAAGTCCACCACCACGCCCGTATCGTACGTATTCCCGGGCTTCAGATAGAGGTAGCCTCCGGTGGGCGAGGTGAACACGGGTATGCTCTCCGAACCGAGCTTAACGGGCTGGAACATGTTGATGGTGGGGCGCTTGGTCACCTGGGCGTTGACGATCAGGGTGTCGACCTTCCCCTTCAGGTCACCGAACTGGCCGAGAACCTCTTCCATGTGGTCCTTCTCGTTCTCCTTCATCCAGATGGGGATGTAGGTGTTGGTGAACATGCTGATTATGGTCAGGAACACCAGGAGGGCCATTATCGTGCCGATGGTCGAGGCCACGCCTTCCTGGTCCTCCCTTATGAACTTTGACCTACTTGACGAGCTAAAAGGTCCGCGAGCCCGTTTACCTTCCCCCATGCTGGTTACCTCAAAATCGCCTGGATGATTTAGGGGCTGTTGACTATATAAATATGTCGAATAAAAAGAATTTGTGGGGTGCGGACTGGCAGGCAGAGAACGCCGCCGTCGGGCGCCTTGTCCCCAGGGGCTGTGGGGGACCAAGCCCCCCGCCTCCTCTGGTCGGGGGGCTTTCCTAGGCAAATTATTTAATCGTCCTCAATTATCGGGAGGGCTAAGCCGCAGTAACTCAGTTGGGAGAGTGCAAGACTGAAGTCCCCGAAGGCGCAAGCCCGGGGGATCGAAATCTTGAAGTCGCTGGTTCGAGCCCGGCCTGCGGCACCATATTTCCATCTCATGATGGAAACAATGTTCTATAAATCCGGACGCCGATTCGGTGCCGCGATGCAGATCCGTTCCTTCGAAACCTCGTCCATCGAGGCAAAGCGCTTCTCCAAGAGCGGGGAGAAGGTCATGAACGTCAAGATAGAGAACAACAGCGCCATCACTCAGGTGTCCAAACTTGAGGGCGAGCTCTATCAGATCGATTATCGGTTCACAGCCAACTACACCGGCATGGGATACATCAAGATCGAAGGTCACCTGAACGTGTCAGATCTGGGGGACAAGGCCATGGAGGAATGGCGGCGCCAGAACAACCTGCCGTTGGATGACGCGAACGCCGTGCACAACGCGATAGTCACGAACTGCATGGTGACCGCGCTGCTGATATCCAGGGAGATCAAGCTCCCCGCGCCGATCCCGATACCGCGCATCAACATGCAGAAGAAGCCCGAGGTCCGGCCCAGCGACGGGGTCGAGGTCGCCTAACGGATGTGGTCCAGGGCGAAGGAGCCGATGGTGAGCGCGCTCTTCGTTGCCGTATATCGGATATAGGCGCGGGACTGCACGTCGCTTATCCCTTTTATTGAGAAGAACGTCTTCAGCTGGTCCACCTTGAAGTCGACCATTCCGTCCATTATCGAGCCGAGCATCTGCAGCTCCTGCTCGCTGTGCATCCCCTTCTCCACAATGAACAGGGAGACCGCTTCGTCCTTCTTGCGTCGTCCGCACAGCGGGCTGAGGAACCGGAAGGCGGCGTTGGGGTCCGAATAGGCGATAAGGGTGGACACGGAACGGAAGAGCAGCCGGTAATACTCGTGCTTCTCCTTGAACTGCCTGGCCGTGGTCTCGATCACCTCGGCCATCTTCTCATGATCGTTGGGCTTGTCTATGTACGTGGTATACGGGTCGGCATCGTCCCCTCCCATGGCCCGGCTGTAGGTGTCCACATACTTCACCAGACCGAGCTTCTCGTACTCCTCGTAACCGGACATGATGAAGCGCATCTCGTCCCGGATGTCCTTGGGCGTCTTGTCCGTGAGCACGACGATGGCCGGGATGCCCTTTCTCAGCCCCTCGGTCAGGAATGTGTTGGCCAGCACCTCCTTGCCGATGAACGGAGGGCCATGTATCATGATGTTGGAACCAATGGGCATGCCGCCCAGCAGCAGGTCGTCCAGACGCGGGATGCCGGTCTTCACCTTGCGCTCCTGCAGTTCGAGCGCCCTTTCCTTCTCCCGATAGGTGATCTCATCCTCGATCAGACCCTGTTCCCTCAGGCGCAGCTCCTCCTGCTTGGCCAAGACGTACTTCTCCTTTGACCGGAGGGCGTCCTCCTTGCTGGCTACCTCGGCCTTGAGGGCCTCCAGCTTCTTCATGAGCTCGGCCTCTTCCAGTCCTCCGGTCTCCCGCTTCATCTCCTCCAGCTTCTTCCGCTCCGCGGTGTAGACCTTCTCGCGATACATCAGATCCTCCTCGCGGCGGATCAGCTCGTCCTCCTTGTATGCGATGGCCTCGCGGATGCGGTCCAGCTCCTCTTCCTTTTCCTTCAGCCTGATGCGCAGGTCGTCAGCCTCGTTCTTCAGGGTCAGGAACTCCCTTTCCTTGGACTGGAGGACCTCCAGCTTGTTCAGCAGGTCGGCTCCGACCGTCCCTCCGCCGTTGCGGAGAACAGCCAGCTCGTCGTCCTTGAGCTTCAGCTCGATCTTGATCCTGGCAAGGTCCTTTTCCAGGGCCGAGCTTCGTGCCGACAGCTCGTCCCCAGCATGCTTCCACTCCTCCTCCTTCTCCTTGAGCTCGGCGTGGTAGCGTTCGATCAGCTCCTTCTCCTGGCTCTCCATGAGGCCGTTGTTCGGGCCGGCCTCCTTTACGTTCTTGGACGCCTCTGCGAGCCGCTCCTTCTCGGCGATGAGCGCCTGGACCCTCTGAACTGTGCTTCCATCGGAATCTCCGGCGCCCTCCGCGGCGAGCAGTCCCCTGACCGCCGCCAGCTCTCCCTCATAACGGGCGAGCCGTTCCTTTAGGTCGGCCAGCTCGTCCTCGGGAACCAAGTCGCCGCCCTCACCCAGCCAGGTGAGCAGCGTGGACCCCCCTCCGTCCCCGTCCAGCCACTTGCTGAGACGTTCCATGTCAGCCGATCCGGCGGCGACGCTGTCCTTGGCGGCAGCGTCCTTCCCCGTCCGGGCCTCAGCGTTGTCCTTGTCCCCGGGCATTATCCCTCAGCATCCTTTTACCAGAACCTCATCCAGTGACCGACCGTATTAAAGTGTCCAGTTCCATATTTAATCCTTTAGTGCCTTCCGCCCTGATGCCGTCGCTCCCGCGGCCCATTGGCGGCCCCATCACCGAGCTTGCTATAAATATACTTTTGATATATATTTTTATTACGTATAATTAATCGGGCGCGATCCGAGGATGCGGAACCATGTGCGGACGCCACGCAAAACATGATGACTGGCCAGCAGGTCTCCGGAATAACGTTCGATGATAAAAAGTTATATATTCAGCGTTACATCTAAGAAAGAGCTTGGACTGGGCCAGAGGACTGTCGATGGAAAAGAGGGTGCACATCAAGATCGATCGCAACAGCGATTTCACGCTACGCGAGGTCTTGAAGAAGATCGAGGAGATCCAAGCGGAGAATCCCGACCTAGACGTCTTCTTCGATGGGGACGATTACGCCATCTGCAGCCGGCCCAGGAAGGTCAAGAGCCGCGTCTGAGGCCTGACCGGAACAGCTTCAGCTTCAAATGTCAGCGAGGGTTTGAATTGGTTAGCAAGAAGGATGTTCTCAAGGAGAAGGTCAAGCAGATTGACTTTGACGAGATCGTGACCGTGAAGGACCTGATGGAGGCCTACAAGGACTCATCCATCCAGAGCCGGGCCCTGGCCACCTGCGCCATCGCCTACGAGAAGGCGCTGAAGGACAAGTCCCGTCCGACGGTCATCCTGGGGCTGGCCGGGCCGCTGGTCGCCGCCGGCCTGCGCAAGGTCATCGCCGATATGATCAAGTTCGGCATAGTGGACGCCATAGTCACCATCGGCGCCATACCCTACCAGGACTTCTACCAGGCCAGGGGGTACAACCATTACAAATGTTCGCCGCGCTGCGACGACCTGGCCCTGCGCGAGGTCTTCGTGGACCGCATATACGACACGTTGGTCGACGAGGACAAGTTCCGGGAGACCGACGAGGTCATCGGGAACATCGCTGGCGAGCTGGAGCCGAGGGGCTACAGCAGCCGGGAGTTCATGAAGGTACTGGGCGAGGCCATTGACGACGAGGATTCGATACTCTACAACGCCGCCAAGTACGGCGTGCCGGTGTTCGTTCCGGCGCTCAACGACTCGTCCATAGGCATCGGCCTCACCGGTCTCTATTACAAGAAGCGCATGGCCAACGAACCGTTCATGCGCATCGACCCCATCAGGGACAACTGGGAGCTCACCCAGCTGAAGATCCATTCCGACAAGACCGCGGTCATCTACATCGGCGGAGGCGTGCCCAAGAACTATATCCAGCAGACCGAGGTGATCTGCGAGACGCTCGGGCACGACAAGGGCGGTCATCACTACGCCATCCAGATCACCCAGGACGCTCCGCAGTGGGGCGGGCTCAGCGGCTGCACCTTCGAGGAGGCGCAGTCCTGGGGGAAGATCAACCGCGACGCCAACAAGTCCGTGGCGTACGTGGAGGCCTCCATCGGCCTCTCGCTGATGGTCGGCTACATCCTGCAGTCCGGGGTGTGGAAGGGACGCAAGCGGCTGAAGTACACCTGGAAGGACGACATGCTGACCAAGGTGGCCAAGGCCCCTCTGGGCCTGTGAGAAGATGGAGCGCAGGGCCGGCCGGGCCACCATAGCCATACACAACACCTACGACCCTAGGGTGTTCCGGGAGGCCCACCGCAGGATACTGGCCAGGGCGGGACCGCTGGCCCTGGCCTACGATCTCAACCTGGCCACCCTGGGCTTCCCCTTCCCGGAGGACCTCCGGCTGCCTACGGAACTGGCGGACTGGGTGGCCTCCACCACCTCCATCGGGGAGGACGGTTCCTACCTCAAGGAGCTGGCCGCCAGAGGCCGCTTCCAGAGCTTTCCCTATCCCGCCAAGGGGCTTCCCCCTCAGCTCGGTCTGGCGATCCTGACCACCTGCGACCCGGAGCCGCAAAGGAAGATATCCCTGGGCGAGGTGGCCTCACTTCTCCATAACGGGCAGAGCGTATGCCTGATCTTCGGTGCCGGCCCCAAGGGCGTGCCCAAGGAGGTGCGCGAGCTGGCCAAGCATCATCTGGACATCACCTTCGACGGGCGCTCGCTGGAGACCTGCACCGCCCTGGGGGCGGTGGCCGGGGCGTTGGCGCACCACCTCCGCCATCATTAGGTGGTAAGTTTAATGATGCTCCAGGGGCGTTCCTCCAGCGTGGACGACGGCCGGCTGAGGTCACGAGTTTGGGGGTGGTCGACCCTCTCCTTCCTCTTGTTCCTTTCATCCTTGCCCATGATCTTCTGGGGAGGGCCGGTCCTGGAGCTGGATGGCAGACAGCTGGGGCTTGCCCAACTGATGTGGCTTCCGGGCCTCATCGGCTCCTGCTCCTGCCTCTGGCTGCTGCTCTCCCTGAGCGGGGCGCGGGGAAGCACATCCATCCCGGTCTCCCTGGGCAACCTGGCGGCGGCGGAGGTCTTCTCCCTGCTGCTCCCGGTCGAGGAAGTCTCCGGTCTGGTCTGGGAGACCGGCAACGGGCTGGTCCTGGCGATATCCTTCGCTGCCCTGGCCCTGACCTCGCTCACCTGGACGGCCACCGCGCTGCTGGACCCATCCCGTTCCAACCGGACGACGTACGCGGTGGCCCTGGCCGCGGTACTGATAATCGGGTTCCTGCTGTCATACAGATATTTCTGGTCCCTGCAGGGGGCCATGGCCGCCGGGCTTGCCGCCGCGCTGTTCTGGGGCATGTCCTACGACCGGCGCCTGCATCCCTATCGGAAGGCCAAGGCCGAGAGGTACGGGTCCCCTCAGGCATTGTTCCTCATCACCTTCCTGGGGCTGCCGATGCTGTTGCTGGGGCTTCCCTACCTGCTGCACTAGTAGGTATCGTAATGGACCTTGATCCGGGGGATCCCGCAGCCGGACCCCTTGACCACCTCGCCCACCACTTCGGCCTTGCCCTTGAGCATGGACAAGGCCTCCTCCACGCCCTCCGGTCTCAGGACGATGCCGTAGCCCATGCCCATGTTGAAGGTCTTGTACATCTCCAGGTCCGTGACGCCGCCGATGCGCTGTATGGCCTGGAATATCGGCTGCGGCTCGATGGGGTCGGTGATGCGGTACTCGAACCCCTTCTTCAGACGCACGAAGTTCTTCAGACCCCCGCCGGTCACGTCCACCATGCCGGTGACCTTCACCGCGTCCACCACCTTGAGCACGTCGCGGACGTAGATGTAGGTCGGGGTGAGCAGCTCCATCCCCACGCTGCCGTCCAGGCCGTCCACCTGGTCGTGAAGCGAGATGCCCGCCGAGGATAGCACCTTGCGGGCCAGGGTCATCCCGTTGGAGTGGACCCCTGATGACCTCATCCCTATGATCACGTCCCCCTCCTCGATCTCCGCCCCGGTGACCATCTTGCCCTTGTCCAGAAGGCCGAGGGCGGTGCCGGAGAGATCGACCCCCTTGACCATCTCAGGAAGTACCGCCACCTCTCCGCCGACGAGGTCCACGTTGGCCATCTCGGCGGCGATGTTCAGGCCTTTCCCGATCTGGTCGGTTATCTCCGGCCGGGGCTCGTCTATCGCTATGTAATCGACGAAGGCTATCGGCTCCGCCCCGACGCAGATGGTGTCGTTGACGTTCATGGCCATGCAGTCAATGCCCACGGTGTCCCACTTGTTGAGCGCCTCGGCCACCAGCAGCTTGGTCCCGACCCCGTCCGTGGCCAGGGTGAGGATATGGTCCCCCATGTCGATGAGCCCGGTGAACTGTCCCGGAAGGTCGATCATCTTGCCCTTCCCAGTGCGCCGGTACTTGAGGTGGCCTACTAGGGCCGATATGGCCTGCGATTTGCGGTCTATGTCCACCCCGGCCTTGGCGTAGGTCCACTCTTTATCCTTCATTTCCGTTCCCAATGCTGAATCTCACCTGCTGATAAAATAGAATCGGTCGGGCAATGGTTTTTTATCCTGCAAGGGCTTGGGCGAATCAGCATGTCCAAGAACTGGATGCAGGAGCGCAGGCGCGATTACTATTACAGGAAGGCCAAGCAGCTGGATTACCGCAGCCGGGCCTCCTTCAAGCTGATGCAGCTCGACGACCGCTTCAACCTGTTCAGGCCGGGCATGACCGTGGTGGACCTCGGCGCGGCCCCGGGCGGATGGCTGCAGGTGGCGGCGGAAAGGGTGGGCCCCAAAGGCATCGTGGTCGGCGTGGACCTGCAGCCGATCGAGCCCCTGGAAGGCGTGCGCACCATCAAGGGGGATATTCGAAAACCAGAGGTCCGCGAGGAGCTCCTGACCCTTACCAACGGGCACGTGGACGTCGTGCTTTCGGACATGTCGCCGAACATCTCGGGCAGCTATTCCATGGACCACGCCCGCTCCATAGAGCTGTGCGAGATGGCGCTGTCCTTCGCCCTGGCCACGCTATCCAAGAACGGCAAGCTGGTGTTCAAGATGTTCGAGGGGGACATGAGCCGGGACCTGCTGGCCGAGGTGCAGAGGCACTTCGCCGCCGTGAAGCGTTATTCCCCGCAGGCGTCCCGTTCCAGCAGCTCCGAGATCTACGTCGTTGCCAAGGGATTCGGCAAATCTCCAGAGGACCAGAGCGGCTAAGTTTTTTATTTCGCCATGGTCATGGTAGAGGCGATGCTGACCTACATCACCATAATGTTCGATTCCGATGGTCGCCGGCCGTCCGAGATCTTCGACGCCCTGCACAACATGGGTTTCGAGCCGACCACCGGTAACTACGACGGCATGTTCAAGTGGGACAAGAAGGCCACCCTGGACGACGCGATATATCTGGCGGACCGGGTTCACCTCACCCTCAAGGGCACCGGGGCCATATTCAAGCTGGAGACCGTGGCCGAGGCCAACGACAAGTGCTGACCATGCGCTGCGGCAAGATAGTCTGCGTCGGCCAGAACTACCGGGAGCACATCCGGGAGATGAGGTCCGACGAGCCGGCCGAGCCGGTGCTTTTCATCAAGCCGTCCACCGCCATGATCTCGGACGGGGAGGCGATAATCATCCCTGAGGGTATAGGGGCGGTGCATCACGAGGTGGAGCTGGCCCTGATAGTTGGGAAGGGCGGGAAGCAGATCGAGGAGGGGAACGCCCTCTCCCACATCTCCCACGCCACGGTACTCAACGACGTGACCGCCCGGGACGTCCAGTCGGCGGCGCGCAAGGCCGGTCTGCCCTGGGCGCTGGCCAAAGGCATGGACACCTTCGCCCCCCTGGGCGCGCCGGTACCGCTGGAGCTGGTCCCGGACCTCCATTCGCTGGACCTGGAGCTGCGGGTGAACGGCGAGCTCCGGCAGAAGGGGAACACCGCCCAGATGATATTCCCCCCGGAAAAGCTCATCTCCTACATATCCAGGTTCATGACCCTGGAGCCGGGCGATGTCATCGCCACGGGAACGCCCAGCGGGGTCGGTCCGCTGAGGCCTGGCGATGTGGTAGAGGCGACCGTGCACGGGGTGGGGACCCTGCGCAATCCGGTCCGCTCGCGCTAATCCCAGAACCGCTTGGTCCTGGCGTAGGTTATCTCCGCGTTGAGGATGTCCCGCAGCAGCTCCTCCTCGCTGTCGCTGAAGCTCGAGAGTATGCGGGCCGCGGTGTCCGCCCCGATGCCGCGCCCGGCGAAGGCCATCATGGCCTTCCTGCCCTTGCTCTGGACCAGCGAGGCGTTCTTGAACAGGCGCCTCACCTCCTTCTCCTCCTCTTCCTTGAGCTCCTTCTTCTTGACCAGCCGGATGGTGTCCCGGTTGTACCCGTTCAGGGCGGCGATCATCTGCCCGCCGCAGCTGTGGCACACGATGAACCGGCCGGCCTCCTTGGCCTTCAATCGCCACTGGGAGCCGCAGTTCAGGCAGGACATGTGCAGGCTCTCCTCCTCCAGGCGCTTCTTGAGCGCCATGAGTATGGAGTGGTCGGCGCGCTGCGGGGTGATGAGCTCCTTGGACTGCGAGAGCCCCGCGCGGCCGATGGGCGAAAGGCCGCAGATGGCGATGTCGATCTCCCCGGACTCGATGGCCTGGATGACCTGGACGGTCCGCCGCACGTCGAAGTCCTCCCACAGCACCTTGTCTATGGTCTCCTGCATCAGGGGGGAGCTCTCGTACGCCTCGACCAGACGGGCGAAGCTGACGTTGCGGTAATCGGCGTCCCTCTCCACCGCGCCGAACTTTTTGGCGACGAAGACGAAACGCCAGCGCATATGGCTGGAGTTCCTCATGACCAGTCGGATCAGGCTTTCCACCGCCGAGGCGTTGATGGAGCGCAAGGTATCGACTATCGTGGAAGGTGCCACGTCCCTCGGCAGGTCGATGATCACCCGGTATGGATCGGTGGTCACGGCCACGCTCTCCCCCAGGCGTGCGGAGAGAAGCACGGACAGCATCTTGGAGATGGTCTCGTTCACCTTGCTGCCGAAGCACATGTTCAGGATGGCCAGTTTTTTCCCGACCTCCAGGGTGATCCGCTGGTCGGTGGGCATGGGGAACTTCTCCCGCTGCTCGTCCAGATACCCGTCCAGGGTCTTGTAGGTGGAGGCATCGCCATGATAGGCCGCGCGGTCGTAACCGCGGCGCATGCGGCCGACCTCCTGCGCCACCTCGAAGGGCACCGGTATGTCCTCCCCCACCCAGGAGGGGATGGAGCCGATCTCTTTGACCTGTTCCACCAGCAGCTCGTCGTCCATTATCTCCACGATGCGCCACGACCGCCCGCGGGTGATGAAGGTGGCGAACGGTTCCGCGAACGATATGACGAAGCTCTCGTCCAGGGTCCCCACGATCTTGCGCGAGCCGATGTCCCTTATGCGGTACGTTCTCTCGTCCGGGATCATGGAGATGTTGTCGTAGAAGTACTTCCGGCCGCGACCGGAGCGCTTGTACTCGTCCCCATTGATGAAGACCAGCCCGATCTCCGCGATCTGCTTCAGCACCGTCTCGAACTTCTGCCTGCTCAGCTCCCGGAAGGGATAGGAGCGGCGGACGATGGCGTACGCTTTCTCTATAGGCACCGGTCCAGCCGAGGCCATGGCCACCAGCTGATTGGCTAGAACGGTCAAGGGGTCCTGACGGACCAGCAGCGGCTCGTAGCGCTCGGCCATGGCCATCCTGGTCACCACCAGGCTTTCCGCGACCTCGTCCGGGGTGGAGGCGATGATGGCGCCTTCCGATCTCCGGCCGATCTTGTGCCCGGCCCGACCCATGCGCTGCACCAGTCTGGATACCTGGCGGGGGGAGTTGTACTGGATGGCGAAATCGGAGGAGCCGATATCGATGCCCAGCTCCAGGGACGAGGTGCAGATGAGCCCCTTCAGACGCTCGTTCTTGAAGTCGTCCTCCATCTCCACCCTGGTCTCCTTGCTCAGCGAGCCGTGGTGCACGCCGACGTTGAACTTCTCGTCCCAGATGTGGTACCGGGCGGCAAGCGCTTCCGCGGTGTCCCTGGTGTTGACGAAAAGAAGCGTCGAGTTATGCTTCTCTATGAGCTCCTTGGCCCGCCTCATGCAGGCGATCAGCTGCGGATCGCTCTGCAGCGTCCCTGCCAGGTCCTTGTCCTGCTCCACCACCTCGGGGCACTGCACCCCGATGCGCATCTCCTTGGTCACCTTGGCCCGGATTATGCGCACCTTACGACCGACGCCGCCTAGGTAATTGGCCACCTCCTGATGCGAGCCGACGGTGGCCGAGAGACCAACGCGCTGGAACTCGCCGGCCAGCTCGACAACTCGTTCCAAGGCAATGGACAGCTGCGCCCCCCTTTCGTCGTTCGCGAGCTCGTGAATCTCGTCCACCACCACGTAGCGGACGTTGGACAGATGCGCCCGCAGGTTCTTGCCGGTGAACATGACCTGCAAGGTCTCCGGCGTGGTGATCAGTATGTCAGGAGCGAACTTGGACTGCCTTTGACGTTCCGATTGGGAGGTATCCCCGTGCCTCACCGCCACCCGCAGCTCGAGGGCCTCCCCGAACTCCTCCAGCCGCTTGAGCATGTCCCGGTTCAAAGCTCGGAGCGGGGTTATGTAGAGAAGGCGGACCCCTTTCCCAGGGGTATTGATCAGCTGGTGGAGCAAGGGCAGGATGGCCGCCTCGGTCTTTCCGATGCCGGTCGGTGCGACCAGGAGAACGTTCTCCCCGGCCAGCACCGGAGGTATGGCCTCGCTCTGAGCTCCGGTCGGCTCCTTGATGTCCTTGTCCTCCAGCACCCTGCGGATGCGGGGGTCCAGCAGTTCGAATACCATTTGCTTACCGTTCAGTATAGCCGATGTTCCTCATCTTTGTGTTCAAGGTACTCCATGAGGTCGATCCTGGTCAGCGTTCCCAGCAGTATCCCGTCGTCATTCCCCACCACCAGCATCCGGGATATCTGCTTGGTGTTCATGTCCTCGAAGGCCTGATAGGCCGAAGTACCGGCCCTGACCTTCTCGAAATGCCTGACCATGAGCATCTCCACCCGTTCCCCGGGGTCCTCATGGCCCTCGAGCTCCTCCCTGAGCACCACGCCCAGTACCTTTCCCCGGTCATCGACCACCGGGTAAAGGTAGTGCGGTTCCATCAGGGTCCCTTCCCGGGCGTGAGCGACGCTCATCTCGGGGGTCAGGGTGATAGGGTCCCCTCTCATTACCTTTTCCACCGGCACCTCGTCCAGGGCGGCGGGGTCGTAAAGGAACGGACGCCTGGCCACCTGGTTCCTGAACAGGGTCTGGTCCCCGGTGACGATGTAGGCGATCACCGAGGCCAGCATGACCGGGATCAGGACCGCGTATCCGCCCACCACCTCGGCCATGAGGACCGAGGCGGCGATGGGGGTCTTGGAGACGCCGGACATCATGGCCCCCATGCCGGCGATGGCGAACAGGGGGAGAGGGGCGAGGTCCAGCATTATTGCGAAGGCCGTTCCCAGGGCCCCGCCCATCATCAGCGAGGGGAAGAAGACGCCCCCGCTGCCACCGCTCCCCACGGTAAGGCTGGTGGCCACCATCTTGGCCAGGAACAGCAGGAGCAGGAAGCCGATGGAGGTCATCGAGCCCTCCACCAGCATGGCGATCTCGTCCTCCGCCAGTCCCAGCACCTCCGGGACGAAGAGGCCCATGCAGCCCACCAGCAGCCCTCCGTACATGATCTTCGCGGCCAAAGGGAGGCGGCTGCGCGCGGTAAGCCGTTCCGTGGTATGCATGGTGAAGATGAAAAGCCTTCCAGCCAGGCCGATCGCGGCGCCCAGGAGCACGATGGCCATCACGATGGTCAGGTTCAGGTCCGTGCTCATGGCCGGCGCCTCGAAGAGCGGTTCGTAGCCGTTGAAGGAAACGAAGACCAGGTAGGAGACCACGCTGGCGATCATGGAAGGTATGGCCGCCCCCGGTTCCAGATCGTTCTTGTAAGGGACCTCGATGGCGTATATGGCCGCTCCGAGAGGCGCCCTGAACACAGCGGAAAGACCGGCCGCCGCCCCGGCGATGGCGAAGGTTCGCATGTCTCCCTTCCTCAGTCTCAGCCGGTCTCCGAAGAAGGAGGCCACCGCCGCCCCGATGTGCATGATCGGGCCTTCCCGGCCCCCGCTCCCTCCCGTGCCTATGGTCAGGGCGGAGACCACGATCTTGTACGGTCCTGAGCGGGGCGGGACCTTCCCTCCCTTGTGGTGGATGGCCTCGATGACATATCCAGTACCGCCTCCGGCCGATTCCGGGGATAGCCTGGAGATGATCAGCCCGGCCAGCAATCCCCCCGCGGCGGGCAGGAACAGGCGCAGGTACCAGGGGAGCTCGGTCACCTCGTAAGAGGCGTGCCACACGCCCATCAGCAGCCACTGGAAGGCCATCGCCCCCAGTCCGGCGAGGAGGCCGATGAGCACCGATAGTGGTATCCACTTCTTCAGGTAGGCCCGGAAGTCCTCGGTGACCAGTCCTTGGTATCCCCTTCGAAGGAATTGCGCGGCGCGGATGGCAGTGGGCTCGTCTTGGTTCATGTGGCACCCAGCCTGTCGGCGTCAATGAAAAATGAGAGAAGGGAAAGGGTTTTGATCAAAAGGTTCACTGCTTGGCCGGCTCGGCCGGGGCCTCGGGCTCGGTGGCCATGGCCAGCATCTCGGAGACGTCCATGACCTTTATCTTGGCCCCGATCTTCTTGGCCGCCTGGGTCATGTTGAGCACGCAGAACGGGCAGGTCGTGGCCAAGATGTCCGCTCCGGTGTCCACGGCCTCCTTGACCCTCTCGATGGCTATGGCGATGGCCATGTCGTTGTACTGGCTCTTGTATCCGCCGCCGGCACCGCAGCACCTGGAGTTCTCCCGGATGTTCTTCATCTCGATGAACTCCACGCCCGGTATGGACTTTATGACCTCGCGCGGCTCGTCGTAGACCTTGGCGTGGCGCCCGAGGTGGCAGGGGTCATGGTAGGTGACCTTGGCCTTGAGCTCCTTGGTGAACTTCACCTTCTTCTCCTTCAGCAGCTTGTTGGCGTACTGGGCGAAGTGGAAGACCTCGAACGTGGGGTGGGCGTAGAACTTGCCGTAATCGTGCACGGTGGTCTTGTAGCAGCCGGCGCAGGCGGTGACCATGGCCTTGGCCCCCATATGCTCGACGGTGCTGATGGTATGCTCGGCGAAGCGGTAGGTAAGTCCGGTCTGGCCGGTCCTAAGCGCGGGCGAGGTGCAGCACCACTCGTCCCCCTCCATGATGTTGGTGGACACGCCGCAACGGTTAAGGAATATCACGCTGGCCTTGGCCAGGTTCTGCATGCGGTAAGAGGCGGTGCAGCCAGCGAAGAACACCACGTCCGGGTTCTCGGCCTTGGGGACGGCCGGATACCAGGCCCCCCGCTTGTCCATCGGCTCGTTGTAGGGGTTCCTTCCCTCTTCCAGGCGCTCCCGGATGGTCACATGGGCAGGCATGGGGCCGTGCCCGTTGTCTATGCACCATTCCCGGACCTTCTCCCAGAACTCGGCGAAGTCGATGCCCACGTGGCACACGCTGGCGCAAGCGGCGCAGGTGGTGCACATGTAGAGCGCTTCCACGAACTCGTCATCGATCTCCACCTTGCGGCCCAGAAGCTTGTCTATGGCGGTGCGCTTTCCCAATTGGGAGATGTAGAAGACCTTGCCCCGGGGGGTGACGGACTCCCAAGGCGTCTGCCTCCACGTTTCGCAGGTGCGAATGCAGTAGCCGCATTGAAGGCAAGCTTGAACCTCTCTGTCGATGTTCGGTAATTTGACCATTGCGATACCTCTGAGCCCCAGTGAGGAGGATTGGCATTGCCAACCCCGTTTAGATTGTGCTGTATGCATGTCCAACGGGTATTAAAGTTTTTTCAGCTCATCCATCGTGATGGCCTAAGATGGCCACGAATAAAAATAATTCATAATCAATAATTATAATGGACCTTCCGCCGAGGGGGCGTTCACCCCTCCAATATCGGGGAATATCCGTACCATGCGCCCTTGTCCCGCAGAAGCTGCATGCTCTCCTCCAAGAGCTTGCGGTGTCCTTCCTCGATACCGGTCAGCTTCTCCAACAGCCCTTTCACCCCCGGTTCCTCGACCAGCAGGGCGGCGCCGCGATACATCTTGACCGAGGACACCTCGACCTGGATACCGATCTCGAGGGCCTTGACCTCGTCCTCCAACGTCATGCATCGGTCCGGGGGGAAGGGGAAGGCCTTCTCCGGCACGATGCCCAGCAGCGATCGCCCCGGGCTCACCTTCGCCGGGTCCATATCCGGGGACAACCGGCGCATCTCCCTTTCCACGTGCTCCTTGTGCTGCTCCTCGTCCCTTCCCAATCCCCGCAGCAGGGCGGCGCCGTTCTCGTCCCTCACGCATTCGCTGAATCGGCGGTAGAACTCGATGCCGAACTCCTCGATCTGCCGCGCTGCCGCCAAAATGCCCAGGACGTCGACGCTTTCCGCCATAGTTCCCCGGACGGAAAATGGCAGGGAGGTCTGATAATGCTTTTGCCAGTTCCTTCCCCGGCATCGTTAAAGAATTTTTGGTCAAATGGAAATATTTAAGATACTTCCTAGAGTGCGCCGCCCATCGAGCACCTTAAGAGGCGATGATGCCCATTTCCTTCTCGTCCTTAGCTCATTGAGGCCTTTCCCATGTTGTCAGCCGTACTGCCCGCCCTGATGCTATCCCTGCCCCTGCTGGGAGCAGCCTTGGCGCTCCTGATGAGGGGCGAAGGTCACCGGGTGTTCAGCTATCTGTGCTCGGCGGCCTCGGCGGTCAGCGCGGCCCTGTGGTCGGTGCTGGTCCTTCTGAACGGCACCTCGACCTTCGTCCTCGACCTTCCCTCGGCCATGGGCGATTACGCCATTCGCCTGGACCCGCTGGGCGCGCTCGTGCTGCTCATAACCTCGCTCACCTTCGCCTGCGTGGCCATGTACTCCCTGTTCTCCAGGGAGGGTATAACCTCCCGGGGCGCCTCGCTCTTCAACCTGTTCGTGCTCTCGGTGCTCCTGGCCATGGTGGCCGATCACGTGCTCCTGCTCCTGGTGGCCTGGGAGGCGATGTCATTGACCTCCTTCCTAGGGGCCTGGGGCTCCCGCGAGGACCAGGACACCGCGGCCGGCTGGAAGTATCTGGCGATAACCCACTTCGGGGCCGCCCTGATCATCGCCGCCCTGGCGTTCCTGTCAATCTCCTCCGGTCAGGTCCGGCTCAGCGAGATGCACGGTCTCTCCTCGTCGCTCGGCGCGGCCTCCTCGGCGGTCGTGATCGTCATGGTCTTCCTGGGGTTCGGCAGCAAGCTCGGCCTGTTGCCTTTCCACATCTGGATGCCCGACCTCTACAGCCGGTCCCCCTCCACCGTCACCGCCCTGCTCTCCACGGCCGCCTCCAACGTGGCCGTGCTCGTCCTGGTGCGCGTCGTCTTCGACATGGTCGGGGTGGGGTACCAGCACGTTCTCTCCCTGGCCATCATGGGCCTGGCGGCGATAACCGCCCTCTGGGCGGCCTGGCAGGCTCTGGTGCAGAGGGACGGCTCGCGGGTCCTGGCCTTCTCCAGCATGGAGAACATGGGTCTGATATTGCTCACTCTCGGTGCGGCCATGCTCTTCCAGTCCTACGGGGCGGCGGAGCCGGCGGCCTTCGCCATCATGGCCGCCATGTTCCATCTGATAAACCACACGGTCTTCAAGGCGCTGCTGCTGATGGGCGTGGGAACGGTCCGTCGGGCGGCCGGGGAATGGGACCTGGAGAAGCTTGGCGGTCTAGCCCGGACGATGCCCGGCCTCTCCGCCGCCTTCCTCTTCGGGACGCTCTCGGTGGCCGCCCTCCCGCCCTTCTCCGGTTTCGTTTCCGAGTGGGCGATGTTCAAGTCCCTGATGCACGCCGAGCCCATAGTCGATCCGCTGGTCCGGATCGCCTTGCCGTTGGCCATAGCGGTGATGGCGCTCTGTACGGCCATCGCCGCCGCGGCCTACCTGCGCCTCTACGGCTTCACCTTCCTGGGCCGCCCGCGTTCCAATGGGGCTTGCCACCCCCGCCCCCTGGAACGGGTGGAGCTGTTCCCACTGGTCCCCTTGGCCGCGCTCTGCCTATTGCTGGGCGTGGCCTCCTTCCCCCTCCTGGAAGAGCTCACCTCCGCGGTCTCCCCGTTGGTAGGGGCGGCCGGGGTCCAGGTCATCGATGGGCTCAGCATCAACTTCCTGCACCAGGGCGGCCTCAACCCGCTGGGATTGAGCGCCCTTCTGGCCGTGGCGATCCTAGCGGTCTTCCTGGTCCTGCGGACCCTGGGAAAGAGACAGCTGGTCCGGAGCGACACCTGGGACTGCGGGACCCCCTTAGACCGCCGGACCCAGTACACCCCCACCGGTTTCTCCCAGCCGCTGCTCAGGGTGTTCCAGCAGGTCTACCGCCCGCGCACCGAGGTCCGGGAGGAGCTGCGTCCCTCCCAGTACATACGGGCGGTACGGTTCGAGCAGGAGCTTCCCGAGCTCTTCGTTCTGCACATCTATAGGCCGCTGACCTCCGGGGTCATCGCGGTGGCCATGCGCGTCAAGCGGATGCAGAGCGGAAGCATACAGGCCTACCTTGCCTACTTGATGATCACCCTGATAATCCTCCTGGTGGTGCTGAGGTGAACCCATGCAGCTGATCGACCTTCTGCTGAACCTGATCGAGGTGCTGTTCATCCTCCTCCTCTCCCCGCTGCTCACCGGGGTCATCAGAAAGGTCAAGGCCTGGATGCAGTGCCGTCAGGGTCCGAGCGTGCTCCAGCCTTACCGGGACATCTGGAAGCTGCTGCGCAAGTCCACCGTGGCCTCGAACGAGGCTTCCTGGCTGTTCCTCATGATCCCCTACGTCTGCCTGGGGGCCATGGTATGCCTGGCGGTGATGGTTCCGGTGTTCACCGCCGGCCCCTCCGGCGGCGTGGGGGACATGGTGGCGGTGATCTACGTCCTCGGGCTCTTCCGCTTCATGATGGTCCTGGGCGGTCTGGAGGGAGGAAGCTCCTTCGGGGGGATGGGCAGCAGCCGGGAGCTGATGATATCGGCCATCGTGGAGCCTACGCTGTTGCTCTCCATCTTCTCGGTCGCGGCCATCTCCGGCACCACCGACCTCTCGGCCATATCGGACCACTTCGCCAGGCTGGGACTGAACGGTCTCTCCCCGACCCTGTTCCTGGCCTCGGCCGCCATATTCATATCGCTGATGGCCGAGAACTCCCGGGTGCCCTTCGACAACCCGGCCACCCACCTGGAGCTGACCATGGTCCACGAGGGCATGCTGCTGGAGTATTCGGGAAGGGAACTGGCCATGATGGAGATGGCCTCCTATGTCCGGCTGACCATGTTCATGGTCATCCTGTGCAACGTCTTCTTCCCCTGGGGCATAGCCCTGGGCACGGGGGCCGGGGAGATAGCCATCGGGGTGGGGTCCATCGCCCTGAAGCTTTTGTTCCTGTCCGTGAGCGTGGCCCTGGTCGAATCGGTCATGGCCAAGATGCGCCTGTTCCGGCTGCCCAACCTGCTGACCATCTCTTTCACGTTGTCATTGCTGGCGGTGATGTCCTATTACATTCTGTGAGGTGAACGCGTGGCCGACCTGCTGAGCATCGACACCATAAACTTCCTGGCCGCGGCCATACTGCTCGTGTCTCTGCTGGTCATGGCCAGCACCCGCATGGGGCAGCTGGTCCGCTCCTTTGCTTTCCAATCGATGATGCTGGCGGCCATCTCGGTGGTGCTGGCGCACTATACCGGTTCCGAGCACATCTACATCGTGGCGGCGCTGACCCTGGTGGTGAAGGGAGTGGTCATCCCGCGCTTCCTGATGTACTCCATAGACCGCCTCAAGGTCCGAAGGGAGATCGAGCCGCTGGTGGGCATACCCGCCTCGCTGCTAATCTCTGGCGGGCTGGTCATCGTTGCTTACTACGTCACGGAGCCGCTGATATCCTCCGCGGAGGCGGTCACCCGCAACTGCCTGGCGATATCCTTGGCGGTGGTGTTCATCGGCATGTTCATGATGATCAGCCGCCGCAAGGCCATGACCCAGATGGTCGGCCTGCTGATGATGGAGAACGGGCTTTTCCTCGGTATAATATCCACCACCTACGGCATGCCGCTGATCGTGGAGATAGGCATCTTCTTCGACGTGTTCATGGCCGTGCTCATAATGGGCATCTTCGCCTACCGCATCAACCAGACCTTCGAGACGCTGGACACCACATTCATGAGGAGGCTGAGGGGTTAAGATGGTCGAGCTTCTGCTTCTGGTCCCATTGGTCACCGCGCTGCTCTGCGGCCTCTCCCGCTCCGAGAGGGCGATATACATCTTCAGCGTGGCCGGTTCCCTGGTGGCCGCCCTGGTGGCCATCCCTTATTGCTACCAGGCCTTCTTCGAGGGCCCGGTGGATAAAGGGCTGTGGTACCTGGACCCGCTGTCCGGCCTCTTCATGGTGGTGATCGTGACCATAACCGCCCTGGTCAGCCTGTACTCGGTGCAGTACCTGGAGCACGATCGCAAGGAGGGCGAGGTCAATCTCAAGGACCTGCGCTATTACCACGTGCTGCTGCACCTCTTCGCCTTCAGCATGCTCATGGTGGTGGTGGTCGATTCCCTAGGATTGATGTGGATCGCCGTGGAGGGCACCACGCTGGTATCGGCCTTCCTGGTCGGGTTCTACAAGAAGAGCGAGGCCATGGAGGCCTCCTGGAAGTACCTCATCATCTGCTCGGTCGGCATTACCTTGGCGCTCCTGGGCATAATCCTCCTGTACGCCTCCTCGGTGAGCGCGCTGGGGGAGAACGCCGACACCCTGGACTGGTCGGTCCTGCGTTCGGTCGCCGGCCAGCTGGACCCCGCCCTGGTCAAGGTGTCCTTCATCTTCATACTGGTAGGGCTGGGCACCAAGGCCGGGCTGGCCCCCATGCATACCTGGCTGCCGGACGCCCACAGCCAAGCGCCAACGCCGATCAGCGCCCTGCTATCGGCCGTACTGCTCAACTGCGCCATGTACGGCGTGCTCAGGGTGCATATCCTGGCTAGCGAGGCGGTGCCCGGCTTCTCCTCTTCGCTGCTCCTCTTCTTCGGGCTGCTGTCGCTGGCCATCGCCACCGCCTTCATCCTGACCTCCCGAGACCTCAAGCGGTTCCTGGCCTTCTCCAGCGTGGAGCACATGGGCATAATCGCCCTGGGCTTCGGCATAGGAGGACCGCTGGCGGTCTTCGGCGCGGTCTTCCACGTACTGGCACACTCCCTCACCAAGACCCTGATGTTCTTCGGGGCGGGGAACGTCATACAGAAGTACCGCACCCGGGAGATGAAGGAGATAAAGGGGCTGGGCAAGACCATGCCGGCCACCGCCGCCCTGCTGGTGCTGGGGGGAGCGGCCATCGCCGGGTCGCCGCCCTTCGCCATATTCATCGGCGAACTGTTCGTGATATCCGGGGCCTTGGCCCAGGGGGATTACCTGGTGGCCGGGCTGTTCATAGCGCTGATCGTCATGATCTTCGCCGGGATGACCTACCGCGTCTTCGGTATGGTCTCCGGGAGGCCGCAGGAAGGACTGCCGGACGGGGAGATAGGAAAGCTGCGCCTGCTGCCGATGCTGGTCCTGGCGACGGCGATACTGCTGCTGGGGCTGTTCCTTCCGGAGGTCATGTCGGACGCCCTGGGCGCGGTCGTGGAGCTGTTCGGGGTGAGCGCTTGAGGTACTACAACGTCGAGCTTCTGGATTCACTGCCATTCCCTCCCTTCGGGTACGAGGAGAGGAACGGCCGGCTGCATCTCTCGGTCCCGGACGACCTGCTTCGTCCGCTGGTCTCCCACCTGGTCCGCAAGGAGGAGGGCGAGCTGTCCAGCCTATACCATGTCCCGGGCGAGAACAAGGTCATGGCCCTGGTGCTGGTCCCCCGCCATGGGATCGTGGTGCTGGAGAGCGTGCTGGAAGGGGAGGGGTACCCCTCTCTCACCCCGGAGGTGCCGGCCGCCAACTGGTACGAGCGGGAGATGATGGAGATGAGCGGCGTCGTCCCCCTGGACCACCCCGACCCCCGCCCGCTGCATCTGCACGAGTGGCCCAGGCGCGCTCATCCCCTGTCGCCTTCGTTCGACAAGGCGGCCAAGGTCCCCTTCACCGGGGAGCCCCATCACTACCGAAAGGTGGAGGGCGAGGGGATACTGGAGGTGCCGGTCGGTCCGGTCCATGCCGGGGTGATCGAGCCAGGACATTTCCGTTTCTCCACCGCCGGCGAGCCGATCCTCAACCTGGAGGTCCGCCTGGGTTACGTTCACCGCGGCGTGGAGAGGTCCCTGGAAGGCTGCCCCCTGAATCGGGCGCTGCGCCTGGTGGAGAGGATATCCGGGGACAACGGCGTGGCCCATGCCCTGGCCTTCTGCCAGGCGGTGGAGATGGCCAACCCCGTCCCGGAAAGGGCGCAGCTGCTCCGCTGCATCTATGCCGAGATGGAACGGATATACAACCACCTGGGCGACATAGGAGGAATGGCCACCGACGTGGCCTTCGCCGTTCCGGCCGCGGAGGCCTCGGCGCTCAGGGAACGCATGCTCCGTTTGAACGCCAGGCTGACCGGTCACCGGCTGCTCTGGGGCGCCGTGGCCATAGGCGGGGCGGCCCGGGACCTGGACCAGGAACAGAAGGACCTGCTGGAAGGGGCGATGGTCGAGCTCGGGCTGGCCTTCGAGCCCCTGGTGGACTCCCTGAAGGGGGCGCCGTCCTTCCTGGACCGGGTGGAGACCACCGGTGTTCTGTCGTTACCGATGGCCAAGGACCTGCGGGCCACCGGACCGGTGGCCCGGGCCTCCGGCTGGGACCGGGACACACGGAGGGACTTCCCTTACGGCGCCTACGGGCGGCTGGGCTTCCTGGTGCCAGTGCGCCGGGAGGGAGACGTCCTGGCCAGGCTCACCGTCAAGGTGGAGGAGGTGCGGGAGTCCATAAGCATGGTCAAGCAGTGCCTGGACCATCTGCGTGAGGGGGAACTTCGCTCCGAGGTGCCCGCGCCCGAAGGCTTCGGGCTGGGCCTGGTGGAGGCGCCCCGCGGGGAGCTGGCGCACTGTGCTCACTTCAAGGAGGGGAAAATAGTCAGGTACAAGGTGCGGGACCCCTCTTTCTGCAACTGGCCGACCATGGAGAGGGCGGTGCTGGGGAACATAGTCCCAGATTTCCCGCTGATCAACAAGAGCTACAACCTGTCGTACGCGGGGAACGATCTGTAGGGGTTACCATGCTAGACATCATCGAGAGGAGGGTCCGGGACAAGAGGGTGGTCACCGAGGAGCTGACGCTCCTGCAGCAGGCCGGCCGCACCCGCGCCCCCATGGCCGACCACCGCTGCGACCTTTGCGGCGAGTGCGTCGCCGCCTGTCCGGCCTCGGCCATCTCCATCGAGGGGGATTGGAGCGTGGATGCCGCCAAATGCCTGTTCTGCGGGGATTGCGTTCCGGTCTGCCCCAGGGACGCCATCTCCTTCTCGGCGGAGGTGCCGGCGGTCTCACAGCGCTCCTCACTGGTGCTCCGCCGCAACGTACCGCTACCCGAGCTCAAGCTGCAGCTGCGGGAGGAGGCCCGGAAGGTGCTTGGCAGGTCGCTCAACATCCGGGAGGTGGACGCCGGTTCCTGCAACGGCTGCGAGGTGGAGGTGAACTCCCTGTCGAACCCCATCTACGACCTGGAGCGCTTCGGGATCAAGTTCGTGGCCTCGCCCAGGCATGCCGATATGCTCTTGGTCACCGGCCCGGTGACCAGGAACATGCTGCCGGCGCTGCTGAAAACGTATCGCGCGGCCCCGGAGCCGCGCCTGGTGGCGGCCATGGGCACCTGCGCCATATCCGGAGGGCCTTTCGGGGGAACTTACGCTTCCGGCAACGGAGTGGCCGAGGCGCTGCCGGTGGATATCTTCATCCCCGGCTGCCCGCCCCATCCGAGAACGGTCGTGCTGGCGCTCCTGGAGGC